>JAXHUH010000199.1:0-30368 GCA_034211175.1 Actinomycetota bacterium
GGGGCGGCGAACGCCGGCAACGGCGCAGCCAACGGCGCCGATCCGCCGGGCGGCGGCCAGGGGTCGTCGCCGGCGAACCGGCGCAACGCGTCATCGACGACCACACCACCGGGCTGACCGCCGGAGGTCGGGCCGACCGGACCGGTCAGCCGGGCAGGAGTCGGAGCGCGACGTCCGGCCCGGTCGTCAGTCGCGGCGACGGGCGGCAGGACCACCGTGCGAGCTCGTACAGGGCGCAGAGGCGGCCGACCCGGCCCACCGGGGCGGCGGCCACGGCGCCGCCGAGCTCCTCGAGCATCCGCCACGGCGACACGATCTCGCCGTTCGACCCTGTCGGCCCGGTCCAGGCCGCGGTGCCGGCCAACCGGACCCGGCGTTCCCGCAGCACCTCGGGCACCTCCACGAACGGACCGTGCAGGGCGAGCAGAACGAGCAGCGCCCGCTCCCATCCGTGCACGAGACCGGGCAGTGAGACCCCCTCGAGGACCTCGCGGCGAGCCACGCAGACCGCCGGATCAGATGCCGACGCATCGAGCAGTGGACGGATGCGACGACCCGCTCGGGTCGCGTCCCACGAGCCGGCGAGCTCCCCACAGCGTCCGACCAGGTGCCCACGGTCGTCGACGATGGTCGCCCCGGTGTAGGCCGCGACGGCATCAGGGCGCTGGTCGAGCGCGGCGACACATCGGGCGACGAAGCTCCGGTCGAACACGTCGTCGGGCGTGGCCCGTACGTAGAGGCGGCCCCTCGACAGCGCGAAGGCCAGGTTCGACGCGTTGGCCGACCCCGCGCCGCTCCGGGCCCGGTGGTAGCGGACCCGCCGGTCGCGGGCCGCCGCCTCGCGGCCGAGCGCCTCCGCCGGCTCGGCCGAACCGGCGTCGGCGATGACCAGTTCGAGGTCGTCGAACGACTGGGCCAGGATCGAATCGATCGCCGCTCCCAGGTGAGTCGCGTCCCGACCCACCGTGAGCCCGATGCTGACCGTCGGTGCCATCCCGCTCCCCGCCACATCCCACCGCCTACGTGCTCCTGCCGACGTGCGCACCGGGGGCGGCTCTCGTGGAGGCGGAACCCTCCCCCGGTGCGACGACGTCCCGCCGCCACCCGGTGGGCGACGGGACCTCCCCACGAGACGACCCGGACTCGGCCTCGGGGTCGTGACCGCTCGAGCGGGCAGAGCTCGCGGTCACGGCCGGCTCCGCCCCCGGCCGGAACCTCGGCCGCTTCCGGATCGACTCGTGCCAAGGAACGTCGCCGACGGCGGGCGCGTTACGGGCCGGGCGAGGAATCTCTCCGGAACCCGCGACGAGCACGTGTGCGAGGAGCCGCCGCGACCGTCGCCGTCGCGTCGGGCGCCGCTAGCGGCGGGCCGGATCGAACAGGGATCGCCCGCCGCCCGAGACCCACTGGTCACGGATCGAGCGGCGCATCGACGAGAGCGCCCGCACTTGGAGGACGACGCCGACCACGGCGAGGCCGACGTAGACGAACCACCAGATGCCGCCCGTGTCGAAGCTCTGGACGACGGTCCCCTCGTCGAAGTCCGCGGCGTCGACCGCGCCGGTGAGCAGCATCAGCCCGGCCGTGGCCGCCGATGCACCGGCGACGGCGGTGAGCGTCGTGAGCAGGAGCATGGGCAGGTCGACCATGACGGCCAGGAAGCCGAACACCAGGCCCACGACGAGCCCGCCGAGGGTCACGAGCCAGGTCCACTCGATGTCGAGCGCCACGAGGACGGTCGTGCCGAGCACGAACCCGGCGGCACCCATCGTGAGCACGACACACGCCTCGTAGTAGAGGTACGCGGCCATGCCGAACAGCAGTGCGACGCCGATGCCGGCGGCCCACGACAGCACGGTGGACAGCACGCCGTCGCCGGTGACCGCCTCGACGATGCCGACCCCGACCCCGAAGCCGAACAGCGCACCCCAGATCGGCAGGAGGATGCGCATGGCCAGGTACCCGCGGAAGCAGAGCGCGAGCCCCACGACCAGCGCCAGGACCCCGGTGATGATGTCGCTCACCCCGCGATCATCGCACCTCGACCTGCACGGCGTTCAGCCGAGGTCACGCCCGGTTCCGGCTCAGGCGCCCTCGGCCCGCTCGAGGTCCTTGGGGCGCACGAACGCGGTGAGCTCGCCGGCTCCGCCACGCAGGTCGGCCCACGTTCCGTCGAAGCACATCGTGGCCAGCGCGCCGGTCGGGTACTTCTTGGCTACCCGGCGTCGGAGCCGGGTGTCGCCGGAGCCGACGAGGGTCAGCGTCAGGTCCTCGATCGCCGGGTTGTGGCCGATGAGCAGGACGCGCGACGACTCGTCGCCGACCTCCCGGAGCCGCCGGAGCAGCTGCACGGCGCCCGCCGCGTAGATCCGCTCGTCCAGCTCCACGGCACCCCCCGGGCCGAGCGCCGGCGCGATCCGCTTCCACGTCTCGACGGTGCGGCGGGCCGTCGAGCACAGGACCAGGTCGGGCGGCCGGCCGAGCGCCGCGAGATGACCCGCGATCGCAACGGTCGCACGCCGGCCGCGGGCGGCGAGCGGCCGGTCGTGGTCGTCGAGCGACGTGTCGTCCCAGCTCGACTTGGCGTGACGGAGCAGCAGCAGCTTCCGCATGTCCGGCTCCCCCGATCCGACGTGCCCGGTTCCCGGCTCAGGGTGCCATCTGGTCGCTCGGCCAGTCACCCCAGTCCGGGTCCGGAGGCGCCGATCGGTGGCGACCGATCGCGGTGCGGAGCATCCACCACGACGCCACCGTGACCAGCGCGACGGCGCCGGCGACCGACAGGACGAGGATCACGTCGCACCACCCTCGCTGGAGCGCCGCGCCACCCACTCGATGGCGTCGTCGTGGGCCCGCCGCATCGTCTCGCCGATGACCTCGGTACCCCGGTAGATGTTCCCGTGGCCGATGACGTCCGCGGTCCCGGTGCGGTGGAGCTGGGAGATGAGGCGCTCGTTGTCGGTGACGACGACGAGCTTGCAGTCGTGCTCGCGCAGGGAGCGGGCGTAGCCGGTGAGCACGTCGAGCAACGTGGCACCGGCATCGTCCGCCCCGCGGATCCGCAGGACGACGACCGAGCGGCGGCTCTCGGGCGTCACCTCCGGCATCTGGTCCAACAGCACCGACGCGGTGGCGAAGAAGACGGCGCCGTACGGCTGGAGCACGACGACCTCGTCGGGCGGGAGCTGCTCGGGTGGCTCGGTCTCGATCGCACGACCGTCCGGGCGCAGCACCACGCGGCGGGTGACGAGCCGCGATGACTGGCGGATCACGAACAGCAGCACCGACAGCCCGACGCCGACGAGGACCGCGTACTGGAGCGGGATCAGCAGGGTGAGGACGAACGTGATCGACATCACCGTGAGCGGCACCGGGCCGGTGCGGGCGATTGCGTTGACCTTCGCCGGCTTGACCGTGCCGATGCCGACCACGATCAGCAGGGCGGCGAGCGCCGGCATGGCGACGTAGCCCACGGCCCGGGCGAACACGACGATGACGATCGCCATGACGACGCCGGCGTAGAGGAGCGACGCCCGGCTGCGGGCCCCGGCGCTGACCACGAGCGAGCTCGCCGACATCGACCCGCCGACGGGCAGGCCGCCGAACAGCCCGGAGGTCACGTTGCCCGTGCCCTGGCCGACGAAGTCCTGCGAGGCGTCGGTCGGTTCGCCGTCCTTGTTGGGGAACCCGGCGGAGACCCCGGCACCCTGGACGAGCCCGACGAAGGCCAGCGAGGCCGCGGGGACGAGCAGCGACACCACCTCGCCCACCGCGGGCACCTGCGGGAGCGGCAGCGAACGGGGCAGGTCCGCGAGATCACGCACGAGTGCGACCTCGTGGTCGAACGCCGAGAGCACCGCGGCCAGCGCGGAGCCCACGAACACCGCGACCACGAGGCCGAGCGCACCGAGCGGCGTCCGTTGGAGCAGCGGGATCAACGCGATCGTCACGGCGCCGACGGCGAGGGACGCGGCATCGACGCGATCGAGGTGGACGAGCAGGTCGAACGCCCGGGCGATGCGGTTGGCGCCCGAGGACGGGTAGCCGGTGAAGTTGTCGAGCTGGCCGAGCACGATGTTGACGCCGACCGCGGTCACGAAGCCGGTCATCACCGAGTTCGACACGAACCGGAGGAACGACCCGAGGTTGGCGAGCCCGGCGGCGATCATGACCACACCGGTGAGCATCGACAGGGTGAGCAGCGAGCGGGCCGGGTCGTCGGTGGTGGCCAGATCGACGTCGGCGACGATGATCGACATCGCGCCGGTGCCCTGGACCGTCATCATCGCCGTGCTGGTGAACAAGGCGCCGCCGACCATCCCGTAGAGGTAGGCGTAGAGGCCGGCGACCGGGTTCACCCCGGCGAGCAGGCCGCTGGCCAGGCCGTCGGGCACGCTCTCGACGCCGAGCACGAGGCCGGCCATGGCGTCGTCGCGCCGGTGACGGCGCCGCCCCAGCAGTGCACGCGGTCGGGTGATCGGGAAGCGGATCGCTCAACCCTCCTCGCGGGCCGCGCGGCCCGTGTCGGGCCCCGGGTTCACGGCGCGGCGCCGACCGGGTGGTGATCGCCACCGTCGAGGGCCGCGGTGTCGCCCCGATGGCGGGCAGCCACCGCCGCGACCGCACCGACCAGCAGCGCCGTGAGGATGGCGACGACCACGACGATGAACGGCGTCAACCTCGGCAGCGCGATGAGGAGCACGAACGCCGCGGCTGCGATCCCGCCCTGGAGCAGGCCGCGGTGGGCGGCGGCGAAGGCGACGACCCCCTCCGGGAGCCACCCGGTGGCCCGACCCTCCCCGGCCGAGGAGATGCCGCCCGAGAGCGCCGACCGCAGGTTCGTCGCCCACGCCGACGGTCCGAGCGCCCACGCCCCGAGCGCCAGGATCAGCCCGACCAGCAGCACGGCCACCGTCTGTGTGCGGAGCCCGTCGATCACGGCGTCCCACATCTCGTCCGCGGCGGCGCGACGCCGTTCGAGCACGATCTGGCCGAGCGCCTCGCGTCGGGCGATCCGGACGATGACCAGGGTGAGCGCCATGGCGGCGGCAACGGCGAGGCCGACCTGGGCGACCGCCCGCCGACGGTCGATCGCCACCAGCACGACCCCGACGGCCAGCCCGACCGCGAGGAGGGGCAACCAGGTGGCGAGGCGGTCGAGCCAGTCGACGGAGCGCTCCAACGTCTCGACCTGGCCGCTCTCGAACAGCACGAACGTGCCGAGCTCGACCGGGGCGCCGTTCTCGAAGAGCGTGAGGCCCCGTTCGTCGAGCCTCGCCAGCACCCGTTCGACGAGCTCGTCGAGGTCGAGCACGACCTGGCCGTCCTCGACGCGTGCCAGGTCGCCCTCGCCGGTGATCACGCTCACCGCGTTCTCGTGGGACAGCCGGACCGCCTCCGACCACACCACGGCGAACTGGTCCGAGCGGAGCACCTCGCGCACGGCGTCTTCGGTGAACGAGCGGACCGCCCCGGCGAGGGGACCCGCCAGCACCTGGGCGTTCTCGGGAAGGGCGTCACGGGCGAGCTCGGCGGCGTCGACCCGCTCGAAGATGCGCTCGGTCACCCCGATCGCCAGGGCGTCGGTCACGGCCTCCCGACGGACGATGTCGCTGGCGACGGCGGTGAACTCGTCGTTGTCGAGGGCGGTGCGCTCCACCCAGGTGGCGACGTTCGCCGCGACGAGCAGGACCACGGCCACGGCGAGGAGGACGACCATCCCGATCCGTCGGGCGGCGCCCGCCCCGAGGCGTCGACGGCCGGGTGACGGCTGGGCCGCCAGCTCGGCCCGCAGCCGTTCGTTCTCGGCCCGCAGCTCGGCGAGCATCGTCGCGTCGTCGATGATGACGGGCTGGTCGGACGCCTCGGTTCCGCTTGCCGCATCGCTGGTACTGGCCATGGCGGCGATGGTGCTTCAACGGCGTCGCCGTGCCATCACCCCCGGAGGATGAACGACCGGCGAAGGGGGGTTCAGCTGCGGCCCCTCGCCGGGGCGCCGGCGTCATCGGGTCGATCGATCGGGTCGGGCCGCGCCCGGGCGTCGATGCCGCCGGGACCGAGCGTGGAGGTCTCGTCCTCGCCGGTGAGGTCGATCCGGCCGGCCCGGCGCCGCTGCGAGAGGCGACCCGCGAGCGAGCCGAGGGTCGGGATCACGCCGCGGCGAAAGCCCAGGAACAGCACGACGATGACGATCCCGTAGAGCATCACCTGGAGCTGGCTGTAGTCGACGAGCCACTCGTCGAGGACGGTGAACACGACCGCGCCGAGGATCGGGCCGAGCAGCGTGCCCACGCCGCCGAACGACAACATCACGATCACCCGGATGTCGACGTGACCGAACGCGTAGGTCGACGGCCCGATGAACCCCTCGGAGTGGGCCCACAGCGAGCCGGCGAGGCCGAGCATGGCCGAGCCGATCATGCCGGCCCGCACCCGGTGGCGGGTCACGTCGACCCCGGCGAGCTCGGCCGCGACCTCGTCGTCACGCAGTGCCCGCAACGCCCAGCCCATGCGGGAGCGTTGGACGAAGCGGTAGAGCACCAGGTAGACGAAGACGAGGCCGAGGAACACGTAGTAGGGCGCCACCTGCTCGCCGAGGAGCGTCTCCGACCCGGCCTCGACGCGCAGGCCGGTCTCGCCACCGGTGAGGTCGCGCCGGCCGAGCACCAGGCTCTGGAACGACAGCGAGAACGCCAGGGTGACGATGCCGGTGAAGATCACGTCGAGGGAGCGGCTCACCGCGATCCAGCTCAGGAGCCCGCCGACGAGGGCGGACACGAGCGCGGCGAGCGCCATGGCGACGATCATCGGCACGCCGAGCTCGTCGCTCAGGATGACCGAGCCGTAGCCGCCGACCCCGGCGAGGGCGCCGACGCACAGGAAGAGCTGGCCCGTGCTGCCGAAGATCACGTTGAACGCGATGGCGTACGCCGCGAACAGCAGGCCGGCGACCGCGACGCCCATCAGCGCCCGGGAGTCGTGGTAGCGCAGCGGCACGAGCGCCAGCAGCGCGACCGCCACGACGATCGGTGCGTAGGCCCGCACGAACGGGGCGCGGGCGCGGGCCCGGGGCCGTCCGACCGGGGCCGGGGCCGGGTCGGTCGCGGTCACGACGCGCCTCCGAGCAGGCCGCGGGGTCGCAGGATGATCGTCAACGCCGCGGCCGCCAGCAGGATGATCGTCGTGACGTAGGTGCCGATGTAGAACGAGCTGAGCGTCGAGACGATCCCGAGGAGGATGCCCGCCGCGAACGCGCCCGAGACGCTGCCCAGGCCACCGACGACGGCCACGATCAGCGCCAGGGTGGTCAGCTCGATCCCCGCGGTGACGTTGACCGGCGAGGTCATCGAGCGGGTCACGGCGACGAGCCCGGCGAGCAGGCCACTGGCCCCGAAGATCAGGGTGCGGACCAGCCCGGGGTCGATGCCGCACAGGCGGGCGCCGTCCTCGTCCTGGATGACCGAGCGAACGGCCCGGCCGTAGGTGGTGTAGCGGAAGAACGCGACGAGCGCGGCGCCGGCGGCGAGCGTGATCGCCGAGGCGAGCAGGCTCCCCACCCGCATGCTGACCCCGAGGATCGGCACCGGGTCGCCACTGATGCGCAGGCTCAGCGCCTCGATCGGGTACCGCCACACGAGGAAGCCGTCGATCACGAACCCGACGCCCAGCATCAGCAGCAGACCGAGCAGGACCCGCTGCTCGCCGCCCAGGCGGTAGACGGGACGCATGAGCGTCAGGTCGACGATCACGCCGATCACACCGGCGGCGCCGATGCCGAGCGCGACGGCCGGGACCACGGCCCACCCCGCACCCATGGCCAGGCTGGCGAGGATGGCGGCGAGGACGGCGAACTGGCCGTGGGCGAGGTTGAGCACCCCGCCGAGCCCGTAGACCAGCGTCAGCCCGACGCCCAACATGCCGTACTGCAGGCCGAGCACGATGCCGTCGAGGATCGCGGCCTTCATGACTGGCTCCCCCTCCCGCCGCCGGTGTTCACGAGACCCCCAGGTAGGCGCGGCGGACCTCGGGGTCGTCGGCCAGCTCGTCCGACGAGCCGGCAGCGCCGATCCGGCCGTTCTCGAGCACGTAGCCCCGGTCCGCGAGCTCGAGGGCCAGCGGCACCTGCTGCTCGGCGACGAGCACGGTCAGCCCTTCGGTCGCCAGGGCGGCGAGCGCCCGGTAGGCCTCGGCGGCCAGCTTCGGGGCGAGGCCGGTCGTCGGCTCGTCGAGCATCAGGAGCTTCGGTTCCGACATGAGGGCCCGCCCGACGGCCAGCATCTGCTGCTCGCCGCCGCTCATCGTCCCCGCGAGCTGGCGCCGACGCTCCGCCAGGCGGCCGAACAGGTCGAACACCATCTCGAGCCGGGCCGGCGACGGTCGCGACGGGAACGCACCGAGCGCGAGGTTGTCGCGCACGGTCATCTCGCCGAACAGGTGGCGCTCGGCCGGCACGTAGGCGAGGCCGGCCCGGGCGACGCGGTGGGCGCCGAGCCCGGTGATGTCGTTGCCGTCGAAGCGGATCGAGCCGGCCGAGGCCCGCATCATGCCGCAGATGGTCCGGAACAGGGTCGTCTTGCCGGCACCGTTCGACCCGATCACCGCGACGGCCTCCCCCGCCGACACGTCGAGGTCGACGTCGAGCACGACGTCCTGGCCCTGGTAGCCGGCGCGCACGCCCGCGACGCGCAGCAACGGCTCGTCGGCGACGGTCCCGCTCATCCGACCGCCGTCCCCGTCCCGAGGTAGGCCGTGACCACCTCGGGACGGCGCATGACCTCATCGGGCCGGCCGTCCGCGAGGACCTGCCCGAAGTCGAGGACCACGACCCGCTCCGCCAGGCGCATCACCGCGCTCATCACGTGCTCGACCCAGATGATCGTGACCCCGAGCTCGTCGCGCACCCGACGCACGATCTCGATCGACGCCGCGAGCTCGGTGTCGTTCAGCCCGGCCATCACCTCGTCGAGCAGCAGCAGGCGGGGGCGGGCGGCCAGGGCGCGGGCCATCTCGAGGAACCGCTGCTCGTGGAGGTTGAGCTCGCCGACCTCGGCGGCCCACCGGTCGGTGAGGCCGACGAAGCCGAGGGCCTCGAGCGCCCGGTCGACGGCTTCGTCCTCGGAGAGGCGCGGTCGGGTCGCGCCGAACAGCGCCCCGACGACGACGTTGTCGAGCACGGTCATCGTCTCGAACACCCGCGGGGTCTGCAGGACCATGGCGACGCCCCGCTGGCGGACGTCGTGGGCCGCCCGCCCGGTGAGCTCGTCGCCACCGAGGCGGATCCGGCCCCGGGTCGCGGGCTGGATCCCGCTGATCGCCTTCAGCAACGTGCTCTTGCCGGCCCCGTTGGGGCCGACGAGGGCGCAGATCTCGCCCTCGTCGACCCCGAGGCTCACGTCGCTGATGGCGGGCAGGCCGCCGAAGTGCTTGGCGACGTGCTCGATGGTCAGGAACGACGACGATGACGGCGACGACAACGACGGCCCCTACGACGGCTCGTAGGGCGGCAGCGGCTCGGGCACGATCAGCGTCTCGGGGTACCAGTCCCCCGCGTCGTTGACGCCCTCGGGCGCCGGGCCCTCACCGATCACCGTGAACACGGGCTGGGCGGTCGCCAGCTCGCCCCAATCGGTCCAGCCCATCTCGAACGCGTAGCCCTCGAGGTCGAACGTCTCGCCGTGCAGGTACTCGGCGACGGCGACCGGGTCGTCGCCGACCTCGGCGACGGCGTCGGCCACCATCGTCACGATCCCGAACCCGGCGACGGCGTCGTCGTCCATGAACGTGTTGTCCGACATCTCGAGGTAGCGGCGGGCCAGCTGCTGGTAGGAGTCGCTCTCGTAGTCGGCGCAGTCGAAGTCGGCGTAGCGGCCGACGCCGGCGTCGCCCACGCCCTCCATCACCGCGCTGAGCACCGAGTAGGCACCGGTCACCGGCACGTCGAGGCCGAGGTCGGCCGACTGCACGGTGATCGGGCCCGAGCCCGGCGGGTGGCCGGTCGCCACGATCAGCTCGGGCGAGGACTCCTCGAGCGCCCGGAGGTAGGTGGTGAAGTCCTGCTCGCCGACCGGCGCGGTCTCGACCTGCAGCGACACGCCGTCCAGCGCGTCGAACTCGCTCTCGAGCGCGGCCCGCACGGCCTGGCCCCAGGCGTAGTCGGCGATGATCGCCCCGACGTTGGTGAGGCCCTCCTCCTCGGCGTACTGGGCGATCGGCCCGGCGACCATCGGCGCCGCGGGCAGGCACGTCCGGAACGTGTAGCGGCTGTCAGCGGTGAGGATGGCGTCCGAACCGGCCTTCACGAGGAACAGCGGCGTCTCGAGCTCCTCGGCGAGCTCGGCGGTCGCGAGGCCGACGTCGCTGGAGATCGTGCCGCCGATGGCGACGACGCCGTCCTCGACGAGGCGCTCGAACCCGGCGACGCCCTCCTCGGCGTTCGACTGGTCGTCGGCCTCGGCGATCTCGAGCATCCGCCCGTCGACGCCGCCGGCCTCGTTGATCTCGTCGACCGCGAGCTGCATCCCGTCGCGCACCTGGACGCCCCACGGGGCGAACGGGCCGTTGAACGACGTCAGCAGGCCGATGCGGATCGGCTCCCCGTCGCCCTCGGCTGTGGCATCGTCGCCTGCACCATCGTCGTCGGTGTCACCGCCGTCGTCCGTGGTCGTGTCCTCGGCCCCGGCCGTGGTGTCGGCCGACTCGGCCCCACCGTCGTCGTCATCGTCGCCGCACGCACCGGCGACGAGCACCAGCAGCGCCACCACGGCGAGCCGGATCGGACGCGTCCTTCTCATGCGTTCTCCCCCTTCACGACCGGGCGGCATCCCCCCACCGGTCGACGTTGTCGCTGTCGGTCGGTCCTCCGTGTCCCCGCGGGTGGCCGGGCTCAACGTGAGCCGACGTGGTCGGACTCGCGTGCCCGCAGCACGTAGCGCTGGATCTTGCCGGTCGCGGTCTTCGGCAGCTCGTCGACGACCACCAGCCGGCGGGGCCGCTTGAACGCGGCCATCCGCTCGCGGCAGTGGCGCTCGAGCGCACCCTCGTCGATCGTGCGCCCGGCTCGGGCCACGACGTAGGCGACGGTGGTCTCGAGGCCCTCGTCGTCGCGACCGCCGACCACGGCCGCCTCGAGCACGTCGGGGTGGGCGACGAGGACGGCCTCGACCTCGGCGGGCGACACCCAGATGCCGCCGGCCTTGATCATGTCGTTGTTGCGCCCGAGGAACGTCCAGTACCCGTCGGCGGAGCGGGTGTAGACGTCGCCGGTGCGCAGCCACCCGTCGCGGAACGCGGCGTCGGTGGCCTCGGGCCGGCGCCAGTAGCCGGTGGCGATCGACGGCCCGCGCACGTGGAGGAACCCGGCCGTGTCCGCGTCGGTGACCTCGGCGTCGTTCTCGTCGAGCAGGCGGACCTCGTAACCCGTCGCCGGCGTGCCGCTGGTCCCGGCCCGGGTCGCGCCCTTCGTGTTCGACAGGAAGATGTGCAGCGCCTCGGTCGTGCCGATCCCGTCGAGCACCGGGTGGCCGAAGCGCTCGGAGTAGCGGCGGTGGAGGTCGGCGGGGAGCGACTCGCCGGCGGTGACCGTCGTGCGGACGGACGCGAACGTCTCCGGGGCCACTTCGGCGTCGAGGAGGCCGGCGACGAAGCCGGGGCTGGCGAAGAGCAGCGTCGGGTGCTCGGCGGCGACGAGCGCGGCCACCGCGGCCGGCGTCGGCGGGTTCGGGTTGAGGATCGACGTCGCACCGACCGAGAGCGGGAACGTGAGCGAGTTGCCGAGGCCGTAGGCGAAGAACAGCTTGGCGATCGAGTGGAACCGGTCGCCGGGCCCGACCTCGAGCACGCCCCGGGCGTAGTGGTCGGCGGTGGCCTGGAGCGACGCGTGGCGGTGCATCACGCCCTTCGGCGTGCCCGTCGTGCCCGAGCTGTAGAGCCAGAACGCCGGCGAGTCGGCATCGGTGTCGGCCACCGATGCCTCCGAGCGGTCGTCGAACGACGACCACGGGTGCACGACAGGGCCGCCGCCACCTCCGGGACCGCGACCGGGGCTGGGCTCGTCGCCGACGATCACCACGTTCGTGACGTCCGGAGCGGCCCGGGTGATCTCGTCCACGTGGCCGGCGAACGGCGCGGAGACGACCGCCGCGGTGGCACCGGCGTCGGCCACGATGGCGCCGAGATCGGCCCCGGTCAGCATGGTCGAGAGCGGCACCGGCACAACGCCCGAGCGCAGCGCGCCGAGGAACCACGCCACCAGTGCCTCGTCGTCGACCATCACGAGCGCGACCCGCCCGCCGGCGCCGACCCCGAGCCCGGTCAGCGCGTGCTGGACGCGCCAGACCTCCTGCTGGAGCTCGCCGTAGCTGGTCGAGCGACCCTCACACCGCAGCGCGGTCCGCCCGGCACCGTCATCGGCGACGTGGCGGTCGACGAGCCAGCTCGCCGCGTTGTAGGTCCCCACCGTCGTCCCCCCGGTCGTCGGCTCGGTCACGCCTCACGTGATGGCCGTCACACTACAACTCCTCCGAGATCCGTCAATCGTCTGTGGAATCTCGCCGGTCGTCCCGTGGCTCACGACTAGCGTTCAGCGCGCCGTCCGGCACCGGCGGCGCGCCCACCGGTCGTGCCGGCCGGCGGCGAGCCGGTACCGGCATCGACGAACGAGGAGGGACCGCAGATGCCGAAGTTCGAGTCCTACGATCCGGGCACCCCGTGCTGGGTGGACCTGATGAGCCCCGACGTCGACGCCTCCGTCGCGTTCTACGGCGACGTCTTCGGCTGGTCCGCCGAGCCCTCCCACGACGGCGACGGCAACCACGTGTACACCAACTTCCTGCTCGGCGGGCTCGTCGTCGCCGGGATGGGGGCGCAGCCTGCGGAGATGGCCGGCGCACCCGGCGTGTGGAACACCTACATCTGCGTCGATGACCTCGCGGCGGTCACGAAGAAGGTCACGTCGGCCGGCGGTTCGGTGATGATGCCACCGATGGACGTGATGGACGTCGGTTCGATGGCGGTCTGCGCGGATCCGACCGGTGCGGTGTTCTCGGTGTGGAAGCCGGCCGCGCACAAGGGAGCGGCCGTCGCCAACGAGGCGAACACGTGGAGCTGGAACGAGCTCGTCACTCGCGATGTGGGCACCGCCCGGTCGTTCTACGCAACAGTCTTCGACTGGGAGTACGACACCCAGGACATGCCGATGGGTCCGTATCACGTCATTCGCGGCGGTGAGCACGGCGGCCTCGGCGGCATGATGACGATGCCGCCGCACATGCCGGACATGGTCCCGAACCACTGGATGGTCTACTTCACGACGAGCGACCTCGACGCGACGCTCGCCAGGATCACCGGCGGGGGCGGGCAGGTGGTCAGCGGACCGGACGACGCCCCCGGCGTCGGTCGCATCGCCATCGCCCACGACCCCCACGGCGCCAGCTTCGCCCTGCTGCAACCGGCGGGCTGACCCGCCCGCCGCCGACCGACGCGCCCGCGGCGTCGCTGCGGGCCACGCGCCGTGAACCTCGTGCATCACGGGGCCGCCCCCGCGCGTCCTGTCATCGATGGACAGCGAACGACCACCACGGCGGCCCCGGTCGCGACCGTTGCCGGGTGCCCCGTGCGCTCATGACCCGCGGCGCCACCGGAGCATGGGCGAACGGCGCGATACACATCACACGCGGACCATCTCGCGCACCGGCTCCGCCCCGGGCGACGGGCATTGCCCACATCGCCACACGCCAGGTTCGGCGTACGGACGACACGCGGGATGTCACACCTGTTCACCACAACAGAACACGCGATGAGGTACAAGCCGCGAGGTAACGTCGGGGAGCGGGAGGAGAGGTCGATGCCACGCACTCGTGAAGCCGAGTGGTCGCCCGCGGCGGCGCTCGAAGCGCTGCAGCACGAGGGCGACGACGAGATGCGACTGGCGATCCGTCGTTATCTCGGTGGTCGACAGATCAGCGACGCGGACGGGCCCGAGGCGATACGTCGCGAGCTCGGTCGGCTCCTGAGCGCGACGCCGCCACGATCTCGACGCGGCGAGCTCGCGACGTTCCTCCTCGATCGACCGCCCGAGCCGCCCGCGTGGATGGACGACGACCTCGTCGCACGCGGGCAGAAGGTCTTCGTCGATCACGGCCTCGAGATGGCGACCGCGCTGTTCTTCACCGCGCTGCCGATGGCGTACGCGGTCGAGCCGGCGGCCACCGTGCTCTGGCGCCTGTCGGACTTCGCGGGGAACCGCAACTTCGTGCGCCGGGTCGCCGAGACCGGCCAGCTGCTCATCGACGTGTCCGCGCTGCGGGGCCCCGACGGGTTCCGCCCCGGAGGCGCCGCCCACGGCACGTGCGTCGGGCTCCGGGTCCTCCACGGGCTGGTGCGCGAGGTCGTGACCGCGCAGGGCAGCTGGCCCGACGAGGGCGAGCCGCTCAACCAGGCCCTGCTGCTGTCGACGCTCCTCGACTTCACGCTCACCACCTGGGCAGCGCTCGAGAAGATGGGCGTGTCGCTGACGGAGGACGACATGGAGGCCCACCTCCACCTGTGGTCGGTCGTCGGCTACCTCATGGGCATCGACCACCCCGACGCGCTGCCGCTCGACCTCGACTCCGCCGGCGAGCTGGCCGTGCTCATGTGGGACCACAACCTGGTCGACAACGGCGAACCGGCGACGCCGGAGGGCCGGGACCTGACCGCGGCCCTCGTCGACGGCACCCGCCGGTTCATGCCGCTCGGTTGGGGCCGGGCCCCGCAGACGCTGCTCCACTGGCTGTTCCGACCGGTGGCCGCCCCGGACGCGGGCGGGACCCTGGCCCAGCAGCCGTGGGTGCTGCCGACAACGATGCCCGACGCCCTGGCCGTGCCGGCCCCGTCTCCGATCCTGCTGCGCCTCTTGGACGCCTGGCACGAGCTGAACTGCCACGTGCGCGACCTCCCGCTCGTCGGCCGGGCGGTCCGCTGGGGCACCGGGCGCGCCGGCCGGCTCGTGATCATCGGCCTCGCCGATCACCACACGCCGGGCCGGGCACCGTTCCAGCTGCCGCCCGAGCTGCGGCGCGCCTGGCACCTGCCCGCCCGGGTCCCCGTCGTGAGGACCGCCCGCCGCCGAGCGCGTGCCGCCGTGCGGTCCGTGCGCTGAGGCGGCGGCCGTGCGCGAGACGAACGACCCCGGCCCGTCCGACGCCACCCCGCCCGGTGCGGGCGGCGTGCGCCTCGCCGCGGTGCTCATGTGCGACGTCGACAACTCGACGCGGTTGCGCCGACGCCTCGGCGAGGAGCGGGCCGATCGCCTGTGGGCCCAACTCCAGCGCACGCTGCGGGCCACGCTCGCCGGGTACGGGGCGGAGGAGATGCAGAGCACGGGCGACGGCGTGTGGGCGGTGCTGCCGGCGTCGTCGACGGCGCTCGCCGCCGGCGCCCAGCTCCACCACGCGGTCGAGCGGGTCGCCCGGCGTCTCGACGAGTCGCTGACGCTGCGGGTCGGGATCGCGTGCGGCGACGTCCGGCCCGGCGAGCACGACGTCCACGGCCTGCCGATGGTCCAGGCCGCCCGGCTCGTGGCGCTCGCGCCACCGGGCACGACGCTCGCGACCGACCTGACGTGCCAGACGGCGTTCGGCCGCGGCGACCTCACCTTCGGTCGAGCCCAGGATCTCGTGCTGCGCGGCATCGACGTGCCGGTGCCGGTCCGGGAGGTCGCGTGGCGCGACGCCGCCCGTCAGAGCCGGCCCCGGCCGCCGCGCTGGCTCCACCCGGTCGGCGAGCTCATGTTCGCGGGCCGCGATCTCGAGCTCACCGCCACGGTCGACGCGCTCAAGGCGGCGGAGACCGGGTCGAGCCGCCTGATCGTGGTGGAGGGCGAGGCGGGGTCGGGCAAGAGCCGCCTGCTCGGTGAGCTGGCGCGACGGGCCGACGCCCGCGACGCCGTCGTCCTCGCCGGGCGCTGCGTGAGCGGCGGTGGGCCGTACCAGCCATTCGACGACGCGTTCGCCCAGGTCGAGCGCACGGCGCCGACCTGGCTCGAGCAGTTCGCGCCCGCCGCGTCGCCGGACCTGGCCGCGGTCTCCAGCGTGTTCGGCGAGCTCGATGCTCCCGCGTCACGGCGCCAGCTCGACAACGAGATCGGCGGCGCCCGGGTACGCCGGGCGCTGGTGTCGCTCGTCCGGTCGATGGCCGCGGTCGAACCGATCGTCCTGGCCCTCGACGACGTCCAGTGGGCGCCGCACGCCACGCTCGACGCGGTGCGGGAGCTCTGCGAGGCCCTGCTCGCCGACGAGGACGACGATCGCTGCGGCGTGGTGATCGTGCTCGCCAGCCGCCCCGACGACGGGGGCCGATCGGTGTGGTCGACGATGCCCCCGACGCTGCGGGAGGCCGCGACCCGGCTCCGCCTGTCCCCGCTCACCTCGGCCGAGGCGGCATCGATCCTCGCCGAGGTCGAGCTCGGCGGCTGGGACCCGGCCTCGGTCAACGCCACGGCCGGCGGCAACGCCTTCCTCCTGTGTGAGCTGGCACGCCACGGCCGCCCGGAGAACTGGGGCGGGGCGGCACCCGCCGCCCTCGACTCGTTCGTGTCCCGGCGCCTCGAACGCCTCGGCGACGACGCGACGACCGTCGCCCGTTGCGTGTCGCTCGACCGCCGGGGCCTCGAGCCGTGGCTGCTCGCCGAGGCGTGCGGCCTCGGGGTCGACGACATCGACAGCGCGGTGACCGCGCTCGTCGCGAACGGCGTGCTCGCCGAGCGTCTCGGCCCTCCCTACCGGTTGGCGTTCGCGCACGACATCGTCGCCGACGTCGTCGCCGGGCAGACCGCGACGCTGTGGCGCAGCACCCGGCACCGGACGATCGCCGATGCGCTGGTGACCGAGGGACGACCGGCGGACCGGGACCCGTACCGAGTCGCCGAGCACCGGCTCGGCGCGGCCGCGGCGTCCGCCCCGGCCGACCTGCGGGCCGCGCTCGACGCCACGGCATCGGCCGCCCGTCACGCCGGCGAGCGGGCCGCGCACGCCGACGCCGCGCGCTGGTTCGAGGCCGCGCTCGACACGGCCGGGCTCCTCGGCGACGAGGTCGGGCTCGAGCGCCACGTCCGGCTGCTGATCGGGTGGGGCACGAGCCTGCTCTACTCGGGATCGCACGACGCCGGCGCGGTCCTCGATCGGGCCGCGGCCCTGGCCCGGGAGCACGATCGCGGCGATCTGCTCGGCGAGGTCCTCCTGGCCTCGAGCCGCGGGCTGTGGACCCGCACGGCGCTGCCCGACGAGCGGCGCATCGCCGGCCTGCGCGAGGCGTTGGAGGGCGTGCCCGAGCGCATCGGCGGGCTACGGGCCCGGCTGCTGGCCGAGCTGGCAGCCGAGCTCACGTGGTCACCCGACGGCGACGTGCGCTTCGGGCTCAGCGACGAGGCGTTGCGGCTCGCCCGCGCCAGCGGCGATCGGGCCGCGCTCGCCGAGGTGCTGGTACGTCGCCAGCTGACCGTGGCCGCGGCCGACACGCTCGATCTGCGCCGCCGAGCGGTCGACGAGCTGCGCGCCCTCGCCGATGAGCTCGACGACCCGACCCTGCTGTTCCAGGCGTCGTTCCACGAGCAGGGACCGGCGCTCGCGCTCGGCGACACGGCCCGGCTCGCCGCACTGCTGAGCGAGTCGCGCGAGCTCGCCGAACGCCTCGCCCAGCCCCAGTTGGTGTGGCTCTGCGCCAACTCGGAGGCGTCGATGGCGCTGCTGAACGGTCAGCTGCCCGAGGCCGAGGAGCTCGCCGATCGGGCACGGGCCGCCAGCGTCGACACCGGCGCCGACATCGAGGCAGCGGCGTTCCACCGCGAGCAGCGCAACGAGCTCCTGCGCCTGCGGGGACGGCTGGCGTCCCAGCGCGACCGCTTCCGCAAGGCGCTCGGATCGCCGCTGATCGACCCCGTCTTCGCGACGTTGCGCTACGCCTACGACGCGGGCGCCGTCGAGGAGGCGACCGCGGCGGCCGCACAGCTGCTGGCGGGTGATCTCCCGGTGCGGCGGAGCCTGGCCGAGCGGGCCGCGCTCGACAACCTCGCCTACCTCGCGTCGCGCATCGGCCTGCACGAGCCCGCCGAGCAGCTCCTCGAGCGGCTGGTGCCCCACGGCGCCACGTTCGGCCACGGATCGGTCGTCCACCCGTGCGGCCATCACTTCATCGGACTGCTGCGCGACACCCTCGGCGACGCGATCGGTGCCGCCGAGTCGTTCGAGGCGGCCGCCGAGCTGCACCGGGAGCGGGCGATGCCGCTGCTGGAGGTCGAGTCCCTGGTCGAGTGGCGGGCGCTGCTCGTCCGGCTCGACCGGGTCGCCGACGCCGACGCGCTGCGGCGACGGGCCATGGCGATCCTTCGCTCGGTCCCCGCAGCGGGCCTGGAACAGCGCCTCGGATGACCCCGGGCGGGCGAGCCCCGTCCCGGCAGGACAGCGAAACGACGAGGAGGGCGACGTGCCGATCGACAGCTCCGACCAGCCGGCGAACGACCAGCCGACGCGACGGCCGCCCGACGTGGAGCTCGCCGAGCTCGACCGGAAGCTGGCCGAGCTCATCGTGGACGAACGCTGGATCACCGCGGTGTCGCGCGGCCGGTCGGACCCCGACGACCGCGCCGTGATCTACGCCCGCGTGTACCACCAGCTCAGCCAACGCCTGCGCGAGGTCCGCCCGGCGCTACCGGGCCCCGATTGGTGTGCGTTCGCGAAGTGGTCGTCGAAGCAGGTCAGCGCCATGTACGACCTGCGCACCAACGGGCCGTTCCTGAAGGGCGTCGCCAAGACGCTCAACCTGGGCAAGCGCCCGGCGAAGGTGTTCGGCGCCGCGTTCCGGACCTTCGTCGGCCGCGACGAGTACTTCCAGAACCTGCAGCTGGCGAACCAGATCATCTTCGCCGAGATGGCGCTGGTCCACAGCCGGCTGATCGAGGCGTACGAGGAGCACCCCGACGAGGAGCCCGACCCGGAGCGGATCCTCGATCGGCTCGACGAGACGACCGACCTGATGCTCGAGGGCTTCGGCGTCACCCGCGACGACACGCGCCTCACGCCGGCCGACCGGGACTTCCTCCGCCGAGCGGTCGGGTTCTACCACCGCGCCGGTGACCCCGGGGTCGACGAGGCGGTGCGGGCCCAGCACCTGCTGGCGGCGAACGTGTGCCTGTCGGCCTACGAGCAGAAGCGGGCCGATCGCCTGCTCGCCGCCGCGTTCGCACAGCCCGTCCGCTTCGCCGTCATCTGGCTGCGCGACGCGGTCCCCGGGCTCGTCGGACGCGGCCTCACCGAGGAGCAGAAGACCGAGATCGCCCGCCGCCCGGCAGAGGAGATGCCGGCGGTCCTGCAGGCGTTCGAGCGGTCGATCGTGCGGTTCCTGACCCGCTACGTGCTCGTGATCAACACCCCGGTCGGCGAGGTCCGCCTCGGCAGGGTGATCTCGCTGCCGAAGAGCACCGCGAGCACCGTCCAGCGAGTCGCGGCGCGGGCCCTGCCCACCCGCGTGGCGCCCTCGCCACCGGTGCCCGAGCTCACCGACCCCGACGTGCTCGAGCTGGTCGCGATGTTCGACACCGCGGCGCAGTTCACACCGAGGGTCGCCAGCCGGCTGTGGACCCGCTACCCGGAGCGGATGCGGTTCATCATCGCCTACTTCCGGGTCTACAGCCTCGTCGCCGAGATGCTGTCCGACCCCTACGAGGCCGCGACGTGGCGGATCACCGAGCTACCCGACAACCAGTCCCTCGTCGAGCTCATCCACCGCCAGCTCGACGTCGAGATGACCACCGTGGACCGACGGGAGCCGTTGGCGACGCGAACAGGTGTATCACCGCCCACCATCCCCTGATCGATTCGGTTGGCCGATCGGCGAGCGTTCGGCGACGAACGGAGGGATCACGGACGATGGGATCGGGAGCGCGCGCCGCGAGGACGATCGACGCCTTTCACCCGGCGATCGGGTGGGTGATGACCCGGGCGTACTGGGCCGCGGCGACACCGACCCGGCCGCACTCCCCCACGCCCACCGCCGCGCCACCCGCCTCTGCACCGCCCTCGCCTTCCCCCCGGCCAGCACCGACACGGCCCTCGCCCCGTTCCCTCGGCGTTGACCGCGGGCCGAACCGGTCGGCGGCTGCGTGTCCCGAACCTTTGCCTGCTCAGACAGTCGGCGCCCGCATGGCATCGGACGGGTCCTGACCGGTGAGCCGACGCGCCGTCGTGACCCAGCGGTCCGGGTCGAGATCCCAGACGTGGATACGGTCCCCATGACAGGTGGCGAGCAGCTTCGATCCGCGTGAGAGACCCGACGACCACGCCTGTGGGTCGTTCGGGAACGGCTCCCCCACCTCCGCCAGCGTCGTCGGGTCGAACAGGTGGGCGCCTGCGGTCGTGCACACGACGAGCCAGCGGCCGTCCGCCGTGACGTCGAGCCCGTCGCCCTGACCCGGTCGTACGAGCGGTGCGGGGAGCGGGACCGGGCCCCGTACGACCTCGAGCGTGGCGGGGTCGCGGGCCGCCAGCCGGGTCGCATCGGCGGTGTAGAGCTCGGAGCCGTCGGGAGCGAAGGCAGCGAGGACCATGTCGCGGGCCAGCGACGTCAGCGGCGTCCACGTGCCGACGTCCCAACTCGCACCCACGCCCGAGGAGCCGCAGGCGACGAAGCTGCGCCCGTCGGGCGCGACCTCGATGTCGCTGATCATGTTGGCGAACTCGTTGCCGGTGATCGGCCGTCCCGACAGCTCGTCGAGCGTCGTGACCAGTTCGCCGCTCTCCTGGTCGAACACGTGGATCCGGCCCGACGCATCGCCGAGCAGCCCGTGGCGGCCGTCCTTGGTGAGATCGAAGTCACCGCAGTAGCGGGCCCTGGCCGCGATCATCCGCAGTTCGTCGGGAGCGCCGTCGGACCAGGTCGCCAGCGCCCGCTCCCGTTGGCACCACAACACCGGCGTCGACTGCTCCCGCCGAAAGGTGCAGTAGCTGTGTCCGGCGTGGACGGCGCGCCGTCGGCGCGGATCGCGCAGGTCCCAGAGGACGCTGCGCATGAACCCGTCCACGTGGGAACCGGCGAGCCATCGGCCCTCGTGGTCGATCCTCGCCATCATGGAGTGGCCGCGTGGAACCGCCGGCCCGAAGACGGTCCTGCCGTCGAGCGCGAACAACCTGGCGGTGCCGTTGATGGCCAGCGCCGTGCGCCCGTCGGGGGCGAGGTCGCCGGCGAACAGGTTGGCGCCTGCGTCGACCTGCGACGACGGCCCTCCGTCGACGGGCACGACGCTCAGTCCGTTGATCTCGCCGAACACCGCGATCACCTCGCCGTTCGACCGGACGCGACCGACGTGCGCCGGACGTGCCCTCGTCGCGATCATCTCGGGCTCGGCGACGCCGGGACGGTAGAGGTACAGGTTCCGGTCACCAACGGCGAGCCGTCCATCGTGCAGGTACTCGACCGTCGGACCGCCGCACAGCTCGGGGAACTCGGCATCGTGGGGGTCGAGCGCTCGCGATTCGCCGGTGCTGATGGTCCACTCGGTGACCGGGATGTCGAATCCGGCACACGCGGCCACGCGTTCGCCGCACGGCGACACGGCGAGGTCCACGATGCGAGCCGCGAGCGCTCCCATCTCGATCGGGTCCCCGTCGTGGTCGATGAGCCAGACGCGGCCCTCGGCGTCGCCGGCCGCGACCGTCCCGCCGGCGTGGGCGCGCAGCGCGGCGACCGGTGCCGGCAGGTGAGTGCTCCCCGCCGGCCGTCCGCTGGTCGGATCGATCCTGCGCACCTCGCCGTCCAGGGTGCCGACGACGAGCACACCTCCGGCCGACGCGACCGGACCGGGCCCGAGGCCCCCGATCCGGCGCGTCCGCTCGAACCTCGTCGTGTCCCACCAGGTGATGCCGTCGGCGTCGCGCAGCACGACCGTCGTCCCGCCGATCCAGGCGCCGTCGGTCACGCCGCCCGTGGCGAGGTCACCCAGCCAGTTCCCGCACCCGAGGAGCGCGGACTGCACGGCACCGAGCGCGTCGGATCGGCCGGGCGCGAGGTCGTGCGCTTCCGCCGCGAGCCCAACGGCACGACGGGGATCGGCGGCGCTGGCCGCGCGCGCCGAGAGGATCAGGTCGGCGATCCGTCGGTTCCTCGCGGCACCGGTCTCCTCGTCCCGTTGGCGAACGCTCGCTTCGAGGAACTGCCGCTCGATGTCGTTGGTCTCGTCGGCGAGGTCGAGTGCGGACTGCAGGCGCCGACCGCGCCAGAGGTCCTCGCCGTGCCGGCCCGCGTCGTCCCAGGCACGCGCCGCGTGGGACAGTGCCCGGAGCATCGCGATGGTCTCGCGATCCTCGTCCACCCACGCGCGGAGCCTCGGCCATCCATCGATGATCGAGTCGTGCGCGAGCTCGATGACCGTGCGCCCACCCTCGCGGTCGATGACGAGGAGCCGCTGTTCGACGAGCAGCTGCACGAGGTGCTCGGGTACGTCGGAGAGCTCGCGCCGATCGGCGCGGCGACGGGTGTCCGCCCGGTCCTCGCCGGGCGCCACGAGGCGCCGGCACAGGCGGCGGAACGCGGCGCGGTCACCGTCGTCGAGCGAGTCCCAGAGCTGGTCGGCCCGCTGGACCAGCGCGCCGACCAGCCCACCGGTCGACTCGTACGCCTCGAGACGGAGGTCCCCGGATCGCGAGGTGAACAGGTGGCGCAGGACGAACTGGAGGAAGGGCAGGGACCCGGGGGCTCTGCTGACGTCGCCGACCAGACGGGTGAGCAACGCCGGTTCGACGTCGACGCCTCGCGCCTGCAGCGGGCCGCGCACCGCCCGCTCGAGCTCCTCCGGGCTGAGCGGAGGGAGCAGCACGGTGCCCTCGCGCAGACGTTCGGCGAGGCCGGCGTGCTCGAGCGCCCGCCCGACGAAGTCCGCTCGGAGGGTCGCGACGACCGTGACCGGCGAACGCCGGGCCGTTGTCGCGGCGACGAGGGCGTCGAGCACGCCGGCGCGCTCCTCGACGTCGTCGACGTGGGTCCACAGCTCCTCGAACTGGTCGATCACCAGGAGGAGTCGCACGTCCTCGCCGGCCGGGCACACGCGCAGTGCGGCGCGCAGCAGGCCGTCCCGCCCGGAGAGCAGGAGCCGTCTCAGGTCGCTCGGGGGTTCGGGGCACGCGCGTGCGAGACCCGCCTCGAGCTCGAGCCAGGGACGATCGCCGGGCGTGACGACGACCTCCACCCATGCAGGCGCGGTGGGATCGTCGGATGCGGACGCAGCCTGCAGCGCGGGGATGACACCGGCGCGAACGAGGCTCGACTTCCCGCTTCCCGACGGCCCGACGATGGTCACGAAGGCCGAGCGGTGGAGATGGTCGAGGGTCTCCGCGGTCATCCGGTCCCGACCGTGGAAGTCCGGGGCGTCGACCTCTCGGAAGGCGCGCAGGCCCTTGAACGGGTTCCGCGCACGACGCACGCTCCGATGGAGACCGGGCGCCGCCGACCGCAGACGCTCCGCCCAGGGATCCACCCCGTCGATCGCCTCGTCGCACGCGAGGCACTCCAGGAAGGCCGGAGGCAGATCGGGCCGGCGTCGGCGGGCGATGGCGACGACGTCGTCGTGGCGAGCGAGATCCGTGCCGGTCAGCAGCGACGCCGCGAGGCGGCCGACGGCACGCACGTCGCCCGCCACGGAGCGCGCTGCGCCCGGTCCGGCGAGTGCGGTCGTCCCGATGTCGCCCAGGTGGGCGCTGCCGGCTTCGTCGAACAGGACGTTGTTCCCGTGCACCGCGCCGTGGACGAGCCCGATCCGGTGGACCTCGCTCAACCCCGCGGCGAGCTGGTCGACCAGCGCGAGCGTCGCGTCGACGTCCCAGGGTCGTTCGGCCGCGAGGCGATCGAGGAGCGACCCGCCGCTCATCAGCCGCATCACGAGCCCCGCCTCGTCCGCACCTCGCCAGCGGTCGTGCAGGACCACGATGTTCGGGTGCTCGATCTGGCCCCACAGGCGGATCTCCGCATCGAAGCGGCGCACCGCTGCCGCGTTGCGCAGCGCCTCCGGCCGGATGATCTTCAGCGCCACCTCCGATCCGCTGTCGGTGCGCGTGGCCCGGTGAACGTGCGCGGCGGGTCCCGCGCCGATCAGGGAGTCGAGCGCGTAGCCACGTGCGCGGGCCCGGGGACCGGCCCCGAGCTCGGACACGTCTTCGTTCCGAAGGATCCGCAGCTCGAGCTCGCTCACGGCCGCGGACGGCTCGAGTCCCGCCTCGTTGGCGAGCAGGCTCCGATACCGGCCGAGGACGCGCACGGCTTCTGCGGGCCGGCCCGACAGGTAGTTGGCGACCATGGCCAGCTTCCACGGGCGCTCGCGGAGCGGCCGTGAGCCGAGCAGCTCCTCCAGCTCGGCGACGGCGATCGTGTGGTCCCCAGCGTCGATCAACGCGGCGGCCCGGTCCTCGAGGGCCGTCGCCCGCTGCTCCTCGAGCCTGGACGCCGCCGAGACGAAGCTCGGTTCGTCGGCCAGCTCGCCGAACGGCCGTCCCCGCCACATCGCCAGTGCACGTTCGAGCAGGTCGATGCGCGTCGCCGGATCTCCGACGAAACGGGCGCTCGCGAGCAGCTCGTCGAAGGTGTCGACGTCGATCCGGTCGTCCGGCTCCAGCGCGAGCCGGTAGCCGCCGTGCACGTGCTCGATGCGTTCGGTGCCGATGGTGCGACGGAGCCGGCTGACCAACGACTGGATCGTGCGGTGCGCACTCGGCGGTGGTTCGACGCCGGTCCACAGCACGTCCACGAGACGGTCGTGCTGCACGATGCGACCACGCTCGAGCGCGAGTACCCCGACGAGCCGACGCGGACTGCGACCTCCGATCGGTCGCGGCGCGTCGTCGATCGCGATCTCGACGCCACCCAGCAGCGTGATGCTCAGCACCGGGGCCTCCGAAGGCATGCGGCCGACGCTGCAACATCATGACGGATCGCCGTTGCAGCGACGTTGCAGCGCAACCCCCTGCCGATCGCCGGAGCTGCCGCGTCGCTGCAGGCCGGCGGTGTCATCCCCCGCCGCGTGCACCGGCGACGGTGCCTCCACGACAGCCGCACACCCGGCGATCGAGGAGCCACCCATGACCGCATCCCACCGTCTGGAGACCGTCGTCTCCGCCGCGGTCCTCGCGACCGCACTGCTGACCGCCGCCTGCGCAGGCCCGAGCGAGGGTTCGCGCTCGGCCACGGACGCCCCGCTCGCGACGACGACATCCTCTGATGTCGCCGCACCCGACGGCTTCGACGGCCGCCTACCGAGCGAGAGTGATCTCCCCCCGACCCCGCTCGACCCGATCGCCGCGTGCTACATCGTCTCCCACAAGGCCGGCGCGTCCCCCGTCACCCCCGAACACCCCTGCGAATAGGACGCTTGCGAGGCAGCCACCGAGACGACAACGGTCAGACGGCCGCCACGTCCGCCGCAAGGGCCCGGCGCTGACGCACCTCGCGGAACCAATGCCAAGGGCCCGCCGGGCCCGACGGCCCCGAGCGGAGCGGAAGGCAACGCGGCCCGCCCATCCGAGGCGGCCACCGACCAAAGCAAGACCCGGCTCGTCCGCCGCAAGGGCCCGGTGCTGACGCACCTCGTGGAAACCCATGCCAAGGGCCCGCCGGGCCTGACGGCCCCGAGCGGAGCGGGCGGCATTGCGGCCCTCCCGTGCGAGGCGGCCGCCGAGCACGACAAGAGCCAGCTCGTCCACCGCGAGGCACCGGTGCTGACGCACCTCGCGGAACCAATGCCAAGGGCCCGCCGGGCCTGACGGCCCCGAGCGGAGCGGAAGACAACGCGGCCCTCCCGTGCGAGGCGGCCGCCGAGCACGACAAGAGCCAGCTCGTCCACCGCGAGGCACCGGTGCTGACGCACCTCGCGGAACCAATGCCAAGGGCCCGCCTGGCCCGAAGGCCCCGAGCGGAGCGGGCGGCATTGCGGCTCTCCCTTGGGAGGTGGCTACCGACCAAAGGAAGACGCAGCTCGTGGGCGATGGCGGACTCGAACCGTCGACCTCTGCCGTGTGAAGGCAGCGCTCTAACCAACTGAGCTAATCGCCCCGACGAACGGAGCGACATCCTAGCGCACCCCGTTGCACCCTCCGCCACCGTCCCGACCGGACGCGGTGCTGCTCGGCTGCCGGCCGGGTGCGGTGGGCAGCCTGGTCGGGATGTCGGGCACCACCTTGGCGAGCAGCGACCCGAGCGCGTCCAGCTCGGCGTCGTCGAGCTCGTCGAGCACGCCCTCGGGGGGTTCGGAGAACCGTTCGAACGCCCGCTCGTGGACCAGCCAGCCGTCGTCGGTGAGCGAGACGAGCTTGACGCGCCGGTCGGTCGGCGACGGCTGGCGCACGACGTGGCCTCGGCGTTCGAGGTTGTCGACGATGCCGGTGATGTAGGAGGCGTCGACGTCGAGTTGCTCGGCGAGCTCGCGCATCGACAGCGGCCGGCCGGCGTGGGACAGGTCGAGGACGGCCTGGAGCTGGCCGGGGGTGAACCCGAGCTCGGCCGCGACGTGGCCGAACCGCTCCCGGGTCTTCGCCGACAGCATGAGCCCGAACAGGCGGTGCCACGCGGCCCGTACCCGTTCGGCGCGGCTGTGCTGGTCGACCACCGCGCCAAGCCTAGGTAGTCCCCGGTTGATGCTCCGAACCGCAGTCGAGGGACCTCCGGCGCAACGGCCGGCCGCCCAAAAATAGTTGAGAAAGATCAAGCTTCTCGGTAGCGTCCGCGCCATGGAACACGCCATACGCGCCGAGGGGCTCGAGAAGCACTTCGGCGACGTCCATGCCCTGGCGGGGGTCGACCTCGCCGTCCCCCCGGGCACCGTGCTGGGCCTCCTCGGCCCCAACGGTGCCGGCAAGACGACCGCGGTGCGCATCCTCACCACGATCCTCCGCCCCGACGCGGGCAGGGCCGAGGTGCTCGGCCTCGACGTGACCACCCATGCCGACGAGGTCCGCCACCGCATCGGCCTCGCCGGCCAGTACGCAGCGGTCGACGAGAACCTCACGGGCCGGGAGAACCTCCAGCTCGTCGGCCGCCTGACCCATCAGCCCCGCCGCGGTGTCGGCGCCCGGGCCGACGAGCTGCTGGAGCGGTTCCAGCTCACCGACGCGGCGAACCGTCCGGCGAAGACCTACTCGGGCGGCATGCGCCGCCGCCTCGACCTCGCCGCCGCTCTCGTGCACAAGCCGGAGGTGCTGTTCCTCGACGAGCCGACGACCGGCCTGGACCCCCGCAGCCGCCTCGATCTGTGGGGTGTCATCGAGGAGCTCGTGGCCGTCGGGTCCACGCTGCTGCTCACCACCCAGTACCTCGAGGAGGCCGACCGCCTGGCCGACCGGATCGTGGTGATCGACCACGGCCGGGTGATCGCGGATGGCACCGCGTCGGAGCTGAAGTCGACGCTCGGGGCCACGATCATCACGGTCGATCTCGGGCCCGACGCCGTCGTCGCCGAGGCGAAGGGCGCCCTCACCCAGATCGGCCCGACCGAGATCGCCAACGGCGGCCGCCGCCTCGAGCTCCAGGTCCTCGATCCCGGGGCGGACCTGCTGCGAGCCGTGCGCGCGCTCGACGAGCACCACGTCCCGGTCGAGGCCGTCGCGGTGCGGGAGCCGTCGCTCGACGACGTCTTCCTCCAGCTCACCGGCCACCCGGCCGAGCCCGGGCCCGGCCCGGGAAGCGAACCGGCGCCCGACGTCGAAGGAGACCCGTCATGACCACGGCCGTCGCCACGGCGACCCGACCCGCGAACGACGAGTCACGCCTCGACGCGCTCCGCTGGGCCGTCGCCGACTCGCTCGCCGTCGCCTGGCGCAACGTGACGGCGATGCGCCGGGTGCCGGAGGTCGTCGTGTTCTCGACGATCCAGCCGGTGATCTTCGTGATCATGTTCCGCTACGTGTTCGGCGGCGCCATCCAGGTGCCGGGTGTGCCCTACGTCGACTTCCTGATGCCGGGCATCTTCATCCAGACCGTCACGTTCGGAGCGGTGAACACCGCGGTCGGTCTCGGCGAGGACCTCCACCAGGGCCTGATCGAGCGGTTCCGGTCACTGCCGATGGCCCGCTCGGCTGTGCTCGCGGGCCGCACGTTGGCCGACCTGGCCCGCAACGTGCTGGTCGTGACGATCATGGTCACGGTCGGCTTCCTGGTCGGGTTCCGCGTCCACACCAACGCCGCGGCCTTCGCTGCGGCGATCGCGCTGGTGCTGCTGTTCTCGTTCGCGATGTCGTGGGTGTTCGCCGTGGTAGGCCTGTCGGCCCCGAACGCCGAGGCCGCGCAGGCGTCGTCGTTCCCGATCATGGCGCTGCTCGTCTTCGCCAGCTCGGCGTTCGTGCCCACCGACACGATGCCCGGCTGGCTCCAGGCCTACGCCGACCACCAGCCGGTGTCGATCACGGTCAACGCCGTGCGTGCGCTCGTGCTCGGCGGGCCGACCGCGTCCTACGTCCTCCAGGCGATCGCCTGGGCGGTCGGGATCATCGCCGTGTTCGCCCCGCTGGCCATCGCCCGCTACCGCCGCGTCGCCTGACGAGCCGATCGATCACGACATCCTGCGTGGCGGTCCGCCCGCGGCGCGGGGATCGGCGTAGCCGGGCGCAAAGCCGCCCGCCTTCCTCATCGCCGTGCCGGTCAGCGCCTCGTATGCCACCCGGTGGGCGAGCACGGCGGTGATGTTCACGCCGGTGTCGTGGGGCGGGCTGACCTCCACGATGTCCATCCCGGCGAGCGGGACCTCGTGGGCGATCCGCCGCACCGCCTCGAGGAGCTCGCCGCTCGTCAGCCCACCGGGCTCGGGGGCGCCGGTGCCCGGTGCGTGGGCCGGGTCGCACACATCGATGTCGACCGACAGGAACAGGTGCTCGGGCCCGGCGAGTGCCTCCTCGACTGCGCGGTCGAGCGCGGCCTCGAGCCCCGACCGGCGGATCTCGGCCATCCACTGCGACCGCATCCCGCGCGCCTCCATGTAGGCGAGCGTCTCCCGGTCGGTGGAGCTGCGCAGTCCGACCTGCACGAAGTGCTCGCCGGCGACGTCACCGCCGTCGATCAGCTGGCGCATGCCCGATCCGTGGCTCGTGTACTCGCCGTCCGCCAGCGGCCACGTGTCGGCGTGGGCGTCCAGGTGCACCACACCGACCTTGCCCCGGCCCAGCACCGACGTCAACCCCCGCACGTGCGGCCAGGTGACCGAGTGGTCGCCACCGAGCAGCAGCGGCAGCGCGCCGACGCCCACCACGTCGGCCACGAGCGCGCGCACCCGGGCGAAGGTCTTCTCGGGGGCGCCGTGGACGACCGCCACGTCGCCGTGGTCGACGACCGAGAGGTGGTCGAACGGGTCGATCCGGACGACCGGGTGGGTCCAGTCGCCACCCCGGCGGCCGGTGTACTCGGCGAGGCGGATGGCCCGGGGGCCGTAGCGGGCGCCCGGCGCGGAGCCCATCGCCCCGTCCCACGGCGTGCCGGCGATGACGACGTCGGGCTGCTCGGCCCGCAGATCGTCGACCGTGAGCGTCAGCGGGCAACCCATGAAGGTGGGGTACCCGTCGACCGCCCAGTCGGCGTCGTCCCGCTCGAGCCGCAGGGCACCCGGCGGCCGCTGCCGCCCGCGAGCGTCGTCGGCCACGAGCCCGCGGTCAGCCGACGCCGGCAATGCGGTCGTCGCTGACGACCGTCTCGAGTGTCCGCATGGCGGCGAGGACGCCGGCGTCGTCGAGGTGGCGGCCGATGACCTGGAGCCCGATCGGCATCCCGGCGGCGGTGTAGCCGGCGTTGACGGTCCCGGCCGGGTTGCGGGTCAGGTTGATGCCGTAGGTGAGCTGGACCCACCCGACCTCGGCGTTGCCGTCGATCGTGCCCTCCTCGCCGAGGCGGGGCGCCTGGCCGGCGACGGTCGGGCACAGGACGAGGTCGGCGTCAGCCGTCTCCATGGCGTCGGCCAGCTCGGCCCGGTAGCGGTAACAGGCGTCGAGCGCCCGGGCGTGGTCGCTGCCGGTCACGGAGGCGCCGGCGGTGATCTGGGGCCGCAGGCTCGGGCTGATCTGCTCCCACTCGGGTGTGTCCATGAACAGGCCCTGCGCCTTGTGGCGGGCCACGACCCACATGGTGAGCCAGTCCTCCAGCGGGTCGGCCGACATGACGGTGTCGAGCTCGACGACGTCGGTGCCGGCGTCGGCGAGCGCCGCAACCGCGGCCTCGCACGCCGCGAGCACCTCGCGGTCGATGGTGGCGAAGCCCATCGTCGGGCTCCAGATCACCCGCCGGGGCGGCGCGGCGAGGTCGACGGCATTGGAGAAGGCCCGCGCCGGAGCGGGCAGCGGCAGCGAGTCGCGCGCGTCGGGCCCGCCGACCGCCGCGGGCGC
>JAXHUH010000200.1:0-19703 GCA_034211175.1 Actinomycetota bacterium
ACAGCACCGGCGGCAACACCCCCCAGGCCATGACCTCGACAGGGGGCAGTGAGCCATACCGGCACCGCCGGACTTCCCAGACCAAGAGCATCGCTCAAGGCCCACCAGGAAGGTAAGGGGGAGCGACGATGAAGGCGTTGATGTTGACCGGGGCGCGGTCGTTGGAGCACGTCGACGTTGACGAGCCCGACGTCGGCGACGACACGGTGCTCATCCGGGTGGCGGCGTGTGGGATCTGTGGCAGCGACGTGCACGGCTACGACCTCAGCACCGGGCGTCGCCAGCCACCGATCGTGATGGGCCACGAGGCCGCCGGGGTCGTCGAGCGCGTCGGCGCCGCGGTCACGCGGTTCGCGCCGGGTGACCGGGTCACGTTCGACTCGACGGTGTTCTGCGGCGGTTGCCGGTACTGCGACGCCGGGAAGGTCAACCTGTGCGACAACCGCCAGGTGGTCGGCGTGTCGTGCGGCGACTACCGGCGCCACGGCGCGTTCGCCGACTACGTCGCCGTGCCCGAGCTCATCTGCCACGCGTTGCCGGACGGGTTCCCGATCGAGCACGCGGCCCTCATCGAGTCGGTGTCGATCGCGCTCCACGCCGTCGCCAGGACACCGCTGGTCGATGGCGGTCTCGCCGTGGTCGTCGGCGCGGGGATGATCGGCACGCTCGCGGTGCAGGCGCTCGCCGCCGCCGGCGTGGAGCGGATCGTGGCGGTCGACGTCGTCGGCGCCAAGCTCGAGCTCGCCGCCCGCCTCGGGGCGACCGGTGTGATCGACGCATCGGTCGTCGACCCCGTCGAGGAGGTCTTGGCCCTCACCGGCGGCACCGGGGCGTCACACGCGTTCGAGGTCGTCGGCGCAACGGCTCCGGTGCGCACGGCGGTCGAGCGCGTCGAGAAGGGCGGCACGGTGACGTTGGTCGGGAACGTGAGCCCGACGGTCGAGGCGCCGCTCCAGTCGATCGTCACCCGGGAGCTGACGCTCTACGGCTCGTGCGGCTCCCAGGGCGACTACCCGCGTGCCATCGAGCTGATGGCCGAGGGCGCGATCGACGTCGCCCCGCTCATCTCGGCGTGTGTCCCCCTCTCGGAGGGCGCCGCCTGGTTCGAGCGTCTCCACCGGGGCGAACCCGGGTTGATGAAGGTGATCCTCCGGCCCTGAACCGGCACCACGTTCGCGTCCGATCTCCCCGAGTACATTCTCGGCAGGGGCGAAGCTGCCCGAGGAGACGAACCCGCACCACATGGTCCCCCCGATCGACGACGATCATTCCGCGATGCGCCATCTGAGGGCGGCCGTGGCCGACTGGCACGACGCGACCGAACGAAGCCTGGACCTCCTCCGCGACGACCTGTCGATCGGGTCGTACGTCGCGTGCCTGCGCGCGCTCGAGCGAATCGTCACGCCCGTGGAGGGCCTGGCCAACCCGTTCCTCGTCACGTCGCCCCCCGTCGCCGCGGCGGGCGACGCCGAGCCCGACACCGGGACGTGGACGCCGATCCGGCGGGCCGACGCCCTGCGTGATGACCTGCGCGACCTCGGTACGGATCCGGCGGATCGCGCCGCACCGGTCGGCCCGATCGAGAGCCGGCCGGCGGCCCTGGGCGCCGCCTACGTGCTCGAGGGCTCCGCGCTCGGGGCGAAGGTCATCGTCCCCCGTCTCGTCGAGCGGTTCGGACCCGACGTGCCCCGCCGCTACTTCGCCGGTCTCGCCGCCGACGCCGCGCCCCGGTGGCGGGCGTTCCGCCGTCTCGCCGACCGCGAGCTCCGCCGTCCCGACGACCTCGACGCCGCGACGACCGCTGCGGTCGGTGTGTTCGCCGCGCTCCACGCCGTCTCGGCCGAGGAGCTCGCCGCCGTGGACGCGTGACCGTGGCCCCGAAGGTCGATCTCGACAACTGCGAGGACGAGCCGATCCACATCCCGGGGGCGATCCAGCCCCACGGCGTGCTGATCGCGGTCGACGACGACCGGACGGTGCGCGCCGCGTCGGCCAACCTCCCCGAGTGGTTCGGTGTCGACGCCGGCGCCGCCCGCGGTCGATCGCTGGCCGAGGTCGTCGGTGATGGCGTCGACGCAGCGCTGCACGAGGTGGTCGCCTCGATCGGGACGGAGCGCGTCGGTGAGGTGCGACTGCCCGAGCCCTCCGCCGACCTGGTGGCCACCGTGTACCGCTCCACCGGTCTCGTCGTCATCGAGATCGAGGGTGACACCGCGGACGCCGCCGGCCAGCACACGGTCAGCCGCACGTCGACGATGGCCCTGAACCGGGCGTCGACGACCGCGGCGGTGGCCGAGGCCGCGGCCGTCGCGGTGCGCCAGCTCACCGGCTTCGACCGCGTGATGGTCTACCGCTTCGACGCCGAGTGGAACGGTGAGGTGATCGCCGAGGAGAAGCGCGAGGACCTCAACACGTTCCTCGGCCTCCACTACCCCTCGACCGACATCCCGTCCCAGGCCCGTGAGCTGTACCGCCGCAACTGGATCCGCCTCATCGCCGACATCGGCTACACGCCGGCGGCGATCGTGCCCGAGCTGGTGCCGCCGGGGCGCCCGCTCGACCTGAGCGACTCGACGATCCGCAGCGTCTCGCCGATCCACATCGAGTACCTGCAGAACATGGGCGTCACTGCGTCGATGTCGGTGTCGATCATCGTCGACGACGACCTGTGGGGCCTCATCGCCTGCCATCACTACAGCGGCCCCCACCAGCCGCCCCCGAGCGCCCGGTCGCTGGCCGAGTACCTGGGCCAGCTGGTGTCGGTGCGGGTGCGGGACACGACGTGGAACGAGATGCGCCAGCGGTCGCTGGAGCTCACGTCGCTGGCCAACAACCTGGCCGACGCGTTCGCGGCCCGCGACCGTCGACCGCTGACCACGGTCCTGGTCGACGCCGAGGCCGACGTGCTCAAGCTCGCCGGCGCGACCGGTGCCCTGGTGCGCTTCGGTGGCGAGGCCGTGCGGCTCGGTCGCGTTCCCGGCGACGACGTCATCGGTGCGTTGCTCGCGTCCTGGCCGGTCGGTGAGGAGACCCTGCTCGTCGAGTCGATCGGGGCCACGCCCGCAGCGGTCGCCACCGCCGGCGACACCGGCGGCGAGGTCGCCGGCGCACTGGGGGTGGCCATGACCCCGGACCGTCGCGACGTCGCGCTGTGGTTCCGGCCCGAGCGCATCCGCAGCGTCGACTGGGCCGGCGACCCCTACGCCAAGGAGGCGGCCGCCGAGCTCCCGGGGGCCCGCCTGAGCCCGCGTCGCTCGTTCGACCTCTGGCGAGAGGTCGTGCGGGGCCGCTCGCTGCCGTGGGAGCCGGCCGAGGTGACGGCCGCCTACCGGTTCGCCCGCCACCTGAGCGCGGCGCTCCTGCGGCGGGACCGGGACCTGCTCAGCGTCGCCAGCGACCTCCAGAAGATCATGCTGCCCGACGAGCTGCCGACGGTGCCCGGTTGGGAGGTCGATGCCTTCTACTCGCCCGACGGCAGCGGCCTCGTCGGTGGTGACTGGTACGACGTGCTCCCCGTCGGCGACCGCGTCGCGCTCGTGCTCGGCGACGTCGCCGGTCACGGCCTCCCCGCGGCGTCGGCGATGGCCCAGGCCCGCAACGCGCTGCGCGCCTACCTGGCCGACGACCCGACCCCGGAGCGGGCGCTCGAGCGACTGGACAACCTGGTGCGCACGACGATGGCAGGTGAGCTGCTGTCCGCGGTCGTCGCGGTCCTCGACCCGGCATCGGGACGGGTCCGTCTCGCGCTCGCCGGCCACCTGCCGCCGCTGGTGCTGCGGGGCGCGGAGGCGGCGTACCCCGAGCCGGACGTCAATCGCCTCGTCGGCGTGCGGGAGGGCTCGTTCACCGGACTCGACGTGGCGCTCGCCGCCGGTGACCTGCTGCTGCTCTACTCCGACGGGCTCGTCGAGGTTCGTCACCAGCCGATCGACCACCGCCTCGACCTGCTCGGGGCGCGGGCCCTGGAGCTGGACGGTGAGTCGCTCACCGGCTGGACCTCCCGCCTCGCCGATGCGCTCACCCCGGGTGGGCACGACGACGACGTCACCATGCTCGCCCTGCGGCGCGGCTGAGGCCGGTGCACGCGTCCCGGCGGGCCGTCGGGACAGACCCGGGACAGATTTTCGCTACTCGGGTTTCGCAAATTCGATACGAGGGGGCAACAGCTGCTCCGTAGCGTCGCCGGTGTCGCCCGCCACACCGGGCCGGCCGCGCCGCGTGGTCGACCCGATCGAGCCAAGGAGCGTGCCTCGGCATGGATTTCGGCGTGTTCATCCCGATCAACAACAACGGCTGGATCATCTCGGAGGCCTCTCCGCAGTACATGCCGTCGTTCGATCTCAACCGCCAGATCGTGCAGCTCGCGGAGCAGTACGGCTTCGAGTTCGCGCTGTCGATGGTGAAGCTGCGGGGCTTCGGTGGGCCGACCGAGTTCTGGGACCACGGCCTCGAGTCGTTCACCCTGATGTCGGGCCTGGCCGCCGTCACCGAGAAGATCAAGCTCTACGCCTCGGTGGCGACCCTCACCCTGCCGCCGGCCATGGTCGCCCGCATGGCGGTCACCATCGACGACATCTCGGACGGGCGGTTCGGGATCAACATCGTCTCCGGCTGGAACCAGAGCGAGTACTCCCAGATGGGGCTGTGGCCGGGCGAGGACTTCTACGGCCAGCGCTACGACTACGCCTCCGAGTACGTCGCGATCATGAAGGAGCTGTGGGCGACCGGCCACAGCTCGTTCAAGGGTGACTTCTTCACCTACGAGGACTGCCTCGTGCAGCCGACGCCGGCCCACGACATCGACATCGTGTGCGCCGGCCAGTCGCAGCGGGGCATGGAGTTCTGCGCCACGTACGGCGACTACAACTTCATCATCGGTGACCGCGCCGGCACCGAGCTGGCCGCAGCCAACGCCCAGCTGGCCGGCGAGGCGGCGAAGACCGGCCGCGACGTCGGTTCGTACGCGCTCTACACCATCGTCATGGGCGAGACCGACGAGGAGGCGGAGGCCAAGGTCGAGTCGTACCGGGCCGGCGCCGACCTCGAGGCCCTGGCGTTCATGTCCGGCCAGGCCGGTCTCGACACCGCCGGGGCCACCGCGGCGAAGATCACCGAGCTCCAGGGCGCGTGCTTCTTCAACATCGGCATCATCGCCGGCTCCCATGCGACGGTCGCCGCCGAGATCGACCGCCTGGCGGCCATCGAGGGCACGAAGGGCATGATGCTGGTGTTCGACGACTTCGTCGCCGGCATCGCCGAGTTCGGCGAGAAGGTCATGCCCCTCCTGACGTGCCGCGAGGCGCCGATGGTCGGGGCGTGAGAGACGAGGGCTCGATGATCGGTGACGGGGGCGGGGTGCTGCGGCGCCACGCCCCCGGGCGGTCGACGTCGGCTCGGTGAGCGGCCCGATGCCAGAGCCCGGGACGGGCGCGCCACCGGCCTCGTCGGCGACTGCGCCGCCGGCCGCTCGCCGTCGGGGCCGGCCCCGCGACGCCCGAGCCGACGGGGCGATCCTCGACGCCACGGTCGAGCTGCTGGGGCGGGTCGGGTACTCGTCGCTGCGGATCGACGACGTCGCTACGAACGCGGGCGTGAGCAAGACCACGATCTACCGGCGGTGGCCCTCGAAGGTCGCGCTGGTCGTCGCCACCCTGGGCGAGTTCAAGCTCGCCCACGTGCCGATGCACTTCACCGGCGACATCGCCGCCGACCTCGAGTCGATCCTCGTCAACCAGTACGCATCGCTCGACGGCTCGCCGTTCGGCCACGCCCTCCCCGGTCTCGTCGCCGAGAAGCACGCCGACCCCGCGCTCGCCGAGGCCGTCGACGCCCTGTGGGTCGACCGCCGGGCCCGGCTCGAACGGGTGCTGGCCGAGGCCGTCGCCGCCGGCCAGCTCCGGGCCGACGCCGACCTCGACGTCCTCGTCGACCTCATCGCCGGCCCCGGCTACTACCGGCTCCTGGTCGCCGGCGGCGGCCTCGACCCGTCGAAGGCGGTCCGCTACGTCCGCGCCATCCTCGACGGCGCCTCCCCCACCTGAGTCGATCCCGCCGGCTCCCGTCAGCGCTCGCCAGCCCGTTCTGGCCTACCGAACCGACGTCTACACCGCAGATCGGTAGACCAGTTCGAGACCGGGGGGAGCGTTGCGGCGGGGTTCAGGCCGTGGCGGCGTGGACGGCGGCGGCGGTGGCGAGGAGGTCGCGGTCGTGCCAACGGCGGCCGACGAGCTGGACGCCGATGGGGAGGCCGTGGTCGCCGGTGGCGAGCGGCAGGGTCAGGCACGGCAGCCGGAGCATCGTCCACGCCAGGTTGAACACCGGGCTGCCGGTGGAGGCGAGGCCGATCGGGGCCTCGCCGGGCGCGGCGAGGGTCAGCAGCGCGTCGAGGCCGAGCGTGTCGAGGCGCTCGGCGAGGAACGCCCGGGCGGCGACCGTGGCCTCCTGGGCGGCGCGGTACTCGTCGGCGCCGATGGCCAGGCCCTCGGTGATCAGCGTCGTGAGCTGCGGCGACAGCTCGTCGGCGTGGTGGATGCGCTCCCAGCTCAACGCTCGCGACGCCTCGGTCGCCATGATCACCTGGTGGGCCCGCCGCAGCGGGGCGAACGCCTCGAACGGGTCGAGCTCGACGACCTCGATGCCCGCCGCTCGCAGCACGTCGGCGATCCGGGCCAGCTCGGCCAGCGTGACCTCGTCGGCCTCGTCGACGTGGTGGCCGAGGTAGAGGCCGAGCCGTGGCGGCGCCGTCGCCCGTGAAGCCGCTCCGGCCGGGGCCAGGGCGTCGAGCACGGCGCCGATGTCGTCGAGGGTGCGGCCGTACCAGCCGAGGGTGTCGAAGCTCGGCGCCACCGGGGAGACCCCGGTGAACGGCACGAGGTCGAACGTCGGCTTGAACCCGATCACCCCACAGAACGATGCCGGACGGATCACCGAACCACCGGTCTGGGTGCCGAACGCGATCCGGCACATCCCTGCGGCCACCGCGGCCGCCGACCCGCTCGACGAGCCGCCCGGTGTGCGGGTCGGGTCGTGCGGGTTGGTCGTCGGGCCGGGGGAGAAGTAGGCGTACTCGGTCGTGACCGTCTTGCCGGCCACCACCGCGCCGGCCGCCCGGGCCAGCGCCACCGCGGCCGCGTCGGCGCTCGGCTGGCGTCCGACACAGATCGACGAGTTCCGCTCGGTCGCCAGGTCGGCGGTGTCGATCACGTCCTTCACCCCGAGCGTGAACCCCCGCAGCGGCCCGGCCGGCGCGTCGGCGACCGCGGCTCGGAGTACGTCGGCGTCGTGGCGCCGCACCCAGGCCCGCACGGTCGGTTCCCGCTCGTCCACGGCAGCCAGCTCCGCCTCGAGATCGGCCGACGCAACAGGTGCCGAGGTGCTCACGGGCCGGAGTGTAGGAACGCGGCGGAGGCGGCCACGGGTCCGGCCGCGACCGGAAACAGGTTGTTCACCGGCGCCCCGGCCGGGGCTCGACTACTGGGGGATGCGCAGGATCTGGCCGGGGCGGATCACGCCCGGGTCCGACAGCTGGTCACGGTTGGCCTCGAAGATGCCGGGGAACCGGGAACCGTCGCCGTAGTACTGCTCGGCGATCCCGAAGAGCGTGTCCCCGGCGGCCACCGTGTGCTGGCCGAACCCGCGGTAGGGGTCGACCAGCGACCGCCCGATGACCACGGGGATGGTGACGGTCGGCGACACTCCGTCCTCACCGCCGGTGTCGGACACGACGATCGTCGCGGCCGCGTTCGCCGGAACGGCCGTGAGCGCTACGTCGGCGGCGAAGTTCGCGAACCCCACCCCGAACCCGGTGGACACGGGAACCTCGGCGAGCGTCGCGCCGTCGGACGCGACGACGGTCACCACCAGTTGCGCCTCGAACGCTGCGGCGATGCCGGCGACGTGGACCGGGTCGTCGACGATGTCGTTCGGGGCCGGGTGACGCACGGTGAGGAGCGGGAGTGGAGCCATGACGACCCTCCTGGACGGTCGGGAGTCTTCGCCGTCTTCAGAGCGTGGGAACGCGGCGCCGGATACGGAATGGCGCCGCGACCACCCCGATCGGTGGTGCAGCCGGGCATGCGCTCACCTCGGCGCGACGAGGCGGGCGACGGCCGCGAGGTCGGGCCAGTGGGGTGTCTCGACGACACAGCGGGCGAACAGCCAGAGGCGGAGGCGTTCGGGGTCGAGGCCGCAGAGCCCGGCCAGCCGATCGGCGAGGGCGCCGGGCTCGCGGTGGAGTCGGTGGCAGTTGAGGAGGTGCTGGAGCACGTCGTAGGTCGGGTCGCCGACGTAGGGCTTGGGGTCGATCGCCAGCCACGGGTCGCGCTCGGCGGCGAGCACGTTGCCGGCGTGCAAGTCGGTGCCGATGAGCGCCGACCGGGTCGCCGACCTCGGGAGGGAGCGGAAGAGGTCGACACCCGCCCGCGCGAGCCCGGGATCGAGGTCGACGCGCCCCTCGGTGAGCGCCCGTTCGAAGCTGTCGGCCCACGAGTCGCACATCGACGAGAGCGGACGGAGGCCGTGGCCCGCCGGCGGGTCCCGCCAGAGGCGCCGGAGGACGGCGGCCATGATCGGGTCCTGGTCCGGCTCGGGGAGCGTGTTGAGCGGCGTGCCGGGCACGCAGCGCTCGAGCAGGAGGACCACGGTCTCGTCGTCCTGCTCGGCGGCAACGACCCGGACCGCGCCGTCTCCGGCCCACAGCCGCAGGCCGACGGCTTCGTCGCGCGCCTCGAAGTGGGCGAACCCGACCTTCAGGACGAGCGGGGTCGGGTCGCCGGCCCGCGTCGCTGGCGCGACCCATGCGGTCTTGCCACCGGGTTGGAACGGCTCGCCGACGGTGAGCCCCCATCGTCGGCCGGCGTCGGCGATCTGGGCGGGGAGCGCCGCCAGCCACTCGTGGCGCCCCTCGGACGCGACGCCGGTGCGCAGCAGGTCGGGGACGACGAGGTCGGCCATCGGCCGGCTACCGGGCCGTCGGGCGGGTTGCGCCGAGCAGGTCGACGGTCACGTCGACGTGGCCGAGGTGCTGGTACAGCTCCTCGACCACGTGGAGCACGATGGCCTCGACCGTCCACGGCCACGGCGCTCCGGCCGACAGATCGACGGCCGGTACGTCGACCGCGGCGACCTCGTCCATCAGCGCCGGGAGCCGGGCGCGGAAGCGCTCGACCTCGGCCTGCAGGTCTGCCACGGTGCCCGTCGCCTCGAACTCGGCGTCCCGGTCGCGGGCCGACCGACCACGACGTGGTCGAGCCAGAAGGTGCCGACGCCGAGGCAGTGGGTGACCAGCCCGAACACCGAGTTGGCGCCGGCCAGGTCGGGGCGGACCGCGACCTGCTCACCGGCCTCCTCCGCCTTGGCGAGGAGACGGGCGAGGGCCAGGTCGAGGAAGGTGGCCGATGCGCCGGTCGTCGAAGCGTCCACGGCCGGACCGTACCCCGGCTCGGCCCGTGGCCTACCGGCCGTTTCGCCGGCCGTCGGCGGCTTCAGCGTGTGGTCAGGTCGCCGGCGCGATCCTGGGTCGGTGAAGGTGCTCGTCGTCGACGACGACCGTGAGCTGGCCGCCACCTTGCGGCCGAGCGGGCACGGGGGCTGCGGTGGTGCCCGGAGCGGGCAGGGAACGGGCCGCGACACGACCGTGGCGGTGGCCACAACCGCGGGGTCGGCGGCCGCGAGCGCGAGACTCGGCACCCATGGCGACGCGCTTCGAGCTCCGCTACGGCTGGTTCCGCTGGCTCCTGTCGATCCTCGGGACCGGACCCCGATGGTCCGGCGTCGACATCGATCGGCGCGGTGTCAAGGTCACGATGGGGTGGGCGTTCCGAACGAGGATCCCCCTCGCCTCGGTGACGTCGGTGGAGCGCGATCGGGACATGCGCTGGGGCATCGGCGTCCACGGCTGGCGCGGCCGCTGGCTCGTCAACGGCTCCGTGAAGGGGATCGTGACCATCGGGATCGAACCGCCGGCCCGGGCGAGGGTGATCGGCTTCCCCGTGCGGCTCCGCACGCTGCACGTCAGCGTGACCGATCCCGGCGCCCTGGTGGCCGCGCTGGCGCGCAGCACGGCCTGACCCGCCTCGTCGATCCTCGCCCCGACGAGGTTGGCGGCACGGTCACGTCCCGGACGCAGCCGGACGCGCAGCGCTAGGGTGTGCGCGTGGGCCACCGCCCACCGGAGCCGGTCGACCTGAGCGAACGACGGCGCCGTACTGCCGCTCCGGGACACGCATGGTCCGAGCGATCGCCGGCAGATCCGCCCCCGTCCAGCGAGAGATCGCGCCCTTCGTCGAACGGCTGCCGTTCGGCAGGCCGGTCGTGGGGTGCGCATCCTCCACCGTCGTGGCGCGGACACCGCCCGGCCGGTGTCTCGACGTGACGGGATCCGACCCGCAAGGGAACACCACGATGGGTGCTGATCGACCGGGAGCCGGGGACGACCGTCGCGTCGAGCCGCCGCCCCGCGAACGGCTGCGCAAGACGGGCCGTGGCCACGTCGACTCCTACGCGGAGGGTCGGCGGTGCGAGCATCCCGGCTGCACGACCGCGCTGTCCCGCTACAACAGCACGGTGTGGTGCTCGGTCCACGAGCTCGGCCGTCCGGGCCAGTCATCGGGCGCACGACGATCGTGACCCTGCCGTGGTCGCAGCCGACGGCCGTCCTCGCCGGCGCCGGCCCGTGGGACGAGCTCGACGCCGTGGGCGCCTCGTCGCCGTGTGTGCTGGAGGACGGCGACGGCACGGCGAGGCTCTGGTACTCGGGCCACGACGGATCGACCGAACGCATCCTCGGTGCCCGCCGCGATGCCAGGGGACGCTGGGAACGGACGGGTGTCGAGCTCGACGTCGGCGCCTCCGGTGAGACCGATGCGTACGGCGTAGGTTCGCCGTGCGTCGTACGGACCTCGAACGGCGCGTACGTGATGGCCTACGCCGGCTCCGACGGGGCCACGACCTCGGTGCACCTCGCCCGCTCGTCCTCCGGGCACGGCTGGCGCCCGGACGGCGTGTGCGTCGCACCCGGGGAGGCTGCTGCGGGTGCCACCCACCCGTGCCTGGTCCTCGCCGATCGTTGGTGGATGTTCTACGCCGCCTACGACGGCTCGCGGAACGGGCGCCGGTCCCGGATCATGGCCGCGACCTCGACCGATGGCGCCCGCTGGGAGCCCGTTGGTCCCGTGCTCGAGCCCGAGGCCGACGAGCTCGGTGTCTCCGAACCATGGGTCGTGATGGCGCAGCGCGAGTTCCACATGTTCTACGTGAGCGACGACGACCGCCAGACCGACATCGAGCTGGCCACGTCGGACGACGGCCTGGTGTGGCAGCGACGCGGCAGGACCCTCGCCGGGCCGTCCCCCGACGGTCGGGGGGTGCGCAGCCCCTGCGTCGTGCGCACCGGCGCGGCGCTCACCATGCTCTACGCCGGTCCGGCGTCGTCGGCACCCGCCGCGGACGAGCGCCTGTGGTCGGTCCAGGCCGAGCGCTCCGCGTTGTAGACGGGCTGCCATTCCGGGCCCGGTCCCCCGGAATCGCGCCGCTTCGAGCCACGGTCAATCGACGATCGGTGCGCCACCCGGTCGCGCTCGCAGGACCTCGACCCGCCGATGCACGAAGACGAGCTTGTCGATGACCACACCGCGCAGCTCGTAGGGGTACAGCTCGGGCGCACCGATCGCCGACCCGACCGCGTTGGTCGCTCGCACGATCCGCTGCCACCGACGCAGCGTCGCCGCCGGGTCGGGGCCGAGCCCCCGCCCGGTGCTCGGCGTCACCCGGTCCGGCTCGACGGACAGGCCGTACGCGTTCGCCGTGTCGTCCGCGTCCTCGATGAGCAGGTAGTGGGCGAACGACTCCGCCCAGTCCTCGAGCGGGTGGACACCGGCGTAGGACGTGATGTGCGTGCCCGGGTCCCAGTCCGGTGACGTGGTCCCGTAGTGGCGCTCGAGCGCGCGGCCGTAGTCGCTGCGCTCGTCGCCGAACAGCGCACGGAACTCGTCGATCGTCGGGTGCCCGGCGACCAGGGCCGACCAGTAGTAGTGGCCGATCTCGTGGCGGAGGTGGCCGATGACGGTGCGGTACCGCTCGGTCAGGGCCCGGCGCAGCTCGTCGCGGTGACGGTCGTCGGTCTCGGTCAGGTCGAGCGTGACCACGCCGTCGAGGTGGCCGGTGACGCCGGGATGGCCCGGCAGGTGCACGAGGTCGAAGGCGAGGCCGTTGGGTGTGGCCGGGGCGCGGCCTTCGACGGGCAGGCCGATCGCGTCGAGCTGGTGGACGAGTCGCCGCTTGTCGGCCTCGGCGGAGGACCACGCCGCGACCGCCACCGGGTCGGCCTCGTCGGGGCGGCCCCGCGTGAGCCGGCACGAGCGGCACCAGACGTTGCCCCCGTCGGCCTCGAGGAGCCAGTTGCAGCCCCACGCCGAGTTGAGGCAGCGCCACAGCCCGGCCTCGTGCCCGGCGGCCCGGAACGTCGTGCCCGACGGGTCACCGGCCAACGTCCGCACGTCCACGGCGCTCGGCAGGTACCCGAGCGCACGCCCGCAGCGGTCGCAGCGCTGCGCATCGAAGGGCGCCGCCTGTCCGCAGTGCTCACAGGAGAACCGGCGCACGGTCAGGCTGTCTCGCCGCTCGGCCCGGCATCGTCGGTGCCTTCGGTGCCGTCGGCGGGGGAGCGGCCGAGGATCTCGCCGTTGCGCAGGACCGAGACGGGGCCGTCCTCGCTCACCACGACCACGGTGGCCATGGGGTCGTCCCAGCTGTAGCGGCGGCCGGACGTGTGCCGGGTCCCTCCGAGGGCGTCGACGGTGTCCTCGGCGGCCACGCTGGGCACGAGCCGCACCCCCAGGCGACGCAGCACGCCGTCGGCGTCGAACACTGCGGCACCGTCGACCTGGGCCAGTGCGTGGCGCAGCGGTGAGAGGTCCATCGCCCGCGTGATGCGCAGCGGCGGGGGGATCGGGAGCCGCTCCTCGACGGGTGGCCCCGGCTCGTCGTCGGGCCGGTGGACGAGGAGGGCGCCGATGCCCATCGAGCCGAGGTCGTGCACCGCGAACTCGAGCATCGCCAGCAGCACCGCCGGGTCGCCGTGGGCCGGGCACGCGGTCACGGCGTCGATCCATGCCGTCACCGGCGGCTCGTGATGCCACGTGTAGCCCTCCCAGCGCAGGACGCCGAACGAGCCGGCGACCCGGACCGCTCCGCTGGGGTGGCGCTGGACGATCGTGGCGCCCATGGCGTTCGCCAGGACCCCGAGATCGCGCTCCGAGCCGGCCGGACGGTCGAAGACGAGCCACTCGCTGCGCTGGCCGGTGCCTCCGTCGGACCAGCGCACCAGCCAGCTCGACAGCCCGTCGGCGAAGCGGCGGGCCGCGCCGAGCGGCTGGTCGGCGACCGGTGCACGGGTCATGGTCAGGTCGGTGCCCGGCGTCCACAGCGACGGGTCGGTCCGCGGATCGAGGATGGTGCCGCTCGTCGCGACCCGGCGTTCGTGGACCACGGGCCGCAAGGCGCGGTCGATCTCGTCGAGCAGCAACGCCCGGTGCGCCTCGGACCCCTCCGCGGGCAGCCCGGCGTCGTCGAGCTCGTCCGCCAGTCGTCGCAGCCGACGTTCGTCCCGAATGCGGCGCACGCCGTGACCCTGCATGCACCGAAGCTACTGGCGGGCGCAGGACCGTCGGCACCGTGGGGACCTCTGCCCCCGGATCCGCGGCCGACGCGCCGACCCCGCGGTCGGTCGTCGCGGTGCGGTGCCGTTGCCGGCGTCGGCTGCCCGCCGGGTCACGCCTCGTCGGCCGGTCGGAAACGATCGATCCACGTGCCGGCGACGTCGGCGATGGTGTCGCGGGCACCAGCGGCCGGAGTCCATCGCCGGCAGGCCGCCACGGGCCTCACACAGCGGCTCCATCGCCTCCCAGATGGCGGCCACGTCGGGGTGGTCGTGGGCGCGGTCGGATTCCCTGCGAGCCGCCGGTTCCCTGGAGACCAGAACGGTGGAGGGGCGGCCGGCCGGGGGCGATAGCGTCGCCGGCGCTCGATCAACCCGTCGAAGTGAGGGACCCATGCGTGGGCGGCGTGTCGCCATCGGACTGGCCGGCGTGCTCGGCGCCATCCTGTTGTCGGCCGGCGCGTGCGAGGACCGGGGCACGGTCGACGCGCCGATCGATGTCGAGCTCCAGGACAACCAGGCGCCGCTCATCGTGAACATGCCGAACGGGTACATGAACCTCGCGGTGAAGTGCCTGGGCCGTGACCTGCTCGTCGCCCACACCCGCGACGCCGCACCGACGGTGGTGGCCAACGCCGACGCCTGCGCCGAGGGCAACGCCGAGCGCTACGGCATCCCCCGCGTCGCCGAGGTGGACTGAGCCCGCCCCGCCGCTCGCCGCGAAGAGACGAACGAGGCCGGCGACCCGGGACCAACGGCCCTGCCGTTGACAGAGTGTCGGAACGACGATCGGCCAGAAACCGGGATCCACCGTCTCGTCAGGAGGGGTCCCCGTGGCCGGAACCCTCGTCCACCACCGTCGTCCCGACCGTGCCGGGCATCACCCACCGCCGACGGCACCGGGACGGTCCGCATCCGGGCCCGGGCGACACGGACGGCAACAACGAGGGGCCGGCCCCAACTGGTGGTCGCGGGCGGCGCTCGTCGCCGTGGCCGCCGCCGCTGTGGGCGCGCTCAGCGGGTGGTGGACGCCACGAGGCCCGATGAGCACGGCCGAGGGGCTCGCGACGATCGCGCTCGGCCTCGCCGTCGGTTTCGGCGCCGGTGCGGTGCTCCGTTCCCGATGGGCTGCCCTGCTCGCACCGGTCGCCTACATCGCCGCGTTCGAGCTGGTGCGGCTCGACGCGACCGGGCCGACCGTCGACGCCATCGTGGTCTCCGACATGTACGGGGCGATGGCGTTCGCGGTCGGGCGCGGCTTCCACGGCCTCCTCATGCTGTTGCCGATGGCGGTCGGCGTGGCCCTGGGGCGCCGGTGGGCCGTCGTCGGTCGTTCGTCGCCGCCCCCGTCCGCGTCGAGGCGCCACCGGGTCGGGGCCGGGCTGCGACGCGGCCTGGTCGCCGTCGGCGCCGCCCTCGTGGTCGTCCTCGCCGTGGCGCTGCTGCGCCCGGCGGCGACCGACCCGATCCTCGACGCCGACGGCGAGCCGCTGGCCGGCAGCGTCGCCGAGGTCACGACCGTCGACATCGGCGGCCACGACCAGACGCTGCTCGTCCGCGGCCACTCGGTCGACGCGCCGGTGGTGCTGTTCCTGGCCGGCGGGCCGGGCGGGTCGGAGCTCGGGACGATGGGCCGCTACGCCCGCCCGCTCGAGCGCGACTTCGTCGTCGTCACCTGGGACCAGCTCGGTACCGGCAGCTCGACCGGGCAGTTCGACCCGGCCGAGACCCTGAGCATCGACGGGGCGGTCGCCGACACCATCGCCGTGACCGAGCACCTGCGCGACCGGTTCGGTGTCGAGCAGGTCCACCTCGTCGGCAACTCCTACGGCACCCTGCTCGGTGTGCGGGCCGTCCAGGAGCGCCCCGACCTCTACGCCGCGTTCGTCGGGACCGGTCAGATGGTCGACGCCACCGAGACCGACCAGATGTTCTACGAGGACGCACTGGCCCACGCCCGGGCTACCGGTGACCAGGCGTTCGTCAACGAGCTCGAGGCGAAGGGCCCGCCGCCCTACGACGACCTGCTCGACATGACCGCCGTCGTCCAGTCCGAGCGCGAGTGGAACGACTACAGCGACATCGACGGCTTCCCCGGCCTGCGGGAGCCGACCGACAGCCTGTTCGCCACCGAGTACCCGCTGATGGACCAGGTGCACTCGGTGGGTGCGCTCGTCGACACCTACGTGACCCTCTACCCCGAGCTGGAAGACGTCGACCTGCGGGTCGACGCGCCCAGCCTCGACGTCCCCGTCTACCTCGTGCAGGGCGCCCACGAGGCCCGCGGCCGCGCGGTGTTGGCCGAGGAGTGGTTCGACCAGCTCGAGGCACCCGACAAGGCGTGGTTCACCTTCGAGCGCTCGGGGCATCGCCCGTGGGTCCAGGAGCCCGAGCGGTTCGCCGAGGTGATGGTCGGCACCGTGCTGGCTCGCACCGACCCCGACGCGGCGTCGGCCGCGACGGGTTCGGACGGCGTCGCACCCGGGACCGCGGACGAGCCCGCCGACGAGCTGCTCGACCTGTTCGCCGACTACAACCGGGCGATCTTCCCGATGCAGCTGCTGGCCTACGCGGCGGGGATCGTCGCCCTCGCGATGGCGGTGCGCAGCCCGGGCCGGCGCACCGATCAGGTCGTCGCCGCCGTGCTCGCCGCGATGTGGCTGTGGATGGGTGTCGTGTTCTTCGGCGTGCACGCGGCGACGCTCGACCCCGCGCTGTCGGCCCTCTACGGTGCCGGCTTCCTGCTGCAGGCGCTGCTGCTGGTCCGCTACGGCGTCGTCGGACGACGGCTGTCGTTCACGCCGGCGGCCAGCGGGCCGGGCGACGTCGGCGCCGGCGTACCCGGCGATCCCGGCCGGGTCGCGTGGTGGCTCGGGTGGTCGGCGATCGGCTACGCCCTCGTCGTCTACCCGCTGATCGGGCTCGCGCTCGGCCACGGCTACCCCGAGGCGCCGCTGTTCGGCGTCGCTCCGTGCCCCACCACCATCGCCACGTTCGGGCTGCTGTTGCTGGCCCGGCCGCCGGTGCCCGGGAGGCTCCTGGTCGTCCCTGCGATCTGGGCGGTGCTCGCTCCGCTCGCCGCGGTCGGACGGGGTGTGCCCGAGGACCTGGCCCTCGCGGCCGTCGGCCTCGCGGCCACGGTCCTGCTCGTGCGGCGCGACCGGCGCACCGCACGCCGGTCGGACGCGGGCCCGGAGTCGACACCAGCACCGGGCTGAGCCCTCCTCGGACGGCACGGCGCGGTGGCGCACCGTGGGCTCGGGCGCGGTGACGTCGGCGCGCTGGCACCGGACGTCGACGACACCGATGCTGGTCGCCGCATCGTGCGGCGGCAGTGCGGTGACGGTCCGTCGGCGGCGGTTCATGGCCGTCCCGGACACGCGAAGATGCGCGAATGGCCGAGCGCTTCGAGTTCCGGGACCTGAGCGGCGCCGAGTTCTGGGGCGTCGACCTGCAGCGGGCGACGTTCCGCGACGTCGACCTGACCGGGGCGCGGGTCTCCCACGCCCGGCTCGTCGACGTCGCGATCGACGCCGAGATCGACCGCCTCGTCGTCAACGGGGTCGACGTGACCGCCTACGTCAACCAGGGCGACGAGTGGTACGACCTCCGCTCACGCGTCCGCCCCGCCGACCCGGCCGCCATGCGGGAGGCGTGGCAGAGCTTCCTCGTCGCCTGGGGCGGGCTGATCGGGCGGGCGGAGGTGCTCCCCGACGAGCGGCGCCACGCCTCGGTCGACGGGGAGTGGTCGTTCGTCCAGACGCTCCGCCATCTCGTCTTCGCCACCGACAAGTGGTTCACCGTGCCGGTGCTCGGCGGTGCGTTCGAACCGATCGGGCTGCCGAACTCGGGGTCGGCCGACTTCGACTGGCCCGGCCTCGACGCCACGGTGGAGCCGGCGTTCGACGACGCCGTCGCCGCGTGGCGGGACCGGTGGCGCACGGTCGGCGAGCATCTCGACGAGCTCGAGCACGGTGCGTTGGCGGCCGAGGTCGAGGTCCTCGAGAACGGGACCGCCACCGTCCGCGACTGTGTGGGCGTCGTCCTCGAGGAGCACTTCCAGCACCTGCGCTACGCCACCCGCGACCTCGAGCAGCTCGAGTGACGGCTCGAGGCGGCGGCCGCGGTCACCAGGGCTCCGCCTCGGTCATCGCAACGGCGTTGGCCGACGCGAGCGCCTCGTCATCGGACGTCTGCGGCATCGAGCGGTAGGAGTCGGCGATCGCCCGGCCGATGCGGGCTTGCTGCCACGGGGCGTCCGGCGGACCCGCGGTGCGGCGGGTGGGCGGCAACCGACGGTGATCGTTCACGCCGTCGGTTGGGGGTCCAGTCGTTCGATGCGGCCATCCGCGTGGCGGGCGAAGCGGCCCTCGTCGCGGGGGTGGACCGGGTCGTCGACCGGGAACGGCCAGCCGCCGAACCGGGTGCGCTGGTAGTCCTCCATCGCCTGCTGGATGCCGGCGCGGTCGTTCATCACGAACGGGCCGTACTGGGCGACCGGCTCGCCGATCGGGCGGCCCTGGAGCACCAGGATCTCGACGACCCCGCCGGCGCTGGCCAGCTCGATCTCCTGCGACGCGTCGACCACCGCACCGGTGGAACCGTCGACCCGCTGGCCGGCGATGTCGACCGGCCCGCCCTCGAACACGTAGAGGACGCGGTTGACGTCGGCCTGCGACGCCGCGGGCATGGTCCACCGGGCACCGGCGTCGAGGCGGACATGCCAGATGGCGACGTCGTTGTCCGGCCGGGCGGCCCACGAGTGGGGCGGGGGCGGCGGGGGGACCTCGCCGTCGAGCGCGCCGGCGATCACGGTGATCTCGGTCGTGCGGCCCTCCGCGTCGCGCACGATCCGAGGCAGGTCGGGGCCCCACAACATGGCGAAGTGGGGCTCGACGAGCTTGTCGGCCTTCGGCAGGTTCAACCAGATCTGGAACAGCTCCAGCGGGTTGGGCCGGTCCCGGTGGACGAGGGGGAACATCTCGGAGTGGACGATGCCCCCGCCCGCGGTCAGCCACTGGACGTCGCCGCGGCCGAACCGGGCGATCGCGCCGAGCGAGTCGGAGTGGTCGATCAGGCCCTTGCGCACGTAGGTGACGGTCTCGAAGCCGCGGTGGGGATGGCCGGGGAACCCGGGCACGACCTGGCCGTGGTACATGTTCCAGCCGTCGATGCCGCCGAAGTCCTGGCCGAGCGGGCGCCCGCCGAGCGACGCGTCGGGCCCCATCCGGTCGTTGCCGGCCGGGAACGCGTCGTCGTGGTGGACGCAGAACAGGAACGGGTCGAGCGTCGGCCACTGCATACCGAGCGGCACGGTCTGGAGCACGGCGTCGGTCATGGACCCGAGTCTACGATGCTTGAACCTGCAACTTCCTGGCCGGGTTCGCGTCGGGCGTTGGCGTGGTAGGACGTGCCGATGCCGACCGAGCGCCGGGAGCACCCGTGACCAGCACCTACGTCGCCCTGCTGCGGGCCGTCAACGTGGCCGGCCACGGCAAGGTCACGATGGCCGAGCTGCGGGCCGCGTTCGAGTCAGCGGGCTTCGGCGATGTCCGGACCTACATCCAGAGCGGCAACGTCGTCTTCACATCGTCGTCCCCGGTGTCCGCGGCCGATGTCGAGCGTGCCGTGGGTGAGGCGCTCGGGGCGGAGCCGACGATCATGCTGCGGACCGCCGAGGAGATCGCGTCGGTGGCCGAGCGCAACCCGTACGGCGACGTCGACACGGGGGAGATCCACGTCGGCCTTCTCGCCGAGCCGCCGGCACCGGAGGTCGCCGCCGGGCTCGACGTCGCCGACCTCGCGCCCGAGGGGGCGACGGTGGTCGATGCCGACGTCTACCTCCACCTCCCGAACGGTGTCGGCCGCTCCAAGCTGCCCAACCGGGTCGCGAAGCAGCTCGACGCGCCGATGACCATCCGCAACTGGCGCACCGTCGCCAAGCTCGCCGACCTGGCGAACCCCGCCTGACCCGACGGCGTGCGCCGACGGACGCCACCCGGCCACCCCGAACAACCCGTTCTGGTCCCCGCGGAGTGCCACCGGTGGC
>JAXHUH010000201.1:0-21463 GCA_034211175.1 Actinomycetota bacterium
GATTAAAATTAGTTTCTTTTCCTAATAAAACTTCGATATGGCTTATTTCTCAATATTACAATTTCACGAAATATTCAATAAATATTACTTAGCTTATACTTTCAAAATTTAGACTTCGGCCACCGCCGGCCTGACCGGCACGGACGACGGCGCCGCCCGGCGAGCGGCGCCCGCGCCGGCCGGACGCACCGGCATCGGCGTCAACCGGTCGAGGTGAGCCCCCGGGCCGCCCGACGCACCGCGGGGATGATGCGGTCGATGTCGTCGTCGGTCGTCCCCGGGTGCATGAAGCAGGCCCGCACGACCTCCCGCCCGTCGAGGCGGGCACCGGTCAGGAACACGTCGCCCTCGAGCTGGACGGCCCGGGGCAGGGCCACGTTCACCTGGTCGTCGTGGTCGACCGCCCGGGCACCGGAGCGCCAACGGAAGACGACGACGCACAGGTCGGGCTCCGCCACCAGCTCCAGGTCGGCGGCGTCGCTGACCAGCTCGGCGAGACGGGCGGCGTGGTCGTTGTCGCGTCGGACCCGGGCCGCGAGCCCGTTGCGGCCGGCGCCGGCGAGGGTGGCCCACAGGCGCAGCGCCCGGAACGGCCGGGTCTGGTCGAACACGTACTCCGACAGCCACGGGTCGTCGCCGGCGGAGGTGCGCAGGTAGGACGGCACGAGGCTGAACGTCGAGCGCAGCTCGTCGAGGTCGCGCACCAGGACCGCGGCGCAGTCGACCGGCACGCCCAGCCACTTGTGGGGGTCGAGCACGAGCGAGTCGGCCCGCTCCATCCCCGCGTAGCGAGGGGCGACCCGCTCGTCGAGGACCCCGACACCGCCGAGTGAGCCGTCGACGTGGAACCACAGCCCGTGTTCCGCGCACACGTCGGCGATGGCGGCGAGCGGGTCGATCGCACCGGTCGACACGACACCGGCCGACGCGACGACACCGAACGGGCGTCGACCGGCGCGTCGATCGTCGGCGACCGCGGCGCGCAGCGCCGCGGGGTCCACGCGGCCGGCGGGATCGGTGGCCACGACCCGCATCCCGTCATCACCGAGGCCGAGGAGCCGGACCGCCTTGCGGTGCGACGAGTGGCCCTCGCCGCTCACGTACAGGACGAGCCGGGCGGCCCCGTCGTGGGCGACGCCATCGGTGCGGTCGTCCCAACCGTCGGCGCGCGCGGCCCGATGCCGCGCGGCGGCGAGCGCGGTCAGCGCCCCGGCCGAGCCGCCGCTGACCAGCACGCCGTCGCCGGGGTGGCCGACGAGCGTGGCGAGCCAGCGCACCACCCCCCGCTCGAGGTGGATGGCGGCGTGATCGCCGCCGGCGCAGCTCGGGTTCATGGCCGTGGCGATCATGTCGACGAGGACACCCTCGAGCGACGGCGGCGGATTGGCCCACCCGAAGAACCGGGGGTGCCCGTTGCCGAACGGGTACGGCAGCACGTCACGACGGATGCGCTCGAGCAGCTCGGCCGGCCCCATGCCGTCGGCCGGCAGCGGGGTCGCCTCCAGGGTGTCGCGCACCGCCGGCGGGACCGGCTGCCACGGCGGGCCGTCGGCCAGGTGCTCGAGGTGGTCCACGACGAGGTCGACGACCTCGTGGCCGTGGCGGCGCAGCGCGGCCGTGGTCATCGGCCGACGCCCGGGCGGGATCTCGCTCATCGGTGCACCGTCGCGGCCCCGTCGACGTCGCACAGGTCCAGCGCCAGGTAGTAGGTGCACGCGACGTTGCCGGTGTTGCGGTAGCCGTGGTCGCAGTCGCCGTCGTGGAAGACGCTGTCGCCCGGGCCGAGCTCGTGGTCGATGCCGTCCACGGTCAGCACGAGCGTGCCCGACTCGACGGCGAGGTACTCCCGGCTGCCGGGCCCGTGGGAGCGCCAGGTGCCGGCGTCGACCCCGGGCCCGATCGTCGTGCGCATCAGCTCGAACTCGACGCCGGGCAGCACCGGCGACAGGATGCGCCGCTCCCACCCCGCCGGGTCGACGGCGACCTGCTGGTCGGCCGCCCGGCGGATCACGACCCGGGTGGCGTCCTCCGGTTGGACCAGGCGGGCGAGGCTCGTGCCGAGCGCGTTGGCGACGCGGTCGAGGACGACGATCGTCGGCACCTTCCGACCGCGCTCGATCTCCGAGACCATCGACCGGCTGACCCCGGACCGCCCGGCGAGCTCGTCGAGCGACAGGCCGCGTCGGGAGCGGACGGCCCGGACGCGGGCCCCGATCTGGGCGAGCTCGACCCCGTTGGACAGCGTCAGGCCGCCGGTGGCGCCGTCCGGCGCGGGGCCGGGCGGCGCAGCGTCGGGAGGGTCGACGTCGTCGGGAGCGCCCATCCCTCCACTATTGCAGAGGCTATTCCACCGTGGAAGAGGTGGGGACCGTGATGACCGGGCTCTCGTCCTCCGCCGGCTCGACGTCGGAGGAGACGACACCGGCGAGGAGCAGTGCCCCGACGACGGCGGCGATCCCGAGCCGGTACCAGCCGAAGACGGCCATGCCGTTGCGGTTCAGGTAGTCGACCATCCACCGGACCGCCACGATCGCCGACACCCACGCGGCGAGCAGCCCGACGACCGGCGAGACGATGCCGAACGTGTCGACGATGTTGGTGCCCTCGCCGATGCCCTCGTAGATCGTGGCCGCACCGAGCGTCATGAGGCCGAGGATGAAGCTCAGCTCCACCGCGTCCCTGGCCTTCACCCCGAGGGCGCCGGCGGCCAGGATCGTCACCAGGCTGCGACTCGTGCCCGGCCACAGCGCCAACACCTGGGCGAAGCCGATGATCAGGCCGTCGCGGATCGTCAGCTCCTCGATGCGGCGAGCGCCACCCCACACCCGGGGGGCGATCACGAGGATGGCGACACCGCCGACCGCCCACGCGGCGACGACCGGTGCGATGCCGAAGAGGTTGTCCTTGATGGCGTCCTCGAACACGAAGGCGATGGCCGCCGCCGGCGTGAACGCCGCGATGAGGACCTGGGCGAGCCGGAACCCCTGGGGGTCCCGACCGACCACGCCGAGGATCACCGAGCCGACCCGCTCGCGGTAGAGGCCGAGCACGGCGAGGATGGCGCCGGCCTGGATGCAGATGGCGTACGCGTCGGCCGCCGCCTTGTCGGCCTCGGTGTTGCCGATGCCCAACAGGCGCTGCACGACGGTGAGGTGGCCGGTGGAGCTGACGGGCAGGTACTCGGTGATGCCCTCGACCACGCCGAGCAGGAGTGCGTCGGGAAGCGTGAGCGCATCGGTCGACGCGACCGCCCACATGGCGCAGATCACGGTGGCGGCGACCCCGATGATGACGAGCATCACCACCTTCATCTGGGTGTCGTCGCTCTCCGGTGCCTTCATGCGATCCCCAGTGCCGAGATCGTGACCATCAGCGCGACGACGCCGGCGAAGTCCACCGACGAGGTCACGAGAGGGATGCCGTAGGTGTCTGGATCCACGCCGAACCTCACCGCCGCAAGCGCTCCGTAATATGCCGCCGCCATCACAAAGGTCACCGCCGCCGCTCCCCCGATCACCGATGCGAACACCAGGTGACCGAGACCGGGGCTGGCCTGGCCGAGCACCCGGGCGACGATGTGGGCACCGGCGGCGTTGACCACGTACACGGGAACCGACAGCACCAACAGCACGACGATGTCCCGTCGGGCGATGGAAGCCGGCACCAGGCCGGCATCGAGCGTACCGAGGTGGAACGCCGTTGCCAGCCTCGCGGACAACACACCACCCAGTGCACCGGCCGTGCTCACGAAGGCGGGGACCAGCACGAGCAGCGCGGGCAGCGCCGAGAAGGTGGCGAGCCCACGCTCGAGGACGAGCCCGGCGAGGGTGCTCAGCAGCAGCGCCGCGGTCAGCACCGGCAGCGACTCCCGCATGATGCGGGCGACCCGCGCCACCCGGCTCCGCACGCCCAGGACGAGCGCCGCGGCGCCGACGACGGCGACCAACCAGCCCGACCCCGTCGTGAGCGCGCCGTGGCCGACGGCGAGTGCGGCCAGCCACAGGGCGGGCAGGGTCAGGACGTCACCCAGGGTCGACACGATCGGCGCCACCAGGTTGTCGAGGTCCCAGCCGTACCGGGCGGCACCGCCGGCGAGGGCGATCGTGGCCGCGAGCACCACGAACGAGGCCAGGAGCCCGCCGACGATCGACACCAGGGCGAGATCGGCGACGCGGACGTCACCGGAGACCCCGAACGCAACGGCGGCGAGGTCGGCGACGACGGCGAGGACGAGCGCGAGGCCGGTGGTCAGCAGCAGGGAGCTGACGACGTTGTCGCCGACGACGGTGCCGGGCCGCAGGGAGAGGCGGAACGTCCCGGTGTGGATCGAGGTCGACAGCCGACTACCGAGCGCGGCGAAGACGTTGCCTCGCAGGCCGATGGCGGCGGGGACCATGACGATGAGCCCCGGGACGTCCTCGAGGGTCCCCGTGATCGATCCGAGCACGGCACCGGCCACGAGGCTGGTGGCGCTGTTGAGCGCGAGGGCGACCACCGTCTGGCCGGACCCGGCCAGCTCGGTCCACAGCACCGACGCCCGTCGCCCCATCCCCCGCCAGGGCGCGCCGCGGGCCCACGAGGGCAACCGCACGGCGAGCATTGGGGGGCTCCATGACGAACGGGCGCTCCACGGGTCGGAGGGGGTGGGGTCGGAGGAGGTGGCGGTCGCCGGAGGCGACGAGATACCTACCGCCGGTCGGCTTCGAACACCGAGACGGATCGTACCGGCCGCCGGCCCGCTCTCCGGCGCAGCGCGCGGTGCCCCCCGTCACCCCGATCGGTGACGCGGCGGCCCGGTCAGGCGTCGAGATCGGCGATGCGGACCTGTGTCGCATGCGCCGCCAACCGCCCGAGATCGCCCGCATCCACCGTTGCGATCACAGCTCCGCCCCGGAGGTCCCCGTCAGCGACGACGAACGCATCCACGGCGAGCTCCGAACCCGCACCGGCGCCGCCGAGGAGCTGCCCGGCACGGACCCCGACCCGGCTGTCGACCGGATGCACCTCCATCCGTTCCCGGCGAAGCCCGGCGAAGACACCGGCGTCGGCCGGACGACCACGAACCACCTCGGCGAGCACCGCAGCGACCGTTGCGACCGGCAGTTCGCGCTTGCGCATCTCGGCGATCAAGGCCCGCACCCGATCACGGCGATGGGCGGGGCCGTGGGCAACGGCCGAGATCGCCTCGCTGTCCAGCAGGAGCATCAGCCTGCCTGCCGCGCGACCTCACCGGCCGCCTCCCAGTCGTCGACGATGCGGGCCGCCCACTCGAGGGTCTCGGGCTCGACCGGGCCGTGCTCCGCTTCGAGCTCGGCGAGCCACTCGTCGACCGCCCGCAGGTGGCGCAGCCGGTACAGGTAGGAGCCGACCGCACGGTCGACGGTCGAGGAGAGGCTCCGGGCATCGACGAGGCTCCGCAGCTCCGCGAGCTGGTCGGCGTCGAGCGTCAGCGTCACCTTCTCCTTCGCCATGTTCGTATCGTAGTACCTTCACACCACCAAGCCGCACACCACCAAGCCGCCGCACCACCGAGCAGCACGCCACTGGGAAGGGCCGTCCGGTCGACGCGTGGATGCACCGGTCCACCGGATTGCTCAGCCGTCGGCGTAGCCGCCGCCTCCGGGGGTGCGGACCCGCAGGACGTCGCCGGTGTCGAGGCGGAGGGTGACCTTGTCGGCCAGCTTCTCGGCCCTCGACTCGTGGCCGCCGGGCAGCAGCCAGTTCTCCCCCACTGCGCCCGGCTCGCCGCCCATGCCCCACGGGCGGCTCACCCGGCGCTCGGTGATCAGCGAGACCGTGACCGGTTCGAGCATCTGCAGGTCGCGCTCCAGGCCGTCGCCGCCGGCCCAACCGCCGTCGGGGGCGGTGCCACCGGTGCCGGGCACGACCCGCAGGCGACGGACCCGCATCGGGAACGCCCGCTCCAGCGCCTCGATCGGCGTGTTCTGGGTGTTGGTCATCGCGGTGTGGACCGCGCTCATCCCGATCTTGCCCCGGCGGCCGCCCTGCCCGCCGGCCATCGTCTCGTAGTAGACCCAGCCGTCGCCGCCGATGAGGACGTTGTTCATCGTCCCCTGCGACGCGGCGCCGACCGCTCCGGGGATCGCCTTGGCCAGCGCCCCGAGGCACACGTCGGCCACCCGCTGGCTGACCTCGACGTTGCCGGCGCCGACCGCGGCCGGGGGCCGGGCGGCGACGATCGTGCCCTCGGGGGTGATCACCCGCACCGGGCGCAACGCACCCCCGTTGGCCGGGATGGTCGGGTCGGTCGCGGCCCGCAGCGCCCATGCCACCGAGCTGACGGTGACCGCGCGGACTGCGTTGACGTTGCCCTCCCGCTGGGGTGAGGTGCCGGTGAAGTCGAACGTCGCCTCGTCGCCCGAGATCTCGAGCGTGAGCGTGATGTCGATCGGGCCGGCCTGGGATGGGCGGGGCCCGGCGGAGTCGAGGACGTCGGTGAACGTCCACCGGCCGTCGGGCAGCGAGCCGAGCGTCGCCCGCATCCGCCGCTCGCCGTAGTCGACGATCTCGGCGATCGGGGCGTCGGCCAGGTCGGCCAGGCGGCGCACGCCGAGCACGTTGGCGCCGATCTGGGCGTCGAGGTCACCGCGCCGCTCGACCGGGGTGCGGGAGTTGGCGCAGATCATCTCGACGATGGCGTCGTTCAGCTCGAGGGGCGGGATGCGCAGCCCCTCCTGGTAGATCTCGGTGGCGTCGGCCGGGATCGACCCGGGCGCCATGCCGCCGACGTCCGCGTGGTGGGCCCGGTTGGCGGCGAAGCCGATCAGTCGCCCGTCGACGAAGCACGGGGCGACGATGGTGATGTCGTTGAGGTGGGTGCCGCCGGCGAAGGGGTCGTTGAGGATGACCTGCATGCCGTCGGTCAGCTCGTCGCCGAAGCGCTCGATGGCGATCTCGACCGACGCCGGCATCGACCCCAGGTGCACCGGGATGTTCTCCGCCTGGACCAGCATCTCGCCGGCCGGCGTGAACAGGGCGCACGAGCAGTCGGCCCGCTCCTTGATGTTGGGCGAGAACGACGCCCGCCGCAGCACGGCCGACATCTCGTCGGCAACGCCGGTCAGGCGGGACACGAGCACCTGGAGCTCGGCCGGCGACAGGCTCACGACACCCTCCTCAGGACGAGTGCGCCGGCGGCGCCGGCCTCGGCCCGCCAACCGGGTGGCACCCACACCGTGGCGTCCTCCTCGGCGATCACGAGCGGCCCCTCCCCCGTCCGGCGGTCGGGCACCGGCAACGACGACACGTCGACCGCCGGTGGGCGCACTGCGGTGGCCCGCAGGGCGATGACCTCGATCGGCGCGCGCTCCCGGGCGTAGCCGTTGCGGCGCAGGTGCTCGTCGGCGAACGAGGCGATGTCGGCCACCCGCAGCTCGTGGCTCTGGCCCAGGTAGCGGCAGTCGAGCGCGGTCGTGACCTCGACGTCGGACCCGGAGGCATCGTCGTCGCCGAGCAGCGAGGCGGCCTCGTCGGCCAGGTCGGCCAGGGCGTGCTCCAGTCCGTCGTGGTCGGTCGGCGTCGGCCAGGACCGCACGAGGTCGCGCTGGTCGGGCGAGCCGAGGATCCCCAGTGCCGACAGCACCCCGGCCCGGGCCGGGATGATCACCGCGGCGAGGTCGAGCGCGTCGGCGAGGGCACAGGCGTGGAGGGGGCCGGCGCCGCCGAACGCGACGAGCGCGAGGCCGCGCGGGTCGACGCCCCGCTCGACCGACACCGCCCGCAGCGCCCGCTCCATGTTGGCGTTGACCACGGCCAGCACCCCGTCGGCATCGACGCCGGCGCCGTCGAGCGCGGCCCGGGCGGCGTCGAGGTCGAGCCGCCCGAGGTCGGGGAAGGTGGCGTCGGCGGGGATGTGGCCGGCGACGAGGTTGGCGTCGGTCACCGTCGGGTTCGTGCCGCCCCGGCCGTAGCACGCCGGCCCGGGCACCGCGCCGGCCGACTCGGGGCCCACGACCAGGGCGCCGCCGGCGTCGATCCGGGCGATCGAGCCGCCGCCGGCGCCGATGGTGACCACGTCGAGCGAGGGCAGGCGCACCGGGAACCCGCCGACCATCCGCTGCGCGGCCGGCTCCGGTTCCCCGTCGCGCACGAGGCACACGTCGGTGCTGGTGCCGCCCATGTCGAAGGTGATGGCGTCCGGGTAGCCGTTGGCCATCGCCGCGGCCGCGCCCGCCCGCACCCCGCCGGCGGGGCCGGACAGCAGCAGCGCAACCGGCAGCTCGGCGGCCCGGTCCAGGGGCAGCAGGCCCCCGGCCGACGTCATGACGACCACGTCGCCGGCGACGCCGTCGAGGTTGCGCAGGTAGGTGCGACACGCCGGGCGCACGTAGGCGTTGATCACGGTCGTCGCGGTGCGCTCGTACTCGCGGAACTCGGGCGACACCTCGTGGGAGCAGGTGACATCGACGCCTCGTCGCTCCAGCTCGGCCCGCACCGCGAGCTCGTGGGCCGGGTCGAGGTCGGCGTGGAGCAGGCACACCGCCACCGACCGGGCCTCGGCCGGCACGTCGGGGAGGGCCTCGGCCCGGACCGGCTCGATCTCGGCGCCGGTGGCGTCCAGGCGGCCGGGCACCTCGAGGCGCCACGCCCGCGGGACCAGAGGCTCGGGGCGGTCGACGTCCTGGTCATAGAGCGACGGGCGGTCCTGGCGGGCGATCTCGATCAGGTCGGCGAAGCCCTCGTTGGTCACGAGCGCCACCGGCGCGCCCCGGCGTTCGAGGACGGCGTTGGTCGCCACCGTGGTGCCGTGGGCCAGCAGCTCGGGCACCTCGTCGCCGACGGCCCGGCCCAGCGCCTGGCGCACGGCCCGGCCCGGGTCCTCGGGCGTGGACAGCACCTTGGCCACCCGCCCGTCCGCGGTCACGAGGTCGGTGAACGTACCCCCGGTGTCGGTCCCGACGCGCATGGCCACATCCTGCCCCACCCACCGCCGGGCCCGGGACACCGGCCGTCAGGTGGCCAGCAGGTGCTCCGCGCGGGCTGCGGCGGTGAGGAGGGTGCCGTCGGTGGCGGCCTCGAGCTGGAGGCCGACCGGCAGGTCGCCCTCTCGCACGGCGGCGGGGATCGGCAGGCTCAACGCGGGGAGGCCGGTGGCGTTGGCGAGGCGGGTGTTGGCGATGATGACCGCGGCGACCGCCGGGTCCGCGGCCTCGGCCAGGGTCGGGGCGACGATCGGCGTGGCCGGGGTGAGCACCGCGTCGACCACGGCGAGGGTGGCCAGGCACCGGCGCCGCAGCTCGACGCGCAGGGCCCGGGCATCGAGGTAGGTCCCGAGGTCGAGGGCGCTCCCCTGCACGAGCCGGGCGCGGACATCGGGGCCGAGCAACGCAGCCCGCTCCGCCAGGGTCCGCCGGTGCACCCGGGCCGCCTCGGCGAACATGATCGCGGTCGTGGCGGCCCACACCTCCTCGCCGGCCGGCCACGGCACCTCGATCAGCTCGACCCCGTCGTCGGCCAGGCGGTCGAGCGCCGCCCGCACCGATGCGGCGACGGGCTCGGTGGCGGCGGCGAGCACGTCGGACGCGACCCCGAGCCGCATGCCGTTCGGCGGCGGCCCGTCGTGGTCATCGCTCGTCGGCACGGACAGGGCCATGGCCACGGCCCGGGCACCGGCGACGTCGGGGGTGAACCAGCCGACGTGGTCGAGCGTCGGGGACAGTGCCTGGACACCCTCGAGCGACACCGCGCCCCGGGCCGGCTTGTGGCCGACGACGCCGCACAGCGAGGCGGGCGCACGGACCGACCCGCCGGTGTCGGTCCCGAGCGCCACGTCGGCCTCCCCGATGGCGACCGCCACGGCCGAGCCGCTCGACGAGCCGCCCGGCACCCGGCCCGGGTCGACGGGGTGGGCCGGGGTGCCGTCGATCGGGTTGAGCCCGGTGACGCCGAAGGCGAGCTCGTGGAGCTTCGTCGCGCCGACGACGACGGCACCAGCGGCCCGCAGACGATCGACGGCGGGGGCATCGGCGGGCGATGGCGGGGCGTCGAACCGGGTGCGGGACCCGCAGCGCATCGGACGGCCGCCGACGGAGATCAGGTCCTTGACCGCCAGACGGGACCCGGCGAGGAGCTGGCGGCCACCGGCGTCGGTCCCCTCGGCGCCCGTCCCGTCGGCGTCCGGCCGGTCGATCGCGGCGCCGCTCGCCGGGTCGGGGTCGTCGCGCCACACCCACGGGGACGTGTCCGGCGTCGGCGGCGGCAGCGGACCGGGCTCGCGGGGCATCGGGACGGCGAACGGGTCGGCGTCCGCGAGGGCGCCCGCCCGCTCACCGACCGCGTCGACGACCCGGTCGACCAGCGACGCGAGCGCGGCGGCATCGAGGTCGCCGGCGCCGCCGCCCAGGTCGCCGAGCACCTCCCGCAACCGACCCTCGGTGGTCACCGTCGTCGTCCCCCCGTCGTCAGCTCCGTCGGGTCGACCACCCACACCTCGTCGCCCATGCGGTCGGTCAGGCTCTTGTGCAGCTTCTCCAACGCCTTGTCGCGCCCGTCCCACACGAGCACCGCCTCGTCGAGGTGCTGGGCCATCCACGCGTCGCGCCGTCGCAGCGCCGCCGCCACCTTGGCCGTGGTGTCGGGCGTCTTCTTCTCGAGTGTGAGCGTGTCGCGGGCATCGGCGACGAGGTCGGCGAAGTGGGCGCGTCGCGCCTTCGGCCACGGGGCGTCGGGCTCGGGGAACGGCAGGAGCGCGGCGTAGGGCACGCCCACCTCGCGGGCGGCCTCGGCGCCGAGCTGCTCGGCGCCGAGGCGCAGGCCGCTCACCACGAGCAGGTCGGGGTGGAGGTGGCGCTTGGCCGCGATGATGTCGGCGAGCCGGTGGCGGACGGCGTCGGCGGTCGGGTTCGGGTCGTAGCCGCCGAGCTCGGTCGGCTTGTGGCCGAGCACGACGAGCGTGTGGCCGTCGAACCCGTCGGTGTAGCTGGGGCCGGCCTTCTTCTTGTCCGAGGCCGAACCGCCGGGCTCGTCGGCCGGGCCGACCTCGGTGGGCGGGTGGTCGCCCGAGCGCTCCTGCTGGCGCTGGCCGGCCTCGACGGCGAGGCGGTCGGCGAGGTCGTTCCAGCGGTTGTTGGCGTGGCCCTTCACCCATCGGAACGTGACGTCGCCGCGGGTGCGGACGAGGTCGATGAACGGCTCCCACAGGTCCCGGTTGGCGACCGGCTTGCGGGAGCTGTTCTTCCACCCCCGCTCGAGCCAGCCCTCCCACCACCGGTCGCGGAAGCAGTTCACGACGTAGGTCGAGTCGCTGACCACCTCGACGGGGCCGGTGGTGGCCCGGACGGCCTCGTACGCCGCCTTGATCTCCATCCGCTGGTTGGTGGAGCGGGCCTCGAACCCGGCCGCGAACGGACCGTCGGGCACGACCCACGCCCAGCCGCCCGGGCCGGGGTTGCCGGAGCACGCGCCGTCGGTGAACACCTCGGTCCGAGCAGCCATGGGAACGATGATCGCACGACACCGGCGGTGCGCCGGCCCGCAGCGAATCCACGGGATTTGTCGACCGTCCGGACGGTACAGTTATCCGGTGCTCAGCCAGGCCGACAACATCTCCGGTGACCGCCCGACCATCGACGACGACGGCCCCGCCACCAACGACCCCCGTCGCTGGTGGGCGCTCGCCGTGCTCACCCTGCCCGTGCTCGTCATCTCGATGGACGCGACGATCCTCGGCTTCGCCATCCCGTCGCTGAGCGCGGCGATCGAGCCGACGAGCTCCGAGCTGCTGTGGATCGTCGACATCTACTCGTTCGTGCTCGCCGGGCTGTTGGTGACGATGGGCGTCGTCGGCGACCGCATCGGACGACGACGCCTGCTGCTGTGGGGTGCCGCCGGCTTCGGGGCCGCCTCCCTGCTGGCGGCGTTCGCCACCGGGCCGGCCACGCTGATCGCGGCCCGGGCCGCCCTCGGCGTCGCCGGCGCGACGCTGATGCCGTCGACCCTCTCGCTGATCCGCAACATCTTCACCGACGACCACGAGCGCCAGATGGCCATCGCGGTGTGGGCCACGGCGTTCGCGGTCGGTGCCGCGATCGGGCCGATCGCCGGTGGGGTCGTCCTCGAGCACTTCTGGTGGGGCGCGGTGTTCCTCATCGCGGTGCCGGTGACCATCGCCCTCGTCGTCGTCGGGCCCCGGGTGGTGCCCGAATCGAGGGACCCGTCGCCGGGCCGCTTCGACATCCCGAGCGCCGTGCTGTCGATGGCGACCACGCTGCCGGTCGTCTACGCCGTGAAGACCGCGGCCTCCCACGGTGCGTCCTGGCCGGCGGCGGCCTCGCTCGTGGCCGGGATCGTCGCCGGCGTCGTGTTCGTGCGGCGCCAGCGACGGCTGGAGGACCCGATGATCGACGTCGGGCTGTTCCGCCTGCCCCGCTTCCGCATGGCGATCACCGGCAACCTGCTGGCGTGCGTCGGGCTCGCGGGCTCGATGTTCTTCACCACCCAGTACCTCCAGCTGGTCGTGGGCATGAGCCCGCTGCGCGCCGGCGTGCAGCTCCTGCCGGCCGTGGTCTCGTCGGTCGCGTTCACGCTCGCCGCGCCGTGGGCGTCGCGCCGCTGGGGACCGTTCGCGGTGATCGCCGGTGGCCTCGTGCTCGGCGCGGTCGGGTTCGGCCTGCTCACCCAGGTCAGCGCGACCGGCTCGCCGGTGCTGGCCGCACTGTCGATCGCGGTGCTCAACGCCGGGCTGGGCGCGGCGATGACCGTGGCCGTCGAGGGGATCATGGCGGCGGTGCCGCCCGAGCGGGCCGGTGCGGTGGCGTCGGTGTCGGAGACGGGCAACGAGCTCGGCATCGCGCTCGGCACCGCCATCCTCGGCTCCATCGCCACGGCGGTCTACCGGCGCCGCATCGACGACCTCGACGGCACGGGCGTGGCCGCCGACGTCGTCGACCGGGCCCGGGAGACGCTCGGGGCCGCGCTCGGCGCCGCCGACGAGCTGGACGGCGCCGCCCGGACCGGGTTCGAGGCGGCGGCCTCCGGGGCGTTCGTCGACGGGCTCCACGTCGCCGCGATCGCGGCCACGACCGCGCTGGCGATGGTCGCGGCGTGGGCGCTGCGAACCCACCGGGCACGCTGAGGTCATGGCCCGCCCGTCGAACCGCGACCTGATCGTCGACGCCCTCCAGGAGGTCGTCCTCGAGCGCGGCGCGGACAGCGTGACCCTCGACGCGGTGGCCGCGGCCGCCGGGGTCTCGAAGGGCGGGCTCCTCTACCACTTCGGGTCCAAGGCCGAGCTGTTCTGCGGCCTGCTCGACCGGTGCGAGGAGTCGGTGGAGCGGGCGAACGCCGCGGCCCCCTCCGACCCGGCGGCGCTGGTGCGCTGGCACATCACCAGCGCGCTGGAGGCCTCCGACGCCGAGAACCGCATGTGGCGGGCGCTGGTCGGCTCGGTCCACGCGGTCGACGAGGCGTTCGACCGGCGGCTCATCGAGCTGTCGGTGCGCTCCCGGGCACCACTGGAGGTGCTCGACCCGGTGCTGGCCAGCCACGTGCGCCTGGTGGCCGACGGGCTCTACCTGGGTGATCTCGTCAACGAGCCCCGCCCCGACCGCGCCCACGTCGAGGCGATCATCGAGTCGCTCGCCGCCGGCCTGGCCTGACCCGGCCATGCCCATCCCATCCCGGGCCGTGGCCGGGCCCGGGCGCGTGGCGCGGCGTACGATCGCAGGCCGTGGCTGACGTCTCCTTCCCGATCACCGGCAACGCCGACGCCGACCGCCTGCTCGTCGACGACCCGTTCGCCCTGCTCCTCGGCATGCTGCTCGACCAGCAGGTGACGATGGAGTCGGCGTTCGCGGCGCCCCACCGCCTGGCCGACCGCCTCGGCGACCGGTTCAGCCCCGGGGCGATCGCGGCGATGCCGGCCGAGGAGCTCGAGGAGGCGTTCCGGGAGAAGCCGGCGCTGCACCGGTTCCCGGGGTCGATGGCCAAGCGGGCCCACCAGCTGTGCACCCACCTCGTCGAGCACCACGGCGGTGATGCCGCCGCGCTGTGGTCCGGCGTCGACGACGGCCGCGAGCTGCTGGCGCGGGTGAAGGCGTTGCCCGGCTTCGGCGACGAGAAGGCCAAGATCTTCGTCGCGCTGCTGGCCAAGCGGTTCGCCATCACGCCGAGCGGGTGGGAGGAGGCGGCCGCGCCGTTCTCCGACGACGAACGGCGCTCCGCCGCCGATGTCTCCTCGCCCGAGACCCTGGCCGAGGTCCGGGCGTGGAAGAAGGCGATGAAGGCGAAGGGCAAGGGCAAGCAGGACTGACCGCCGGGACCGGCCGAACACGCCCTTCGGCCGCCCGGTCGACGGCTCGCGGCTCAGGCCGGGCGCTCGACCCCGCTGCGGACCGCTTGGCGGTCGAGCCAGCCGCACAGGATGGCGATGGCGCGGGGATCGTGGCGCAGGTGGTGACCGGCTCCGCTGATCACCCGCAGGTCGGCGGTGGCGTGGGCGTCGCCGATCACCCGGGCGTCGAAGACGGGCACGTTGACGTCGTCCGAGCCGTGGACGACGAGCAGCGGCCGGGGCCGCAGCGACTCCACGCACGCCACCGCCCGGATCGACCGCAGCTCGTGGACCCATTGCTCGATCGACGCGGGGAAGCGCGGGTCGCGGATCACGTTGATGTCCCGGGCGAAGTCCAGGAGCCGCTTGGGGTGGGACGCCCAGTCGTCGAAGTCGGCCGGCGCGGCCATGGCCGCGACCCCGTCGATCTCCGGGTCGCGTGACCCGGCACAGATCGACAGCGCGCCCGCGGTGCCGAACCCGCTCAACCACACCCCGGCCGTGTTGAGGATCGACCGGACGTGGGTCACGGCGGCGCCGATGTCGTCGAGCCAGCCCCCGAGGCTGAAGTCGCCCTCCGACTCGCCGCACCCGCGGAAGCTGAACGTGAGCACGGCCCAACCGAGCTCCTCGGCGATGTGGTCGGCCAGCGCCGGGTAGGTGGCGTAGGAGTTGGCGCCCCCGCCGGCGGTGGAGGGGAAGCCGTGGCAGATGACGAGTGCGGCGGCACCGCTGCGCGCGACGCGGTCGGGCATCGCCAGGTGCCCGGCGAGGGTGAGATCGCCCGACGCGATGCGCTCGGTCACCTGGCGGCCGAGCTCAGGCCACGCCGCCGGCGGCGCGCTGGCGGCGCCAGAGGCGGTAGCCCCGGTTGCGGGCCTCCGCCAGGGTGTCGGGCCCGAAGCAGATGAACTGCTCGGACGACAGGAGCTCCTCGATGACCGCCTCGTCGTCGGGCCCGATGGCGTCGACGTCGTAGACGACCTGGGTCCGCTTGTCGCCGACGAAGCGGTGGTCCTCGAACCGGGTGGATCGTTCCATCGCCCCGTTCATAGCGCGTCCGGAGCCGCGATCGACACCTCCGGGGCCGTGAGTGTCGTCCAGGCCCGGCGCGGGCGAGACCGGTGCCTTCGGTCGCCGGGTGATTCGTGACCGGGTGATTCGTGCCCGGACGCGAGCGAGGGGAGGCGAGACGCCTCCCCTCGACTTCGACTGGTTGAGCGACATCGGGTTCGATGCCGGGCGGGACAACCTCCCGTCACCGATGTCACCGGTGTCTGGCTGGGTTTCACCAGGTGGTCCAGCAGGCCGTCCTAGCGGCCAGCCACCTCCGAGGTCCCAAAAGATCTGCTACTCAGTTGGACCACCTCCTTTCCCTCGTGCCCAGCAGTGAAGCACATCCGACGCCGCCTGTCGCAACATTTCTCGGTGAACGGCGTTGAACCAGGTCGGCGTGGTCCTCACAGTCGCGTGACTCCCGCCGACACGTACATTCGTCGGGTTGCGACACCGCTAACGTGGGCGGGTCGCCGAAGCCGGTCGGAGGGGTGGACCGGCCTCGACTGCGGGCGGATGACCCCGTCCCGTATCGGCCGCATCAACGGAGCCAGGCAGACGACAAGTGGCGGAACGTTCCGGAGTCAAGATCCCGGGCCTCGGCTCGAGGCCTCCCCTGTGGGCTGTCGGCGCGCTGGCCGTCGTCGTGGTCGTGGTGTTCGCCACGGTCGCCCTCGCCTTGATCGGAGGTGATGAGGCGCCCGTCTACTCGGCCGACATCTCGACCGTCGATCCCAGCCCCGACGGCCGGGTGTTCACGGAGACCACGGTGTGTCCCCCCGATGCCACGCGCCTCGACGAGCCCCTCGTGAGCGGCGCCGACTGGGCCGATCCCGACGCCTTCGAGGACAACGGCCTCTACGTGCCCGGCCAGGTGGTGCCCTTCGAGATCAGGGTCGAGGCCACCGAGGCCGCCGACGCCGAGGCACCTCCGATCGACCTGGCGCTCGAGCTGCCGCGGGCGGATGCCGACACCTCCGGCTTCGCCGAGGACGCCCCCATCTGCGCCTACGTCGATGCCAGCGATCCGGCCACGGTCGAGTCCGAGGACGGCAACCCGGCCGAGGTCGCCACCCGGACCGAGCCCCCCGAGGACGACACCATCCCCGTCGACCTGGCGCTCACCGGCCTCGACCCCGGCGAGGTCGTCGTCATCGAGCTGCTCGCCGTCGCCGGTGACATCCCGGCCACGAACTCGACCAACGTCAGCGTCGCCCTCGACGTCCCGAACCCGCCGGCGGCCACCGACGTGCCCACCGATCCGCTGCGCTTCGGGCTCGACTACTTCGCCCGCGGCGAGAACGTCACCCCGACGGTCGAGATCACCGAGGTGACACCGCTCGAAGCGCGGACCGCCGAGGTCGAGTTCACCATCACGGTCACGAACCCGGCCACCTCCGCCATCATGCAGAACGCCGACATGGGAGTCTTCGGCGACCGGTCCGAGACGGTCGCCGGCCTCGCCCGCCCGGCAACGGTGGAGGACACCATCGGCGTCCAGACCACCTGCGCCGAGCACCCGACCGAGGTCAACTCGTTGGAGTGCGACTTCGGCTACCTCGAGCCGGGTGAGACGGTCACCGTCAACGCCGCGTTCACCATCGCCGACAGCGCCCAGACGGTGTTCAACGCCGACGACGGCGCGTGCGACAACGAGCTGGGCCGGGACATGTGCACCCAGGTGACCGTTCGGTGGCAGGCCGCGGCGAGCGGCCAGTCGGAGCGGACCCATTCCTTCGAGGAGGTCACCGACCTTCCCCAGGCCGGCGACGTGCGGGTCACCAAGCTGGCCGACGACAGCGTGAAGCGCCTCGGCGAGCCGGTCACGTTCAGCTACATCTTCGCCAACAACAGCGACCGTGCGATCATCGGCCCCGCGGTCGAGGACCCGGCGTGCCCCGACATCGGGGACCCGATCGCCGGCGACGACAACGGCGACGACCTGCTCGACCCGGGTGAGAGCTGGACGTTCCAGTGCTCGCTGGAGCAGCTCACCGAGGAGACCGCGACCAGCAGGACGACGTTCAGCGGCGCCTTCCCGGGCGGTGAGCCGTACTCCCAGCAGGTCGTCAACACGATCACGATCCTCGACCCCGAGATCGCCATCTCGCTCGACGACGTCACGGACGGCACGGCCACGTTCTCGGTGACGGTCACCGGCAACGATCCGCTCAGCCGCATCGTCGTCCAGCCCACCGACAACTGTGGCGCCGCCGAGCTGCAGGCCCCCGACGGCACGTTCGGGGACCTCAACAACAACGGGGTGCTCGACCTCGGTGACGGCATCAGCGAGACCTGGCGGTACACCTGCCAGGTGATCGACGAGACGCAGCCGGTCGGTGCCGTGGTCTACGGCAGCGACAGCCGCGACGGCGCCGTCGTCGACGCGACCGAGGCGCCGGAGGGCTGACCGGCTCCGTTTCCGGTCACCGTCGGCCGGGCACGGCCGGCGGACGTGGCCCTCAGGCCGAGGGTGAACCGGCGGCCGGATCGACCCCGTCACGATCGTCGTCGTCGGGGTCGGCCGATGCTCCGGCGTCGACGTGGGACTCACCGTTCACGGACGGTGCACCGTCCGGGCCGGCCGGCTCCGGGTCGGCAGGCTCCGACGTGACCACGTCGCGGACGTCGGCCTCGTCGTCGGTGAGCTCGTCGATGGCCCCGATCGCCTCGAAGTAGGCGAGCTGGGCGTCGATCACCGCCCGCACCTGGTCGGGCTCGAGCCGGATCTGCTGGGCCGCGGCCCGATCGACGATCCAGGCGGTGGCCTCGTCCTCCTCCAGCAGCCGGGCGACCTCGGCGTCGCGCAGGTCGCCGCCCGAGCGGGCGAGCCCGAACGCGTGCAGGTAGTCGAGGTGGAGCCGCTGGATCCGCTGGACGTCGTCGAACGACATCACCGCGGTCAGGTGCGAGGGAAGCGCCTCGGCGATGAACGACACGACCTCGTCGTTGTCGAACACCCGGCGGGGCGGCTCGGAGGCCAGACGGCTGGTGATCGTGCCCACCGCCACCAGGGCGACGACGAGGACCACGAGCGCGGCGAGAACGACGAGGACGATCTCCATCGGGCCGCGAGGCTACTCAGGTGCCGAACGGCACCGGAGACGGGGGTCGGGCGGGCCGCAGCCCGGGCGCGACACGGCCCCGCACCGGGGTGCGGGGCCGTCGTCGAGGTCAGGTGCTCATCTCGCTGCCGGCGTCGCCGGCAGCGGGACCGGGATCAGATCCCGATGCGCTGGGCGAGCAGCTCGCGGTGGTAGGTCGGGTCACCGAAGAGCAGCTCCGACGACTTCGCACGCTTGAAGTAGAGGTGCGCCGGGTGCTCCCAGGTGAAGCCGATGCCACCGTGGATCTGGATGTTCTCGGCGGCGGCGTGGAAGTACGCCTCCGAGCAGTAGGCCTTGGCCAGCGAGGCGACCGACGGCAGCTCGTCGTTCATCTCCGCCGCGCACCAGCCGGCGTAGTAGGCGGCCGACTTGGCCGACTCGACCTCGAGCAGCATGTCGGCACACTTGTGCTTGATCGCCTGGAACGAGCCGATCGGGCGACCGAACTGCACGCGGACCTTGGCGTACTCGACCGACATGTCGAGGCACATCTGGGCGCCACCGACCTGCTCGGCCGCCAGGGCGACGGCGGCGAGGTCGAGGACCGTGGACAGCACGTCCCAGCCGCCGCCCTCGGCGCCGACCAGCTTGGCCGGCGTGTCGGCGAACTCGAGCCGGGCCTGCTTGCGGGTCTGGTCCATCGTCGACAGCGCCGTGCGGGTGAGGCCGGAGGCGCCACCGTCGACCGCGAAGATGCTGACGCCCGACCCGGTGCGGGCGGCGACGAGGATGAGGTCGGCGGTGTGGCCGTCGAGCACGAACATCTTCGTGCCGCTCAGGGTGTAGCCGTCACCGGAGGCGGTGGCCTCCATGGTGATGCCGGCCTCGTTCCACTTGCCGCTCTCCTCGGTGAAGGCGAGCGTGGCGATGGTCTCGCCCGAGGCGATGCCCGGCAGGTAGGCCTGCTTGGCCTCCTCGTCACCGCTGTGGATCAGCGTGTTGGCGGCGAGGGCGACGGTCGAGAAGAACGGGGCGCACAGCAGGGCGCGGCCCATCTCCTCGAGCACGACGATCAGCTCGACGTAGCTGTAGCCGGAGCCGCCGTACTCCTCGGGCACGATGAGGCCCTGGAGGCCCATCTGCTCGCCCATCTGCTTCCAGACGTCGGCGTCGAAGCCGCTCTCGGTCTCCATCTGCTCACGAACGGCGCTCTCGGGGGACTTCCCCTCGAGGAACGACCGGACGACGCTCCGGAGCTCTTCCTGCTCCTCGCTGAAGGCGAAGTTCACCGCGTGGCCCCCTTGGCTACGGTCTCGTGTGGGTCTCGGTTGACGGGTCACCCGTCGGGGTCGCGGGCCGTTCCTGCGCCTCCGGTGACGCCGGCCTGCAACGAGTTCCACTGTCTACTAGACCGGATGGTCAAGAGCCATTCCGCGACCGGCCGCTGCTCTCGGGGGAGCCGACACCATGTCCGACCTGCACTACGAGGACGCCCGGGCCGAGATCCACAAGGTGGTCGTCGGGCCCGTCGACAACAACGTCTTCGTGCTCCGCTGCAAGGAGACGGGCGACGCCGTCCTCCTCGACGCGGCGAACGAGCACGACCGGCTGCTCGAGATGTGCCGGGCGCTCGACGTCCGCACCGTCCTCGAGACCCACGGCCACTGGGACCACATCCAGGCGATCCCGGCGCTGCGCGAGGCGGGCTACGACGTCGGGGTGACCTCCGAGGACGCCGACATGTTGGACTCCTACGACTACCTCCTCGCCGACGACAGCGTCGTCGAGGTCGGGCGGCTCCGGTTGAAGACGATCCACACCCCGGGGCACACGCCGGGATCGATGTGCTTCCTGCTCGAGGGCTCGCCGGTCCTGTTCAGCGGGGACACGCTCTTCCCCGGCGGCCCCGGTGCCACCAAGTTCCCGGGCGGCGACTTCGACACGATCATCCGCTCGATCGAGGACCGCCTGTTCCGTCGCCTCGACGCGTCGACGATCGTGATGCCGGGCCACGGCGACGACACCACGATCGGCACCGAGCGACCGAAGCTCGACGAGTGGGTGGCCCGCGGCTGGTGACGCGCCGATGAGCGACCGCGCCCTGCCGGCCGACGAACGACCGCCGGACCACACGCCCCGTCACACCGACGAGCTGCCCGACACCCCGCTGCGGGACCGCAACATCGTGGCCGAGGCGTGGATCGAGGCCCCGCCCGAGCTGACCTCGCTGGGCGACGACATCGGCCGGCCGGCCGTGAACTACAAGCGCCGCATCGGGCCGTGGCTGCTGTGGCGCGCCGGCCCGGCGCGGGGGGCGGACGCCCGCTACTTCGTCTGTCACCGCGACGACCTGTCCAGGCAGTACTCGTTCCGCCTCCATCCCGATGGGTCCGGCGAGGGCGAGGGCCCGAGCGGTACGATCCACCAGCGGTTCCGGACCTGGAAGGAAGATCTCCGCGACCACGACTGACGACGGCGCCGGCCCGGCGCCGAGCGATGGGGCTCCGTGAGCGACGACCTTGAGCTGCTGGGCGAGGCGCTGCCCGGCTACGAGATCGGCGGCGAGATCGGTCGCGGCGGATGGGGCATCGTCTACGACGCGACCCACCGTCGGTTGGGCCGCCGCGTCGCCGTGAAGGTCCTGGCCCGTCACGCCGGCGAGGACCCGACGCTGCGGGAGCAGTTCATCGAGGAGGCCCGCTTCGTCGCCAGCCTCGACCACCCCCACGTCGTGCCCGTCTACGACTTCGTCGAGCACCGGGGCGCGTTCCTGATCGTGATGGAGCTGCTCGCGGGCGGCACCCTGTGGGGGCGGTTCCACGCCCAGGGCATCATGTCCGACGAGGCGTGCGCGGTGACGCTGGCGGTGTGCACGGCCCTGCAGATGGCCCATGCCCAGCGCCGGCTCCACCGCGACGTGAAGCCGGAGAACGTGCTCTACGGCCGGGCCGGGGTGGTGAAGCTGTCGGACTTCGGGGTCGCCAAGGTGCTGGGCCTCGGCAGCGGGCGCCACACCGAGGTGGTCGGCACGCCCGTGTACATGGCCCCCGAGCACGCCACCGGCGCGGTC
>JAXHUH010000202.1:0-7652 GCA_034211175.1 Actinomycetota bacterium
TGCTGGTGACGATGGGTCGCCTGGCCGACCGCTACGGGCGCCGTCGCCTGTTCACGATCGGTCTCGTCGTGTTCTCCGCGGCGTCGCTGCTCGTCGGGCTCGCCCCCGACGTCGCGCCGCACGTCGGCGCCCGGGCGCTCCAGGGTGTCGGCGGTGCGCTCCTGCTCCCGGCGTCGCTCGGGCTCCTGCTCGCGGTCACCCCGACCGATCGGCGCTCGACGATGGTGGCGGCGTGGGGTGCGCTCTCGTCGCTCGGCATCGCCACCGGCCCCTCCGTCGGCGCGGTCATCGTCGAGTTCGCGGGCTGGCGGTGGGCGTTCCTGATCCTGCCGCCGGTGGCGCTCGTGTCCTGGCTGTTCGGCCGGGGCCACCTCGTCGACCCGCCGACCGATCCGACCGCCCCCGTGCCCGACATCGCCGGGTCGGCGCTGCTGATGGGGGCGGTGGCGTCGTTCGTGTTCGCCATCAGCCAGAGCCGCCCGTGGGGCTGGTCCGACCCCGGTGTCCGGGCCGCGTTCGCCCTCGCCGCCGCCTTCGCCGTGGTGTTCGCGCTCCGCTCGCGGCGGCACCCGGCGCCGGTGCTGCCCCTCGACCTGTTCCGCTCCCGGGCGTTCTCCGCGTCGAACACCAGCGCGCTCGTGCTCAGCATCGCCCTCGGCGGGATCCTGCTGGTCAACATCCTGTTCCTGACCGGGGTCTGGGGGTACTCGATCCTCGGCGCCGGCCTGGCCTCGACGCCGGCGCCGCTCGTCGTGACCGTCGTGTCACCCCTCGCCGGACGACTGGCCGACCGCATCGGCGAACGTCCACTCGCCGCGCCCGGCGCGCTGGTGTTCGCGTCCGGGGTCGTCTGGTACCTGTGGCGGGTCGGGGAGAGCGCGGCCTACTGGACCGAGTGGCTGCCCGGCAACATCGCCGTCGGTGTCGGCATCGGGATGACCCTGCCGATGCTGTCGTCGTCCGCGGTGCGCGACGTCGCCGCCGACCGATACGCCGTGGCCGGCGGTGTCCTCCAGACCGCCCGCCAGATCGGCTCCGCGCTCGGTGTCGCGCTCGTCGTCGCCATCATCGGCGACCCCGGCCCCGACGAGGCGCTGGCCGCGTTCGACCGCGCCTGGGTCGTCATCGCCGTCCTCGGCGCTAGCTCCGCCATCACGAGCTGGTCCATCGGCCCCCGCCCGCCGGTGACCGCCTGACGGCACCTCCGCAGAGGTTCAGCCATCCGGTCGGGCGAGGAACCGGGAGGGACTGCCGGACCAGCCGATCCACAGGTGATCGCGGGCCCGGGTGCAGGCCACGTAGAGGAGGCAACGCTCCCGCCGTAGGTCCAGGTCGTGCTGGACCGGGTCCTCGTCCGCCGCGGTGAGGTCCCACGGGGCGGGGACGACGTCGTCGGAGGCGTCGACGATGGCGACGCAGCGGAACTCCAGGCCCTTGAGGCGGTGCATCGTGCCGACCCGGACACCGGGCGCAATCGGGAGCTCACGGCCCAACACGCACACGTCCAGGCCGGCGTCGGTCAGCGCCCGCCGCACACCGCGGAACGGCCGCTTCGTCCTAGCCGTGACCGCGATGTCGGACGCGTCGATTCCGGCGTCGACCCATGAGCGCACGTGCTTCGCCAGCTCGTCCAGTTGCGCACGGCGCGACGATGCTGCGCACGCCCGCGGCTCGGCGCCGTGGAGGAAGCTGTGGTAGTCGCCGATACGGCGGCCGACCGTGCCGCCGTCGAGGTCGTCGAACACCTCTCGGCCGAGCACGCCCAGCCCCCAGCGCAGGATCTCGGCCGTCGTGCGGTAGTTGACCCGAAGCGTGTGGGAGCGGCCCCGGATGTTCACGCCGACCTTCGACAGCGACGAGCGCCGGTCGTAGATCCGCTGATGGGAGTCGCCGACGATGAACAGGTCGTTCGGGCCCTCCGCCACCGCAGCCCGCAGCATCCGCCACTGGGCCTCGTGGAGGTCCTGTCCCTCGTCGACCACCACGTGACCGTACGGCGGCTCGTCGCGGGCCCGGAGGTGGCGGGTGGCGTCGACCGCCACCTGGAGGTGCGTGCGCCAGCCCCGGTCGGCCAGGCGTTCCCGCAGCGCCTCGATCACGCGCCACACGTCCGCCCGCCCCCGCCGGTCGAGGCGCACGCCCCGCCCGGCGCGGCTCGCCCGGAAGTAGTCCTCGCGGGTCGTGCACTCGCGGGCGAGGACGACGTGGTCCCACTCACCGAGCACGAACGCCACGCTCAGGTGGTCCTGCAGCCCGAGCTCGGCGAGCACGTCACCGCATCGCTCCGCCACCTCCTTGCCCGACGCGATCGCGACGCCCGCGCCCTCGGCGTCGCGGACGATCCGGTGGGCGAGCTGGTCGACGTTGGTCACCTCCACCCGGTCGAGCAGCTCCGGGCCGCCGAGCAGCTCCAGGTCCGCGGCGATCGTCTGCGCCAGGTTCCGGGTGAAGGTCGTGAACAGGATCGGGGGCCCGTCCCCGGACGGTTCGGTCGCGAGCGCGTCGGCCAGTGCCTTCGTGCGGTGGAGCGCGACCACGGTCTTGCCGGTGCCCGCTCCGCCGGTGACCCGCACCGGCCCGTTGTAGGCGTCGCGGTAGGCGATCGATCGCTGCGAGTGGTGCAGGTAGGTGCGCCACCGGGCGAGCGGCGCGTCGAGGAGCTCCTCCAGCTCGCGCTCGTCGGCGATGACGCGGAACCGCGTGCCCGACGCCGGGGCGGTGAGAGCACCGGCGACGTCGGTCGGGTCGACCTCCGCCGGTTCGATCGACCCCGCCACCTTTGCGTAGATCTCCTCGACGCTCTCGTCGCCCGACAGCAGGATCAGCGCCTCGGCCTGCCCCTGGGGGAGGAGACCGAGGAGCCCGGCCAGCTCGTCCTCGGTCGTGAACGCCCGGACCGCGGGAACCACGCCCGGATCGATGCCGAGCCTCGTGAGGTCCCGGTCCGATCGGTGGGCGAACAGGCCCGCGGCCGTCGGCTCGGCCGGGGCGGACGCCGCGACGTCGGCGACCGCACCTTCGATCGCGACGACGTCGAAGATCTCGAGCGCACCGGTCGCCTCGTTGACCCGGAACTCGTTGTTCGCCATCCACCGGTCGGCGTCGTCGTGGGTCAGGATCCGGGTGAGGACCAGCGTCTGGTCGTCCCCGGCGTCGACGACGATGCCGCGGTGGTTGTCGTCGATGCGGATCGTGCGGGCCCGGGCGTCGCGGGCGCCGTGGTAGCGCTCGTAGTGGAGCCCCTTCATCGACGCGAGCTCGTGGTACGGCAGCTCGCGGACCGTGCCGGCGATCTCCCGCACCTTCTTCTGGGCGCGCTTCGACAGCCCGGCGTACTCCGCGAGCATGTCGGCGGACATCGCCAGCACGGCCATCAGACGACCTCCCCGTTGCGTCGATCGGCCAGCGCCGCCGCCAGCTCGTGCGCGGTCCAGGCCGTGACCCGGCGCGCGTCCCAGCGGTGCTCGACCAGCCAGCGGTCGCGCTCGTCGTCGGTGTCGAAGACGACGCCGACCCCCCGGTCGGGCCAGGCCGCCTCGACCATCCATCCCGAGATCGCCTCGTCACGCACCTCCCAGCCGATCACCGGCTCAGGTGCACCGAGGTCGCGGGCTGCCTCGAGGAGGGGGCGGACGGCGGAGTCGCACAGGTCGAGCTCCACCGACCAGGTCGCAGGCCGGGCCGCGGCGAGCGGCTCGGGCAGTGGGGCGTCGGGCGGTGGGGGCGCATGCGCGTCCCCGTCGGCCCCGATGACGAAGCCGCCGAGGCCGATCGCCGCCAGCACCGCCTCGACGCATGCCTCGTGCAGGCCCGACGGCGGGTCGGTCCGCATCGTCGGGCCGAGCAGGTACCGGCCGATGGTCTCGGCCCGCTCGGTCGCCGAGCCGGTACCCGAGCGACGGTACGCGTCGATCCAGCCGTTGCGCTGGCGCCGGATCAGGTGCTCGGCGGTGGCGTGGCGCACCCGGTCGGACAGCTCGGCGCACACCGCGTCGATCGGCCCGGCCGCGTCGCTGTCGGCGAGCTGGTCGTCGAGCGTTCGGCGTACGGAAGCGACGACGGCGAGAGCCAGGTCCTCGGCAGGTAGGAGCTCACCGAAGCCGTCGGCGGTGCCGTCCGCCAACCGCCTGGCCAGCGCCTTGACGGTCTGCCACGGGCGTCGCTCGGGTGAGTGCGGTGGATCGAGCCCGAGGATGGCCCGCCACCGGGTCTCGTAGTCGACGAAGGCCTCCTCGACTGCCGCCTCGAGCGCATCGCCGTCGAGCGGCGACGCGGGGCGCGCCGGCCGGACCTCGGGGCCGCGGGGCGCGCCGCCGTCGAGGATGCGGGCCAGGAGCCCGTCGATCGCCTCGGTCGCCGCGGCGCCCGCATCCGGTCGGTCGAGGCCGTCGAGGAGCACGGTGCGCTCGTCGAGCAGGTCCCGCAGCGCCCGCCCGGAGCTCGGGCCGAGCTGGCGGGCCAGGTCGTCGCAGGTCTCGCGCAGCGACACCGCGAGCCGCCGGCGCTTCGCCGCCTGCGTTCGCAGGTCGGGCCCGACGAGCTGGTCGACGTGGGTGAAGCAGAACCCGACCTTGCGGGCGTGGCCCCGAACGGCGATCTGGCGGAGCGCGCCCGCCGACGCTGCCTGCACCGGCTGTGTCGCGTTGTCCACGACCAGTACCGCGTCGGCGTCGCTCAGCTGGTCGAGGAGGGCCGGCGGCAACGACGTCGCCGTGGCCTGCACGTGGCCGAGGCCCTCGCTGTCGACGAGCATGATCGGCCCCCGCAGCCCGCCCGGCCCGAACGGGCCCCGGGCCCGCACGCCGTCGACCAGCGGGGTCACGAGCGATCCGAACAGGCGGGCGTCGTTCGACACCAGCGGTCGCAGGTGCTCGAGCAGCTCACCGACGGTCGGCGCCGTCGTCCACCAGCCGAGTGGCCACCGGGAACGCTCGTGGACCAGGTTGCCGGAGCCGAGCTCGTTGAGGCGGAGCCGGAGGTGGTCGACCACGTGCTCGGTCAGCGCCCCGAGGACCCGCTCGCGGTCCTTCGATCCGCCCCGGTGGGCGATCGCCGCGGCGCGCAGGTGGTCGAGCAGTGTCCGGTACGGCTCCGGAGGGTGGTGCTCGTCCACCAGGTCGCCGAGCAGCGGGAGCAGCCGGATGCGCTGCTCGGCGTGCTCGACCAGTGCGTCGACGACCGAAGCCGCCGGTCGTCCGTGACCGATCGCGGTGGCTGTGGCCTCGAGGTTCTCCCACACCGCGGCGCGCACCTCGGCCTCGGAACGGAACGTCGCCACCGCGGCGGGCGCGGTGCTCCCGTCGAAAAGCACCTCGGTGGTGGCGACCGTCGTCTTCGTCGTCGACACCGCCGGGAAGTCGGCCTCGTCGTCAGCGCCGATCAGGCGGCGCACCAGCGTCGACTTGCCGGAGCCGGTGGCACCGACGACGAGCACGACGGTCGCCCCGTCGCTGCCGATGTGCCGTTCCCTGAACGCAGAAGCGGTGCTCACCCGCTGCCTCCTCGGTCGGGTCTCTCGGTCACCTGCGTCAGGTGCGGGTCACGCCGTCGCCCAGGATGTCGGACAGCACGATGGCGGCGTCGCCTCGTGCCAGCTCCTCGTGGAACGGTTGGTTCCGGTAGTTCCACAGGCAGCTGTAGCAGGCTGTCTCTGGCCCGCACTCGCAGGAGGTCACCCGCCGCAGAGCCGCCTGGAACAGGCGCGGCAACTGCTCGGCGAGGAGCTGGGCATAGCCGGCGCCGCCGGGCACCGCATCGAACAGCACCAGGGAACGCGCCCCGTCCGTGGCCGAGCGGTGGAGGGTGCCGTCCACGTCGGCGCGGGCCACCCCGAGCGCCGGGACGCCCTCGAGGAGCGCGTAGAGCACGCTCCGGGCGACCGGCTCGGTGAGCGGCCGCTCGAGGCGGAGCTCGGTCACGTCGGTCAGGTACTCGTGGCCGAGGGCGTGCGAGCGCATCGTGCCGGCGCACGCGCGCCCGGGGCGCCGCAGGTCGTCGTGGGGATCGGGCCCCGCTGCGACCCGTCGGGAACCGGACGCAGTGCGGGGCGCCGCCGCCGGTGTCGGCTCACCGTGGCCACAGCGGTCGCAGATCCGGAACCGGCGGCCGTCTGGGCCGCTGTTCACGACGTTGATCCTGCCCTGGCGGCTCGTCCGGGATCGGACCTTGATCGGGCCATCGAGCCCCGCGACCCACTCGAAGGCGGGGGGCTCGTGGCGGTAGGCCCCGAACCAGGTCCGTACGAGCGCCCGACGGCGGGGGCGGCTCTCGCCCGCGTCGCCGGCGCGCCGGCCCACGAAGCCGAACTCGGGACGGATGAACGTGCCCCGGTCCCGGGTGGTGGTCCCGCCGCACTCACACGTGTCGGTCAGTTCTTCGAGCGCGGACGCGAACCCGCCGCAGTCGGCGCAGAGCCGCCAGTGGTAGACGGGCAGCTCCCGGTCGGGCAGCTTGCGCAGCCCGGCCGAGCGCCACCGGGTCTTCGCTGCCACGACCTCGGCGCCCGGTGCGTAGTCGGCGATTGCCAGGCTCAGGTCGCGGTCGAGCTCGAGCTTCGCCGCCGTGCCGTCGCCGTCGCTGCCGCTCGCCACGTCGAGGGGCACGACGTCGACCGGGAAGCCGTACTTCGGGAGCACGTTGCGGCTGGCCAGGAACCCGAGCAGCTGCCGCTGCGCCAGGGTGCGCCGCGTCGCGGACAACCGGTCGCCACGGCGACCGTCACGCTCGTCGAACGCCTCGTCGATCATCGTGTCGAGCCTGCCGAGGTCGTCGCGTACCTCGTCGCCGGCCCGTCGCAACCAGCCGCAGCTCGGCTCGTCGGCCGTCTCGGTCGCGAGCGCGTCGACCCAGCCCCAGCCAGCGACATCGACCGCCTCGGCGATCGGTGTCGGCAGGATCCGCTCCAGGGCCTCCCGCAGCGATTCCGGCCGGCTGCGGAGCCAGCTCACGAATGCCGCATCGCCGGTGTGCTCGTGCCCCGCGACCGGGGTGAAGAAGTCCTCGACGCGACGGTGGGCCTCGCCACCGGCGCCCACGAGGTGGCGCTGGTGGGCGGCGAACGCCACCGAGTGGAGGTGGCGGCGGGCGATGGGGACGTTGTCGAGGGCCACGATCGGCGGGTCGATCGTGCCGGCGACCATCGTCGTCGGGTCCTCGTAGTGGGCGCGATCGTGGGACCGGCGCTGGGCATAGGTGACCACCAGCGCCGCCGCGCCGGTTCGCCGCCCCGCCCGGCCGGCGCGCTGGATGTAGTTGGCGGCGAGCGGCGGCACGTTGCGCAGGAGCACCGCCGAGACGTCGCCGACATCGACGCCGAGCTCGAACGTCGTCGAGCAGCTCAAGACGTTGACCCTGCCCCGTATGAAGTCCTCCTGGATCCTGCTCGCCTCGGTCGCTGTCCACTGGGCCGTGTGCTCCTCGACCGCCATCCCCATGGGGAGGAGGTCGCGGTACAGCCGCACGTAGTGGTTCTGCTCGAGCGCGTCGTCGTCCCGGTCCGGTTCGACGCGACCGTCGCACCGCCAGGCCGGGCAGATCCCCGCCACCGTCCGCCACGTCAGGGCGCCGCAGGCATCGCACCGATGGGGGCGGTGGTCGTCGTCGCGCAGCCGCAGCTCGAGGTACGTGTGGTCGAGGCGCCCCACCCCGCCCGG
>JAXHUH010000203.1:0-23881 GCA_034211175.1 Actinomycetota bacterium
CGGGGCGGGGCCCCAGGAGCAGCCCGACCGCGGCGACGACCACGCCGGCGACGATCGCGCCCTGCTGGTGCGCGGCGAGATCGGTCGAGACGATCCGGGCCACGCTCGATCCCACCGCCGTCCGTCCGAGCACCAGGTGCAGCACGGCGGCGACGGCGAGGAGCCCGGCCGCCGACGCCGCGGCGAGCACCAGGCCGGCACGCACGAGGGCGGCCCGCCGGTCGGGCGAGACCACGACCGCGCCGGCCAGCGCTACCGCGACCACCAGGGCGAGGAGCTCGCCGACATCGGGCAGGCCGAGCACCGCGTCGACGACATCAGCTCCGGGCGAGGACGAATCGACCAGGGTGAACGCGCCGACATCGGTGGCGGTGACGACCTTGGCGACGCCGGTGCCGACCGCGGGCCCTCCGAGCTCGCGGCTCGTCCGCACCATCGTCGCCCGGAGGTCGACGACGACATCGTCGCCGCCCGCCGTCAGCTGGGCGTGGACGTCGCGCAGCGCCGGATCGGCGACCTGACGGACCGGCGCAGCATCGAGCACCACGAACGCCGCGTCGGTCACGACCTCCGACGCGATCCGGGTCAGCGGCGCGGCGATCGCCCGGGCCTGCTCGGGCAGCAGGTCGGCGACCGCGACGTCGGCCTCGAGGCTCTCGAACGTGAGCTCGGTGACGTGGCGGGCGACCTCGCGGCGCACCGTCGGATCGTCGATCACGTCGGTGGCCAGGGACACGAAGGCGTCGTCGTCCTCGATCACGGTGGCCACGTAGCGCAACGGCCCGGCGAGCACGGCGAGGACGAAGCCGACGGCGAGCAAGGCGATCGAGGTGCGGCGTCGGGTCACGGCACCTCCTCGGATCCGCTCCGCGCGGCCGGCGCTGCGCGGTCGGACCGTACTGTTCCACGAGGCCGCACCTCGGACCCAGCCGACCGGCGAGGGGTCAGGCGCCGCCCCGGATGAGCCGGAAGCCCCCGCGAGCGATCTCCGCCCGATCGCGGGCGACGCCCTCCTCGACGTGGTCCAGGGTCCGCCGGGACTCGGCCGCCTCGGGCCGCGCGACCAACGGCCACAGGACGGGCCAGCGCCAGCGACCACCCAACGCGGTGGCCGTGCGGACGAGCACCCGACTGTCGCCCTCGCCGGTGTCACGAACGACGAACGACCACGTTCTTGCCAGGCGATGCGGTATGCGGGCACCGGGATGGGTCCCGACCGACCGGAGGACGACATGTCGACCGGGCTCGAGATCGGTGACCCGGAACGCCCGGCCCGACGACTGGCGCGGCGGCAGGCGGTCCCCCACCGCCAGTGCTGGCGGCTCAGCCGTCGGGGCGGGCGCGAGCCCGGCCCGGCGGCGGGCGTGACGATCCGCCCGATGACGTACGGCGAGGAGCAACCACGGCCACACCAGCTCGGGTGGACCGGCCACGGTCGCCGCGCAGGTCACGACGGCGCGACCCGATCCGGGCGGCTCGTCGCCCGGGAGGGGGCCGCGGCGCTCGTGCCAGGTCGCACCGGGGCGCGCCTGCGATCGCCGACACGCCACGCCGGCGGAGACCGCGCCCGCGAGGAGCACCGCCGCAACCGCGGCGACGCCGTGCCCGGCCCGGGCGGAGGGGCCGGCCGGGTCGTTCACGTCACGGTCCCGGGTCCTCGCCGACTGGCGCAGAACGCGAGGAGCGTTCGATCACCGTCAGATCGTCGCCGACGGCCCGGCGGACATCATGGGTCAGCACGTCGATCTCCGCGAGGACCCCGTGCAGGCGCGTCGCGAGCGGGTGGGTGTCGTCCAACAGGTTGGCGACCGACGCCAGCTCGAAGCTCGCGGCACACAGCCGGCGCACGACGACATCGCCGAGCTCGAGCGCCAGCGCCTCCGGACCCGTGTCGACCCCGTGGTCGACGTTCACCGGTCGGCCCCGGCGAAGCGGGGCTGGTCGACGAGACGTTCACAGGCGGCACACACCTCGGGAGGCGGGCGCCAGCCCGCCTGGTCGTTCCCCGCGATCTGGATGGCCAGCGCGAGACGCCGGCTGACGACACCCGGGCGGTCGTCGACAACGGGCCCGACGCGGGCGCCGAGGCGGCGCAGCACGAGATCACCAACCTCGCGCTCCCGCAACGAGACCGCCGAACCGCAGGCCGTCCAGCCCGGCGCGAGCGCACGGCGCACGAGATCGGTCAACGCAGCGTCGACGACGCCCGTCGACCGCCCACGTCCGGGTACCCGATGGCCGGGCGGCCGTCGGGTACCCGGGCCGTGTACGTCCGGACGGCTGCGGAGCCCGGCACGAACCGGCGCGATGCGCCCACCGGTGCGCGCCCGCGCGGCGTCGAGATCGACGATCGTGTCGGCAGCGTCAGCCACCTCGGCCTCCCCGAAGGTCCCGGACCTGAACGACGGTAAGGTCCGCGCCGCGCGCCCAGTACGGTCAATCTGGACCGAACGGCGTCGCAGCGGTGCCGCCGCACCCGGCAGGCCGGCGACGGCGGTGACATCGCGGCTCGACGGGCGTTACCCTCCGGGCGTGCAAGCCGACCGGGACGACCCCGGGGCCAGCGTCGTGGCGGTCATGGTCGTCGAGGACCAGGCGTCGTTCGGCGACGCCATCAGCGTGGCCCTCGAGACCCGGAGCGACATCCGCTGCGTCGCCAACGTGGCGACCGCGGAGGACGCTGTTGCCCACGCCCGCGCCACCTGTCCCGACGTCGTGCTCCTCGACGTCGCCCTGCCCGGCGCCAGCGGGATCGACATCATCCCCGACCTGCGCGACGCCTGCCCCGACGTGCGGGTGATCGTCCTGACCGCCAACACCAGTGGCCAGATGCTGCTCGACGCCGTCGAAGCCGGCGCCGACGCCTTCTTGCCCAAGGAGCACCGGTTCAGCGACATCATCGACACGATCCGCGACGACGCCTCGGCGTCGGCCGACCCGCGGGCGATGGCCTCCGTGCTCCACCGGGCCCGCCACCTGGGCGATCCCGAGGTCGACGGGCTCAGCGAGGAGCTCACCGAGCGCGAGTACCAGATCCTGCTGCTGCTGGCCGACGGTGACTCCGTGAAGGAGATCGCCCGTCGGCTCGGCATCAGCGTGCACACCTGCCGAGGCCATGTGCGCGCACTTCTCGTCAAGCTCGACGCGCACTCCCAACTCGCGGCCGTGGTGCACGCCGCCCGCGCCGGGCTCCTGCCCAACCTGCGAGCGGGCGGTGGCTGACCCCGCGTCGCCCGGCGACCGGTTCGACGTCGCCGCCATCGCCGCGTCGGCCGGCGGGATCCGGGCGCTCAGCACCCTCCTCGGCGGGCTCCCGACCGACATCGCGGTGCCGGTCCTCGTCGTGCAGCACCTCGACCGCCGCCACGAGACCGTCATCGCCGAGGTCCTCGGGCGCCGCTGCGCGCTCCCGGTGAAGCTGGCGGAGGACGCGGAGACCACCCGGCCCGGCGTCGTCTACATCGCTCCTCCGAACCGTCACCTGCTCGTCGAGCCCGCCGGGGTGCTCCGCCTCTCGGACAGCGAGCTCGTCCACTTCGTGCGACCATCGGCCGACCTGCTGTTCGAGTCCGTGGCGGGCACCTATGGCAACGGTGCCATCGCCGTGGTGCTGACCGGCACGGGCGCCGATGGTTCGATGGGGGTCCGGGCCGTGGACCAACGAGGAGGGACCGTCATCGTCGAGGACCCCGAGACCGCAGAGTTCAGCGGCATGCCGAGCGCCGCGGTCGAGACGGGTGCGGTCGACTTCGTCCTCCCCCTCGACGAGATCGCCGGGGTCGTCGCCCAGCTCGTGGACCGCCGCACCGACCGGGACACGTCGGCGTGAGCGAGCCCGACGACAGCCTGGAGCGCCTCCTCACCTTCATCGCCGACACCCGGGCGATCGACTTCAGCGGCTACAAGCGGACCTCGCTCGAGCGGCGGTTCCGCAAGCGCATGGCCGACACGTCCGCGCAGACGTTCGACGACTACCGCGATCTGCTCGAGACGAACTCGGAGGAGTACCGCTTCCTCCTCGACACCGTCCTCATCAACGTCACGAGCTTCTTCCGGGACCCGGCAGCGTGGGAGCACCTCGGGACCCAGGTGATCCCCGATCTCGTCGACCAGGTCGGCGACGGCGAGATCCGGGTGTGGAGCGCAGGCTGCTCGACCGGCGAGGAGGCGTGCTCGCTGGCCATCGCGTTCGCCGAGGTGATGGGCGTCGAGGCGTTCTCGCGTCAGGTCAAGATCTACGCCACCGACATCGACGACGACGCGCTCCGCCAGGCCCGCCTCGGCGTGTACAGCGCCAAGGGGCTCGAGCCGCTGTCGGCCGAGCTGGTCGAGCGGTACTTCGAGCCGACCGGTTCCAGCTACGTGCTGCGCCCCGAGTTGCGGCGTCGGGTGATCTACGGCCGCCACGACATCACCCGCGACGCACCGATCTCGCGGCTCCACCTGCTCTCGTGCCGCAACGTCCTGATGTACTTCAACGCCGAGACCCAGAACCAGATCCTCGACCGCTTCCACTTCGCGCTCGGCGAGGAGGGCGTCCTGTTCCTCGGCAAGGCCGAGATGCTGCTCTCCGACGGTGAGCGGTTCGAGGCGCTCAGCATGCCGAACCGGATCTTCCGACGGCGCCCCGGGGCGCGGACGTACCGCCCCATCCACTCGCCCGTCGTGCTCGAGGTCGCGCGGGCCACCGGCGGCAACCTGCGCCAGCGCCAGCTGCGGGACCTGGCGATCGAGACCGCGCCCTCCGCGCACGTGCTCGTCGACGTGAACGGCGTCGTGACGCTGATCAACAACCAGGCGCGGGCGATGTTCGGCCTCTCGAGCCGGGAGGAGGGCCGGCCGCTGCGCGACCTCGAGGTGTCCTACCGACCGGTCGAGCTCCGCTCGCTCATCGACCAGGCCCAGTCCGAGCGGCGCCTCGTACGGCGCAACGCCATCGAGCGCGCCCTCGGCGACGAGAGCCGCTTCCTCGACGTCCTCGTCCAACCGCTGATCAGCGACGACGGCATCGTCCTGGGCGTCGACATCGTGTTCAGCGACACCACCGATTACGTCCGCCTCCAGGAGGACGTCCGCCGCTCCCGCGAGGACCTCGAGACCGCGTACGAGGAGCTCCAGTCGACCAACGAGGAGCTCGAGACCACCAACGAGGAGCTCCAGTCGACCAACGAGGAGCTCGAGACCACCAACGAGGAGCTCCAGTCGACCAACGAGGAGCTCGAGACGATGAACGAGGAGCTCCGCACCCGCACCCAGGAGCTCGACGAGACCGGGACGTTCCTCGAGGCGACGCTGGCGAGCGTGCCCGACGGTGTCGTGGTGCTCGACGACGCGCTCCGGGTGCGGGCGTGGAACCGCAGCGCGGAGAACCTGTGGGGTCTGCGCTCGTCGGAGGCGGAGGGTGTCTCGTTCTTCGCGCTCGACATCGGCCTGCCGACCGGTCAGCTGCGCGAGCCGATCCGACGGTGCTTCGACGAGGGCGTCTCTGCGCGGGTCGAGCTGGCCGCGGTGAACCGTCTCGGGCGCAACATCACGTGCGCGGTGGCGGTGTCGCCGCTCGGCACCGACCGGGACGGGGTCGTGGTCACCATGGAAGACCTCGCGTCGTCGTGACCGACGGGCCGGCGGTGCCCGGGTTCGACCGGTTGGAGCGGCTCCGCCAGGACGTCCTCGCTCGCCACGGCGACGACTCGGCGGTCGTCGAGCTGACGTTCGAGCTGTCCGCCCTCGTCGAGGAGCTCCTCGTGCACGAGGAGCAGCTCCGCAACCAGGCGGACGCCATGGCCGAGGTCGTCGACCGGCTCGAGCTCGAGCGCCACCGGTACCGCGAGCTGTTCAGCGCCGCCCCCGACCCCTACCTCGTGACCGACCGCAGTGGCATCGTGCGCGAGGCGAACGTGCGCGCCCGGGAGAACCTCGTCGCTCCCGTCGAGGGCCGACCGATCGTCCTGTTGGTCGAGGCGCAGGACCGTGCCGGGCTCCACCGGTTCCTCCCGTCGCCCACCGGCGACGACGAGCCGCCCCCGACGACGTTCACCTTCCGATGCCCGGACGGGGCGCGCCGCCTGGAGGCCCGCTGCCGGCGGCTCGGGACCGACGAGCTCCTGTGGCTGCTGCGCGACGTCACCGAGGTCGAGGAGGCGAACGCCCTCCTCGCAGAGCTCGCCGAACAGGACCGTGTGCTCGCCGAGCAGCTCCGTGAGCTCGACGAGCTGCGACGGGCGTTCTTCCTCACCGTGTCCCACGACCTGCGGGTGCCGCTGGCTGCGATCGGTGGGCTCGCCGGGCTCCTCGCCGACCAGCCGGAGCTCCGCGACGAGGACCGGATGCGGATCGTGGACCAGATCCGCACCACCGCGGAGCGGGTGATCGCCCAGTTCGCCGGCCTGCTCGACCTCGAGCGGTTCGAGGAGGACGCCAACGGGCTACTGCGCGAGGACGTCGATGTCGCCGCGACGATCCGCCACGCCGTCGACACCGTCGACCGGGGTGGACGCGACCTCGAGCTCGACCTGGAGCCCGTCGTGGCCTTCGTGGACCGCGTCCTGCTCGAGCGGAGCGTCGAGAACCTGGTCCGCACCGCGGTGCAGCACACGCCCGCCGGCGCCCGGATCTGGGTGCGCTGCCGACGCGACCGCGACGGTGTGCTGCTCGTCGTCGAGGACGACGGCGACGGTGTGGCGGAGGGGCTCGCGCCGACCGTGTTCGACCTGTTCGAGCGCGACCGGCGTCCCGGGCGGGCGTCGGGCCTCGGGGTCGGGCTCGCCCTCGTCCGGCGCTTCGCCGAGCTCCACGGGGGCTTCGCCCGGGTCGAGCAGCGACCGGGCGGAGGAGCGTCGTTCCACGTCCTGTTCACGGGCGCCGGGCCCGACGCCGACGCCGACGAACGGACCGCGGCACCGGGCTGACCCGCGTCGATCACCTGCGCTCGGTGCGACGCCGACGAGCTGGCGAAGACGAGCGCCCGGCCCGGCGCAGGACGGTCAGCTGGAGGGACGCAGTGCGGCGAGCACCACGGCCTCGAGCGCGGCGAACGACGCCTCGAGGTCGACGAGGTCGGGGGCGAGGCGCCACTGCTGGTGGAGGCCCATCCCCGCGCCGAACAGCACGGCGGCGAGCGAGCGAACGTCCACGCCGTCGGGCAGGTCGAGCTCGTCGCTCCACTCGTCGAGCAGCTCGGCGATGGTGCGCCGGCACCGATCGTGCCAGTGGCGGTAGCGCTCGTGGGTGGCCGAGTCCTCCCGGAACGACTCGCCCAGCAGCGACGTGAGCAACATGGCCTGCGGCCGGCGCGACAGCTCCAGCGACCGCTCGCACAGCTCCCGGAGCCCGTCCTCGCCGCGGGCCTCGATCTCGTCGAAGTCGGCCATGAGCATCGCCCGGTCGACGATGGCCAGCAACAGTCCGTGCTTGTTGGTGAAGTGCCACGGGATCGAGCCGCGGCTGATGCCGGCTTCCCGCTGGATGGCGGCGAACGACGTGTCGGCGACACCGCGCTCCGCGAACAGCTTCTCGGCGGCATCGAGGATGCGCCGGCGGCTCTCGTCACCGATCTCGGACCGCCGACGCGGCCGTTCCCGCAGGTCGTCGTGACCATCTTCGTCTGCGTCTGGTGAGGGGTCCGTCGCTGGCATCACCTTGACACTACATGTGCCCGCCAGCGGTCTCTGTGCTGGTTGACATAGGGAGTGTTCGAGGACACACTGCCGGCACGCCGCTGATCAGGGGGGATGAGCGATGACGATCGACGGGCTCAGGCGCGCCGTCACCGACGCCGAGATCGCCGAGTACGAGCAAGAGGGGGTCGTGCACCTGCCCGGCATCCTCGACGCCGAGTGGCTCGACCTGCTCGAACGGGGGCTGCTCGAGGTCTTCTACGAGCAATGGGGCACCCAGGAGGTCCAGTACGACGCCACCGAGCTCGCCGGCCAGGCCGCTGCGCTCGGCGCGGCGGTGCTCACCGACGAACGGGCGCAGGCCGTCGAGAAGCCCGGCCGGTTCCTCACGGCCATCGGGTCGTGGACCTACAACGACACGATCCGTCGATTCGCGCTCACGTCGCCGCTCGGGGCAATCGCCGGGGCGCTCTTCCGGGCCGACAAGGTCAACTACTACGACGACCAGGTGCTGGTGAAGGAACCCGGCGCCCGCGAGTACACGGCGTTCCACACCGACGAGCCCTACTACCACCTCTCGGGTGATCAGGTCTGCGCCATCTGGGTGTCGCCGCGGCCGGTCGGGGCGGACAACAGCCCGATGCGCTACGTGCGGGGCTCACACCGCTGGGGCAGCTTCTTCCGACCCAACACGTTCGTCTCCCAGGACGCCACGTACCAGGGCGAGGAGCTGGCGCCGCTGCCCGACATCGAGGGCAACGAGGGCGACTACGACATCGTCACCATCCCGTCGCAGCCGGGCGACGTCATCGTCCACCACTCGAACCTGGTCCACGGATCAAAGCCGAATTACGACGTCACCACGCCCCGCCTCGCCGGTTCGTTCCGCTACGCGGGTGACGACGTCCGCTACAAGTTCCATCCGTCCGCGCCGCCCCAGCCCCACCATCGCCACGACCTCGGCGAGGGTGACGCGATCGACAGCGACCAGTTCCCGGTCGTGTGGCGGCGCGACGGGGCGCTCGTGGCCGGCTCGACGTTCGGGGGCGTGTGATGCCCGGGTTCGAGAAGGGGCTGGTCGAGTTGGGCGACGGCGTCCATGCCTACCTGCAGCCCGACGGCTCCTGGGGCTGGAGCAACGCCGGCCTCGTCGTCGGCGACGGCGGCTCGACGTTGGTCGACACGCTGTTCGACCTCCACCTCACCGCCGAGATGTTGGACACGATGAAGCCGCTGGTGGCCGACGCGCCGATCAGCACCGTCGTGAACACCCACGCCAACGGCGACCACTGCTACGGCAACCAGCTCTTCGACGGCCCCGGCGTGGCGTTCGTCGCCACCGACGCCGCGGCCCACGAGATGGACGAGCTCCCGCCGTCCGCGGTCGCCGCCATCAAGGCCGCGGCCCCGCCCGGCCCGCTCGGCTCGTTCGTCGAGCACGCGTTCGGGCCGTTCGACTTCGACGGCATCGAGATCCCGCCGATCACCGACACGTTCAGCGGGCGCCACACCGTCGCCGTCGGCGGCCGGGCCGTCGAGCTGATCGAGGTCGGCCCGGCCCACACGGCCGGCGACCTGCTCGCCTGGATGCCCGACGAGCGGGTGCTGTTCGCCGGGGACATCCTGTTCATCGGGGGCACGCCGATCATGTGGGCCGGGCCGGTCGAGAACTGGATCTCGGCGTGCGACCTCATCGAGGAGCTGGCACCCCGCGTCGTCGTCCCCGGCCACGGCCCGCTGACCGACCCCGCCGGTGCCCGGGACATGGGCGACTACCTGCGGTTCGTGCGCGACGGCGTCGTCGAGCGCCATCGGGCAGGGATGACCGCGCTCGACGCCACCCGGGACCTCGACACCGAGATCAACGGGACGCGCTTCGGCAGCTGGGACGACCGTGAGCGTCTCGTCGTCACCGTCCACGGGATCTGGCGGGACCTCGAGCCCGACGCTCCGGCCCCCGACGTCACGACGCTCTTCGGCCACATGGCCGACGACTTCGCGGCCCGCCGCCGTTGACCCCGCCGACCCGGCCACCGACCCGACCGCGACCGAGCAACGACCACCAGGGGGAGCAACCATGCGCTGGGTGACCTATCGAACGGGCGGCGGCGAACGCACCGGGCTCGTCGTCGGCGACGCGGTCCACGCACTCGACGACGACATCTCGCTGATCGACCTGCTCGGCGACGACGGCGAGCGGATGACGGCCGCCGCCGCCCGGGCGATGAACGCGCCGACCGAGATCGTGGCCCTCGACGGCGCCGACCTGGCCCCGCCCCTGCGGCCGCCGTCGATCCGCGACTTCCTGTGCTTCCTCGAGCACATGCGCACGATCGCCCGCGGCGTCGGCATGGAGATGAACCCGCTGTGGGAGAAGATCCCGGGGTTCTACTTCTCGTCGGTCAGCTCGGTCGTCGGGCCCCACGACCCGGTGCGGATCTCGCCGGGCTGCGAGCAGTTCGACTACGAGCTCGAGGTCGCCGCGGTCATCGGCCGTGGGGGTTCCGACCTCGCCCCGGAGGACGCCGCGTCGCACATCGTCGGGTTCATGCTGTTCTGCGACTGGAGCGCCCGCGACCTGCAGCTCGCCGAGATGGGGCTCAACCTCGGGCCGGCGAAGGGCAAGGACGGCGCCAACACGCTCGGCCCTGCGCTCGTCACCGTCGACGAGCTGGCGCCGCACCGCAGCGGCGGGTCGTACGCACTCGGCATGCGGGGCTACGTCAACGACGAGCTCGTCTCCGAGGGCTCGATGGACCAGATGGACTGGCACTGGGGCGACATCGTCGCCTACGCCTCCCGGGGGTGCGAGCTGGTGCCGGGCGACGTCATCTGCTCGGGCACCGTGCCGACCGGCTGCCTGATGGAGCACTTCGCGTCCGACGGGCCCGACAAGTTCCGGGGCTGGCTGCAGCCGGGCGACGTCGTCCGCCTCGAGGTCGAGGGTCTCGGCTCGATCCGCCAGGAGGTGAAGCCGGCCGTCCCGGTCCGCCCGATCCGCACCCTCAGCTGAGCAGCGGGGAGGCTATGAGCGCGAACGAGCCGCCGGCCCGGAGGCCGGCGGCTCGTCTCAGCGATCTCGATGCGGGGCCGTACGACCCCGGGAGTCAGATGACCCGGACGTTCTGCGCCTCGTCACCCTTGCGGCCCTGGCCGATGTCGAACTCGACCTTCTGGCCCTCGTCCAGGCTCTTGTAGCCCGAACCGACGATCTGGGAGTAGTGGACGAAGACGTCTTCGCCCTGCTCCTGCGAGATGAAACCGAAGCCCTTCTCGGCGTTGAAGAACTTCACGGTACCTGTGCTCAACTGCTTCTCTTCTCTTCCGGCGGGGCTCGCCGTTCTGGCCGAGCCCGTCACCCGTCACGCTACCCGGTCTGGCGCGCCGATGTGCGCTGAATCGCAGGTTCCGCTCCAACGAGCCGTCGTGAGGGTGCTCCCGCCGGCCCGGATGTGAGTCGCCGGGAGCCCGTGGGAGCCGGATGAGAGCGGGCTCGCGTTCGCTGGCACCGATCAACCGACGAACGAACGGAGCTGACGGTGACCACCCTCGAGACCCCCATCCCGGCGGACGCCACCACGACCGGGCTGCTGCCCGACGACACCACGCTGGCCGCCTTCCGCGACCGGGCCCGCGTCGCGGACGACCGCAACGAGTACTTCCACACCGACCTCGACGTGTTGCGCCGCGTCGGCTACCCCGCGGCCCCGGTGCCGGCCGACCTCGGCGGCGGCGGGTGCGACCTGGCGACGCTCGCCCGGGCGCAGCGCCACCTGGCCCACTTCGCCCCGGCGACCGCGCTCGGGCTCACGATGCACTTCTACTGGGTCGGCATCGCCGTCGAGCTGGAGCGCTTCGGCGACCAGTCGTGCCGATGGATCCTCGAGCGGGCCGCGGCGGGCGACATCTTCGCCGCCGGCCACGCCGAGGTCGGCAACGACGCCCCGGTCGTCATGTCGACCGCGTCGGCCCACCGGGTCGACGGCGGCTACCGGTTCAACGGCCACAAGCTGTTCGGCTCGAACGGGCCCGTGTGGTCGTTCCTCGGCGCCCACGCCCTCGACGCCTCCGACCCCGACAACCCGGTCATCGTCCACGGCTTCGTCGCCCGCGACGCCGAAGGCGTCACCGTCGTGCCCCGCTGGGACACCCTCGGCATGCGGGCGTCGCAGAGCTACGAGACGATCCTCGACGACGTGTTCGTGCCCGACGAGCGGATCGGTCGGATCACCGCCGCCGGTGCCGAGGACGACCTGTTCATGGTGGCGATGAACATCTGGGCGCTGCCGCTGCTCAGCAACGTGTACCTCGGCATCGCCGAGCGTGCCCACGAGCTGGCCGTCCAGTCGGCGACCACGAAGACGTCGGTCGCCATCCCCGGCGGCACCTACGCCCACAACCCGATGGTCCAGCACCAGATCGCCGAGATGTACCTCGAGCTCGACGCCGCGTCGGCCACCGTCGACCGGCTCGTGGACGACTGGGCGAACGCCGTCGACCACGGCCTGCTCTGGGGCGCCAAGATCCTCTCCGCCAAGTGGCGGGCGGTCGAGGCGGCCAAGCGGGTCGTCGACATCGCCCTCGACGTCACCGGTGGCGGCGGGATGATGCGGGGCGGCGAGCTGGAGCGCCTCTACCGCGACGTGCGCTGCGGCGGGTTCCACCCCGGCAACGACGCCCTCACCCACGAAGGTGTGGCCAAGGCCGTCCTCGGCCTCGACCCCACCGGCCCCCGCTGGTGACCCGGCCCCGCCCGGGCTGTCGTGGAGGGGAGGTGCCGGGGTGGGGTGTTCAGCGGATGCGCGCCAGTGCGGCCGTCGCCTCGGCGGCGGCCGCGGCGTCGCCGAGGCCGCGGCCCTCCTCGACGAGGGCCGCGGCACGTTCGGCGCCGAGCCGATCGTCGAGCGTGGCCCGCAGTGACCGCAGCAGTTCCTCGTCGTCGCCGACCACCTCGTGGCCGGCGTCGGGTGCGGTGACCGCGCCGAGGAGCCGGGCGGCCGACTCGTCGAGGCCCTCGCAGCAGGCCAACTCGGTCACGGTGCGCAGCATCGTCCAGAACGGCGAGCGCACCCCGGCCCGCAGCCAGAGCGGCAACAGCCACTCGTAGGCCGCGACAGCCGCCGTCGTGCGCCCCTCCCGCACGTCGAGCGACGCCAGGGACGCGCCGGCGACACCCTCCACGAACGACGCACCACCCACCCGGGACGCGCCGACGGCCCGCTCGAGCCACGAGCGGGCACCCGCCGGGTCGGTGCCGAGCAGGCACTCACCCGCCGCGTACCAGCACCACGCCGAGACCACCGCCCCACCGGTCGGCTCGACGTCGTCGAGCAACCAGCGAACGATGTCGTCGGCCGCCGGGTCGTGGGCGTAGGCCGCGGAGACGGCGAGCGCCGCACCGTTCTCCGCGAGCCGGACCGGCTCACCGGTGGCCTCGGGCGTCGCCAACGCCCGGCGGAAGTGGCACACGGCGTCGGCCATCCTGCCCATGGCCAGGTCCTCCAGAGCCAAGGCGCCGACGACCTCGTACCGGTCGACGTCGCCGCCCGCGTCGAGCGCCGCGACCACGAGCGGCCGCATCCGATCGAGGTCGCCGATCTTCCAGGCGCCGAGCGCCGCGACCCCGTACCCTTCGGCCGCCAACGGGTGCCCGGCGTCCGCGCCGAGCGCGGCGGCCGCCTCTCCCCAGAGCATCAGCTCGGGCAGCATGGCGCTGAACGCCGGATCGCGCACCGCCAGGACGAGGCGCAGCGCGGCGTCGGCGTCCCGCTCCGCCAACGCCACCCCCAGCGCCTGGCGGAGGTCGGGAACGAGCCGGCGGACCTCGTCGAGCGGTGCCGCGTCCTCCGCCGTGTGGAGGGCGACCCGTGCGGCCTCGGCCCGCTCCACGATCCGGGCGAGGTGTCGTCGTGCGGCGTCCGCCGTGGACGCCTCGTCGTGCTGCTCCCGGGTGAACTGGCGGACCGTCTCCAGCAGGGCGAAGCGGCCGTCGGCCCGGCGGACCAACGACCGCTCGACGAGCGTGGCCAGCAGCTCGCGTGCCGCGGCGACGTCGATGGCCAGGACCGCGGCCACGTCCGCGGCGTCGAACGGTGACGCGAACACCGCGGCGGCGCCCAGCGCGCGCCGCTCGTCCTCGTCGAGCAGGTCGTAGGACCAGCGGAGCGCGGCTTCCAGGGAGCGGTGCCGGGCGATCGTGCGCCGACCGCCCCGCAGCACGGCCGACGACTCCCCGAGCCCGTGCGCCACCTCGTCGAGGGTCAGGGACCGCAGCCGGGTGGCGGCCAGCTCGATGGCGAGCGGCAGGCCGTCGAGGCGACGACACAGCGCCTCGACCGTTGCCGTCGTCGCCGAGTCGAGCTCGAAGTCGGGGTCGACGGCGCGGGCGCGGTCCACGAACAGCTCGACCGCCGGGCTCGCGCCACCGGTCGCGTCCAGCGGGTCCACCGGACAGAGCTGCTCGCCGTCGACGGCCAGGCGCTCCCGGCTGGTGGCCAGCACGACCAGCCCCTCGGTCGTGCCGACCAGGTGCTCGGCGACGGTGGCGGCCCGTTCCAGCACGTGCTCGCAGTTGTCCAGCACGACGAGGCCGTCGTCGTGGCGGAGCACCTCACCGACCCGGTCGAGGAGGTCGACGCCGACCCGCTGCTCGACCCCGACGACGGCGGCCAGCGTCGCGACGACGTCCTCGTCCGAGGCGGCCGTCAGGTCGCAGAAGCGGACGCCGTCGGCGAAGCGCCCGGCGAGGCGGTGACCGAGCTCGGTCGCGAGGCGGGTCTTGCCGACGCCACCCGGCCCGACGAGCGTGACGATCCGCCGACGGCCCAGGTCCGCCGCCACTCGATCCAACAGCTGCTCGCGACCGACGAGCGACGACACCGAGCGCGGCGGGAGCGCGTGGCGGGCGAGCGGGCCGGCGCGCGTGGGCGGCACGGGCGCGGGATCGTCGACCTCGCGGTCCGCGGCGAGCAGCGCCTCGTGGCGATCGCGCAACGCCGGCGACGGGTCGACGCCGAGCTCGCCGGCCAGCACCTTGCGGTAGGCGTCGTAGACCCGCAGCGCCTCGGCGCGTCGGCCGACCGCGGCCAACGCCGTCATGAGCAGGTCCCGGGGGCGTTCCCGCAGCGGCTCCCGGGCGACGAACGCCTCGAGGTCGGCCGTTGCCTCTTCGACCCGCCCGAGATCGAGGAGGGCGGCGAAGCGCTCCTCGATCGCCCGGGCCCGGATCTCGACGAGCCGTTCGATCTCGATCCGCCCGTCGTCGACCTCGACCAGGTCGGCGTAGGGGTCGCCGCGCCAGGTGGCGAGCGCGTCGTCGAGCACGGCGAGGGCGCGGGCGGGGTCGGTGGGGCGGGCCGCTGCCGCGTCCGAGACGCCACGCTCGAAGCGGTGCGCGTCCACCGTCTCGTCGTCGAGCACCAGCGCATACCCCTGGCCCCGGCGCTCGATCCTGGCCGCGGGCACGTGGCTGCGGAGGCGGGAGACGTGGTTGTGCAGCGCCCCCGCCGTGCCGCCGATGCCATCGGGCCACAGATCGTCGACGAGCTGGTCGGCGGTCACGACCCGCCCCCGCCGCAGCACCAGGGCGGCGAGCAGCCGGCACTGCAGCGCGCCGCGTGGCGTGACGTCGCCACCCGTGGCGTCGACCACCCGGAGCGGTCCCAGCACCTCCACGGTGATCACGACCGCCGCTCCTCCCCTCCCCGAACGCTGCGAGCGTAGTCACCGGCCCCGCCGGTACCAGGGAGAGAAAATGCGCGTCCGTGTCACCCGATCCGCCGGGTTCGTGCGACCTACCCCGTGATGACCCGATCAGCCGACCCCGAGGCCGAGCCGACGGCGGCCCCTCCCGACGAGGCGGAGGTGGTGGTCGTCGCGCCGGCGGACTTCGACGACTTCTACCGACGCGAGCACGCCCGCGTCGTCGGCCTGGCCTACGTGCTGTGCGGGCGCCGAGGCGTGGCCGAGGAGCTGGCCCAGGAGGCGTTCCTCGTCACCTACCGCCGCTGGACCGAGATCGCCGACCCCGCCGCCTGGGTGCGCCGGGTGGTGGCCAACCGGGCCACGTCGACGGTGCGACGCCGCACCAGCGAGGCCAGGGCGCTGGTCCGCCTCCGGCTCCGGCGGGACGACCCCGCACCCGAGCTGCCGACCGGCGACGACGAGCTGTGGGCCGAGGTCCGCCGCCTCCCCCGCCGCCAGGCCCAGGCGCTGGCCCTGCGCTACGTGGACGGGGCATCGGTGGCCGAGGTGGCCGCCGCGCTCTGCGTGTCCGAGAACACCTTGAAGACCCACCTCGCCCGGGCGAAGCAGACCCTCGCCGAGCGCCTGGAGGACCGACGATGACCACCATCGACGACCGCCTCGACCGCAGCGGCGCGACCCTGCGCGACGAGCTCGACGACCTCCCCGTCCCCCACCCCGACGGCGTCCGCCGCCGCCACCGCCACCGGGTCGCCGCCCGGTCCGCGGCGGTCGCGCTCGTGCTGCTGGCGGTCGGCGCGTTCGCCGTCCTCCGCCAGGGCCGTGCCGCCGACCCGTCCGCCGTCGCCGACGAGTCGGTCACCTCCGGCGAGCTGGCGGACCTCCTCGGTCTCGACCCGGCCGACCAGGTCGAGATCTCCTCGGATCCGCCCGGGTCGTTCCCCGAGGGGCCCGCCGACGACGCCATCGACTGGTCCGCCGAGCTCCGGGTTGAGGGCCTGGAAGGAGCGGTCCTGATCGGGGCGCCCTCCGAGACGGGCGTCGCCACGGGCATGGACCCGAACGCCCGCTGCGCCGGTCACGAGAGCGGCCGGGCGGGCTGCGGCATCTTCCCCGTCGACCAGCTCGGCGTGCTGGACGTCCACCGGGCCGATGCCCTCATCTGGTGGGACGTACCCGACGGCGCGGCCGCCGTCGTGCTCGAGGCCGCCGAGCGGACCTGGTGGCAGGAGCCGATCGGCGGCACCGCGGCGTTCCCGGCCGACTGGTGCGACAACGAGACGTGCACCTACCTGTTCACCGCCTACGGCGCCGACGGGGAACGGTTGGCCTGGCAAGGACGGGAGACCGCCGAGGACCCGGCGGCCGTCCTCGGACTGGACCCGGCGGACGAGGTCGACCTGACCTCCGAGGCGCCGTCGGTCGAGCTTCCGGTCGAGTTCGCCTGGTCGGCCGAGCTGCACGTCGACGGGGCGGAGTCACCACTCCTGGTCGGGACCTACTCCGAGGTCGGCCTGGCCCGGCGCGGGACGCAGCTGCGAGAACGAGAGCACGTCACCGAGACCGAGGTCCGGGAGCGGGTCGACGAGGCGGCCCGCTCTCGCTGCACCAGCGGCACGCGCGGGACGATCGTCAGCTGCGGCGACGACGAGGCGGTCCTCGCCCATACATCGGGCCCCGATGTCCTGGTGTGGTGGGAGGTGCCGGACACCGCGGCCGTCGTCCTCCTCGAGGCCGATGGCCGCACACGCTGGCAGCAGCCGGTCGACGGTGTGGTTGCGTTCCCGGCGGACTGGTGCGACGGGCCGTGGTGCCCCCACCGGCTGCTGGCACTCGACCTCGGCGGGAACCCGCAGGGCGAGCACGAGTGGGCGGCCGACGACCCTGCCGCGGCGCTCGGGCTCGACCCGGCCGCCGAGGTCGACCTCCGGCCGCAACCGATGTTGAGGTTCGACTCGTGGCGGCTCGACGAGAGCTTCGCCGACTGGTTCGCAGGGTTCGAGGGCCCGAACCTCGACCCGTTCGTGGTCGGCCGATTCGTCGACGAGGGCACCGACCATCTGTGCATCGAGGGAGCCGACGGCGCCGGTGGCGGATGCGGCCCCACCGGGAGCTCCGTCTCGTTCACGCGCCCCGTGCCCGGCGAGCAGTGGGGCCTCCCGACGGCTGCCGTGTGGCCCGGACTGCCCGACGAGGCCGCCATCGTCGTGCTGGAGCGCGAGGGCACCCGGCGGTGGGTCCGACCCGTCGACGGGGTGGCGGCCATCCCGGTGGACTGGTGCGAACCGCACGTCCTCTGCCGCAACGAGCTGCGGGCCTACGACGCCGCGGGCGAGCTGGTGGCGACCGACGAGGCGCGCTGACCGGGTTCAGCCGTCGAGCAGCGGCAACCAGGCGGCGAGGGCGTCGCGGTGGTCGAGGGCGTCGGTCGGGACGCTCCAGTAGGAGCGCATGGTCTGGTTCGGGCGCGGTTGGAACGGCACGCCGCCCTCCGCCTCGAACCGGGCACGCTCGTCCTCGTCGGGCACCTTGGCGTAGAGCGTCTCGTCGTGGACGATGGCGATGATCTCGGCGCCCGCGTAGATCCCCCAGCCCCCGAACATCGCCTTCGCCCGGGCCGGCGGGCCCAGCAGGTCGCACACGTGGTCGGCCATCGTGGTCACGGCGTCCTCCTCTGCTCCAGGGCGGCGATGCCGTCGAGGATGCGGTCGAGCCCGAAGCCGAAGTCCACGTCGGGGTCGCCCGGTCCCTGCGCCTCGGGATCACCGCCGTCGTCGAACACCCCGGCGTCGATGACCGCGTGGAGCGCCGGGAACCGGTCCCGGTCGGTCAGCGCCGCCAGCGTCACGCCGTAACCGGGTGCACCCTCGGGCGGCGCCCCGATCGACAGTGCCAACGCGATCTCGTTGCGGACGAAGCCGGACAGGAGCAGCAGCACCGAGACCTTCTCGCCCTCCGCGAGCCGGGCCCCGGCCATGCTCGCCAGCGCGCTCTCCATCCACGCCACCTGGTTCGGCGTCACCGGCGGCCCGGTGATCGGCACCTGCACGACCCACGGGTTGGCGGCGAGTACCCCCATGGCCGTGCGGGCCCAGCGGTCGAGCCCGGCCCGCCAGCCCTCTTCCGGGGTCGAGGGCGCGGGCGGTTCGCCGTAGGCACGGTCGACCATCAGGTCGAGCAGCGCGGCCTTGGAGTCGACGTGGCGGTAGAGCGACATCGGCGCCGCACCCAGCTCCTTGGCGACCCGGCCCATCGACACCGCGGCGAGCCCGTCGGAGGCGGCCACCGAGATGGCGGCGTCGACGATGGCGGTGAGGCTGAGCCCGGGGCGCGGGCCCTTGGCGGGCCGGTCAGCGAGACCCCACGCCGCGGCGAGGCTCGCCGGCATCACCGCGCCGCCGTGCTGCCTGTCGCCGTCACCCATGCGCGCCCGATTCTCCTCGCCCACCCTCACATCCATCCCAGCCCACCCACCCGATCCCGTTCTGGACCCCTCGGAGGACCACCGGTGGTCGTCTGAGGGGTCCGGAACCGGGCACCGGGTCGGCATCCTCTCGCGTTCGACGGCTCCCGTCACCGCCGAGCGTTGACAGCGCTCGACCGTTCTGCGTATACCTTACGCACTGCGTAGAACATACGCAGAAACAGCGGACAGCCGGCGACGGCGACCGAGGAGACAGCTCCGGATGCACGAGCAACTCACCGTCGAGGCCGTCGGCCTCACCAAGCGCTACGGGTCGACGCCCGTGCTCGACGGCGTCGACGTGCGGGCCGAACGGGGCAGCGTCGTCGCGCTGCTCGGCCCCAACGGCGCCGGCAAGACCACGACCGTCCGGATCCTCGCCACCCTCACCCGCGCCGATGGCGGGACCGCCCGGGTGGCCGGCTGCGATGTCGAGCGTGACCGCCGCGAGGTGCGGCGCCGCATCAGCCTCACCGGCCAGTTCACCGCCGTCGACGAGCTGCTCACCGGTCGGGAGAACCTCGAGCTCGTCGGCCGGCTCCGCGGCCTGGGCCGCCGAGCGGCGAGCCGCGTCGCCGGCGAGCTGCTCGAGCGCTTCGACCTCGCCGGAGCTGCCGGCCGCCGGGCGGGCACCTTCTCGGGCGGCATGCGCCGCCGCCTCGATCTGGCCGCCGGCCTGATCGGCGACGTCGAGGTCCTGTTCCTCGACGAGCCGACCACCGGGCTGGACCTCACCAGCCGCCACGCCATGTGGGACATCGTGACCGAGCGGGCCGCCGCGGGCGCCACCGTCGTGCTCACCACCCAGTACCTCGAGGAGGCCGACCGGCTCGCCGACCGGGTCACGATCATCGACCGGGGCCGGGTCGTCGTCGAGGGCACGGCCGAGCAGCTCGTGCGCACGGTGGCCGAGCAGCGCCTCGAGCTGCGCTTCACCGACCGGCGGGCGTTCGAGACCGCGGAGCGCACGCTCGGCGCCCGCGTCATCCACGCGGACCAGCGGTCGGCGTCGCTGGCGCTCGCGACCGACGGCTCCGCCGCGCAGGTCCGGGCGCTGCTCGACGAGGTCGACCCCGGCCGCGACGCCGTCACCGCGTTCGACGTCCAGCGGACGACGCTCGAGGACGCGTTCCTCGCCCTCACCGGCCGACCGATGCCCGACCAGACCGCCACCGACCCGAGCAGCACCGACGCCGAGGGAGCGCCCGCCCATGCCTGAGACCCTCACCCTCGGGGGCCGACCGGACGCGCTCGCCGCGGCTCACCCGGCGCCGACCACCGTGGGCCACGTCGTGACGATGACGGCACGCTGCCTGCGCCTGTCGATGCGCAGCCCCGAGACCCTGGTGACCGCCCTCGTGCTGCCGGTTCTGCTGATGCTGGTGTTCGTCTACCTGTTCGGTGGCGCGATCGAGACCGGCGTCGACTACGTGACCTACGTCGTGCCGGGCGTCCTGCTCCTGTGCATCGGCTTCGGTTCGGCGTCGACCGCGGCCAGCGTGAGCCACGACATGACGAGCGGGGCGATCGACCGGTTCCGGGCGCTCGACGTGAACGGCGCGTCGTTCCTGGCCGGCCACGTCCATGCCAGCGTTGCCCGCAACGCGCTGTCGACGGCGTTGGTCCTCGTCGTTGCGTGCACGATCGGGTTCCGCCCCGATCCCGGCGTCGGCGGCTGGGTCGCGGCCCTCGCCACGCTGGCCGCGTTCACGCTGGCGCTGTCGTGGGTCGCGGCCGTGATCGGCCTCGCGGCGGGCTCACCCGAGGCGGCCGGCGGCTACACGTTCGCACTGCTGTTCCTGCCGTACCCGTCGAGCGCGTTCGTCCCCATCGAGACGATGCCCGGCTGGCTCCAGGGGTTCGCCACGAACCAGCCGGTCACCCCGGTGATCGAGACGGTCCGCGGTGCCCTCCTCGGCACGCCGACGGGCAACGAACCGGCGCTCGCCCTGGCCTGGTGCGCCGGGCTCCTGGCCGCCTCGATGCTGGCGGCCCGCATCCTGTTCGCCCGCCGAACCTGACCCGATTCGCCGCGACAGCTCAGACCGCGACCACCGTCACCCGCAGACCACGCGCCTCGACCAGCACCTCGAGATCGCCCGGTTCGCTCGTGAGGACCTGGTCGCCCGACGACCGGGCGCACATCGATCATCGGGAGCGAACGGGCGAGGCGGGCCTGACGAGCACCGTCGCGCCACGCCTGACCGACGGCCACCGACGTCGTGACGAGGTCGGCGCCCGCCCTCCGTCCGAGCTCGACGAGCCCGACCGTTCGGCGGTCGCCTCGATCGAGGCCGATGAGCGCGCCGGCGTCGAGGACGAGCAACGAGCAGCACGGTCGGCGCGTCAGGACCTCTCCGACACGGCGACGCTGCGGGTGAGCTGGTCGGCGAGAGAGCGGGGAAACGCGGGATCGTCGAGCGGACGGGCCGCGGCGGCACGGGCGAGGACCGCGATGACCATGGCGCCCATGAGGGCGTTGGCGGCGTCGGCGGTGTCGTCGAACGAGAAGGCTCCGAGCGCCCGGCCTTCGACGAGGAGCTCCCGCAGCGGGGCCCCGATCGCCCGATCGTTCGCGGCCATGACCTCGGCCATCCGACCGCCGGCGCCCATGGCCCCGAGGAGCCCGGCGCACACCCCCGGATGGGCGGCGAGGAAGGCGGCCAGCGATTCGACGACCGCCCGCAGACGATCGGCCGGGTCGAGATCGACGCCATCGGCCAGCGCCGCGGCCAGCACCTCGCCGCCGGCGCGGAGGTGGTGGGCGAGGAGGAAGCCGACGAGGTCGTCGCGGCCGGAGAAGTAGTAGTAGAGCGTCGCCCGGGCCACCCCGATCGACGTCGCGACCTCGTCGAGCTTGACCTCCCCGTCGAGCGACAGGATCCGCCCGCTGGCGCCGATCAGCTTCGCTGCCAGTTCGTCCGGAGGTGTCTTCACCCGCCCCAACCTATTCGACGCGCGTTTGCACCTCACTTTGGACTATCGTCTAGATCATGATCCAAACACGAGTGCAATCGGACCGGCCGAAGCGACCGACAGCGCCGACCGGGCGGCGGGGTCGGCGCAGGTTCGACCCGGAGCGCTACGGGCCGTGGGCCGTGGTGACCGGCGCGTCGTCGGGCATCGGCAGGGGCTTCGCCGAACGGCTGGCCGCGGAGGGCCTCGACGTGGTGCTCGCCGCCCGCCGCACCGACCTGCTCCACGAGCTCGGGGAGCACCTGTCGGCCACCCACGGCGTCGCCCACCGAGTCGTCACCGTCGACCTGTCCGAGCCCGACGGCCCGGCGCGGCTCGTCGCCGCGACCGACGACCTCGACGTCGGGTCCGTCGTGTCGAACGCCGGCACCGGGATCCCGCCGAGCACGTTCGTGTCGAACGAGCGCGACGACCTCCACCGGATCGTGCGGCTCAACGTCGGCGCCCACCTCGACCTCGCCCACCACTTCGGCCGCCGCCTCGCCGAGCGCGGCCGGGGTGGGATGGTCCTCGTGTCCGCGGGCGGCGCGCTCCACGGCCTGCCGTACATGGTCAACGAGAGCGCGACGAAGGCCTACGTGCTCAACCTCGGCGAGGGGCTCCACCACGAGCTGCGGCCCCGCGGTGTCGACGTCACCGTGCTGCTCCCGGGCTCGGTGGAGACGCCGATCATCGACCGCTTCGGCATCGACCGGGCGTCGATGCCGGTACGTCCCCAACCGGTCGAGGCGTGCGTCGACGAGACCCTGCGGGCGCTGCGGAAGGGTCGGGCCACCCACGTGAGCGGCCGGATGATGCGGACCGCGACCCGCCTCACGCCGAGGAGCGTGTCGATCCGCGTGAACAGCCGGATGCTGGCCCGGGCGTCGCGCCGCGTCGCCGTCGGCGCGGAGGCCGGGGCCGACGTGGTCGGTTCGGCGCGATGAGGAACCCGGGCACCTCCCCTGCGATGTTCCGCGCCACCCGGGTGGTCGCCGCGCTCCTCCGGTTCGGTCTGCCGATGGGCCCGCTGCGGCTGCTCGAGACCACGGGGCGCCGCAGCGGCGAGCGGCGGTCCACACCGGTCGCGCTCACCCGTCACGGCGGTGACCGTTGGATCGTGTCCCCGTTCGGTGACGTGCACTGGGTCCACAACGTGAGGGCCGACCCCGTCGGCCACCTGGTCCGGCTCCGACGTCCGGAACCGGTGACGCTCGTCGAGGTCGGCGCCGACACGGCGGCGCCGGTGATCGCCGCGTTTCGCCGCTCCTACCGGGCGGTCCCGTTCATCCGCCCGGCGTTCGACACCGACGGGCACGCCGACGTCGCCGCGTTCCGGCGCGAGGCGACGCGCCACCCGGTCTTCCGGGTCACCGCGACGAACGACCACGCCCTCCGGTCCGGCGACCCGGGTCGCGCCCAGCGCCACGATGCGCCGACATGAGGACGGTGGGGCCCGGCCCTCACCGGGCCGGGCCCCACCGGAAACCCCCTCCCACGATCGATGAGGCCGTGCCGACCGCTGGACCGTCGGACGGGCGAGGTGCCGTCAGACCGCCAGCGAGGCGTCGAACGTCCACGTCCGGCATGCGCCGTTGCCCAGGCGCCGCATGGCCTCCTGCAGCGTGAGCGAGGCCCGCACACCGACGCGCGACGGCCGGTCGGCCTGGGCCCGTTGCACCCGCGCGCACAGCTGTCGGAGCACCTGTGGGTCGTCGACCCCTTCGAGCAGCTGGTCGGCGGCCTCGTCGACCTCCCAGTCGTCCGGCATCACGAGCCGGACGAGTTGCAGCATCTCGGGATCCGTCGCACGCCGACGATATGACGTGTGGCTCCGCATCTTGCCTCCCCGTACGAGGCCGACTGTAAGAAAGGTCACAGCCCGAAACCACGGCCGAACTTCGTCGCCCGACAGGACCTTCGACCCTTCCACCGGTACGCGGTTCTCGGCCCTCCGAGCCGCTCGGCGTACCCGGCGGACCATCGGCGATAGGGTCCCGGTGAGCGGGTGACCGCGACACCCACGCCGACCACGACGAGGGGATCCGAATGGGCCCGGCCCGACCACCCCGAACGACCCGCCGACCGGCCCGAGACGCCGCGGTCCGGGCCGCTTGAGCACCCACGAGGCGCACAAGGCGGG
>JAXHUH010000204.1:0-4299 GCA_034211175.1 Actinomycetota bacterium
CCCGTAGTGGTCGACCACGTCGTAGCCGTCGTCCCGGTTGGGGGTCGGGTAGAACGGCATCAGCCACAGGCAGGTGACGCCGAGGCTGGCCAGGTAGTCGATGCGCTGGGCGAGGCCGGCGAAGTCGCCGATGCCGTCGCCGTTGGCATCGAGGAAGGTCTCGACGTCGAGGCAGTAGACGACGGCGTTCTTCCACCAGGTGTCCCCATCGGGGTAGACGGTCACGGCTGTCGGCCTTCCTCGCTGCGCAGTGGGTCGCGGCCATGGGCCGCGGACGGCGGTCGTCAGGGACCGGTACCCGCTGCGCCGCGCCGTGACACGTCCCGGTTGTCGTCGACGACGTCGTCGGAGGCGGCCTCGCCCGGTGTGAGCGACGGGCGGTCGACCTCGTCGGGCACCCAGCCGAGCACGGCGTCGACGTCGCGCTCGGGCGCACGTTCGTCGGTCGGCCGCAGCGCCGCGATCCGGTCGAGGCGGAACAGCCGCCCGTCGCCGCGCAGGCGGCACCACCCGATCACGTACCAGTGGGAGCCCGCGCCGTAGATGCCGTGACACTCGACCGCCCGGGTCGTGGTCCGGTCGTCGCCGTCGACGTAGTCGAGCTCGACGACGGCACGAGTGGCGACCGCCTCCTCCACGGCCCGCAGCAGCGGCCCGGGCTCGCCGGCCCGGCGGGTGACGCGGAACCGGGACGCGAGCTCGTCGATGCCGCGCACCCCGTCGGCGGCGAGGACGGCGCCGACCTTCGCTGCCGCGGTGGCGGCGTCCGTCGCGAACGGCATCGTCCCCGCGGCGGCGAGCGCCACCGCGACCGCGACCGCCTCGCGGGCGGTCAGGTTGAGCGGCGGCAGCGTCGTGCGGGCGTCGATGGCGTAGCCGCCGCCGGGGCCCCGGGTCGAGTAGATCGGCACGCCGGCCTGCTGCAGCGCGCTGATGTCCCGCTCGATCGTCCGTCCGCTCACCTCGAACCGCCCGGCGAGGCGCTCGCGGGACATGGCCCGGGGCGCCCGCGCCCGCAGCTCCTCGACGATGGCGTAGAGCCGGTCGGTGCGGTTCACGCTCGTCCGGTCACCGCGCCGGTGCGCTGCGCTCGATCACGAGCGGAGCCTCCCGTTGGCGGCGAGGACGCGCAGCGCGTCGACGGTGCGGGCGCCGCGCCACTCGAGCACCGCGGCGTCGCTCGGCGGGCGCCAACCGATCGGCCAACCGCCGTCGTCGGCCTGCGATGCGACCAGGTGGTCGAGGGAGCGCTCGATGGTGGCGTCGTCGAACGCGGCCCGCCACACGTGTCCCGGCGTCGGTGCCACCTCGATCGGGGTGTGCACGTCGGCCTCGCCCTCGACCTCCGGTTCGTCGAGGGGAACGACGCCGCCCCCGCCCAGGTGGTCGACGACCCAGCGCGACGCCGTCTCCGCCCGGTCGGTGTCGGTCGCGTGGGCGACGAGCGCGCCGAGGCAGGCGACCTCGTACTGGTCGGGGGCGGTCCCGGCCGCGATCCGGCGGTCGACCTCGTCGAAGCACCACCGCTCCGCCCGACGAACCCACGACGAGTCGGCGCCGGCGGTGCGCAACAGGCCGACCAGCGCGGCGGTCGGGTTCAGGTTGGCCGCGCCGTCACCCGGCTGCCACCACGGGGCACGGGGGAAGCCCTCGACGCTCGGCAGGCAGAACGGCAGTGCGCCCGCGGGCGTGCTCACGGTCTCGAGCCACGCCACGGTCGGGGCGGCGATCTCGTCGTCGAGCCGGTCGACCTCGGCCAGGGTCGCCAGCGCGAACCGCGTCGCCTCCGGCTGGCTGTGCGGGGTGCGACAGTCGGGCTCGAGGTGGCCGAACCCGCCGTCGGGGTTGCGGTAGGCGAGGACGGCCGCGGCGACGCCGTCGGGATCGGGTGCGACGAAGGTGTGGCCGAAGCGCCGACGATCGAGCAGGCGGGCCTCGCGCCACACGAACTCGGCGGCCCGGTCCAGGTCGACGGTGCGCGGGTCGGCGGTGTGGCTGCCGGTGGTGGTCGTGGTGGACGTCATGGATCGCAGGATCGACCCGGTTCCCGACAACCCCATGTCGACATCTTCGCAGGATCCGGCCCGGGGCCGATCAGCCGAACTGGGCCACCAGGTAGTCGCGCATGGGGAGCCCGCTCGCGGCGGCGGCGTCGGCCACGGCCGCGGTGTCGTAGGGGAGGCGGCGGAGGCTCACCGTGACGGCCCCGTCGGCCGCGTCGAGGATGGCGTACTCGGCGTGGCGCAGGAACACGGGTGGTCCGCCGCCGGTGTGGTGGGCGAACGGCATGCCGATGCTGCCCGGGTTCACGAGCAGCGTCTCCCCGTGCCGGCGCAGCATCTGGATGTGGGTGTGTCCCGAGGCGATCACGTGGGCGGTGTCGGTGCGGTCGCAGAGCATGCGCTCGAGCTCGTCGGGCGGCGTCGTGGCCAGGACGTCGTCGGTGTTCGACCGCGGGGACCCGTGCACGGCGAGCAGGGTGAGACCGCCGCCGAGGTCGATCTCGAGCTCGGGAACGAACCCGGCCACGATGTCGAGGTGGTCGCGGTCGAGCTGCTCCCGGCACCACAGGACGGAGGCGATCACGAGCGGCTCGTCGGTGTAGTTCTCGACGAGGCCGGGATGGAGCAGGTACGCGTCGTGGTTGCCGGCGACGCACCGGGCCGAGGTCGCCGCCAGGGTCTCCAACGCCTGCTGCGGCTGCGGGCCGAGCGTGGCGACGTCGCCGAGGCACACGATCTCGTCGACTCCGGCGTTCGCGATGTCGTCGAGGACGGCGTCGAGGGCGATGCCGTTCGCGTGGATGTCGGACACCAGGGCGATCCTCATTCACCCCGAGCGTAGGCCCGCCCCGAACCGGCGCGCCGCATCGAACCGGCGTGGGAGAACGACGGCGCGGAGAACAGAGAACCACGCCAGTTCGGCCCGGGCGGGGTCGTGGCTCGGCGGGGTAGCGTCCGCGTGTGGCGACCGGGACGGAGACGACGCTGGAGGTGGCCGGGCGCAGCGTCCGGCTCACGAGCCCGGACAAGGTCTTCTTCCCGAAGCGGGGCGAGACCAAGTTGGCGCTCGCCGAGTACTACCTGGCCGTGGGCGACGCCCTCATGCGGGCCATGGGCGAGCGGCCGGTGCTGCTCCAGCGGTTCCCCGACGGCGCCGGCGGCAAGTCGTTCTTCCAGAAGCGGGTGCCGAAGGGCGTCCCCGACTGGCTGACGACGACGGTGGTCGAGACGCCGAACGGCACCACCTCGAACGCGCTGGTCGCGGTCGACCTCGCCCACGTCCTGTGGGCGGTGAACCTCGGCTGCCTCGGCTTCCACCCGTGGCCGTACCGCTGGACCGATCCGGACCACGCCGACGAGCTCCGGCTCGACCTCGATCCGCATGCGGGTGTGGGCTTCGACGAGGCCCGGCTGGCGGCGGCCGAGGTGAAGCGCCTCCTCGACGAGGTCGGGCTCGTCGGGTACCCGAAGACGACCGGGAGCCGCGGCATCCACGTGTACGTCCCGCTCGCGCCCCGGTGGTCCTCGACCGAGGTTCGGTCGGCCGCGGTGGCGGTCGCCCGCGAGCTCGAACGACGCCGCCCGGACCTGATCACCGCGGCGTGGTGGAAGGAGGAGCGCGGCGCCCGGGTCTTCGTCGACTACAACCAGAACGCGCCGCACAAGACCGTGTTCGGCGCCTGGTCGGTGCGGCCCCGGGTGACCGGCCAGGTGTCGACGCCGTTCCGGTGGGACGAGCTCGACGAGATCGACCCCGAGCAGCTCACGCTCGTCACCGTGCCGGCCCGGCTCGAGCGCGACGGCGACCCGTGGGCCGGGGCCGAGGGGGCCGACCAGTCGCTCGAGCCGTTGCTCGAGCTCGCGGCGCAGGATGCGGCCGCCGGGCTGCTCGACGCGCCGTGGCCGCCGGTCTATCCCAAGCAGCCGGGTGAGCCTCCCCGGGTCGCGCCGAGCCGCGCCCGCCGCACGGACTGAGCCTGCGGCGGGCCCCGCACGCCGGGCCCGGACGCGGCAGGACCGGAGCTTTGGGGGCTCCGGTCCTGTTGGGGTGTTGGTTGCGTCGGCCCGTCGGCCGAGTTGTCGTCGCTTCCTTCGCCCCGTGGGCGGTTTGTTTGCCAGGTGCCAGGTGCCAGGTGCCAGGTGGTGCGGGTGGGCGTGGGTGGTTCCCGCCGGGGTTGGGGTGGTTCAGGGGAGGTAGTCGCCGAAGACTTGGACGGCGTAGAGGCGGCCGTTGATGCGGGCGAGGCCGATGCCGACGTTGTCGAAGTCGGGGTTGAGCATGTTGGTGTTGTGGCCG
>JAXHUH010000205.1:0-81846 GCA_034211175.1 Actinomycetota bacterium
CCCCGGTCGGCCGCTGCGGCCGACCGGGGCCCGGCCCCGCCGATCGTCGAGCTGGCGGGGATCACGAAGCGCTACCCGGGCGTCGTCGCCAACCGCGACGTCTCCCTGCGCATCGACACCGGCCGCGTCCACGCCGTCGTCGGCGAGAACGGGGCCGGCAAGTCGACGCTCATGAAGATTCTCTACGGGCTCGTCGAGCCCGACGAGGGCACGATCACCGTCCGCGGCGAGCGGAAGGTGCTCGACTCGCCGTCCGCCGCCATCGCCGCGGGCATCGGCATGGTCCACCAGCACGTCAAGCTGGCGGACAACTTCACGGTCCTCGAGAACGTGATCCTGGGCGAGGAGCCCACGAGCCGCTTCGGGCGCCTCGACCTGCGCCGCGCCGAACGGGAGCTGGCCGACCTCTGCGATCGCCACGGCTTCACGCTGCGGCCGAACGACCGGGTCGGCGAGCTCGGGGTCGGCGTGCGCCAGCGCATCGAGCTGGTGAAGGCCCTGTTCCGGGGCGCCGAGGTCCTCGTCCTCGACGAGCCCACCGCGCTCCTCACCCCCCAGGAGTCCCACGATCTCCTCGCCCACCTGCGCTCGATGGCCGCGTCGGGCCTCGCCGTCGTGTTCATCTCCCACAAGCTCGACGAGGTGCTCGAGGTGGCCGACGACATCACCGTCATGCGCCGGGGCATGACCGTGGCCACCACGACCCCGGCCGAGACCTCCGCCGCCGAGCTCGCCCGCCTGATGGTCGGCGCCGAACCCGTCGAGGTTCCACCCCGTCATGGCCACCCGTCGGCCGACGTCGCGCTCCACCTCCAGCAGGTCTGCGTCGAGGCGACCGCCACCCACGGCGGCCTCACCGACATCGACCTCGACCTGCGACGCGGCGAGATCGTCGGTGTCGCCGGCGTCGAGGGCAACGGTCAGGACGAGCTGATCGACGCCGTGCTCGGCCTCCGGGCCATCACCTCCGGCCAGCTCCTCATGGACGGCACCGACGCGACCCACGCGTCGACCCGGGCGCGCCGCATCGCCGGCCTCGGCGTCATCCCCACCGACCGCCACCGCGAGGGCCTCCTCCTCGACGCCCCGCTGTGGGAGTCGCGCATCCTCGGCCAGCAGACGAGCGCGCCGATCGCCAGCGGCCAGTGGCTCCACCGCTCGGTGGCCCAGCGCGAGGCCCGCGAGGTCGTCGAGCGCGCCGACGTCCGGACGCCGTCGGTCGAGGTCTTCGCGTCCGCGCTCTCCGGCGGCAACCAGCAGAAGTTCATCGTCGGGCGCGAGCTGGCCGGCAACCCGTCGGTCCTCATCGCCGCCCACCCGACCCGGGGCGTCGACATCGGCGCCCAGCGGACGATCTGGCGGGAGCTGGCCGACGCCCGCGACGGCGGCCTCGCCACCCTCCTCGTCACCGCCGACCTGGAGGAGCTGCTCGTGCTGTCCGACCGGATCGTCGTGCTGCTGCGCGGCCGGATCGTGGCCCGCTACGACTCCGGTGAGGTCGGCATGGAGGAGCTCGGGCGGGCCATGACCGGCGCGGTGAGCCCATGAGCACCCGGGTCACCGCGCTCCGCCTGCGGCTCCAACGGCTCGGGCTGCTCGCCCTGGCCATGGTGTTCGGTCTCGCCGTCGCCGGTGTCGTCGTCGCCGGGCTGTTCACCTTCTACGACGCCAGCCTCGGCGACGCCGTGTCCACCGTCGTCGACTACGGCACCCGGCCGTCGAGCCTCGTGTCGACGCTCAACAAGTCGGTCACCTACTACCTGGCCGGCCTCGGCGCCGCCATCGGCTTCAAGATGCTGCTGTTCAACATCGGCATCGACGGCCAGTACCGAATGGCGGTGTTCTTCGCTGCGGTGGCCGGTGCCGCGGTCGACCTGCCGCCGGTCCTCCACGTGACCTTCATCATCGCGGTCGCCGTGATGGTCGGTGGGGCGTGGGCTGGGATCGCCGGCTACCTGAAGGTGAGCCGCGGCGTCTCCGAGGTGATCAGCACGATCATGCTCAACGCGGTGGCCAGCGGCATCGTCGCCTACCTCCTCGCCCCCGGCCGCTTCGGCGAGGACATCGAGGGCTCGAACAACATCCAGACCCCCGAGATCCCCACGTCCGGGTGGATGCCCGGGTTCACCACCGACGAGGGCGTGATCTACGGGTTCGTCGTGTTCGCCGCCATCCTCGGCGTCGTCTTCGCGGTCGTGCTCAACCGCACCCGGTTCGGCTTCGACCTGCGCTCGAGCGGCATGTCGCTGCGGGCCGCCGCGGTGAGCGGCGTGAACTCGAAGCGCATGGTGCTGGTCACGATGATCCTCTCCGGCGCCCTCGCCGGGCTGATCGGCCTGCCCGAGCTGTTGGGCTCGACCCATCGCTACGCGCTGTCGTTCCCCGCCGGCCTCGGGTACACGGGCCTGTCCATCGCCCTGATCGGGCGCAACAACCCGATCGGCATGGCGTTCGCGGCCTTCGCGTGGGCGTGGCTCGAACGCTCCGCCCAGCCGCTCGACCTGATCGGGGTCCCGAAGGAGGTCGTGACCATCGTCCAGGGTGTGGTCCTCGTCGCCGTCGTCGTCGCCTACGAGGTCATCCGCCGGATCTCCACCCGCCGTGAGCAGCGCCTCGTCGGTGCCTCGGAGGCGGAGGGCCCCGGCGACGACACGACACCGAGTGGGGCGCCGGGCGCGCTGGTGGGCACATGAGCCTCCACGACCAGCCCTCCGCGGGGGCGGGCACGGCCGAGGTCGGCCCCGAGCCCGAACCCGAGGCGGCCGATTCGTCGATCACGCCGCGCTGGTGGCGCGACGCTCCCCGCTGGCTGCGGTGGGCCCTGCTCGGCCTCGCGGTCTCGATCGGCCTGTCGATCGCCGGCGAGATCGCCGGCACCCCCGACCTGATGTCGGAGGGCTCGGCCAGCGCCACCCTGCGCTTCGCCATGCCCATCCTCCTCGCCGGCCTCGGTGGCCTGTGGTCGGAGCGCTCCGGCAGCCTCAACATCGGGCTCGACGGGATGATGGTCATCGGCAGCTGGACCGGCGCGTGGGCCGGTGTCGCCTGGGGCCCGTGGTGGGCCATCGTCGGCGGGCTCGCCGGCGGCATCCTCGCCGGCCTGCTCCACGCCCTGCTGACCGTCACGTTCGGCATCGACCAGACGATCTCCGGTCTCGCCATCAACCTGGCGTCGCTCGGCGTCGTCCGGTTCCTGTCGTCGCTGACCTTCGTCGACGAGCCTGGCGGCAGCATCTCCCAGTCGCCCCAGCTCGGCGAGCTGCCGACCGTCTCCGTCCCGGGCATCGCCGCGCTGTTGGACCCGGTGGTCGACGCGGGGATCTTCGTGATCTCCGACATCGCCGGCGTCATCCTCGGGGTGACGACCAACGTCTCGGTGTTCACGATCCTGGCGCTGGCCTGCGTCCCCGGCACGTGGTGGATCCTGTGGCGCACCCGCGGCGGCCTGCGGGTCCGGGCCGCGGGCGAGAACCCGGGTGCGGCCGACGCCCTCGGCGTGTCGCCCAATCGGATGCGCTACGCCGCGCTCGCCGCCTCCGGCGGCCTCGCCGGCCTCGGCGGCTCCTACCTCGTGGTCGTCGCCTCGTCCGTGTACCGGGAGGGCCAGGTCGGCGGGCGCGGGTTCATCGGGCTCGCGACCGTCGTGTTCGGCAACTGGCGCCCGAGCGGCGTGATGCTCGGCGGCCTGCTGTTCGGGTTCACCGACGCGCTGCGGACCCGCCAGGAGGACAGCATCCGCGCCCTCATCCTCGCCGGTGCGGTCGCGCTGCTCGTCGTCGCCGGCCGCGAGGTGCGCCTCGGTCGTGAGGGCACCGCCATCGCCCTCGCCGTCGGGGCCGTCGGCCTCGGCACCTGGTACCTGACCGCCGACACCGTCCCGTCCGAGCTGGTCTCGTTCGCCCCGCAGCTCACGACCCTCGTCGTGCTCGCGGTCGCCCGCCAGACCCTGCGGGCGCCGGAGGGGCTGGGCCAGACCTACCGCCGCAGCGAGGCGACATGAGCAACCTCACCGAACCGAAGACCGCGCCCGTGGCGGCGTGGGACGCGCCGGTGCTGGCGTCGGTGACGCCGGTGATCGCTTCGAGCGAGCTCGTGCGCACCGACCCCGCCGCCATCGAAGCCGTCGCCCACTGGATGGCGTTCGAGGAGTTCCCGCCGCTCGTGCCCGCGCCGGCCGACCCGGCCCCGCCCCACGAAGCCACCGCCGCAGCCATCGACGAGGTCATGGTGACGATGGCGATCAACTTCGCCTACACCGACTTCGACACCGGCATCCCGTGGTCGATCGTCGAGGGTGGCGTCGAGCTGGTCGACGCCGACGGCATGGCCCTGCGGTTCCGCCAGGCCATCGAGGCCGGGGTGCCGGTGCTCGACGGCGCGTACCTCGCCGCCCTCACCACCGACGAGCTCGGCCGGGTCCTCCACGGGCCGCGGCCGATCCCGATGCTGGCCGAGCGGGTCGAGGTGCTCAACGCCATCGGCGCCACCCTCGTCGACCGCTACGACGGGCGGTTCCACAACCTCGTGCGTTCGTGCGCGCCGCGGTGCTTCGCGGATGGCGACGGCCTGATCGACCGCCTCACCACCGAGCTGCCGCACTTCGACGACCGCTCGACGCTCCACGGCCACGACATCGTGCTGTTCAAGCTCGTCCAGCTCGCGGCGTGGATGCTCTACCGCCAGGGCCTCGTCCGCCTCGACGACATCGAGGCGCTCTCGGCGTTCCCCGACTACATCGTCCCCGCTGCGCTGCGGCTGATGGGCGTCATGGTCTACGAGCCCGAGCTGGCCGAGCTCGTCGACGCCGGCTCGATGATCGAGGCCGGCTCGGTCGCCGAGAACGAGCTGCGGGCCCACACCGTCTACGCCACCGCGCTGCTGACCGACGCGCTCAACGCACGGCGCCCGCCGGAGCTGCGCCTCGCCATCCCCCAGCTCGACTACCGGCTGTGGAGCGCCTACCACGCGCACATCCGGCCCCATCACCTGACCCGCACGACGATGTACTGAGCGGGAACGCTGACGATGAACGAACCCACCGACACGACCGCCGCCGCACCCGCCCCGGTGCCGCTGCTCCTCGACGTCGACACCGGCATCGACGACTCGCTCGCCCTCCTCTACGCCGCCGCCTCCGTTGACGCCGACCTCGTGGCCGTCACCACGTGTGGCGGCAACGTCGAGCTCGCCGACACGACCCGCAACACGCTCGCGGTGCTCGAGCTCGCCGGGCGCACCGACGTCGAGGTCGCCATGGGCCGGCCCCGACCGATCGCCCGCCCGTTGGAGACCACGCCGGAGACCCACGGCCCCCGCGGCATCGGCCACTCCGACCTCACCACCGACCGGGAGCCGTCGAAGCGGGACGGGCCGACGCTGATCGTCGACGAGGCCCGGGCCCGGCCCGGTGAGCTGACGCTCGTCGCCCTCGGCCCGCTGACCAACCTCGCCGTCGCGGTGCTCGTCGAGCCCCGCCTGCCGTTCCTGCTGAAGCGGGTGCTGGTGATGGGCGGCTGCTTCGCCCGCAACGGCAACGCGGGTGCCCGCGCCGAGTGGAACGTGCACGTCGACCCCGAGGCGACCAAGGTCGTCCTCGCCGCGTGGGAGGCCGCCGTCGCCGAGGGGGCGCCGCCCCTGGAGCTGTACGGGCTCGACGTCACCGAGGGCGTCCAGCTCTACCCCCGCCACCTCGTTGCCCTCGCCGATGCCGCCGGCGCGCCCCTCGGCGGGGAGATCGCCGATGCGTCACCCGAGCAGATCATGGTGGCCGGCTCCGAGCGGCCGATCGTGCGGTTCGCGCTCGACGCCCTGCGCTTCTACTTCGAGTTCCACGCCGAGTTCGACGGGTTCTACGGCGCGTTCGTGCACGACCCGTTCGTCGTCGCCGCCGCCCTCGACCCCGGCCTGGCCACGACCCGGACCACCACCGTCGACATCGAGCTCGGCGGGCGGCTGACCACCGAGGAGACCGTGGCCGACTGGCGCAACCACTGGGGTCGCCCGGCCAACGCCGCGGTCGCCGTCGCCATCGACGCGGAGGCGTTCCTCGAACGGCTCGTGGCCCGGGTCGGCGCACTCGCCGCCGCGCCCTCCGTGGCGACCTAGAGAGACACCGGCAGGGAGACACAGACAGAGACAGGATGGGTCCTGTTACACCCTTGTGAACGGCCTCCCCAGGGCCTTCACCAGGTAGGCCATCGCTCGTATCATCCTTGTCAGTAACAAGAGACACAGGCGTTGGGGTGACAGCCCAGTCCTCGCAGCACCGCCACGGCGCGGTGCCGGGCCGCCGGCAGTGTCTCGCCAGCCGCCGACACCGCGACCGCCGGGCCTCACTGTCGAACCGCCCCGCGTCGCCGTGTCACGCCGACCTCGGCCCGCCGGGCCGACAGGAGGACTGCACATGGCCGACGAGCCGCTCGACCTCGCCGTGGTGAACGGCACCGTGGTCCTCGGGGACGGCCGCCACCGCGTCGCCGTCGGCGTCAAGGACGGCAAGGTCGCCGTGCTCGCCCCCGAAGAGATGCTGCCGCCGGCCAAGCGCACCATCGACGCCAAGGGCAACCACGTGCTCCCCGGCATCGTCGACTCCGAGGCCCACCCCGGCTGCTACGTGCCGTTCGAGTACGACATGCGCACCGAGTCCAAGGCAGCCGCGTGCGCCGGCGTCACCACCTGGGGCATCCAGGCCCCGGTGACCCGTCTCGGGACCGAGCCGTTCAAGGAGGTCGTCGCCAAGTCGGACGTCGTCTCGTTCCACGAGGCGTTCCCGTCCGGCAAGCGGGTCATCGAGGAGGTGTCCCAGGTCGACGCCTACCTCACCTACATGCTCGAGACCGACGAGCAGGCCGACGAGATCCCCGAGTACATCGAGGAGCACGGGGTCACCAGCTACAAGCTGTACCTCCAGACCCGCGGCATGAAGGGCATGGCCGACGACGAGGACAGCAACTGGCCGTCCCGTCGCGCCGGCCTCGGCACCGGCATCGACGACGGCACGGTCTTCCGGGTCATGGAGGAGATCGCCCACTGCGGCTACCCGGGCATGGTCCACATCCACCCGGAGAACTGGGAGATCGCCCGCATCTTCGAGGCCCGGCTCCGGGCGTCGGGCCGCACCGACTTCGGCGCGTGGACCGACCGCTCGCCCGACTTCCTCGAGGCCCAGCACATCCGGGCCTACGCCTACCTCGCCCAGCAGACCCCGGGCCGCGTGCCGCTCTACCTGCAGCACTGCACCACCCAGCTCAGCTTCGACGAGGTCATGAAGGCCCGGGCCGAGGGTGCGCTCATCTACGCCCAGACCGGCCCGTCGTGGCTGTGGGCCGAGCCCGAGTACGGCTGGCGGATCAACGTGCCGCTGCGCCGCCGGGACAACATCGAGGCGCTGTGGGTGGCGCTCGCCGAGGGTGTCGTCGACGTCGTCGGCTCCGACCACGTCGTCGGCTGGGAGCCCTCCACCTACGAGGAGATGTACAACTCGAACATCTGGGACTGCCGCACCGGCTTCAGCCGGGTCGAGCTGTTCCTGCCGGTGATGCTGTCCGAGGGTGTCGCCAAGGGCCGCATCTCCATGGAGCGGCTCGTCCAGGTGAGCTGCGAGAACCCGGCCAAGACCAGCGGTCTGTGGGGCCGGAAGGGCTCGCTGCTGCCGGGCTTCGACGCCGACATGGTCATCGTCGACGCCGGCCGCGAGGTCACCGTCGGCAAGGAGCACATCAACACCCGCTCCGGCTGGTCGATCATGGAGGGCCACGACTTCACCGGCTGGCCGATCAAGACGATCCTGCGCGGCGAGGTCACCGCCGAGTGGGCCGACGACTCGCCGGGCATGCGCCCCGTCGGCGAGCCCCGCGGCAAGTACCTGCCCCGCGAGCTGCAGAAGGCCACCCAGGCGTTCGCGGTCACCGAGCCGACCCGCCTCGCCCGCCACAGCCGCTGGCTGTCCGACGACTGGGTCCGCCCCGGCTTCTCGCCCGAGACCCAGCGCTACAACTCGGTGAAGGGGAAGGCATGAGCGACCAGACCCCGGCGAACGGGCCGACCACGCCCGCCGGCACCGACGCGACGCCGGAAGATGCAGATCCCGACCTGGCGCGCCAGGACCTGAGTGGGCCGTGGGACGACGTCCTCGGCGAGGTCGACCGGACCGTCTTCGGTGCGGCCGGCTGGGGCCTTCGGGCCGGCTTCGGCGAGCGCCCCGCCATCGCCGTCATCGACGTCAACTACAACTTCTGCGGCGACCGGGCCGAGCCGATTCTCGAGTCGATCGAGCGCTGGCGCTACTCGTGTGGTGAGGTCGCCTGGACCACCGGCATCCCCGCCATCGTCCGCATCCTCGAGGCCGCCCGGGCCAAGCGCCTCCCGGTGATCTACACGACCAACCCTCGCCGCGCCGACGGCTTCGACCTCGGCGTGTGGACCCTCAAGAGCACCCGCTCGGAGGACGCGGTCGACGTCGCCGGTCATCGGGGCAACGACATCGTCGACGAGGTCGCCCCCGTCGACGGCGACATCTTCATCGAGAAGCGCAAGCCGTCCGCGTTCTTCGGCACTCCGCTGATGAGCCATCTCACGGCGTTGAAGGCCGACTCGCTCATCCTCATGGGCACGACGACCAGCGGCTGCGTGCGGGCCTCGGCGGTCGACGCCATCTCCTACGACCTGCGCGTGTCGATCCCCCACGAGGCGTGCTTCGACCGCTCGACCCTGTCCCACAAGGTCGCGCTGATGGACGTCCACATGAAGTACGCCGACGTCACCACCACCGACGACGTCGTCGCCTACCTGAACGGCCTCGACGCCGGCCTGTTCGACGCCGAGTTCCCGCCGGCGGCCGCGGCGGCGAAGAGCAGCGGGGCGCCGGCGTGACCGACTTCGCCATCCGGCGGGTGCTGACCCAGATCGGCGAGGACCGCGCCAGCGAGGGCGTGGTCGCCGAGCAGCCGTTGCGCAAGGTCGTCGTCGGCGCGGTGATCAACAACCCGTTCGCCGGTCGCTACGTCGAGGACCTGGGCGAGGCGGTCGAGTGGTCGGTCGGGCTCGGCACCTTCCTCGGCGAGACCGCGGCCGAGGCGCTCGGCGAGCCGGTCATGAGCTACGGCAAGGGCGGCATCGCCGGCACCGCCGGCTCGCAGGAGCACGCGGTCATGTTCGTGACCACGCCGTTCGGCAACGCCCTGCGCGACGCCGTCGGCGGGGGAGCGGCGTGGATCTCCTCGGCGTCGGCGGTCGCCGCCGCCGGCACCCCGCTGACGATCCCGCTGGCCCACAAGGACGCCCTGTTCGTGCGGGACTGCTATGACGCCGCCACCTTCCATCCCGGCGACGCGCCCCGGCCCGACGAGGTCGTGGTCGTCGTCGCCGTCGCCAACCGCGGGCGGCTCAACGCCCGACTCGGTGGCCTCGCCGCCGCGGAGATCGAGGGGCGGGACGGACTGCGATGAGGGAGTGGACCGGATGACCGACACCGCGACCGACACCACGACGAGGACCGCGGCCCTCACCTTCGAGGGGGTCGACAAGCGCTTCGGCGACGTGCACGTGCTCGACGACGTGTCCACGTCGATCGCGCCGGGCGAGTTCGTGTCGGTCATCGGTCCGTCCGGGTGCGGCAAGTCGACCCTGCTGCGCCTGGCGTCCGGGCTCGACACGGCCAACGGTGGCCGGGTCGAGTGCCACGCCGACGAGGTCGGGTACGTGTTCCAGGAGGCCACCCTCATGCCGTGGCGCTCCGTGCGCCGCAACGTCGACCTGATGCTCGAGCTGCGGGGCGAGTCGAAGCGCAAGCGGCGGGATCGGGTCGACGCCGCGCTCGAGCTCGTCGGGCTCGACGACTTCGCCGACAGCCTGCCCCACCAGCTCTCCGGCGGCATGCGGATGCGGGTGAGCCTCGCCCGGTCGCTGGTCCTCGAACCGGAGCTGTTCCTGTTCGACGAGCCGTTCGGGGCGCTCGACCAGATCACCCGGATGCGGCTCAACCTCGAGCTGCTGTCGCTGTTCGAGTCCCGCCGGTTCGCCGGGTTGTTCATCACCCACTCGGTCGACGAGGCGGTGTTCCTGTCGACCCGGGTGCTCGTCATGTCGGCCCGCCCCGGTCGCCTCGTCGCCGAGGTCCCGATCGAGTTCGGGTACCCCAGGCACCAGGAGCTCCGGTACACGCCCGAGTTCGGCGCCATCTCCGGCCACATCGCCGACGCCCTCGAGTCCGCGTCATGACCCCCGGGACGACGACCTCCATGGCAGACCACACGACCGACGTCACGACCGACGAGACCCACGAGCACCACACCCATCACCCCGGCGAGCGCGAGGTCGGCGCCCTCGACGCCGTGCCGCCCGGTCCGGCCGGCGCACCGGCGGCGAAGGGCTCCGGACCGCTCGCCCGAGCAGCCCGGACCGCCCGGCTCGTCGGCCCGCCCGCCGCGGTGTTCGCGGTGATCCTGGCGGTCTGGTACGCCATCTCCTACGGCGTGCTGAGCGAGGACCGCCGGTTCCTGCTGCCGCCGCCCCACGCGGTCATCGACCAGGGGTTCCTCGCGGCCGAGGCCCGGGGCGAGATCCTCGCCTCGCTGTGGGTGTCCACCGAGGTCGCCCTCATCGGCCTGGCGATCGCGTTCGTGCTCGGCTCCGTCCTGGCGATCCTGATGAGCCAGGCGAACTGGATCGAGCGGTCCCTGTACCCCTACGCCGTGTTCCTCCAGACCGTGCCGATCCTCGCGCTCGTCCCGGTCATGGGCTTCTGGTTCGGCTTCGGGACCACGTCGCGGATCACCGTGTGCGTGATCATCGCCCTGTTCCCCCTGATCATCAACCCGCTCAAGGGGCTGCTCGACGCCGACCGCGGCCTCCACGACCTGCTGACCATGGGCGGCGCGAGCCGGTGGACCCGCCTCGTGAAGCTCCAGATCCCGACGGCGATGCCCGACGTGTTCACCGGCCTGCAGACGGCGGCGGGCCTGTCGGTGGTCGGCGCGGTGGTCGGTGACTTCTACTTCGGCCGTGGTGAGATCGGCCTCGGCCTCCTGCTGAGCCGGTACAGCTCCCGGCTCCAGTCCGAGGAGATGCTGGCCACGGTGTTCGTCGCCTGCGCCCTCGGCATCGTCGTGTTCTGGCTGTTCGGCGCCCTCGGCCGCCGGTCGGTCGGCCGCTGGAACGAGGCGTGGGGGACCCGCTCCCGCCACTGAGCCCGCCCCCGATCGATCGACCGGCGCCTCCGACCGCCGGCCGATCGACACCCCGAGTCGTCGGAGAGCGAACGAACCCGGCGCCGCCGCTCTGGACGCGCGCGGCCCGGCATGACCCCGAACCCCCCTCGGAGGACCACATGGGACACCTGCGACCGACCGGACGGCGCCGGCAGCTGGCGGCGGTGCTCGTCGCGGCCGCGCTCGTCGCCTCTGCCTGCGGCGGCGACGATGACGACGACGCCGCGGACACCGGTGACGAGACCAGCGAGACCACCGAGGCCGCCGAGTCCTCGGACGACACCGCGGCCGACGACGGCGCGGAGGACACCGACTCCGAGGAGACCGACGAGGCCGCGGCCGGCTCGCTCGCCGACGTCTGCCCCGAGACCGTCGTCATCCAGGCCGACTGGGAGCCCGAGTCCGAGCACGGCGGCATCTACGAGCTCGTCGGCGAGGGCTACGAGATCGACGAGGGCGCCAAGTCGGTCACCGGGCCGCTCGTGTCCGGCGGCGAGGAGACCGGTGTCGACGTCGAGATCCGCATCGGTGGGGCGTCGGTCGGCTACCAGCCCGTCCAGTCGCTGCTCTACCAGGACACCGACATCCTCATGGGCTACGCCCGGGTGAGCGAGACGATGGCGTCCCAGGAGGACTCGCCCGTCGTCAGCGTGATGGCGACGATGGACAAGAGCCCCTACGCCATCTACTGGGACCCGGAGACCTACCCGGAGGCCGAGACGATCGCCGACCTCCAGGACGAGGACGTCAGCATCTTCATGTCCGGCGAGGCCGACGTCTGGCAGGACTACCTCGTCGGTGAGGGCATCGTCGCCGAGTCCCAGATCGACCGCAGCGACGCCCCGAAGCCGGCGAGCTTCGTGGCCGCCAACGGTGCGATGGCCGAGGCCGGCTTCGCCAGCGCCGAGCCGTACATGTACGAGGTCGAGGTGGCCGAGTGGGGCCGTCCCGTCGCCCTCCAGCTCATCCACGACACCGGCTACCCCGAGTACTTCCAGTCGCTGGCGGTGCGTGAGGCCGACATCACCGAGCAGGCCGACTGTCTCGAGCAGCTCGTCCCGATCCTCCAGCAGGCCCACGTCGACTACATCGCCGATCCGGGCCCGACGAACGAGCTGATCATCGAGCTGGTCGACGTCTACGCCACCGGCTGGATCTACACGCCGGGCAACGCCGAGTGGTCCATCGAGCAGCAGGCGGAGCTCGGCATCGTCGGAAACGGCGACGACGACACCCTCGGTGAGTTCGATGCCGAGCGGGTCCAGACCCTGCTCGACATCGCCGGCGAGTACGCCGGCATCGACGTCTCCGGCTACAGCCCCGAGGACTTCTTCACCAACGAGTTCATCGACCCCTCGATCGGGGTCGAGGGTTGAGCACCGCCGTCGACCGGTTCCGGCTCGCGGTCGCCCAACCCCGGGTGCGCCGCGAGCCGAGCCACGAGGCCAACGTCCCCCGGGCGATCGAGCTGATCGCCCGGGGGGCCTCCCTCGGCGCCCAGCTCGTGCTCTTCCCCGAGCACTCGCCGGGCCCGTTCCGCCCGGGCGAGCGCTACGACGCCACCCCGGCGATCGCCGAGGCCGCCGTCGCCGGCGACGTCGCCGTGTGCTGGAGCCGGGTCGAGGAGGGCCCGGACGGGCCGTGGCGGCTCGTGGTGTACCTGACCGGACCCGACGGCAACCAGATCGCCCGCTACGCGCGGGCCCACCCCGCCACCGTGCCGCCGGGCGACACCGGCGGCTGGATCGCCCCCGGCGACGAGCTGTGCACCTTCGAGCTCGGCGGCATCACGATGGGCATCGTCGTGTGCTCCGAGCTGTGGGTGCCCGAGACGTCGCGGGTGCTGGCCATCCGGGGCGCCGAGGTGCTCCTGTCGCCGGCCGGCGGGCACTTCACCAGCCTCACCGACAACTGGCAGCTCCTCGCCCGGGCCCGGGCGATCGAGAACCTGTGCCACGTCGCACTGACCAACAACCTCTACGCCTCCGAGCGGGGTGCGGCCATGATCTGCGGCCCCGAGCACCCGCTGGCGTCGTCGAGCACCGAGGAGCTGATCGTCGCCGACCTCGACCTGGCCCGCGCCCGATGGCTGCGCGACCAGGACGACTCGCTCGGTGAGCCGAAGGCGTTCGACTCGATCCCCGGCCTTCTGCGGGCCCGCCGGCCCGAGCTCTACGCCGAGCTCGCCGCCCCCGCGGAGGGCCTGTTCGACTATCACACGCCCCCGCCGACCCCACCAGCGCACACCCCGCCCGCGCACACGCCTCCGCCGTCGCACGAACGGCAGAGCGCATGAGCGCGGCGACGTCACCCGGCGGCGAGGCCATCGTCCGGGGCCGGTACGTCCTCACCGCTGCCGGCGCGGGCAGCGATCCCGACGACGGCCTCGTCGAGGACGGCGCGGTCCACGTGGCCGACGGACGCATCGTCGCGGTGGGTCGTTTCGCCGAGCTGGCGGCCGCCCACCCCGATCTGGCGGTGCACGGCGGGCCCGACGACCTGGTCACCCCCGGGTTCGTCAACACCCACGGCCACTTCTCCGAGGCGCTGATCACCGGCATCGCCGAGCAGTACACGCTCTGGGAGTGGGTGGCGGCGCTGATCGACCCGGTCGCGCCCCACCTGACCGAGGAGATGGCCCACGTCGGCACGCTGCTGGCCGGCGCCCAGATGCTGCAGACCGGCATCACCTTGGCCAACGACATGTTCGTGTGCGACCCCGGGGGCATGCCTCCCGTGACCCCCGGGGTCGTGCGCGCCCTCGACGAGCTCGGCCTGCGCGGCGTCGTGTCCTTCGGGGCCGGCGACCGCCGGCCGGGCTCGCCGATGGGCGCCGTCATGGACGAGCACGCAGCGCTGGCCGAGGCCGCGGCCGCGAGCCGGCTCAGCCGGTTCCGGGTCGGCGTCGGCGCGGTCGGCGCCCAGTCCGAGGAGCTGTTCGCGGCGAGCACCGCGCTCGCCGTCGACGGCGGCTACGGCGTGCACATCCACCTCCACGAGATCCGCGAGGAGGTCACCGCCACCCGCCAGCGCTACGGCCACACCGCGGTCGAGCACTGCGCCCACCACGGCCTGTTCGCTGCGCCGACGCTGGCCGCCCACTGCTGCTGGGTCGACAACCGCGACCGCGAGCTGCTGGCGCAGCACCGGGTCGGGGTGGCCCACAACCCGGTCTCGAACATGATCCTCGCCTCCGGCGTCTGCCCGGTCGCCGACCTGCGGGCCCGGGGCGTCGACGTCGGCCTCGGCGTCGACGGGCCGGCCAGCAACGACCGCCAGGACATGCTGGAGGCCATCAAGTCGTCGGTCCTGCTGGCCAGGGTCGACGCCCTCCAGGCCACCGCCATGGAGGCCCGCGACGCGTTCGCCATGGCGACGATCGGTGGCGCCCGGGCGTTGCGCCTCGACGACGAGCTCGGCTCGCTCGAGCCGGGCAAGGCCGCCGACCTCGTCGTCTTCGACGGCACGTCGCCGGCGCTGGCCAACATCCACGACCCCTACCAGGCGCTCGTCTACTGCGCCGGGCCCCGAGACGTGAAGGACGTGTGGGTGGCAGGACAACGATCCGTGATCGACGGCGACGTCGTCGGCATCGACCTCGCCGATGTCGTCGGGCGGTCCCGCCCGCTCGCCGCCGAGCTGGTCGGTGACGCCGGCCTCGGCAGGCTCTCCCGTCTCGTGACCGCCCCGGCGGGTGTGTCATGAGCGGCGACCACACCCACCCCGTCGGCCCGAGCACGGCCGTCGTCAACATCGGCACCCTGGTCAGCGGCGACCTGGCCGAACCCGTCCTCGACGCCGACTCGCTGCTGCTGATCGACGGCCACATCGCCGCCATCGGCGGCGTCGACCCCGGCGACGCCGAGCGCGTCATCGACGTACAGGGCGCCACCGTCGGTCCCGGCCTGATCGACAGCCACTGCCACGTCGTCCTCGGCGACTACACCCCCCGCCAGAGCGCGGTCGGGTTCCTCGCCTCGTACGTCCACGGCGGCATCGTCGGCGCCATCTCGCCCGGCGAGATCCATCTCCCCGGCCGGCCGCACGACGCCGCGGGCGTGAAGGCACTGGCCGTCATCGCGCAGCGCTCGTGGACCGCCTACCGGCCCGGCGGCATGAAGGTGAACGGCGGCGCCGTCGTGCTCGAACCGAGCCTCACCGCCGAGGACTTCGCGGAGATCGCCGCCGAGGGCGTGCGCCTCGCCAAGTTCGGTTTCGGGCTCTACCCCGACCCGGCCGACGGGGTCCCCCAGGTGCGCGACGCGCAGGCCGCCGGCATCACCGTGATGTGCCACTCCGGCGGGGCGTCGATCCCCGGGTCGAAGCCGATCAGCACCGACCACCTGCTCCTGCTGCGCCCCGACGTGTGCGGCCACATCAACGGTGGCCCCACCTCGCTCGACCCCGACGGCATCGCCACCATCGTGCGCGACACCGACATGGTGCTCCAGCTCGTCCAGGCCGGGAACCTGCGCAGCTCCCTCGAGATCGTCGAGCTCGTCGCCGAGCACGGCGCCGAGGCCCGGGTCATCATCGGCTCCGACACGCCCACCGCCACCGGCGTCATGCCCCTCGGCGTCATCAAGACGATGGCCGAGCTCGCCTCCCTCGGCGGCGTCGCCCCCGAGATGGTGTGGGCGTGGGCGTCGGGCACGATCGCCGCCGCCTACCAGCTCGACGGCGGCGTCATCGCCCCCGGCCGCGCCGCCGACCTCGTCGTCGCCGACGCCTCGTGGGGGAGCCTCGCCCCGGACGCGCTCGGCGCCCTCGCCCGCGGCGACATACCCGGGATCTCCGCCGTCCTCATCGACGGCGAGATCCGTGCCCTGACCAGCCGCAACACGCCCGCCCCGACCAGAGAGGTGACCGTGACCCCTCCCGTGCCCCGCCCCGAACGCTCCGAGCACGTCTGCTGATGGCGATCCACGACGACGTCATCGTCCCCGCCGAGGAGGGCCGCGGGGTCCGCATGCGGGCCGGTCAGCTCCTCGACGTGATCGACGTCGAGGGCCAACAGGTCGGCGACCTCGTCGCCTGGTTCACCGACGACCCGGGCGAGTACCTGTCGCCGTCGCACACCGCGTCGTGCAACCGCTCGATCAAGCTCGGCGCCGGGTCGGTCGTGTTCTCCAACCACCGCAACCCGGTGTTCACGATCGAGCGGGACGACGTCGGCCACCACGACATCGTCGTGCCGTGCTGCGACCACGAGCGCTACAAGGTCGACTACGACCTCGACGACCACCCCCACTGCCTCGGCAACCTGCTCCAGGCCCGGGACCTGCTCGGCGAGACGCTCGAGCTCCACGGTGAGCTCGCGTGGAACGTGTTCATGCACAACCGGGTGACGCCCGCGGGTGAGGTCGTGACCGACCCGGCCGACCACCCGGCCGGCTCCACGATCACGCTCCGCGCCCACCGCGACCTGGTGGTGCTGCTGTCGTCATGCCCGCAGGACCTCACGCCGTGCAACAACTTCGACCCGACACCGATGCGGATGGTCGTGCGCGACGCCGACGAACCCGCAGTGGGGACCCCGTGACCGTGGCCGACGCCGGGCTCGCGAAGGAGGACCGGTTCGCCGAGTCGGCCCGCAAGATCCGGCCGCCGTTCCGGCTCGACCCGGACCTGTGCATCTACAGTCCCCAGGAGAACGTCGACGCGCTCGACCTGCCGCTCGTCGCGGAGTGGCTGCGGTTCGTCGCCGGCGAGTGGGAACCAACCCCGGTGCCCGGCACGACCACCCGCCTCGCGCTGCTCCTGCCGTGCACCAAGTACAAGCCGTACCCGACGAGCCGGGAGCACCGCGGCATCAACGGCGCGCTCCTCGCCGCGGGTTGGCAGCCCGCCGGGGGCGGCTCGCGTGACACCGACGTGCCGGCCGAGCTGGCGTCGGTGCTCGACGCCGACGAGGACCCGGCCGTCCTCGACGTGTCCCCGCTCGTCCGCGACGGCGTGGTCGTCGACCGGTTCGTGATCTCCGAGCCGATGGCGCTCGTCCCGTACGAGCACGTCATGTGGTGGCGCGACGGCCAGAGCCCGGCGACGTCCTACGACGACCCCGGCTTGTTCGAGTCGCGGGGCACGTCGGTGTCGCCGTGGCGTGACGACTGCACCGCGGTGCCGGGCAGCGCCGGGCGCTGGCGCTGGGGGCCGGCCGAGCGCGACGCCTATGTCGACGTCCACGACCGGCTCGTCGCCGTGCTCGTCGAGGCCCTCGGTCGCCTACGGGACCACTACGACGGCATCGCCGCGTGGGTCGCCCCCGGGCTCACCCACCGCAGCTTCCTCGCCGACGCGGAGCTGCGCCGTCGCGAGTCGCTGCCGGCGTCCCGCAGGGGCGCGGCGGGCCGGCGCCCGCTCGTCGGGGTCGGTGACCACCTGCCCGGTGTCGTCGAGGTCCTCCCGACACGCGACCAGCTCGCCGACGCCCGCGACCGGCTCGCGGTGCGACTCGAGAAGGAGGGCCGCTCGTCGGGCCCCGGATCGGTGCGGTCGGTCTTCGCCCGCGGTGATGGCCACGACACCCCGCTCGGCCTCCCCGAGGCCACCGACCACCTCGTCGCCTGGCTCGACGTGAAGGCGGGCTCGTGAAGATCACCTCGCCGGCCGACGGCGCCCTGCTGGGCGAGCTGGCCTGGTTCGACGTCGCCGACGTCGAACCGATGGTCGCCGCGGCCCGCGAGGCGTTCTCGACGTGGCGCTCCGTGGCTCCCCACGCGAGGGCCGCGATCCTGCGGCGGGCCGCCGCCGCACTCGACGCACGGGCCGAGGAGCTGGGCAACCTCCACGCCGCCGAGTCGGGGAAGGTGCTCGGCCAGGCGATCGGGGAGGTGCGGGGCGCAGCGGCGCTGATCGACGCCAACGCCAACCTCGCCCTCACCGCCACCGGTGAGGTGGCCCCCACCGGCGCGGTGCCCCGCACCGAGCGGGACCTGACCATCGTCGAACGGGTGCCCCTCGGGGTGGTCGTGTGCGTGATCCCGTTCAACTTCCCGGTCGAGCTGACCGTGGAGAAGGCGGCCGCCGCCCTGGCCGCCGGGAACGTCGTGATCGTGAAGCCCCCGCCCCAGAACCCGCTCGCCACGGCCGAGACGGTGGCCGTGCTCAACGAGGCCGGCCTCCCGCCCGGTGTGCTCCAGCTCGCCCCCGGTGGCACCGACGTCGCCGCCGCCCTGTGCTCGGCGGACGGCGTCGACGCGGTGTCGCTCACCGGGAGCGTCGGCGCCGGCGTGGCCGTCGCCCGCGCCACCGCGACCACGCTGCGCCCGTTGCACCTCGAGCTGGGCGGCAACGGCGCCGCCATCGTCCTGCCCGGCAGCGGTGACCTGGATGGCTACCTGGACCACGTGACCGCCGAGACGCTGGCCGGCCGCCTCCTGATGAACGGCCAGGCGTGCGCGGCCACGAAGCGGGTGCTCGCCGTCGGCGACACCGCCGGCCCGCTGATCGACGCCACCGCCGCCGAGCGGGTCGCGGCCCAGGTCGGCCGGGCGGTGGCCGACGGCGGCCGCCTCGCGCTCGGCAGCGGCGAGGCCGACCGTGCCTGGTTCGAACCGACGGTGCTGGCCGAGGTGCCCGCCGACGCCGCGGTCGCCGTCGACGACGAGATCTTCGGGCCGGTCGTGACCGTCGTGCCCGTGCCCGACGTCGCCAGCGCCGTCGCCGTGGCCAACGCAACGTCGTTGCGGCTCACCGCCTCCGTGTTCGGGGAGGGTGTGGGCGAGATGTTGGCCGTCGCCGAGCAGCTCGACTTCGGCGGGGTCGTCGTCGGCGGCACCAACAACTACCGGCCGGCCGTCGTCCCGTTCGGCGGGGTCGGCCTCGCCGGCGCCGGCCGGGAGGGCATCGGCTATGCCTACGAGGAGCTGACCCGCACCCGGTTCATCGCCTTCCGCAACCTGCGACCCGCGCCCGCCGTCATCCCCGACGCGCCGCCCCCGGAGGCCGGTGGTCATGGCTGAGCCCGCTGATCTTGCCGCGGTGCGCGCCGAGGTCGCCGCCACCGCGAGGCGCGTGGTCGCTGCCGGGCTGATCGGCGCGTTCGGCCACGTCTCGTCCCGTCTGCCCGACGGTGAGGGCCCCACCGGCGGCATCGCCATCACCTCCACCCGACCGCTGGCCCGGACCACACCCGACGAGGTGCTGGTCGTCGACGCGGAGGCCACACCGGTCGCCGGGCCCGTCGGCGACGCACCCCTCGAACGGGTCATGCACCTGGCGATCTACGCCGCCCGGCCCGACGTCGGTGCCATCTGCCGGGGCCATCCGGCGGCCGCGGTGGCGTGGGGCGCCGGGACCCGGGACCTGCCGCTGCTCCACGGCCTCGGGGCCATGGCCGGTCGGCGGGTGGCGGTCCACCACGACATCGACCTGATCACCACCGTCGAGTCCGGCCGGGCCGTCGCCGCGACGCTCGGCGACGACCACGCCGTGTTGCTGCGGTCCAACGGAGGCCTCGCCGTCGGCGCCACGCTCGACGAGGCCGCCACCCGACTGTGGTACGTCGAGGAGCGTGCCGCCGTCGCGCTCGCCGCACCCGACGCCGGGAAGTCGCCGGCTCCCGCCGCCGACTGGGAGCCCCGGTGGCACCACGTTCCCGCGGAGCTGCGACGTGCCGTCGCCTGGTTCCGCGCCACCCACGACGTCCCCCTCGGCCCCGCGGCCGACGCCGGGACCTGACCCTCGGGAGAACCGATGTTCGCACCCCTTGACGCCAACCCGACGCTCGACGACGAGGCGATCGACGACTACCGGGACCGCTTCGCCGCCCACGTCGCCCAGACCGCGCCGGGCCGCAAGGAGCTGGTGGTCGACGAGGCCCGGGGCTGCACCGTCAAGACCGCGGATGGCCGCCTCTACCTCGACATGACCTCGGGGATCGCGGTCGCCAACGTCGGCCACTGCCACCCCGAGGTCGTCGCCGCCGTCCAGGCCCAGGTCGCCCGCTACGCCCACGTCAACGTCTACGGGCGGTTCGTGGTCCCCGGCCAGGTCGAGATCACCGAGCGCCTCGCCCGGGTCGCGCCCGGCGACCTCGACGTCGCCTTCCTCACCTCGACCGGCACCGAGGCCACCGAGGGTGCGCTGAAGCTGGCCCGCAAGTACACGGGCCGCCCCGGGTTCGTGGCGTTCGAGCGCTCCTTCCATGGCCGCACGTTCGGGGCGCTGTCGGTCTCGTGGCGCGAGGAGTGGCGCACGCCGTTCGAGCCGCTGCTGCCCGGCCCGCAGTTCGTGCCGTTCGACGACCTCGACGCCGCCGCGGCCGCCATCGACGACACGACCGCGGCGGTGATCGTCGAGGCCGTCCAGGGCGAGGGCGGCGTGCGGGTGCCGTCCGACGACTTCCTTCCCGGCCTGCGCCGCCTGTGCGACGAGCGGGGCGCGCTGCTGATCTGCGACGAGGTCCAGGGTGGCATGGGACGCTCCGGCCGGTGGTTCTCGTTCGAGCACTGGGACGTCGTGCCCGACATCGTCACGCTGGCCAAGTCGTTCGGCGGCGGCCTGCCCCTCGGGGCGGTGCTGTCGACCGAGGAGATCTTCGCCACCTTCGTCGACCCGCCGCTGTCCCACCTCACGACCTTCGGTGGCAACCCGGTGTCGTGCGCCGCCGCGGTCGCTGCGTTCGACCTCACCGAGCGGGAGGGTCTCGTCGCCCGGGCGGCCGAGCTCGGCGACTACCTGGGGGAGCGGCTCGAGTCGGTTCGGTCCCAGTTCCCCGACAAGGTCAGTGCGGTGCGGGGCAAGGGCCTCTGGTACGCCTTCGACCTCGCCGGCGTGGACTCGGCCCAGCCCCTGGTGAACGAGATGCAGCGCCGGGGCATCCTCGTCGGGTCGGTGCTCAACGCGTCGGCCACGGTGCGGATCACCCCGCCGCTCATCATCACCCCGACCGAGATCGACGTGTTCATCGGCGCCCTGCGGGCCGCGCTCGACCACGGCCAGCACCTCGGAGCCGGTGCGTGAGCGCTCCCGATGAACGGCCCGGCGAGCTACCGGGGCGCGGCGAGGTCCTCGTCCGGGGCGCCTGGGTCCTGACCGTCGGCGCCGCCGGCGAGGTCCGCGACGGCGCGGTCCACGTCCGTGACGGCGCCGTCGTCGAGGTCGCTCCGTTCGAGGCGCTGCAGCGGCGACTGCCCGACGTTGCGGTGGTCGGTGACGGCACCGGGATCGTGGCGCCCGGGTTCGTGAACGCCCACACCCACCTCTCCGAGGCCTACGTCACCGGCATCGGCTCCGAGCTGGCGCTGTGGGAGTGGGGCGAGCGGATCGTCGGCCCGGTCGGCACCGCGCTGGTGCGCGACGACGCCTGCGAGGGCACGAAGCTGCGGGCCGTCGAGATGCTCCTCAGCGGCGTGACCTGCGTGAACGACATGTTCGTCCACGCCCATCCGGGGTCGATGGCCACCCTGGGTGTCGTCGACGGGCTCACCGCGGCCGGCCTTCGGGGCGTCGTGTCGTTCGGGGCCGAGGACGCCTACCCGACCACCGAGGCCCTCGCGTCCGCCGGCGTGGGGTCCGTGCTCGACGAGCAGGAGGCGCTGGCCGACGCGGCCGACGCGACCGAGCTGGTCGGGTTCCGCTACGGCATCGGCACCCTGCTCGGCCAGAGCGACGGGCTGCTGGCCGACGGGCTCGCCCTGTGCCACGACCGGGGCTGGGGGGTGCACACCCACCTCGCCGAGGTGCGGATGGAGGGCCCGGCCGCCGAGAAGCGCTGGGGCGCCCGCCCGGTGGAGGCGGCCCGGAGGTTGGGCGTGTTCGACACCCCGGCGATCGTCGGCCACGCCATCTGGGTCGACGACGACGAGATCGTCGAGCTCGCCCGCACCGGCGTGGCGGTGGCCCACAACCCGGTCGCCAACATGATCCTCGGCTCCGGGGTGTGCCCGCTCGCCCGCCTGCGGGGCGCCGGCATCGCCGTCGGCATCGGCACCGACGGCGCCGCGTCCAACGACTCCCAGGACATGTTGCAGGCCGTGAAGATGGCCGCCCTGCTCCAGAAGGTCCACCACGTCGACCCCGGCGTGGTGTCGGCCGACGACGTGCTGGCCATGGCGACGATCGACGGTGCCCGGGCCCTCGGCCTCGACCACCTGATCGGCAGCCTCGACCCGGGCAAGCGGGCCGACCTCGTGCTGTACCAGGGCACGGTCGACGTGGCCGTGCTCCACGACCCCGTCGGTCAGCTCGTCTACGGCGCGTCGCCCCGCTCGGTGCGCGACGTCTGGGTCGACGGCCGCCGAGTCGTTGCCGACCGGCAACCGGTCACGCTCGACGAGACCGCGCTGGTCGCGGCGACCGGCGCGCGGGCCGCCCGCATCGCCCACGAGTCGGGCCTCGCCGCCGCGGGAGTCTCCCGCCTGTGACCCCGACCCAAATCCCGCCCCAAACCCCCGAACTGGCCCCTACTCAGTGCCACGGGTGGTACGCGGCGGGGGCCAGAACCTCCGAACTGGCCCCTACTCAGTGCCATGGGTGGCACGGGTGGCACGCTGCGGGGGCCAGAACGCCGGAACTGGCCCCATCTCAGTGCCACGGGTGGCACGCGACGGGGGCCAGAACGACGAGGTGCCGCGGGGATCGGGGGTTCTGCCAGGCGGCTGCGACCGAAGGGGCGGGGCGATGAGCACGACACCGCACGTCGCGGTCATCGGCGCCGGGCACAACGGTCTCGTGGCCGCCACCTACCTGGCCCGGGCCGGGCTGGAGGTCACGGTGCTCGAGGCCGCGCCCGAGCCGGGCGGGTGCATCTGGACCGACGAGCGGCCGTCGGGCCACCGGCTCGAACGGGGAGCCATCGACCACAGCGGCATGGTCGAGGTGGCCGAGGACCTGGGCCTCGCGGCCCACGGCCTCGCCTACCTCGAGCGTGACACGGTGACCGCGGCGGCGTTCGGTGACGGCACGACCCTGGTGTTCCCGGTGTCGTCCGAGGAGGCGATCGAACGGGTCGGGGCCGACGGGCCCGCCTACCGGGAGACGGTCGAGCTGGCCCAGCGCATCTTCGCGATGCTCGACCAGTTCCCCGAGCCGCCGACGCTGACCGCGCTCGGCGCCGCGCTCGCACCGCTGCCCGGCGGCGATGCGCTGTTCCGCACCCTGCTGTCGTCGTCGGAGACCGTGCTGGAGCGCCGCTTCGCTTCCCCGTACCTGCGCAGCGCCGCGGCGATGCACGGCGCCCACCCCCAGCTCGCGCCGTGGCTGCCGGGCACCGGGATGTTCGCCCTGCTCCTCGCCGCAGCCCACGACCAGCCGACGGTGCGCCCGATCGGCGGCTCGAAGGCGTTGATCACCGCCCTGACCTCGGCGGTCGTGGCCGAGGGTGGCACGGTGCGGTGCGGTGAGGCGGTCACGTCATTGGCCCCGGCCGGTGGCCGGGCCACGGTGCGGCTCTCCTCGGGCGACGACCTGGTCGCCGACGCGGTCGTGTCGACCCTCGACATCCGCCGCACCGTCGCGGTGCTCGACGAGCCACCCGCGGTGATGACCGACGCCGCGTTCTCGGTCGGCAGCGGCCGGTTCAACGTCGCCGAGCTGAAGATCGACCTGACCTTCGACGGCCCGATCGGCGGGGTCTGCGAGGAGGGCGGCGCCGACGACTCGCTGTGGCTGCTGCAGCCGCGGGTCGACAGCCTGCGCCAGGCGTTCGCCGAGATCATGGCCGGCCGGATGCCGGAGGCACCGGCCGCGATGTGGGCCAGTCCGTCGGCCCACGACCCGTCGGCCGCACCTGACGGCGGCTCCTCGTTGTGGCTGTCGAGCTTCGTGCCGCTCCACCCGGCGGCCGGCCCGTGGGACGAGTCCGCCGAGGAGGCGGCCGCGCGCCGGGTGCTCGGCGCCGTCGGCGAGGTCGCCGGTGTCGACCTCGCGGCCCGGGCGAGGGAGATCGTCGTGAGCGGCCCGGCGACGTGGTCGCAGCGGCTGCGCTCGCCCGACGGCAACCCGAACCATCTCGATCTCAGCGTCGATCAGCTGCTCGGCTGGCGGCCGCCGGGGATGGCGGGCCACCGCAGCGCGCTCGACTGGCTCTACCTGTCCGGTGCCGGGACCAACCCCGGGGGCGGCCTGAGCGGGGTGGCGGGCCGCAATGCTGCGCGTGCGGTGCTGGCCGACCTCGGCCGCCCCGCGTCGACCAACCGCAACGGTGCGCACCCGGCGGTCGCCGCCGCCGCCCGGAGCGGCCGGCTCGTGCGGGACGAAGCGACGGCGTTGTGGAACGGGTTCCGGATGTACCGATCGATGCGGCGGGGAGCACGCTGATGAGCGCACACGGCAACGACGACGGTGGGCTGGGGCCCGCGGTCCTCCAACTGGTGTCGGGCTACCAGGAGCCGGCGGCGTTGGTCGCCGCGTGCCGGATCGGGCTGTTCGATGCTCTCGCCGACGATCCCGCCGACGCCGACGCGCTCGCCGCCGGGCTGGCCGTCGACGCCGGCGGTCTGCGGTCGCTGCTCGACACGCTGGTCGTCGCCGGGCTCGTTGCCCGCGGCCCGGCCGGGTACTCGGCCGCTGCGGAGGTGCGTGCCCGCCTCGGACGCGAGGGCGACCTGACCCGGATCGTGCACAAGGAGTCGGTGTTCGCCCGGGTGTGGCTCGACCTCGACGAGACCCTGCGGACCGGCACGCCCCGCATGGCACCGTGGGCTCATCGGCTGGCGTCGGAGCCCGATGTCGCCCGGTCGTTCCTCGAGGCGTTGTGCGTGATCGCCGAGACGATGGGCCCCGACCTGACCGGCCTGCCGTTGTTCGCGCCGCCCGTGCGGGTGGTCGATGTCGGCGGCGGGCTCGGGACTCACGCCCGGCCGCTCGCCGCCGCTGGTGCCGCGGTCACCCTCGTCGACCTGCCGCCGGTGGCCGGCTGGGCCGCCGACGCCGCGGCGGGCTGGGGACTGCCGCCCGACGTTCCGCCGGTCGAGGTCGTCGGCGCCGATGTCGTCGCCGACCGCTCGTGTGGGGTGGAGCCGGGCAGCGCCGATGTCGTACTCGTCTCCCACGTCGTCCACGACCTCGTCGACACCGAAGCCCGGACCGTGCTCACCCAGGCCGCGGTCGCCGCCCGACCGGGCGGGCGCGTGGTCGTCGTCGAGATCCCGGGTGACGCCGGACCGGTCGCCGTCGGCCCGCTGTTCGGCCTGATGATGCGGGTCGAGACGCCGGGACGTGCCCGCCCGGTCGCCGAGCTCGTCGAGCTGATGGCGGCCGCAGGCCTGACCGCGATCGAGCGTGCGCCCTACGCTGACCCCGTGGCCGTACTCGTGGGGATCAAGCCATGACCGACCCGGATCGCCGGGGGCGGCGAACCGGATCGTCGGCGCCGTTGAGCGTGGACGACGTCCACCAGGCGCTGCTGGAGCAGATCGGGGCCACGGCCTTCCCGGTGGGGGCCCGGCTTCCGTCGTGCCGGGCGCTGGCCCAGCAGCTCGGGTCGAACCCGTCGACGGTCGATCGGGCGATCCAGCGTTTGGCCGAGGCCGGCCTCGTCCGGACCATCCCCCGGCGGGGCACGTTCGTGTCGGCCACCGAGGCCCCCCGGGAGGACGTGCTGGCGTCGCTCAGCCACGACATCGACCGCATCGTGGCCCGGGCGACGGCCGCCGGTCTCGACCCCGCCGACATCCGCGAGCGGTTCGAGCACGCCATCGAGCGGGCCAACGGGCAACCGTCGGTGGCGTTCGTCGAGTGCAACAAGGCCGACCTCGAGCACATGGCCGACATGGTCGAGAACGCGACCGGGATCACCGTGGAGCGGATCCTGCTCGACGACGTGGTCGGCACCCGGCTCGACACCCGCTACGACATCATCGCCGCACCGCTGTTCCACCTCGCCGACGTGGCCGAGTACGTGTCGGGCCTCGATGTGGTCGTCGAGATCAACTTCGTCGCCGCCCCGACCGTCCTGCGCCGCCTGGCGATGCTCGGCCCCGACCAGCGGGTCGTGGTCGCAGCGCCGACCCGCCGGGGCCTCGAGCGGATGACGGCGCTGGTGCGCCAGTACTACCCCGACGACGTCGAGCCGTTCCTCATCGGCACCGACGACCCCGCGAGGTTGGCGGGCGCCGACGCGCTCGTGCGCAGCAACGCTGGCGCGCTGCCGATCGGCGCGGCGCTCGGCGCGGACGACCCGCGGCCCGAGGAGATCGTGGTCGAGTGGGAACTGGACCCGGGGTTCGTGGCGAGCTTCCGTTCCCGCGTCGGCGAGGTCCTCGGCCGACGGGTCCGGGCGGACCTCGCCACCGCCTGACCCCGGATCGCGCGATCACCGGTCAGCACCGCTCCCTCGGTGCGCCGGCCGGGATGCACGGCTCGTAGCTACGTCGTGTCCATGTTGGGCGAGCACGCCCAGTGGGTGAAGAACGCGCGGGCCGCCGGCGGGCGGGCAGCCATCCGCCACAAGGGCCGGACCGAGGTTCGCCCCCACGAGATCCCGGTCGGGGAGCGACCGCCGGTCAGGGCGTACCTCGCCCAGGCGCCTGGTGCCCGGCCCCACATGCCCGTCGACAAGGACGCCCCGGTCGAGGCGTTCGCCACGGTCGCCGACCGCTTCCCGGCGTTCGAGATCGAGACCATCGCCGCTTGATCGACGCCGGTCCCGCCGCCGGCTGATCGATCGAACGGCGCTGACGGTCTCGTTCAGTCGAACTGGCGGGCGAGCGTCCGGAGCGCGTCGTCGAACGCCGTGCGTTGCCCGGCGTCGAGCACCGAGAGGAGGCGCTCCTCGTTCGCGACGTGGTCGGCGACCGCGGCGTCGACGATCGCCCGGCCGCGGTCGGACAGCTCGATCAACCAGCCCCGCCGGTCCTCCGGGTCGGGTGTGCGGTCGATCAGCTCGGCCTTCGCCAGCCGGTCGAGCCGGTTGGTCATCCCCGCCGGCGAGAGCATGAGCTGACGGGCGAGCTCGGTCGGTCGGAGGACGAACGGTTCGCCCGAGCGCCGCAGCGCGGCCAGGACGTCGAAGTCGCCGACCGAGATGCCGTGGGTGGCGAACACCTCCTCGATCGACGTGTTCACGAACGCCATCAGGCGGCCGAGCCGGCCGATCGTGCCCATCGCGTCGAACGCCAGGTCGGGGCGCTCTCGCTCCCACTGCTCGACCATCCGGTCCACCGGGTCCCGTGGAGATGCCACACCTCCAGATTATTCGATGCCGTACATCTTGACGACGAACTACGTGCGCCGTATATTTCGGCCATGAATAATCAACTCACCGAAGTATCGCCGGATGCGGAGCGGACCTCGCTCGTCGAGCGGCTCTACGGGGCGATCGCGGCCGGCGACGTCGACGGCGCGGTGTCCGTCCTCGCCCCCGACGTCGAGCTGCACGTGCCGGGGACCCACCAGTTGGCCGGCGAGCACCGGGGGCCCGACGCCGTGGTCGCCTTCGCCGCGGCGACCCGGGCGCTGACCGACGACGGCGAGCACATCGAGGTCCTCGACGTGCTCGAGGGCCGCGACCACGTCGCCGTCCTGGCCGTCGTGCGGGCCGAGCGGGACGGCCGGGCACCGCTCGAGAACCGCACCGTTCACGTGCTGGCGACGAGCGGCGGCCGCATCGACGCCATCTGGCTGCACAACTTCGACGACGTGGCCGTCAACGAGTTCTGGAGCTGAAGCCGGGATCCGGCCCGCCGCGGGCGACACCTCCGGAGGCCGGGCGTCGCCACCTTCCGGTACCGACGGTTCGGGTCGCCGGGCCTATCGTGGGCCGATGCTGAGCCCCACGCAGGTCGAGCAGTTCCGCCGGGACGGGTTCCTGGTGCTCGAGGGCTTCGCCGCCGAGGGAGACCTCGCCGCGCTGCGGGCGCGGGCCGACGAGCTCGTCCGGGCGTGGGAGCCGTCGACCGAGCGCACCGTGTTCACGACCAACGAGCAGGCCCGCGCCTCCAACGCCGAGTTCCTGTCGAGCGGCTCGAAGATCTGGTGCTTCTTCGAGGAGGAGGCGTTCGACGAGGCCGGCGAGCTGCGCCAGGCCAAGGAACGCAGCATCAACAAGCTCGGCCACGCGATGCACGATCTCGACCCGGTCTTCGAGCGGTTCACCTACACGCCGGAGCTGGCCGCGGTCGCCGCCGACATCGGTCTGGCCGACGCGCTCGTGCTGCAGAGCATGTACATCTTCAAGCAGCCCGGCATCGGCGGCGAGGTGACCTGCCACCAGGACGCCACCTTCCTCTACACCGACCCGATCACCGTCACCGGCTTCTGGTTCGCGCTCGAGGACGCCACGCTCGAGAACGGGTGCCTGTGGGCGGCGCCCGGCGGCCACCGCACCGGGCTGCGCAGCGTGTTCCGCCGCACCGGCGCGATGGGTGACGACGACGGCACCGAGACCGTCGAGCTCGACCCGACGCCGCTGCCGACGGTGCCCGACAACCTCGTGCCCCTGGAGGTGCCGGCGGGGACGTTGGTGGTCCTCGATGGCCGGCTGCCGCACTACAGCGCCACGAACCGCTCGCCGCGCAGCCGCCACGCGTACACGGTGCACTGCATCTCGGCGTCCGCCGACTACCCGGCCTGGAACTGGCTCCGACGCCCGGCGGACCTGCCGCTCCGCTCCCTCGGCGGCGTCGCCGCGTCGGCGGCCTGACCGGCCACGCGCGGCCGGCGCCGCAGGTCGCGCCAGCCGAGGTCGACGGGCGCGAGACAATCGCCGGGTGAGCATCTCCGACGAGGACCTCCGTTCGACCGCCGGCGAGGTGGTCGGCACCGGGATGATGTCGGTCGACGCCATCGCCGCCGCGCTCGCGGACCGCACGGGTGGCGAGGTGCCGGCGGACCGCGTGGAGCGCGTGCTGGCCGCCGGATGGTCGTTCGTCGAGATCGACGGCGGCCTGGCCCACGTACCGTCGCTGGTGGCCGACACCGCGTGGGCCGTCGAGCTCGACGAGGCTTCGTCCTCGGAGGGGGTCGTGCCCTTCTACCCGGACCTCGCGCCGCTCGCCCGATGGATGGCCGACGTCGGCGAGCTCCCGCTGGTCGACGACGCGGGCTCGGTGATCGGCTCGGTGCGATGGTCGGTCAGCGACCGCGACGGGCGGACGACCGACGTCCTGGCCGGCCCGGACGGTTGGCTGGGCGCGTCGGGGCCCGGGCCGGTCGTGGTGTCGGTCACCGCCGCCGGGGTCCGGGTCGCGCCGGCCACGACCCCGGTGCCGGCGCCGAGCGACGGCCAGGTCGAGGCGATCCGGTCGGCGTTCGCGGCGATCGCGGAGCGGCTCGAGGTCGACATGGGCCGGTCGGAGCCGGTCGAGCTGCGCATCGCGCCGATCGATGACCTGGCGGCGCGGGCGCTGGCGGGCGATCGCGCCCCGTTCGTCGGCACGACGGTGGCGCCGCTGCCCGCCCTCCTCGAGGCGGCCGGGCTCGAGCACCGGGACGACACCGTCGCCGAGGCGGGCATCGAGTGGGGTGCGCTGCGGTCGTGGCGGGTGCGGGAGCGGCTCATGGACGAGCACGGCCTCGACGCCGAGGCGGCCAAGACGCTCTTCGCCGTGTTGGCGGTGACGACCATGTTCGTCGCCGACGAGGACCCCGACGCGCTCGGTGTGGGGGAGGAGGAGCGGGCCGCCGTGGCCCTCATGGTGGCCCTGGCGTTGAGCCACGGGCCGAGCGCCGATGCGTTCTGGGCCGAGACCGTCGGGCGTGGCGTCGACGCCGAGGTCATCGGCCGGTTCGAGCGGGGCATCGCCGCCGGGTACACGCTGGGGACCGCCACGCCGATCGGGCTGGCGTGGCTCCGGGCCCGCTGCCTGGAGGCGGGCGGCGACGCGGCCGGTGCGGTCGCCGAGCTGGAGCAGGCGCTGCGGGACGACACGGCCCACGTGCCGGCGCTGGTCGACCTCGCGGGGTTCGCCGCCGACCGCAGCGAGGCCGCGGCCGCGTTCGCCTTCCTGCGCCGGAGCGGTGTGACCGACCACGACCACTCCCATCACGATCACGCCCACGGTCATGCCAACCACGATCACGCCCATGACGACGCCGACGAGCAGGCGAGCCTCGTCGAGGGTCATCTGCTGGTGGAGGAGGTCCGGTGGTTCGCCGAGCACCGGCCGTCGGCGATGGCGGGCCGCAACGAGCGCTGCCCGTGCGGGTCGGGCCGCAAGTACAAGGTGTGCCACCTCGGCCGGGAGCTGCACCCGCTGGAGGATCGGGCGTACTGGCTGGTCACGAAGGCGGAGCGGTTCCTACGGCGACGTCACCCGGGGCGGGTAGAGGAACTGGCGTCGATGATCGCCGACCCGGTGACCTCACCCCGAGCCCACGCCGCGCTGCACGGCGCGGCGTTCGTGGCCGACCTGGCGTTGCACGAGGGCGGCGTGTTCGCCGAGTTCCTCGCCGCCCGCGCCCCGCTGCTGCCCGACGACGAACGGCGGATCGGTGAGCGGTGGCTCGACAGGAAGCGGTCGCTGTTCGAGCTGGAGCGCGTGACCGACGACCGGATCGTGTTGCGCGACCTGATCACCGACGAGCACGTGACCGTGGCCAACCTGTTGCGGACCGGCACGCTCGACGAGGGCCGCGTCATCGTCGGGCGGCCGGTGCCGGTCGACGACGAGCAGCGGGCGTTCACCGGGTTCCTCCCCGTGGAGGCGGCCGACGTGCCGCTCGTGCGGGCGGCGATCGTTGCGGGCGACCCCGACGGCCTGGCGGTCGCGCTCGGTCAGGCGCTCGCCGGCGGCAGCACGACGCGCTGAGCGCGGCCGGGCGTCAGAACCCGACGAGCGCGTCCTCGGCGCGGGCCTGGCCGCGGCGGACGATGTCCTTGCCGAACGGGAACAGCGCGAGCGGGATCAGCTTGAAGTTCCCGATGCCCAACGGGATCCCGATGATCGTGATGCACAGGAGCACGCCGAGGAGCAGGTGGGCGAGCGCCAGCCAGAACCCGGCGAGGATGAACCACAGGACGTTGCCGACGAGCGACAGCGCCGTGGAGCTCCGCCGGGCGTCGACCACGACCCGCCCGAACGGCCACAGGGAGAACGCGGCGAGCTTGAAGCTCTGGATGCCGAACGGGATGCCGATGATGGTCACGATCATCGCGATCCCGGCGCCGACGTAGCCGAGGAACAACCAGAAGCCGGACAGGACGACCCACAGGATGTTGAGGAGTGTGGACACCGCTCCGGGGCCGTCGTCGCGCCGCTCCGGTGGCTCGCCGGAGCCGGCCGTTCGGATCGCCCCCTCGCTCGCGTTCACCGTTCCACCTCGTCGATCCTCGCTGCGGTGAGCCGACGCTAGCTCGCGACACGCCGTTGCTGCGCCACGAAACGGTGTGGCGGGCGGGTGGGCAGCGTTCGGGCCGGACGGTCTCGAAACGCGTACAGCTCAATCGGCCCGTCCGCCGTCCGATTGGGCAGGTGCGGGCGCGGGTGGGCTGCGCCGGTGCGTCGGGAGGACGGTCAGTGGCGGACGACGAGGGGGACGATGTCCGGGAGGGGTTCCACCTCGGGCTCGCGGGCGCGTTCGCTCTGCAACGCGCCCTCGTCCGGCGGATCGACGACCGGTTGCTGGTCGCGCTCGAGGCGCAGGTCCTGGAAGGCGCCGACAACCGGGCGGAGATCCGGTGGCTCGCGGCGCGGCTCGAGCGGCTCCACCCCCGCGGCGGCACGGTCGAGCCCTCCGAGGTGGACGTCGAGCTCGAGGTGCTCTGCGCGCGGGCGGCGCGTCAGGCCGTGGCGTCGACCGCCCCGGTCCGGTTCGGCGGCGGGGCCGCGCCGGTCGGCCCGGTCGATCCGCCGGCGGCCTTCGAGCCCTACGAGGCGGTCCTGTCGACCGACGACGTGCGGCGCCTGCGCAACGAGTTCGACGGGTCGCATCTCGCCTGGACCGACGCCGACGTCCGGGCGGTGGCCGCGGCCGGCCTGCTCGCCGCGATGGCCGAGGCGCTGCTGGCGCGGGTGCCCCGGGCCCTCGAGAGCGGCGCCCGCGGCGAGGTGGCCGAGCCGGTGCTGCGTTGGTTGGCCGACGAGCCGTCGAGCTCCGACGTCGGGTGGTCCGACGCGTGGATGGAGCGCCTGGCGGCGCACCGGCGGGAGCCCTACCGCGGGCCGGAGGGCGGTTCCGTCCTCGGGTTCGCGCTCGCGATCCTCGACGTCGTCGAGGGCCGGGCCCGTGGGGACGTGCAGGTGCCGATGGTCGGTCGCCTCTCCGGGGCCACGATCGGTCGGGCCGTCCGCACCGATCGCGGCGGTCTCGGCGGCCTCGGCGGCGACGGCGCCGCCGGCCCCTCGCCGGCGGTGGACGTGGCGCTCGTCGCCGTCGAGGTGGTGTTCCCGGCGCTCGTGGCCGGGCGGGGTGCCGGCCTCGACGGCGACGCGCTGGCGCCGACGGCGCGAGCGTTGAAGCGCCGGTTCATGCTCCTCGTCGCGCACGGGATCGCCTGCCTGGCGAACGCCGGGGTGATCGAGCTGTGGCGGAGCGACCCGTCGACGCTCGATGCCGACGAGGTGCGGTCGCTGGTCCGTCGGGTGATGCCCACGGTTCGGGACCTGCTGGTCGGTCCCGATGTCTCGCTCCGTCATCTGCGCTCGGCCACCGATGCCGAGTGGTTCCGGCTGGTGACGTCGGCGCACGCGCTGGCCGCCGGCCGCCAGCTGGAGGTCGACGGGGTCGTCGTCCTCGGCACCTGATCCCAGCCGCTCGGCAACCCACTCCGCTCCGGCTCCCGGGTCTGTCGCGACGGGCCACGTCCGGCACCCGGTTCGGCAGCGTCGTCGCGTGCGGCGTCGCAACCGTGCTCAGTCGGGTGCCGGGTGCCGGCGCCACGGGGTGGTGAGCTCGGCGTCGGTGACCTTGACCTGCTCGTGGAGGTCGCCGGGCTCCTGGCGTCGGCGCCGGGCGGCGGCCATGAACCGGTCCCAGGGCCCCGACGGGCGGGGGTTGCGGGGCCGTGACCAGAAGATCTCGCAGCGGCCCGGTGTCGCTCGGCGGAGCGCGGCGGGCAGGTCGAGGAGCAGCGCCCCCGTCGTACGGAGCGGGTCGTCGCCGACGCCGTCGACGGCGAAGACGCTCATCCGGGTCTTCCACACCGCCGCGAGCACGTCGGGGTTGCGGAGCATGCGTCCGTTGCCGGTGACGAGCCAGTCGTAGCCCTCCTGGTGGAGCGCGAGGACGAGCCGGCGGTCGCTCAGCTCGACGAGCCCCGGGTCGATGTCGGCCAGCGCGACGAGCTCGATGGCGACCTCGGCGGTGGCCACCAGCTCGGCCAGCATCGGGCGGAGCGGTGCGGGGACGGCGACGTCGAGCGCGAGGCGCAGGGGCGCAACGCCGTCGGTATCGCCGTCGGCGTCGGTCATGGGTCAGGCGGCGAGGCGCCGCTCGAGCCCGACCGCCTCGGCGAGCGCGACCCGGTCCGCGTCGGGGTGGAGCCTGGAGATCGCGTCGATGGTGAAGCCGCGCTCGGCGAGCGCGGCGACCGCCGCGGTGGTCAGCCGGGAGCCGGCGAGGTGGGGCTCGCCGCCGAGCTTGCCGGCCACGATGCGAAGCCCCGGCCCGGGGCGGCGCAGGTCGGGGCCCCGGGCGTCGCCGGCGTCGAACGGGCCGAGCACGTCGAGGAGGTCGTCGGCGAGCACGCCCTGGCCGGTGGCGTCGTGCACGCCGTCGGCGTCGCGGACGAGCACCCGGCCGCTGCGGTCGACCCCGAGCGGTGAGGCGCCGCCCCGGCCGTTGGCCCACAGCTCGACCCCGCGGCTTCGCACCGCGTCGAGCGCGCCGCGGACCTGGCGCATCGGGCTGGCGGGCACGCCGACGTCGTCCTTGGGGTGTCGGAGCCAGGCGACGACGCGCAGCGCCATGAGATCGGCGTAGGACCACAGCATCGGCTGGACCTCCGACACCGACGGCACCACCAGGCCGTCCCGGGCCCACTCGTAGACCGTCGACGCCGACACCCCCGCCAGCTGCGCCGCCCGTTCGGCCTCGTAGCACCCTTCGAACAGCCGCACCTCGCCGGTCACCGTCCCGACGGTACTCGGCCGCTCACGGTGGCCGACGAGCCGCTGACCGCTCGACTTCTCAGTTGTTCGGCTGCCCGACGGCTCGATGCCGAGGGCGCCGTGACGCGCGTCGGTGCCCTCCAGCCGCGAGGATCTGCCCATGCCGTCCGAGCATGATCTGGTTCGCGCCGCCGTCGAGCTCGCCGGCACCGGCGTGGTGCCGCGGGAAGCGATCGTCGACCACCTGGCCGGCCTCGCCGACGGGCTGGGGGAGGAGGCGGTCGCCGAGCTGCTGGACCGCTCGTCGTTCGCCGAGCTGCCCCACGGGTACGTGCACGTCCCCTCGCTGGCCGACGGCACGACCTGGACCGTCCGGGTCGACGCCGAGGACGCCGCGGAGGGCTTCCTCCTCCTCGACGAGGACCTCGCCCCGCTCATCGCGTGGTTCGCGGAGCTCGACACGATCCCGCTGCTCGACGAGGCCGGCAACCCCGCCGGCCACGCGGTCGTTCCCGACGACACCGTCGAGGTCCTCGAGGGTCCCGACGGCTGGCTGGACCCGGTCGCGGGCGGGCTCGCCGCGGTCTCCGTCGTCGGTGACGCCCTGCGCATCGAGCCGTGCACGCAGCCGCCGACGCCGACCGAGGCCCAGGTCGCGGCGGTGCGGGCCGGGTTCGCCGCGACGGCGCGGGACGAGACCGTCGAGATGTTCGAGGGCGAGCGGGTGGCGTTGCGCCACACGCTCTCCGAAGAGCCGCTGCTGGCCGCGCTGGCGGCCGACCGGACCGTGTTCGGTGACGCCGCCATCCCGTTGCTCGACGACCTGTACGACGCCGCCGGGCTCGAACGCCGCGACCAGCACGTCGCCGAGCAGGGGTTCGACTGGGGCGCACTCGACTCCGCGCGCACTCGCAGCGGGTACCGGTACCGCCACGGCCTCGACGGCGAGCAGGCCGACCGGCTCACCGTGTTGTTCGGGGCGTGCCAGGCGTTCGCCGAGCAGGGCCCCGAGGCGCTCGGCACCGACGAGGAGGAGCGCGGCCGGGCGGCGATCCTGCTCGGGGCCGTCCTGGAGAGCGCGCCGGTGGCGACGGCGTTCGCGGAGGAGCTGCGCACGTCGTCGCTCGAGCCGGCGGACGTCGAGGCGTTCGCGGACCAGCTGGACTCGTCGTTCGGCGGGAACCTCCCCGCCGGCGTGGCCTGGCTGCGGGCCCGGACCCTCGACGAGGCCGGTCGGCCAGCCGAGGCGATCGACGTGCTGCGGGCGGCGCTCGGCTCCGACGACGACCGCCATCACGTGCCCGCGCTGGTCGACCTGGCCGGCCTGCTCGCCGACCGCGGCGACGCGGCCGGTGCGCTCCGGTTGCTGCAACGCGCCGGCGTGGACGACGCCGACAACTACGACCGCGACGGCTACCTGCTCGACCCCGCGCTCGAGGAGGCCGTGGCGCTGCTGGAGGAGGTCGAGCCGTACGCGGCGGTCCGCCCGAAGGCCGCGGTCGGGCGGAACGACCGGTGCCCGTGCGGTTCGGGCCGCAAGTACAAGGTGTGCCATCTCGGCAAGGAGGTCCTCCCGCTCGAGGACCGGGCGTGGTGGCTGTTCCGCAAGGCGACCCGTTACCTGGCCCGTCGCGAGCCGTTGCTGGCCGAGTTGCTCGTGGAGCTCGTGGTGGACCCGTACGAACAGCCCGCGTTCCACCGCGAGGTCATGGCGCTGGGGTTCTTCCAGGACGTCGCGCTGCACGAGGGTGGGGTGCTCACCCGCTTCCTGGCCGATCGGAGCGATCTGCTCCCCGATGACGAGGCGCTCCTGGCCCAGCAGTGGGCGCTGACCGATCGTGGGGTGTTCGAGACCGTCGGGGCCGAGGGCGAGCTCCTGGACGTGCGCAACGTCGGCACGGGTGAGCGGATCACGGTCGCCAACATCACCGAGGTGGCGGAGGCGGGGCCGGGCGGGCTCACGTTCGGTCGTCCGCTGCCGGTCGGCGACTCCCACCGCGCGTTCGGCGGCCTGGTCCCGCTGCCGCCGGCCCTGATGCCGGACGCGCTCGACGTGCTCGACGAGGGGGACCCGGCGGGCGTCGCGGGGATCGTCCACCGGATCGTCGCACCGCCGCGGCTCACGAACACGGCCGGCGAGGAGCTGGTGATCCACACGCTGCGCTGGTCGCTGCCGGCGGACGTCTCGGAGGACGCGCTCGACGAGGCGCTGCGCGGCGCCGGCCTGGACCCGGCGCCCGACGGCGGCCCCGAGTCGACGTGGCACCTGATCGGCGACGGCGCGCTCGGGACCGAGAGGACGGAGGCCTCGGTCTGGCTCGACGGCGACGCCCTGGCGGGGGAGGTCAACTCGGACGAGCGGGCGGAGCGACTCGTCGAGCTCGTGGCCCGGGCGGTGCCCGCCGCGACGCTGGTGGAGGACGAGGCCCGTCCGATCGACGAGATCATGGCGTCGGCCGACCCCGGTCCCCGGAACGACCTGATGGACGACCCGGCGGTGCGGGACGCGGTCCGCGAGCACGTCGCCCGGATGGAGGAGGCCTGGCTCGACGAGCAGGTCCCCGCGCTCGGCGGCCGCACCCCGCGCGAGGCGGTGGGAGACCCGGTCGGCCGGGAGGAGGTGTCCCGGCTGCTCGCCTCCTTCCCCCGCCTCCCCGCCGGCGACGACGCCGTGGGCATGGACCCCGACCGCCTCCGCTCGCTCCTCGGCCTCCCGCCCGTCTGACGCGGGGTCGGGGACCGCGGCCGGGTCCGCCGCCCGGCTACCCGGTCGAGCGGCTCAGGTCCCGGAGGTGAGCTCGGCGCGGGTCGGCGGGTCGGCGCCGGCGCGGCTGCACGTGATCGCGGCCGCGGTGACGGCGAACGCCACGATGTCGGCCCACGCGTCCAACGGGAGGTCGCGCACGGCGCCGGGATCGCCGGCGAGGCCGCGCTCGTGGAGCTGGACGAGGACGGAGGCGACGAACGTGTCGCCCGCGCCGACGGTGTCGACGACGGTCGTCTCGACGCCGCCGACGGTGCGCTCGCCGTGCCGGGTGTAGATCTGCGCGCCGTCCCCGCCGCGGGTGACGATCACGGCTGCCTGCTGGCCGGCGACGAGCTCGGCGGCGATCGAGTCGGTGCTGCGGCCCGGCCAGACCCATGCCAGGTCCTCGTCGGACCCCCGGTAGAGGTGGGCCCGGGCGAGCCAGCGGTCGTGGAAGTGCCGCCACCGGGCGCGGTCGTCGATGATCTGGGGCCGCACGTTCGGGTCGAGGGACACGACGCCGTCGTGGCGCTCGGCGAGGCGGGCGAGCGTCTCGGCGGTCGTGCCCCGGAACAGGCCGAGCGTGCCGCCGTGCACGAGGTGGGGGCCGGCGCCGAGGACGTCGAGGTCCACGTGATCGAGGCACGTGTCGGCGGTGTCGTCGCCCTCGAAGCGGAAGCGCAGCTGCGGGACGTGCTCGACGATCGCCCGGGCGGTCGGTTCGGGCCCCCGCTGGGTGGCGCGCAGGTCGACGCCGTTCGACGCCAGGTGTCGCCAGATCCGTTCGCCGTGCTCGTCGGTCGACACCCGTCCCACGAACGCCGACGGCGCGCCGAGGCGGGCGGCGGCGATGGCGACGTTCATCGGTCCGCCGCCGGGTACCGGGTCGGGGAGGAGGTCGACGAGTGCCTCGCCGCAGCTGACGATCATCGGCGTTGTCCTCCGATCGGGCCGCCCGGGGAGCGTGGCCGGCCACGCCGCCGCGGGAGCGTCGGCCGGCGCCCACGGCCCCGCCGGTGCGGCCGGTGTCGATGGGTGCGGATGTCGCGGCGACCGCCATCATGGGCCACCACCGGGCCGCGGTGCGGCCCGGACGGCCGATCGCCGGTCGCGCGGAGCCCACGGGTCGAGCGCCGCGGGGACGGTGCGCCATGATCGGCCGATGTGCTCCGCGGCGATCCTCGGCGCGGCCCCGGCCGCCGCGTCGGTGGCGCCGGTGACGACGGCCGAGCTCATCGGCGTCGAGGCGACGTTCGTGGTCGACGAGCCGCCCCGCGCGTCGACGCTGGCGCTGTGGTCGCCCGACGGGAAGGTTGTGGGCGCCGACGACGAGCTGGTCGTGGTGCTGGCCGCGGGGCGGCGCGTGCGGCGCCGAACGGTGGCGGTGCGGTCCGTGCCGATCGGGGCGGCGGTCGATGCGCTCGTGGCGCTGGCGGCGGACGCCCCGGTGACGGCGTCGGTGCGGGCGTGGGCGGCCGCGGCCCGCGTCGCGGTCGAACTGGTCGCACGGGGCCGGCTGCTGCCGTCGATCACGGCCGACGGTGACGACGCCTGGCGGCTCGGGCCGTTCGACCCCGACGACCTGTGGCGCCAGCACCAGCTCGCCGCCGCGCTGCCGGCCGAGGCGTACGCCACGCTGGCCGACCCCGGTCCGCCGCTGCGGGTGCCCTCGCCGGGGGTGAGCGCGCGGCGGTTCGGTGACGCGGTGGCCGACGCGGTGGTCCGGACCGCCGCCGCCCCGCTGGCGGGCGGCGGCGAGGCGTTCGCCGCTGGCCGGGCCAGCAGGGTCGACGTCGCCGGCGAGTGGCTGGCCTCGGTCGGTGGCGACGCACCCCGGACCACCGTCACGCTGCGCCTCGAACCACCGGCGGACGACGAGGCCGACGACACGGACCGAGCCACCGATGATCCGGGGCCGGCCGACGAGCCGGACCCGGCCGAGGACCGGTTCACCGCCGGGCTGGTCCTCCAGAGCGCGGAGGACCCGAGCCTGGCGGTCACCGCCGCCGAGCTGTGGGACGCCCCCGACGCCGTGCTCACCCGCTTCGACGACGCCGAGGACACGCTCCTGCTGACGCTGCGGCGGGCGGCCCGGGTGTGGCCGCCGGTCGGGCGGCTCCTCGACGCGGCCCGCCCCGAGCGCCTCGTCCTCGCCGACCGGGAGGTCGACGACCTGCTGGGCCCGGTCGCCGACGACCTGGCCGGCGCCGGGCTGTCGGTGCAGTGGCCGGCCGAGCTGCTGAAGCCGCTGGAGCTGCGCCCGAGGATCTCGACGCCGCGGCCCGAGGCCGTCGCCGGCGCCGGGTTGAGCGCCGACGCGCTGCTGTCGTGGCAGGCCCGCCTCGACGGCGTCGAGCTGACCGAGGACGAGCTCGCCCAGCTGGCGGAGGCGAAGCGGGCGGTGGTGCGGCTGCGGGGCCGGTGGGTGCGGGCCGATCCGGCGCGCCTGGCCCGCCTGCGGGACCGTCGTCGCCTCGGGGCCGGTGCTGCGCTCGGGGTCGCGCTGGGCGGGACGCTGGCGATCGACGGCGAGACCGTCGACGCGGAGGTCGAGGGCCCGCTCGCCGAGCTCGGCGACCGCCTCCGCGCCCTCGACGGCGGCCACGAACGGGCCGAACCACCGGGCCTGGCCGCGGAGCTGCGCCCCTACCAGCGGCGCGGCCTGGCGTGGCTGGCCGAGATGGCCGACCTCGGCCTCGGCGGCGTCCTGGCCGACGACATGGGCCTCGGCAAGACGCTCCAGGTCCTCGCGCTCCACCTCGACCGCCACGCCGAGCGGGAGTCGCCGCGTCGGGCGACGCTCGTCGTCTGCCCGACGACACTGGTCGCGAACTGGGAGCGGGAGGCCCGGCGGTTCGCTCCCGACGTGCCGGTCCGCCGCTACCACGGCTCCGGCCGCTCCCTCGACGACCTCGCCGGTGACGAGCTGGTGGTCACCACCTACGGGGTGGTGCGGCGCGACGCCTCGCTCGCCGAGGTCGGCTGGGGCCTGGTGGTGGCCGATGAGGCCCAGGCCGTGAAGAACCCCCACAGCCGCGGCGCGAAGGCCCTGCGCAACGTGGCGGCCGACGCCCGCTTCGCGCTGACCGGCACCCCGGTCGAGAACCAGCTCATCGACCTGTGGGCGATCTGCGACTGGACGACGCCGGGTCTGCTTGGGCCGCTGGAGCGGTTCCGGCGCGACGTCGCCATCCCCGTCGAGCGTCGGCGCGACCCGGACGCGTCGGCGTGGCTGGCGACCCTGGTGCGTCCGTTCGTGCTGCGGCGCCGCAAGTCCGACCCGACGATCGTGCCCGACCTGCCCCCGAAGACCGAGACCGACCGGGTCGTCGACCTCACCGCCGAGCAGGCCACCCTCTACCGGGCGGTGGTCGACGACGCCCTGGAGCGGATCCGCGCCACCGACGGGATCGAACGCCGCGGCCTGGTGCTGGCCCTGCTCACGGCGCTGAAGCAGATCTGCAACCACCCGGCCCACCACCTCGGCCAGGACGGGCCGCTGCCCGGCCGGTCCGCCAAGCTCGACGCGACGGTCGACCTGCTGGAGATCACCTCCGGCGAGGGCGACGCCGCGCTCGTGTTCACCCAGTACGTCGAGATGGGGCGCCTGCTCGAGCGCCGCCTCGCCGCCGCGGGCCTGCGGGTCGGGTTCCTCCACGGCGGCCTGTCGTCCGCTCGGCGCCAAGAGCTGGTCGACCGGTTCCAGGCCGGCGGGCTCGACGTGTTCGTCCTCTCCCTCAAGGCGGGCGGCACCGGCCTGAACCTGACCAGGGCGACCCACGTCGTGCACTACGACCGCTGGTGGAACCCGGCGGTCGAGGACCAGGCCAGCGACCGGGCGTGGCGGATCGGCCAGGACCGCCCGGTGCAGGTCCACCGCCTGATCTGCGAGGGCACCGTCGAGGACCGGATCGCCACGCTGCTGACGTCGAAGCGGGAGCTGGCCGACCGGGTCGTCGGTGGTGGCGAGGGGTGGGTGTCGGAGCTGACCGACGACGAGCTCGCCGACCTGGTCGCCCTGTCCGACGGCGACGGCGACGGCGACGGCGCCGCGGAGCGGGTCGAGCCTGCCGGGTCGGGAAGCGGCGGCTGATGGCCCGGCAGTTCGGGAACACGTGGTGGGGGCGGACGTGGCTCGACGCGCTGGAGCGCCTCGCCAGCCTCGACCCCAACCGGCTGCCCCGGGGCCGCACCTACGCCCGGACGGGACGCGTCCTGTCGGTCGAGGTCGAACCGGGCACCGCGCGGGCGGTGGTGCGGGGCCGACGGATCGAGCCGTACCGGGCCGAGCTGCGCCTGCGGACCTTCGGCGACGACGAGTGGGACACGCTGGTGGAGGTGATCGTGGCCCGGGCGGCCCGCGCCGCGGCGCTGCTGGACGGCGAGCTGCCGACCGACCTGGTGGACGCGGCGTCGGCGGCGGGGGTCGAGCTGTTGCCCCGCGCCAGGGAGCTGCGGCTGACGTGCTCGTGCCCCGACGTGGCGAACCCGTGCAAGCACGCCGCGGCGGTGTGCTACCTCGTGGCCGACGAGCTCGACACCGACCCGTTCGTGCTGTTGCGCCTCCGGGGGCGCGACCGCGACCGGGTCCTGGCCGACGTGCGGGCGCGCCGCGCTGCGGCATCGGGGGCCGCGGCGGCGGGCGCTTCGGCCGGGGCCCCGCCGGACGATGTGGCAGCCGAGGCGGTGCGGGCGTCGGAGGTGGTGTCGCGCCCGCTCGGTGCCCTGCCGGAGGTCCCCCACGTGCGGTCGGCGCCGTCGCGCCCGGCGGCGTGGCCCTCCGACCCTCCGGGCGACGCCCCGTTCACCGCGGCCGGGCTGGAGTCACTGGCGGCGGACGCCGCGGCGCGGGCGTGGGCGGCGATGGCGGACGGCGCCCCGCTGCTGCCCGGTCTGAGCGTCGATGAGGACCTGGCCCGCCGGGCGGCCGATGCGCACGGGTCGGACGACGTCACGGTGCTGGCCCGCCGGGCGGCGACGACGCCCCGGGCGCTGGCCCGCCGCTCGGCGGCCTGGCGGGTGGCCGGGGCGGCGGGCCTGGTCGTGGTGGACGAGCCGCCGTGGCGCCCCGACCGGCCGACGATGGCCGCCGCCCGCGACGCGGTGCTCGCCGCGGGGGTGGCGGCATCGAAGCTGACGGTGGACCGCAATCGCCTCGTGGTCACCGTCGGCGGGGCCTCGTGCCAGCTGCGCCTCGCCGGCGACGGTGCGTGGTACCGGTTCGTGAAGCGGGCCAACGCGTGGGAGCTGGACGCCGGCCCCGCCTCCGACCCCGACGAGCTCATCGACGAGTGACCCCACCCGGGGGCTCGACACGGTGTCGGGGCCGGATCCACGCGTCGTCATCGCCCGGCCTGACCGACCTCGGCCCGCACCCGGCATCCCTGCCGGCGACGACGCCACGGGCATGGACCCCGACGGCGTCCGCTCCCTCCTCGGCCTCCCGGCGGACTGACTCGGCGAGCTCGTCGGGCGTGGCGACGAACGGGGTCGGACGTCGGCGGTCACACGAGTTCGGCGATGGCGGTCCTGGCTGCTTCCAGCTCGGTGTCCGCGATCCCGTGCGCCAGCGGCAGCAGCGTGAGCGGGACGGCGTTGCGGAGGAGGTCGAGGAGCAGGACCTCGAGCGACTGTCGTTGGGGTGGCAGCAGCTCACGCTGCGCGAGCTCCGCGGCGCCGGCCGGCGCGAGCGCGTGCCCGAGCTGCACGAGCTGTTGCAGACGTCCCGGCAGTCCGACGAGCTCGTCGGGCGAGGGGACGCGGCCCAGCGCGGCGTGCAGGGCGATCGCGACGTCGCGGAGCGCCCGGTCGTGGCTGAGTGAGGTGCGTGTCAGCATGCCGTCGGCGAACGCCGAGAGCGCGACCGCCTGTCCCTCGTCGAGGTTGCCAGGGATGCACAGATGCGCCAGGCGCTGCCAGGGGCCGCGACGAAGCTCGTCGTCCGGTCGCGAGACGACGTGGGTCACCAGCGGCTCGATGTGGCGTGACCGCGCTGCTCGGAGGCTGAGGTGCCGGGTGAGGTGCACCGCGGCGAGGTGCCAGCCCGGATCGTGATCGCGCCTGGCGCGGCCGTCGACGAGGACGATCGCGGCGAGGAGCGGCACGAGGTCGTGGTCGACGCCGTCGCGGGTGGCGAGCAGGCTGGATGCGTCGGCGTCGAGCCACTCCTTCGCGACGCGCTCGAGCGGTTCGCTCCACCCGTGGCCGAGGAGCTGCCCGGCCCCGTGCACCACACGGGGGTGCAGGTCGTCGGGCGGGTCGGTTGTGCCTCGCCGTCCGCCGTCGAACCACTCGCCGTAGGCCGCGAAGCGTTCCGGTACCGAGGCGTGGAGCAGGTCGGGATCGGTCATCCACGTGGGTAGGTCGATCGCGGTGCGCCGGTGGCGTCGTTCGACGAGGCCGGCGTCGTCGCCGATCGGCGCGAGCCACGCGACCTCGACGGGAAGTGGGTCGTCCGATGGCTGGTGCGACGGCGAGGACGACTCCACCTCGACCAGGACGTCGGTCATGTGCAGGCGTCCGAGGTAGCGGTAGCGTCCGTTGCCGAGGTCGCTCGGGTCGGTGAGCAGCCTCACGTGGAGCGGTTGGCCGACGGTGAGGACCGACCGTCGCTGCTTCGGTGCGGATGCTCGTTTGAGCGACAGGCGGCCGTCGTTCAGCTGGAGGGCACGGAGTCCGTCTCGACGGTCGGCCACGTGGCGCCGGAGCTCGTCGAACGTGGGCTGGAACCATCCGGTCTCGCGGCTCGGCAACCACGCCAGCGCCTTGCTCTCGACGTCGCGGCACACGACGCCGCTCTTGGTGCCGTCGTCACCTTGGTAGGCGTCGATCGGCTCGACGGTGACCTCGGCGCCGTCGGTCCGGGTGTCGAGCCCGGGCCGGAGCCGACCATCGGTGCCGGCGTGGAGCCACAGCAGCGCCCGGGACTCGGCGAGGTCGCGGAACACTCGGGCGCCCACGGCGGCGGGGAGGCCTCGCACGACGTCGGTGCGCCGGACGCGGACCAGGGTCCCCCCGACGAGCACGGCCGCCTGCCCGTCCGACAGGACGGTGAGGGCCTGCGCGGGGACGACGACCCCGGCGGGGATGTCGAGCTCCTGGGCCCGGTAGCCGAACCGCACCTCACCTTGGGCGACGTCGTCGACGGTCACCGCGAGGGCACCGCCAACAAGGTCGAGGAAGGCGCCGCGCCCGTCGTCGGCGAGGAGGTCCCGCAGCCAGGTGTACGCGCCCCACGACCGCGGGCTGGGCCTCGCGGGCAGGTCCGTGCCACAGACGGTGAGTGCGCCGCGGTCGTCGGCCCGGATGATCACGACGTCACCCGGCCGCAAGTCATCGGTCGTGCCGGGCGTTGCCTCGCTCAGGTTGTTGTCGGCGTCGAGCCACACGGCGTTCGTCGCGGGGGCACCGGCGGCACGGGACCTCGGCCGCTGCAGCCGTACGTGCCCGGCGCCGAGGTGGAGCGCGCCGGATGCCTCGTCGACGTGGCAGACCGGCAGGAGGGCGCGGCGGCCGAGCACCCGGCGTACGCCGGGACGCCAGTCCACGAGCACGGCGCGGCCGACCTCGGTGCGCCGGCGCCGCCGTACTCGCAGGTCGATCTCGTCGCCGGGTGCGAACGCCTTCCAGTACAGGTCGGCGAGCGACCGGGTCGCTCCCGAGCCCGTCTCGATCGACAGCAGGTCGCCTCGCAGCTCGACGACGCGGCCGGGGCTGATCTCGACCCACAGCCCGACGGGTCGGTTCTGGCCGTCCGTTCGCTTCACGACGCGGCGTGCGACGGTGACCGTGTCGCCGTTCCGGGCGAGGCGACGGTCGTCGAGGAGCGCGCTCGACGGGAGCGCACGCTCGGCGAGCTCGGAGCGCCGGTACCGCAGTCGCCACTCGCGGTCGAAGAACAACGGCTCGTGCTCGGCGGTGCGTCGGGCGATGTCCTGTGTCCGCACGGACCGCTCGCCCCCGCGACGGCGCCACTGTCCCGTCGAGCGGTCGTGGTAGCTCCACTCGCGTCGCAGCCGCTCGGCGACAGCCGCCGCGCCGACGTCGGCGAACGTGAGCTGCGGCCAGTCGCACCGGGCGGCCGCCGGCGGGTCGCTCGCGCCGTGCGGCCGGAGCACGGGGCGCAGCTGGTCGTCAACCGACACCGTGGCCGCGTTCAGCGGCTCGTCGGGGCGTACGACCAGGTCGCGCGTGCTCGCCCGGCTGCGTCGCACGACACCGACGCGGGGATGGGGCGCGTACAGCAGCTCCCCGATGGCGTGGCGCTCGTCCTCCGCCTCCAGCTTCGCCGTGATGTTCGGGAGGCCGCCGATCGAGAAGACCGCGCCGTGGTCCGTCCTGCCGCGGTGGAGCAGGCCGTCCGTCGGTAGCAGGACCGCGCCGCGCCCCGTGTCGCCGATGAACGCCTCGTCGGGTGAGAGCGCCGGTTGCGCGTTGATGTGGTCCTCGTCGTCCAGCCAGAGGCGGACGACTCCGTGGCGCGGGAGGTGCTCGGATGCGCGCAGCTCGTCGTCGGGGATTGCGAACACGACGTTGGCATCGAGCTCGACGCGGGTCTCGTCCTTGCGGCGGCGGATCACGACCGCGTTCTCCTGGCCGACGTTGCGCAGGATGCTGCGCAACACCTTCCAGCTCCGCGCCGGTGGGTTGAGCGTCGCGCCGACGGCACCGGCACCGCGTCCGGTCGTCTCGACCAACTGCACGAGGAACGTGCGGCCGAGCAGCTCCGAGTCGCTCTCGTCGGCGACGTTGCGCAGGAGGCTCTCGCGGTGGGAGAAGCGCCGGCGGGTGACGCGGGCGGTGAGGGGATGCTTGTCCGGCCGCTCGACTTCGGGTGGCAGCTCGCACGTCAGGACCACGTCGTTGTCGCGGACCTCCAGATCCGCCGCCCGCATGAAGATCCGGTGTTGCTCCTGCAGGCGGTGCGGGGCGGAGCGATGCAACGTGGCTTCGAGATAGGTGAACACCACCTGGCGGCCGCGGGAGCGTTCGAAGCGCTCGTGGTCGAGGTAGCCGAAGACACGCATCGACCTGGCGCCGTCGCCCGCGCCCGCATGCCGCACGAGTCGGTTCGCGCTCTCCCGGTCCAGCGAGGCGTTCGGCACGACCAGCGACCGGACCGGGCCGGCGTCGGCCTCCTGGATCCGTTCACGCCAGCCGGCGACGCCGTCGACGCGGGCTGATCCCCGGCGCCCGTCGATGGTGACGTCGAGGAGGTGGACGATGTTGTGCTCCTTCGCCTGCACGTAGGTGTGCCGACCGTCGGACCACTTGATGGCCCCGGGGGCGAACGGATCGATGTGCAACGTCGCCTGGCGGTCCGATCGACGGTTCCAGGACACGCTGGCGCGGCGCAGGACGTCACCGAAGAACAGCGGGAACGTCGCCCGGCTGGTCTCCTCGCCCTCGACCCGCACGTCCTGGAGCGGCACGTGCATCGTGCGCCCGTAGCCCCATTCGAAGCGCACGACGTCGTCGGGTTCGTCGGCGAAGCCCGCGAACGTGAGCTCGGGCGAGAGGTCGACGGGGGTCCCGATGGCGAGCCCGTGGGTCTCGACGAACTCGTCGAGGCCTGACGGGGGGACCTGGCGGAACGACGCGTGCCAGGCCCCATCGAGGTCGACGAGCAGCACGCGAGCCTCGTCGCGGGGGTAGGTGTCGTTCTCCACCCACGGTGCCTCACCCTCGAGCAGGGGCACACGGCGTGCCCATCCGGCCGCGGTCGGGACCTCGAGGTCGTGGAGCTCGGCGACGTCGCCGACGACCGTGGCATCGAGCGGCCGGGGCCCGTCCGGGTCGCTGAGGTAGCGGTCGAAGGCCCGTTGCTTCTGGTGCTCGGGTGAGGTCGGTGGCCGACGCTGCGACGGCCGCGCGTCGGTGAGGAAGAGCTCGCGACGGAGCGAGATCCAACGCCCGTCGACCCGCTCCGCGGTCACCTCGGCTCGCGCGACCGTCGTGGCGTCCGAGCTCCCGGCCCGGGTCTCGCCGGCGAGGTTCAGACCGCCGCCGGCGACGACCCGCTGCCAGCGGCCCCGGGTCCCGCTTCGCGGGTACTGGCCTCCGTGAGTGGTCGCCTTCTTCCCGGCGAGATCGGGGACAGAGCGCCGCGCGCGCCGGGTTCCGTGGCCCGGGTCGACGAAGGCGACGTCGTCGAGCTCGGTGTGCTGGAGGATCTCGACGTCTCGCCCGTCGACCTCGGCAGTCCCGAGGGCGACCGCCTGCCCGGTCGGGAGCTCGTCGACCTCGCGCCACAGGGCACGGACGATGAACCAGCGCGGCGTGATCTCGAGGCGCCACTCGTTCCGTTCGGTGTCGAGTTCGAGCTGGACCAGGTCACCGGTGTTGGGCTTGCCCGAGCGACCGGGTGCCAGCTCGACGTTGCGGCGCACGAGACCGGCCTCCTCGCCGAGGTCGAGCCAGACGCCCAGGTACGCGACTCCATCGGCGTCGAGTTGACGTGGGACCTCGACGATGAGCCCGTCGACCGTCCCGTGTGCCTCGATTGCTCTGGCCGTGCGAGCAGCGAGGTCGGGGTCGAGCCCGTTCACGAGGTAGGTGGACGTGATCGGCGACCTGGTCGCGACGGCAACGGGATCCCGCGTGCCGACGTGCTCGATCTGCCCAGAACGGTCGCGGGTCTGTCGCTGGCGGCGGTTCCCCTTCTCCGGCCAGTCGGCCACTGCCAGCATGCTCACCGATTCCGCGTCGACCTGGACGAGCAGGTTCGCGGGCGTCCAGCCGAAGGCCCGGCCGCCGCGCACGTTCGGCGAGATGCTCCTGAGGTGGATCCGGCTTCCTCGCCGGTAGTCGCGGATCTCCCGGTAGGTCCGGAGGTCCCGCTCCGGCTGTGGTGCCCGTCCCGAGGGGGAGGTGAGCGCGTAGGTCTCGACCGGTCGTGCCTCGACCGTCGCCCGGCGCTGCTGACGCGGCCCCCATTCGATGTCGTCGAGTTGGCACCGCTGCAGGCCTTGCAGGTGGTCGAGACCGACCACGGTGATCGTGTCGGGGTAGCCGCTGAGCCCGATCCGGACCCGCCAGCGACCGTCGTCGCGGTCGGCCACGTGAGGGCCGTCGTCGTCGAACAGCGTGCGCCAGCGCACGTTCCGGTCGTCGAATGCCGCCGCGGCGGGCGCGTCCCGGTGAGAGTCGGCGCGCCCGCGCTCGTCTCGGAGAGCGAGGCGCACGCCGTCCTCGTCGTCGACGAACGCGACGTGGACGAGCAGGCCCCACGGGTCGTCTCCCGCCGCCTCGCAGGCGTCCTGGAGCCGCTGGCCGTCACCGTCGACGAGGTCGTCGACCGCCACGACGAACGACGTCCCCGGCTCGGTTGCGACGCGCCACGCCACCCGTCCGTCGTCTTCGTGGTCGGCGACGACGGTCAGCGTCGTCTGTCGGCGCCCGGCGGCGAGCTCCGCCGCCACCAGCTCGGTGAAGGTGCGGTCGACGGGCTCCCAGGCGCTCCCGGTCCATCGTGCCAGCGATCGCCAGGTGCCCGGCTGCGGGTCGAACGATCGCGACGTGTCCGGCCACCACCGCAGCACGAGGTCGGCCGGGAGGTCGTCGAGCTTGTCGCCACCGATGGAGATCTGAGCTTCCTTCGACGAGGGCGTGGCCGTCACGTCGATCAGTCGGCAGTCACCCGGTTCGGCGTCGGCGGCGGGGATCGGCTCGATCTTCTCGATCAACATCCCCGATGGGTCCGCTCCGTGGCGGACCACGGAGGCCTGCACGATCGAACCCACGCCGTCCCGCGGTCGAAGGCTGGTGGTCACGCTGAGCCCGGGTGCGACGTTGAGCCACGTCTCCTCCGGCTGCTCCCCGGCGACGACTGCCGCGAGCATTCGGGGGTGCGACGAGAGTCGTGCCGCGAACGCCGCGTGGTCGCCGCCGCCGAGCAGGTTCTCGACCCCTGTCGCTGCCGGGTCGGCGCTTCGTCGCGTGGTCACGACGTGTCCCTGTGCGCTCGCCCGGTCGACGACGATGGCGTCCACGGCGCGCTGCCGTCCCGGGCTCGGGTCGGGCAGGTCGTGGACGTGGGCGCTCGGTGAGAGGCGGATCCCGGCCCACGCCTCGGCGGCATGCTCGGCGAGCGCCTGCCCCGACTCCACCATGACGTGCGATCCGTGCCGCAGGACCAGCTGGCGTTGGAGCTCGTCGAGGAGCGCCGCGTTGCGGGCGAGCCGACGGCGGTAGGTCGGGTCCATGATGTCGATCGCGTCGCGCTCGGAACCGGTCCCCGGCGCCGCGGCGGCGCACGCCTGGACCGCCCGGAGTCGGAGCGCGTGGGCGAGCTCGGGCGGCAACGCGTGCGCGGCCAACGCGTCGAAGAGCGCCCATCGCACGCGCGGGGTCCCGAAGCCGATCTCGACGAGCGTGTCGATGAGGTGCTCGTAGATCCGGCGCTGCCAGTCGTGGCCGTCCGTGGGGATCCGGAGGAGCTGCGTCGTCCGGAGCGCGACGACCCGCGGGAAGAACTTCTTGTCGTTGATCGCCGCCAGCGTCTCGGCCCAGTCGCCGATCCAACGACGGCGCAGGGCGTCGGGTTCCCGGGCGTTCTCGTGGAGCAGGCTGGCGACCCGTTCGGTCGCCAGGGCCAGACGGGTCCGCGCCTCGAGATCGTCCTCGTCACGCCAGCCCGTCTCCCAGATCTCCGGAGGGAGCTCGTCGCTGAGGAGGATGTTGCGCCACGCGCCTCCGCGATGCCGGAGCTTGCGCCAGTCCCACGGCGTCCGGTCGAAGGGGTGGTTCGGGAAGTGGAGGTGCAGGTCTACGGCGGCGCCGGTCTTCGCCCGGTTCACGGACTTCAAGGCGTGCGGATTGGTGGTGCTACCGAACCTTCCCCAGGCGCCGCCACGCAGCAGTCGCGCCAGGAAGCGCTCGGCAAGCGGGGGATCGTCGGCGAGCCAACGCTGGAGCGGTTCGTCGCGCCGGCTTCCGGACACGCCCCACAGCGCCTCCTGCAGCCACCCGCCGACTACGAACGGGGCGGCGTTCGCCAGCAGCGCGTGTTTCTCCCTGGGCACGTACCCCTGGTCGGTGTCGAGCGTGTCGAGCAGCTGCCCGGCGAACCACTCCGGCGGCACCTCCTCCCGGTAGCCGCGCCCGATCGCGTCCGTCGCCCGCTGCGCGGCGAGGGCCAGACCGCTGAGCGGGCGCTCGAGCACACCGGGTGAGCTGGGGAGCTCGCCGCGACCGACCTCGGCGAGGTGGGTGCGCAGCGGGTTGTCGACGAGGACGTCCCCGGCGTGCATTACGAGGTCGACGAGGTGGCCCGGTCGCTCCGCCAGCGGCTGGCGCAGGATGGTGTGGGTCGTCATCACCGCGGCGAACAGCCGGAGCAGCGCGGCCGGCGTCGTCGAACCGGCGAAGTTCGGTTGGCTCTTCGGTCGAAGGTCCCACCCTCGGCGGCGGACGCCGAGCCACGGCGAGAACACGAGCGGGCAGTGCGCGTCCGGCCAGCGCGCCTCCGGCCCGTCGGTCGCATAGAACTTCGGGCGAGGGTCGTCGTCCTTCAGGTCGCGCAGCGAGAACAGCGTCTGGAGGTCCTTGGCCCATGCGTGCCCCGGCCGGGCGCCGATCGGTGCCTCGAAGCGACCGGTCCGCTTCGGCGGCTTGCACCAGGCCCCCCACCAGCGCTCGAGGCGCGCGGCCGCCGCCTCTGGGTCGCGCTCGGCGGCGAGCTGCCAGAGCACCGCGTGCCACAGCACGAGCGGTACGTGGTCCTCCTGGTCGGCCCGGACGCCGAGGCGGGACAGCGCGGCGCTGGTGCGCTCGGGGCTCGGGGTGCCCCGGCGCTGGCGCGTGAGCTGGGCGAGCCGCGTGAAGGTGACCGACTCGATCTCGATGGCCTCGAGCGGCACAGCGCCCCACAGCAGGCGGGCGGTCGCGGTCAGGATGTCGGGCTCGAGGTGGGCGACGCCCACGGTCGCGCTCCAGAGGCGTCGCACGAGGTCGCTCGGGTCCCGGTCGGCGCCGGCCCGTGCGGCCAGGCGCGTCCCCACCAGCATGGCCAGGCGGCCGAGCTGGCCGGCGACGGCGCGGTCGACGAGAGCGGCGATCGCTCCGTCACCATCGAGCACGTCGGCCGCCGCCAGGTCGGCGTCGTGCGCCGCGCTCAGCGCGGAGAGCAGCAGGATCTCGCCGGTGAACCGCTCGATGTCGAGGTAGGGGTACCGACTGGGGGCCTCCACGTTCCGCTGGAGCGAGGCTCTGGCCGCCCGTTCCGCCGCCTTCGCGCCGTCCCCGAACGGCTTGGGGCGGCGGAGCTCCCGCACGACGGCGCGCAGCGGCGCCTGCTGGTCCGGGGGGAGGCCGTCAACCAGCTCGTTGAGGTACGAGAAGGCCTCCTCCGGCCGGGCTGCGCCGAGACGGCTGGCCATCGCGATGACCTCGGAGGACGCGTAGGCACGCATCCACGGCTCGGCGTGATCGAGCTCCCGGAGGGCGGCCCGGACCACCCGGATGTCGTCGGACCGGCGGAGCTGGTCGACGATGGCCATGAACGCCTGGGTCTCCGGAGGTGAGCACCGGACGGCCGAGCAGAAGTACCACGTGTCGAGCATCTAGGGACCCCCCAAGGTCGGCGCCGGTCCCGCGTGGAGGACGCGGCGCAGGTCGGTGATCAGGTCGAGCTGGACCGGCTCGACGTGCATGTTCGGCTCGTGCAGCCCGAGCACGGCCCGGTAGTTGGTCGGGAGCGCGAGGACCGTCGCCAGGCCCGTCGTCTCGCGGTCCGAGCGGAGCGCGGACCCGCCGAGCGCACCGAAGCCGGCCCACCCGCGTGGGTCGGTCGGGGCGTCCTCCAATAGGTCGAGCAGGCCGGTGAGGTCACGACCCGCCCGTGCGAGCAGCCGGACCGCCGCGACGTCGGGGCAGCGGCTGCGCCACTCGCGGATGTCGTCTCGTGGTTGCTCGTGCGCCGGGAACCGCCGGTTCAGCTCGGTGAGGTCATGGCTCGCGGCGGCGAGCCACGACGGCGCCGGTGTTGCGCCGCGACGAAGCTGGCCGAGCACGACCGCGTCGATGACGGGCTGGGAGCCCATCATCGGCAGGTCGTCCGGGTCGCCGAGCAGGTCGGGGCCGTCACCGGCGTCGTAGACCTCGTCGAGCCACGTGTCGATGTCCGCGTCACGATCGGCGACGGCCACCAGTGCCAGGGTGCGCGCCCGCACCTCCCGGTCGCGGACCATCGCCCGTAGCAGCCCGGCCAGCAGCTGGGGCCGGAGTCCCCGCACTTCGCGGATGAGGGCCGCGTCCACCTCGACGTCGTGCAGGCTGTTCAGCTCGGCGACCAGCCGTTCCGGCAGCGACGGGCCAGCGCTCGCGCGCGAGGGTGCGGTCAGGTCGGCGAGCGCGGTTGGGAGCCGCTGGCCGCGCCGCGCGCGTTCGTCGGCCAGCAGCCGAGCCAGGTCGGCGAGGCCGCCCTCGTCGGCGCTCGCGGTCGCCATCTGATCGTCGGTAAGCGCAGCGGGGCGCACCAGGACCGGGACCACGGCACCCAACAGGCGGTCGCCGAGCGCGTCGGCCAGTCGGTCCGCCGCCCGGTGGAGATCGTGGGGAACGGGGCCGCGGAGGTGGAAGACGACGGCTGTGTCGCGCAGTGCCGTGCGTGCGTCGAGCGCCTGGACCCTCGAGCTCCACGCCGCCCGGCTCATGCGCTGGTCGGTGCTCGCGTCGACGTCGATGCCGACGACGACGCCGTTCAGCGCGCCGCGATCTAGGGGCTCGGCGAGTGCCTCGGGGAGGTCGTCCAGTGGGATCGAGCGCCACGTGCGGCGTGGCAGCGATAGCTCGCCCGCCGCGAGGCGGAGGTTGTGCTCCTGCCCGGTGAGCTCCGCGACCAGGTCGCCGGGGACCGGGTCGACGAGGATGCCGACGAAGCTGTGGCGATCGATCCCCCACGTTGCGTCGAGCCGAACGTGCTCCGGTCCCCGAGCGCGGTGGGATCCGGCCGGGACGCGCACGGTGGCGAGCGGGTCCGCGGTCGCTCGCCACATCGGTGCCGCCTCGGTGCCGCGCCGAGCGGCGAAGGCCAACCGCCACCGTTCCCGGACCTCGTCGTCCGGCTCGATCTGCGCGAGCAGGTCCTCCTCGCGGTCCCAAAGGTGGGTCAACCCGACCGCGACGCCGCCCAGGTCCGAGGTCTTGTTCCGAGTGGCGATGATGACACCGCAGACGGACCCGAGCCGGTTGCTGATCACGAGCCCGCCGCTGAAGCCGGGACGGATCTGGGCCTCTTGGAACAGCATGAGCTCGCGGGCGACGCCGGAGTAGCCGGAGAGGCGGGCCGTGATGAACTCGAAGATCTGTCCGGAGGGGTCGGCTGGGCAGCCCGCAAGGGTGAGCTCGTCCTCCCGTGCCTCCGGGAGCTCGCAGGTCCACGAGACTGCGGCTGATCGCTGCTCCACGGTGAGGAGCGCGAGATCGGGCCATGGGTCGAGCTGCTCCCGGGGCTTCCACTCTGCGTGCCCCGCTGCCCGCCTGCAGGTGATCTCTTCGCCGGTGAGCGTGTGGACCGTGAAGCGACGCTGGCGCTTGTACTTGTCGAAGACGACGTGGTTGGCGGTGACGACCAGTCTCGGTCCGAGGTAGAAGCCGGTTCCGGTCCCCTTCGGCCCGTCGCCGCTGATGACGACGGTCGACGCCTGGACGAGCTCGTGCGCGTCGAAGGTCACTGCTCGGACGGGTTCTCACCGTCGCGCAGGTCCCACTCCAGGGCGAGAGTCATGCTCACGTCGGCCTGGCCGTCGACGAGCAGCGCCGTGAGCTTCCCGTTGCGTACGCCAACAGCCAACCCGCACTCGAAGGTGACCTTCGACGGTCGTAGGTCCGCCAGCTGGTCGCGCACCTTCTCCCCAACGAGCCGCACGGGCCGGAGGAGCCGGTCGAGCTCGATCGCCCCCATCACATCGCCCGGACCGGCCGTGTTCTCGAGTCCGTCCCAGTCATCAGTGACGAGGTCGACGACCGGTACGAGAACCTCTTCGGTGTCGTCGATGGTCACTCGGGTCACGTGCAACGTCGTGTCACCTCCGCCGGTGGAGCACGGCCGCGAGCTGTCGACCGCACCTGCTGTTGCTCTGAGCACGCCATTGCCTGCCCGCCTCGTTCGTCGGCTCGTGGTGCGACGAGGCGAGCGGCGCGCCCAGGTCGATGATTGGTGCGCAGTCAGTGCGCTCCTGATACATCAACTCTGCAACTCGCTGTTGGCGTGGGCCTCGCCGCGGTCCGGCGGTGTGCGGAGGCAGGGCGCGCGGCGGCTGATCGCCCGGTGCTGCTCTCCGGCTGGCTCCGGGCCGCGCCGGCCCATCCGGCGGGCCGAGGCCTGGACTCGGCCCGTCGTTCGGCCGTGCCGATCGTGCGTCGCCGCGTCGTGTTGGGACGAGCTCGTCGGCCGTGGTTCCGGGTCGAGCCGGTGCCGGCGGCTCAGGTGTCGCCGTCGAGGACCTGTCGGAGCGTGGCGGCGAAGGCCTCCGGCTCGCCCTGCATGCCGTGGTCGTCGGCGACGAAGCCGGCGTGGTGGCTGGGGAAGGTGACGGCGGTCGTGCCGAGCTGCTCGGCGAGGGCTGCACTCGTGCGGTCGGTGAGCGCGCCGGCCGATTCCGCGCCGACCCCGATCACGACGCGGGTCGGCGCCCGCCGCAGGGCGTCGAGGTCGTGGCGGTGGTGGGTGCAGCTGATGAGGTTCTGCTCGAGCAGCGGGTCGCCGCGTGAGCCGTCGTCGTCGGCGGGGAGCCCGAACTGCGCCGGGTCGGGCTCGGGGAGGTCGGCGAGGTCGGGGATCGGTCCCTGGTGGCTGGTGAGCGCGATGAACTTCGCCATCGCGGGGCCGAAGCCGCGTGCCTGGTAGGTCCGGCCGATGTCGGCGACGGCGGCGAGCGCCTGCTCCCGGTCGGGGAGCACATCGACGGCGGGTGGCTCGTGGGCGACGAGCGTGCGCCCGTCGTCGGGGTGGGTGGCGACGAGCACGAGCGCGTTGACCGCACCGCCGCTGGAGGCGAACACGTCGACCGGCCCGCCGCCGAGCGCGGCGATGATCCGGTGGAGATCGTCCGCGTGGTCGTGCGGGGTGACCTCGGCCGAGGGGTCGGTGCGGGTGCTCCGCTCGACGCCCCGCGGGTCGTAGGTGACGACGGTGCGGTCGGTGAAGTGCGTGGCGAGGTCGGCGAACCCGCCGGCGTCCATCGGCGAGCCGATCATGAGCAACGGTGGCCCGGCCGCGGTGTCGGGTCGGCGCACGTCGTAGGTGAGCACGGCGCCCGGCGTCTCGAGGGTGTGGGTGTGCACGTCGGTCCTGGGCGTGGTCATCGGCTCGGGCATCGTCGCGCCTCCTCGTCGTCAGGGCTCGTCGTGGGGGCCCGTGGTCGGGGTCTCGTCGTTGTGACGTGACGCGCCGGTCGCGATCATCGGTCGCGTTGGCGACGATGCCACTCCCGGGAGCGCGGCCGCCCGGGCGCCGCGTCGGTCGCGGCGCCCGGGCGTTCGTCAGCCGCCGCAGCACCCCGACTGGGCGATCGCCGACTCCCCGCCGCAGCAGGCACCGGCGGGTTCCCCGTCGGCCTGGTCGGGGTCGTCGGCGAGGACCGTGTAGATCTCCCACCCGTCGAGCGGGACGTCGGGGGCGTCGACCCACACCTTGTCCTGCACGGCGTGGCAACAGCGGTCGGACTCGCTCATGTGGTGGGCGAGGCCCGCCGCCGTCGACCGTGCGGCCGCGGCGACGACGTCGTCGGACGACGGCATCTCGACCCCGAGGTGGTTGAGCGGCGACGCGGCGTCGGGGCTCGCCGGCTGCCTCCGACCGCTCGTCGAGCAGCTCGACCCCCGCTATCGGGACGCGATCGTGCGGGTCGACCTCGAGGGGCGGACCCACCGGGCGGTTGCCGAGGAGCTCGGCGTGTCGGTGTCCGGCATGAAGTCCCGGGTGCAGCGGGGCCGGCGCCAGCTGCGCGCCCTCCTCACCGACTGCTGTGCGGTCCACCTCGACCGAACCGGCGCGGTCACTGACGTCGAACGCGCCGCCGACCGTGACACCGACGGCGCGACCCCCTGCGGTTGCGAGCCCCCGTCGAGCCGATCATGCGGCGGTAGGTAGACGGTCGGACGACATCGGCCCGAGACCGCGTTGATCGCGTTCAGAGGCCGGTGGCGGCGACCTCCGCGCCGTCGGTCCGGGTGCCCCATCCGTTGTCCCGCAGCGTCGCGAGCGACCAGAGCCGCAGCGGGAGCAGCAGGACGACATGGAGGAGCCCGTACAGCGGCGCCAACGCGAACACCGCGAGCCGGATCTTCAGCGGTTCGGCGGGGCGGGCGTCGAAGTAGCGGACCGAACGCGCCCAGCTCATCAGCGCTGCGAACAGCATCCACGAACCGAGCACGGCGGCGCCCGCCTCGAGCGGCCGCACGACCAGTGCGATGCACAGCACCCCGGTGAACACGACCCAGGTGACGAGCTCCAGCAGCGACAGCCACATGGCCGGCGACCGGGCGGGGAGTCGGGTGACCGCCCACAGCGACTCGCGGAAGAAGCTCTTGTTCCAGCGGACCTGCTGACGGACGTAGTGCGACAGCCGTTCGGGGACGTACGTCGAGGCGCGCGCGGTCTCCTGGCTGACGACGCGGCCGTGCTGGAGCGCGTAGTTCGTGAGTCGGCGGTCGTCACCGAACGATTGGCGGGCGCCGAGGAACATCTGGTTCACGAAGTCGTCGACGTGTGCCCGGACGACCTCGGCACGGTACGCCGAGAGGGACCCGCAGCAGCAGAGGACCGACCCGAGCCGCGAGTAGGCGGCGCGTTCGAACAGGAAGGCGTTGGCGTAGCGGACGTCGATCAGCCTGGTGAGGAGGTTTCGTCGCCAGTTCGCCGCGAGCACGACGCCGGTGGCGGCCATGACCGTCGGGTCGGCGAACGGCACCACGATCTCGGCGATGGCGTCCGGGGCGAGGATCGTGTCGGAGTCCACCGTGACGAACACGTCGGGGTCGTGTTCGGTGAACGTGTCGGCGAGCACGTCGCGCTTGCCGCGGTTGACGCCGACCTCGTCGACGATGACCTGCGAGCCGCCGGCCGCGAGGACCGGGCCCCACCGCAACGCCGCCTCGATCGCGGCCCGAGCCGTCGTCGAGGACGTGCACCCGCGACGGCGGACGGGTCTGGCCGGCGATCGATGCCAGCATCTCGTCGACGATCGCCGGGTCCTCGTTGAAGAGCGGCACGACCACGACGACGTCGAGATGCCGGGTCGCGCCATCAGGGTCTGTTCGGGTGCGGTTCGCCGAGGAGAGGCCCAACTTGGCGAACAGCAACGCGAACATGACGGCGCCGTAGAGGGCGACCGAGCGGACGGAGAAGCCGTCGCCGGACACGACGAGCACCGCCGACGCGGCGATGACCAGCGCCGCCGCCGTGTGTCCTCGCATCCGGTCAGTGGCCGTCGTCGGCGCCGACGGTGTCGCGTCGCCTCGCGAGCTCGGCGGTCAGCGCTCGTTCCGCCTCGCGGATGTGCGCGATCCGCCGACGGCGCGACGCGACCCGCAACAGGGCGACACCGACGGCCATCAGGGCGACGGCGACGACGACGAGCTCGAGGATCCCGAGGTGGTAGCCGAGGATCACGACCGCCGGACCAGTGAGCGCGAGGGATTCGACTTCGGTGTACATGCCCGCCTGCCTTCGTCGACCGCACCGACGCGCGGGTGCCTCCGCCGGCTCGCGCGCCCTAACGATGTTGGCCAAGCTCGGTCATGTCGAGGATGGCGAAACATGATCGTCACGAAGGTGTGGTTCCGTCGTCGCCGCCGGCCGAGGCGGGAGCCGGCATGCGCTGGGCGGCGTCGGCGATCATCGCGGGACCGATGAGTTCCGGGTGGTGCGTGCGTTGCACGGGGTGAGGGGTCCGCACCGGGCGGGCCCCGCCGCCGAGCGAGGAGCGATGACCGTGGACATGAAGCTGGAAGTGGTGGTGCTGCCGGTGTCGGACGTCGACCGGGCGAAGGCGTTCTACGAGCAGGTCGGCTTCCACTGTGACGTCGACCACCAAGCGGGCGACGAGTTCCGGGTCGTGCAGTTCACCCCGCCGGGCTCCGCGTGCTCGGTGACCTTCGGCGTGGGCATCGGAGCCGACGGCGAGCCGGGCTCGGTCCACGGCCTGCACCTGGTGGTGGACGACATCGAGAAGGCCTGCGCCGAGCTCGTCGACCGGGGCATCGACGTGAGCGAGCCGTTCCACTTCGGGCCGGAGGGGCGGACGCCCGGGGTCGACCCCGAACGCCGCCGCTACGGCTCGTTCGCCACGTTCAGCGACCCCGACGGCAACGGCTGGCTGCTCCAGGAGGTCCCGCCGGGCAGCGATGCGTGAGGGACGGGTCGTGATCGACGACGTGGCCGCGCTCCGCCAGTCCGGCCGACCGGACGACGACTCCGCGGCCGCGGTGATCGCCGGTGACGAGGCGGCGTTCGCCGCCGTCGCGGCCCGCCATCGACGGGAGCTGCACGTGCACTGCTACCGGATGCTGGCCTCGTTCGAGGAGGCCGAGGACGCGGTCCAGGAGACGTTCCTGCGGGCGTGGCGGGCGCGCGAGCGCCTCGCGCCCGACACGCAGCTGCGGGCCTGGCTCTACCGGGTCGCGACCAACGTGTGCCTCGACGCGCTGCGGCGCCGGGACCGGCGCCCGAAGCCGGCGACACCGATCGACGTCCCGTGGATGACGCCGTACCCGGACACCCTGTTGGACGAGCTGACCAACGACGGCGACGACGAGCCCGGGGCGGTGGTCGTCCGCCGCGAGACGATCGAGCTCGGGTTCCTGGCCGCGCTGCAGGTGCTGCCGCCCCGCCAGCGGGCCGCGTGGATCGCCCGCGACGTGCTCGGCTGGTCGGCCGCGGAGACCGCGGCGACGCTGGGCACCAGCGTGGCCGCGGCGAACAGCGCGCTGCGGCGGGCGCGGGCGACGATGAGGGCGCTGCTGCCGGCGACGCGGGCCGAGTGGTCGGCGGCCGCACCGACGGCGGCCGAGCGGGAGCTGCTCGACCGCTTCATCGACGCCCACGAGCGGTGCGACGCCGAGGCCGCCCTGGCCGTCGCCGCGCGGGACATCCGGGTGACGATGCCGCCGTACCCCTGGGTCCACGTCGGCATCGCCGAGCTGACGCCGCTGCTGGTGCGGGGCCTGGGCCCCGACCGCGACGGCGACTGGCGCCTGCTCCCGACGGCGGTGAACCGCATGCCGGCGGCCGGCAGCTACCTCCGCCGCGCGGGCGACACCGTGTTCCGACCGTTCAAGCTCGACGTCCTGCGCGTCCGGGGCGCCGAGATCGCCGAGATCACGACGTTCGGCCCGGCGCCGTTCGACGCCCTCGGCCTGCCGCCGTCGCTCTGATCGTGGGGGCGCCGAACCGAGGTGATGTCGCCGCTCAGGCGTCGGCGTTCGGGGTGAGCTCGCCCTTCTCGAGCTGCTCGCGCAGGACGTACTTCTGGATCTTCCCGGAGGGGGTGAGCGGCAGTTCGTCGACGAACGCCCAGCGTCGGGGCGCCTTGTAGGCGGCGAGCCGGTCCCGTACGAACGATCGCAGGGCGGTCTCGTCGATCTCGGTGCCGGGCAGGCGGCGGACGACGGCGGCGACCTCCTCGCCCCAGCGGTCGTCGGGGACACCGACGACGGCGACGTCGGCGACGTCCGGGTGGGTGAAGAGGAGCTCCTCGATCTCGCGGGGGTAGATGTTCTCACCGCCGCGGATGATCATGTCCTTGAGGCGGCCTTCGATGCGCAGGTAGCCGCGGTCGTCCATCGTGCCGAGGTCGCCGGTGTGGAGCCAGCGGTCGGCGTCGATGGTCTCGGCGGTGCGTTCGGGCATCTCGAAGTACTCGAGCATGACGTTGTAGCCCCGCCCGCAGATCTCGCCGATCTCGCCGAACGGCACCGGCTCGCCGGTCTCGGGGGACAGGATGGCGATCTCCTGGCAGGGATGGGCCACACCGATGGTCTCGGCCTTGTCCTCGGCGCTGGCGTCGAGCGGCACCTGGGTCATCACCGGTGACGCCTCGGTCTGGCCGTAGACGATCGTGAACCGCACGCCGAGGATCGACTCGATGCGCCGCACGAGCTCCGCCGGCACGGTCGCTCCGCCCGAGATCACCTTCTCGAGGGCCGACAGGTCGCGGGTGGCGACGTCGGGGTGCTCGAGGACGGCGATCAGCATCGTCGGGACCCCGAAGAGGACGGTGCCGCGCTCGCTCTCGCACAGCTCCAGCACGAGCGCGGGGTCGAAGGTCTCGACGAGGACGTGGGTCGCCCGCATCGACAGGGGGCACAGCGCACCGGCGACGCAGCCGGCGGTGTGGAACATCGGCGCCGGGTTGACCCACGCGTCGGCGTCGGACATCTCGAGGAGGGTCGCGGTGAACCGGGCGTTGTTGGCGATGCCGCGGTGGTGCAGGTGGGCGCCCTTCGGGAACCCGGTGGTGCCGGACGTGTACTGGATCTGGGCGGGATCGTCGGGGGCCACGGCCGGCAGGGCGGTGTCGGGTGAGCCGCCGGCCCGGAAGTCGTCCCACTGGTCGAGCCGGATGACCTCGTGCAGCTCCGGGAGGTCGGGGCGCACGTCGTCGAGCCACCGCAGCATCGGGTTGCCCCGCACCTCGGGCACGAGGAACAGGCCGCTGGCCCGGGACTGGCGGAGCACGTAGGACAGCTCGGACGCCCGGTACGCGGGGTTGACGGTGACGAGCACGATGCCCGCGAGGCCGGCACCCAGCTCGAGCAGCTCCCACTCGGGGATGTTGTTGGCCCACACCGCGACCCGCTCGCCCGGCTCGAAGCGGGCGAGGAGGGCCCGGGCGACCCGCTCCGAGTCGTCGAGCAGCTCGGCGTAGGTCCACCGCCGCCGGGCGCCCGCATCCGGGATGCCCTCGACGAGCGCCAGCCGGTCGGGTGCCTGGGCGGCGGCGTCCCTCAGCATCCCTCCGACGGTCAGGTCGCCCACCGGATCGCTGGTGTCTCCCGCCCAGTACGACGCGGTCATCGATGTCCCCCCGGATCGAGTCTCCTGGCGTCCCATTGTGGCGAACCGGCCGGGGAGGTGCCGGGGACGCGCGTCCCCGGGGCAACCCCCGATGCCCCGGGGACGCAGCGCTCAGACCGAGGCGGGCTCCTCGGTGGCCGGCGCCTCGGCAGGTCCTTCTCCGGGTTCCGTGGCCCGGGTGTGCAGGATCGCGAGCTCCGCCTCGATGCCGACCCGGAGCAGGTCGATGTCGGCCGTGGTCTCCCAGTCGCCGGTCAGCCCGAGGGCCATGTTGCGCCGGTAGGACAGGATGGCCACGCCGATCCGGGCGCCCTGGCCGATCGGCACGTACGGGAGGTACGCCTCGAGCTCGCGTCCGACGGCGTAGAGCGGTACGCGGGGCCCCGGGACGTTGGTCGTCACGGTGTGCACGCTCTGCTGGGGCGCGAAGCGCTGGGCGGCTGTCGTCTGCTCCAGGCTCCGGGCCCACAGCATGGGCGGCGTCATCTCCGCGAGGCCGACGAGCAGCTGGCTCGCGTCGACCTGGTGGTCGGCCTTGAGCTGGTCGAGCTGGTGGCGCACGGCGTCGAGGCGTTCGACCGGGTCCTCGATCCCGACGGGGAGCTCGGCGATGATCGAGCCGACCCGGTTGCCGCCGGAGTGGTCGTCCGGCGGCCGCAACGAGACCGGCACCAGGGTGCGCACCGTCTCGCCGTCGACCGGTTCGCCGCGGGAGACGAGCAGCCGCCGGAATCCGCCGGCGACCGCGGTCAGGACCACGTCGTTCACCGTGCCCCCGAGGGCCCGGCGGATGTCGCCGATGTCGTCGAGGGTGGTCTCGGCCCACGTCCACCGCCGGTGCGGCCCGATCGGGCCCTCGATCGACGACGTCGCGGTGGGCGTCAGGCGCCGTCCCATCGAGCCGAGCCCCGTCAGGGTGTCGACCGTCTCGCGGAACAGGCGTCGGGGACCGCGTCGCACGGTGCGCAACAGCGCACCGGGATCACCGAAGGCGGCGCCCAGCGACGAGGCGAACAGCTCGACGTCGGTGGGCTCGCGGTCGGGCTGCCACGGCTCGATCGTCGGCAGCGGGGCCTCCGGGTCGGCGTCGAGCAGCGCGGTGGCGAGGTCGATGCCGGCGACGCCGTCGACCATGCAGTGGTGGACCTTGGTGATGAGCGCCCAGCGCCCGCCCTCCAGGCTCTCGACCATCCACAGCTCCCACAGCGGCCGGGCCCGGTCGAGCGGCTGCGACATGAGCCGCCCCATCAGGGCCGACAGCTCGTCGCGTCCTCCGGGCGGGGGCAGCGCGCTGTGGCGCAGGTGGTAGGAGAGGTTGAAGTGGGGGTCGTCGACCCAGACGGGTGGGCCGACCGCGCCGGGCACGAACCGCACCCGCTGGCGGTAGCGGGGCATCCGGTCGAGCTTCGACTCGACGAGCGCGAGCACGTCCTCGTACGGCGGCGGTGGCCCGGCGAGGATCCAGCAGCTGCCGATGTGCATGTGGGTGATGTCGTCCTCGAGGTGCAGGAACGACGAGTCGAGTGGGTGCAGGCGGTCCATGGTCACTCCTCAGCTGCTCGCACCGGCGGGCGTGGCTGTGTCGGCGGTCGCCGGCCCGGTGGCCGGTTCGTCGGGGGTCGGTTCGTCGGCGGCTCGTGGCGGCGGTTCGGGCGCGAGCGCGAGCACCTCGTCGAAGCCGTCGGCCAGGCACCGGGCCAGGACGTCGGGGTCCTCCACCGCGGCGGTGTCGGCGCTCAGCCCCACGCAGCAGGTCCCGACGTGGGACAGCAGCGTGATACTCGCCGCCGAGCCCGACGTCGGTGCGAACCCGTAGTCGCCGATCACCTCGGCGCCGGCGAGGTAGACGCGCTCGTCGAGGCCGGGCACGTTGGTCACGACCAGGTCCATCGCCTTGAGCATCCCGGCGAGGACGGCGGTGGTCGCCTGGGGCGGCAGCGCGGTCAACGCACCGGCGATGGCATCGGTCAGCGGCACGCCCGGCTCGCGGCGCCACGCCCGGGCCAGCTCCCCGAGCTCGCCCATCCGTGCCGCCGGGTCGGCCTCGTCGATCGGCACCGCGAACCGCGCCGGGGTGAAGCGGTTGTCGCCGACGGTGTCGGTCGCCCGGCGGCGGTTGATCGGCATCGTGACCCGGAGGCGCTCGGCGGGGGCGCCGTGGTGGTCGTGGTAGCGGCGCATCCCGCCGGTCACCGCGGCGAGGTAGGCGTCGTTGAGGGTCGCGTCGGCGGCGCGGCCGGCGGCCCGCAACCGCTGGAGGGGCACGTCGAGCACATCGAGGTGGCGGGACAGGACGCGCCCGACCATGACGGGTGACAGCGGCTCGCGCACGGGCGCCAGCATCTTGGCGACGGAGCGGGCGGTGCGGGCACCGTCGGTGGCGAGACCGACGGGGTCCCACATCCCCCGCCACGCCAGCCGTGGCGCGACCTCGGCGCTGCGGCGGGCGAGCGTGACCGCGCCGCGCACGTCGTCGGCGAGGGCGTGCGTGGCCAACGACAGGCCGCTGCTGTCCTCGGCGTGCCCGGTGGGCGCTCCGGTCGCTTCGTCGTCCGCGGCCGCGGCGGCATCGGTGCCGTCGCGTTCGGTGTCGAGGAGCAGGCGGGCCAGCCGCACCCCGCCGACGCCGTCGGTGAGGGAGTGGTGGACCTTCTGGATGAGCGCGGCCCGGCCGTCGGTGAGGCCCTCGACGAGCGTGAACTCCCACAGGGGGCGGTCCTTGTCGAACGCGGTCATGGCGATCGGTCCGGCCAGGTCGAGCACCGTGCGGAGGGTGGCGGGGGCGGGGGCGACGACCCGCCGGAGGTGGATGTCGAGGTCGAAGTGCTCGTCCCACACCCACCGGGGCGGCCCGAGGCCGAGCGGTGGGCTGGCCACCCGCTGGCGGAGGCGGGGCACGTGGATCCAGCCGTGCTCGAGCCGGTCGCGGAGCCGCTCCCAGGCCGGTGCGCGGTCGAGGAGCGCGATCGCGACGATGGTGGTGCGCAGCTTCGGGTCCCGCTCGACGTTCCACATCACGACGTCCGACGGGTTCATCGTTGCGGCGAGCCGCTCACCGGTGGCTTCCATCGCCTCTCCCCCTCGGGTGCGGCGGCGAGGCCCGCCCGGAGGGCCGGCGTCGACCGCTTCGGACGAGCGTCTCCCGCGTCGCCGGAGCCGACCAGGGCCGGATGTCCGGGACGTCGCACGCCGAGGGTCAGAACCGACGGTTTCGAGTCTCCCGGTCGGACCGGTTGGGAGGTACGGATGGGTCGAACGGCCCTGCTACCCGACCGACCCCGGGTCTAGGCCCGAGGTGATGACGACGCGCATGGGGGAACGGGTGCACGATCGGACGTCGCGCTTCACGTCCGACACGATCGTGGACGCCTTCTGGGAGCAGGTCGGCCGCTTCGCCAACCGGTCCGCGTTGCGGTACCACCGCAACGGTGACTGGCAGGCGCTGAGCTGGTCGGACTACGGGGATCTCGTGAAGGAGGTGGCCGCCGGCCTCGTTGCGCTCGGCATCGAACCGGGCGACAAGGTCGCCGTCCTCGCCGGCAACCGGGTGGAGTGGCACGCCGCCGACATGGCGGCGCTGTCGGTTGGCGGCGTGACCGTCCCGCTCTACCAGACCAGCTCGCCCGAGCAGGTCGCCTACACGCTCGCCCACAGCGGCGCCCGGGTCTGCGTGGTCGACGACGCAGACCAGGTCGCCAAGCTCGTCCAGGTGCGGGCCGAGGTACCGGCGTTGGAGCGGATCATCGTGATCGACCCGCTCGACGGCGCGCCCGTCGACGCGCCCGACGACGCCGTCCGCTGGGACGAGCTGCGAGAGCGGGGTCGGCGGGCGCTGGCCGACGCGCCCGCGCTGGTCGCCGAGCGGGCCCGGGCCGTGCGGCCCGCGGACCTGGCCACGCTCGTGTACACGAGCGGCACGACCGGGCCGCCGAAGGGCGTGATGATCACCCACGACAACATCGCGTGGACGTTGCGCAGCGTGATCCCGGTGGTCGACACCGGGCCGGACGACCGCTACATCTCGTTCCTGCCGTTGTCGCACATCGCGGAGCGGATGACGAGCCATCTCGGCCAGATCGCCGTCGGCGGCGAGACGTGGTTCGCCCGCAGCCTCGTCGGGGTGGCCGACGACCTGAAGGACTGCCGGCCCACGGTGTTCCTCGCGGTGCCGCGGGTGTGGGAGAAGCTGCACGACGCCATCGTCGAGCGCACCGGGAACCTGTCGGGCCCCCAACGGATGCTGATCGCACGCTACGTGGCCGCCGGTCGCCGCGTTGTCGACCACGACCAGGACCGGGCCACGCTCTGGCCGCACCAGCGCGCCGAGCACCGGCTGCTCGACCGGCTGGTGGGCGCCAAGCTCCGCCACGAGCTGGGCCTGGACCGGGCCCGGCTGCTGGGGACGGCCGCCGCGCCGATCGACCCCGGCCTGCTGCGGTGGTTCCACGCCATCGGCCTGCCGATCCTCGAGATCTACGGGCAGACCGAGGACTGCGGCCCCGCCACGATCAACCCGCCCGAGCGGATCCGCATCGGGACCGTCGGGCCGGCGATCCCGGGGCTGTCGCTCCGGGTCGCCGACGACGGCGAGATCCTGGTCAAGGGCGGCAGCGTGTGCGCCGGCTACTACCACGACCCCGAGGCGACGGCAGAGCTGATCGACGCCGAGGGGTGGATGCACACCGGCGACATGGGCCGCGTCGACCCCGACGGCTACCTGCGGATCGAGGGCCGCAAGAAGGACCTGATCATCACCGCCGCCGGCCACAACGTCGCCCCCCAGCACCTCGAGACCCAGCTGAAGTCCGAGCCGTTGATCAGCCAGGCCGTCGTCGTCGGCGACGGGCGGCGCTACCTGACCGCCCTGTTGGCGCTCGACCCCGCGGAGCTGGGGGCGTGGGCGGAGGAGCACGGCAAGCTCGCCGACGAGGAGGCCCTGACCACCGACCCGCAGCTGCGCGACGAGGTCGCCGCCGCCGTGGAACGGGTGAACGCGCTCAACGCCCGCTCGGAGGGCATCAAGAAGTTCCGCATCCTGCCCCATGAGCTCACGGCCACCGAGGGCGAGCTCACCCCGACGCTGAAGGTGAAGCGCGGGGTCGTCATCGAACGGTACGCGGACGCGGTCGAGGAGATGTACATCGAAGGAGGGTGAGCCATGGCCACCCATGTGGAGACAGTCGGGCGGGTGCGGTCGCGACGGCGCACGCTGGTCGGATCGGTGCTCGTCGCCCTGGGAGCGATCCTCCTCGTGGGCGCGCCGATCTGGCGGTTCGCCGTCGCTCCGGAGTTGATCAAGTTCCCGACCGACGTCGACCAGTCGCTCACCTACGAGGGCACGTTGCGGCTCTTCGTCGACCCGGCCACCGCGACGCCGCTGGCCGAGCCGACCGAGCTAACGATGACCGTCGAGCGTGACGTCGTCGCGGACAGCGACGCCAGCGGAGCGAACACGGTGGTCATCGACGAGACGATCACCATCGAGGCCGAGGGCCTGGCGCCCCTCGAGCAGCGCTTCCGCTACGTGATGGACCGCTCCGACGCCGAGAACGTGGCCGACGACCGGGCGTTCGCGTACGACGAGGCCAACGTGATCGACCGCTCGGGGACGTGGCGGCTGGCGCTGCCCCAGGACGTCGACGCGGACGAGACCTACCCGATCTACAAGAACGAGACCGCCGACGCGGTCCTTGCACAGGCCGCGGCCGACGACCCGACCGGCGAGCTGGACGGGTTGGACGTGATCAACCTGGCGGCGACGACCGAGCCGACGCAGGTGACCGACGCCTACGTCGCGTCGATCTCGACGCTGGTGCCGCTGCCCGACACGCTGACCGTCGATGGGCTCCGCCCGGTGCTGGCCCAGGCCGGGCTCGACCTCGACGCCCTCGTCGCGGAGCTCGGCCCCGCACTGGGTGAGGCCGAGCTCGGTGCCCTGACCGCGGCGTTGGACGCCGAGGTCGCGATCACCTACCTCGACGGGGTCACCTCGACCGACGCCGTCGAGCAGCGCACCGGCGCGGTCGTCGACGTGCAGACCGTGCAGGAGATGCTCGTCGCCCAGCCCGACGTCACGGCACTGGCCGGCTTCGCCGAGCTGCTGCAGCCGTTCGCCGACGTGCCCGCCGTGGCTGACGCCATGGCCGCGGTGGCGGGGCTCGAAGCCACGACGATCCCGGTGTTCGAGCTGGACTACGCCCAGACGCCGGCGTCGACCGAGGACCTCGTCGCCGAGGTGAAGGACCAGCTCTCCGCCATCGACTGGTGGAGCGTTCGATCCCCTTCACCGCCGCCGGGCTCGGGTTCGTGCTCTTCGTCGCCGGCATCGCCGTGCTCCTGACCGGCGGCCGCCGCGAGGCCCCGCCCGAGGTGGAGCCCGTGCCGCGGACCCCGGTGTCCCCCGACGGCCGCATCGAGCAGCCCGTCGGCTGACCCGGTCCTCCCTGTTCCGGCCCCGCGCCGACAGCCATGCCGCCGGCGCGGCGGCGCGCCCCGGCTGCGGGCTTGTGGCTCGTCCGACCCGATGCGTCCGGGTCACGCTGACGCCGTTGCAGCGCTCGTCGTCTCGGGCGCCGGCCACGCGCCCGAGCCGGCCCTGCGATCCGCGGGGACGGAGCGGCTTCGTCGGTCTGGCCGGTACTCGTGCTGCGTGGGGCGACGAGGTCGTCGTCACCGGCTGGTCCTCGGCCCCGTGCTCGACGTGGTTGGGACTCGTCGTCGCCTTGTGCAGGTGGCGTTCAGCGTCGAGGCAGGACTCGCCGCGCGGGTCGGGGCGCGCCTCTCGCCGACCGGGCGATGACGGCGGCGCGTCCCGGCAGGCGGTGAGCCAACACCTCCGCCGGCCGGCGAGCGGTTCGCCGACAACTGCAACCAACGGTTGCATGTCCTTCCGGCAACGTGCTACCTTTGGTTGCACATCGGGAGGTCGTCGGAGCGGAGGTCGCCGTGGCCCAGCAGCGGCGCCGCCTCCGGTCGGCAGACGGCACGAGTGCGCAAGGGAGGTCCGGGATGGACACGACCGGCTACCGGATCGAACGCGAGATCATGATCGACGCCCCCGTCGAGGTGGTGTGGCGGACCATCACCGAGCCCGAACAGATCCGCTCGTGGTTCGCCGACACCGTCGAGCTCGAGGTCGAGCCCGGCGCCCGCGGCTACCTCGGCTTCGGCGACCAGGGCGGGCCGGTCGTGGTCGAGACCGTGGAGCCGCCGACCAGGTTCTCGTTCCGCTGGAACCCTCCGGCCGGTGAGGCGCCGGTCGCCGGCAACTCGGTGCTGGTCACCTTCCTGCTCGACGGCGACGGTGACCGCACCCGGCTCCGTGTCGTCGAGAGCGGTCTCGAGCCGCTCCCGTGGCCCGACGCCGAGAAGCGGCGGTACGCGGAGGAGCACGAGGACGGCTGGGGTGGGTTCCTCGACCGGCTCTGCGGGGTCGTTTCCGCACGCGCGTAGGGAACGGGCGATGAGCGCCGAGCCCGACGACGACCTGTGGGCCGCGATCGCCGATCCGTCCCGCCGTCGGGTGCTCGATCTCCTCGTGCAGGGCGGTGAGGCGAGCGCCAGTGCGCTGGCGGCCATGGTGCCGTTCTCGCGCCAGGCGGTGTCGAAGCACCTCGTGGTGCTCGAGGAGGCGGGCCTCGTCAGCCGGCGGAAGGAGGGCCGCGAGGTGCTCTACCGGGTGGAGGCGGCCCGTCTCGAGGGGGCCACCCGGGCCATGGTCGACGTCGCCCGGCAGTGGGAAGGGCGGCTCGACGCCATCAAGCGCCTCGCCGAGGCGGCCCACGCACAGCCACGGGACCGAGCTCCGGAGCCCCCGTAGCCGGGTCTGCCGGCCACCGCGCGCACCACCGACCTCCCGTGATCTGTCGCGTCGTCCGTTCCGGCGCGATGAGACCGGCCGCGTCTCGCGGTCACCAACTGCACCGGATGACCGGTGCTCGAGAGGAGCACGTCATGCAGACACCACCGATCGTGTCGCCCGAGGAGTGGGAAGAGGCCCGCCTCCGCCTCCTCGTGAAGGAGAAGGAGCTGACGAAGGCTCGTGACCGGATGGCCGCCGAGCGCCGGCGGATGCCGTGGATGGAGGTGCGCGGGGACTACCAGTTCGAGGGCCCGTCCGGCACGGCGAGCCTCCTCGACCTGTTCGAGGGTCGGACGCAGCTCATTCTGTACCGGGCCTTCTACGAGCCCGGGGTGCACGGCTGGCCCGACCACGCGTGCGTCGGCTGCTCGATGGTCGCCGACCAGGTCGCCCACGTCGCCCACCTCAACAACCGGGACACCACGCTCGTGTTCGCATCCCGCGCCCCGCAGCCCGACATCCGTCGGGTGAAGGCCCGCATGGGCTGGGAGATGCCGTGGTACACGATCACTGACGGCTTCGACGCCGACTTCGACGTCGACCAGTGGCACGGCACGAACGCGTTCATCCGTGACGGCGACCGGGTGTTCCGCACGTACTTCGTCAACAACCGGGGCGACGAGGTGATGGGTGGCACGTGGAGCTACCTCGACCTGACGGCGCTCGGCCGCCAGGAGGAGTGGGAGGACTCACCGGAGGGCTACCCGCAGGGCCCGCCGTACGAGTGGTGGGTGTGGCACGACGAGGCGCCGGAGACCGGCGTGGACCGGCCCGGGCTCACCCAGCTCCGGATCGCGCAGTCGACCGGCGCCCGGCCATCGTGATCGCCCACGTCGGCGGCCTGCCGATCGAGGAGGTGGTGCCGCTGCTGCTCAGCGGCGGCGGCGCCTTCGTGCTCCTCCGGCTCAGGACCCTCCGGATGCGACGGCGGCCGCTGCGCCGGCGACGTGCCGGTCGAGCGGCCGGGGCCGAGGGCACGACGAGCCGTCGGCCCATCGCCGGCTGACGCGATGTGCGCCCGCGCCCCGACGTCTCCTGGCGTCGGTGCGCGGGCGGCCCGCGTCTCCGCGGTGCGCACCACCTGCAGGGCTGTCGGTCTCGACCGCACCGTCGGCGCCCGTCCGCACCGTCGGCGCCCGTCCGCACCGTCGCCGTCACGAAGCGCCTGCGGTCCCCGGCCGCGGTGACGACGCCCCCTCCGCCGGCGAAGTCGCGGTCGTCGGGCGTCGATCCCCGGGGTGAGCTGTGCGGTACCGGAGCTGCGCTCGTCGAGCACGAGGCGGAGCTCAGCACCCGAGCAGCTGCACGTCGTACTGCTCGAGGCGGGCGTCGCGGGTGACGATGGTGAGCGACTCGAGTTGGGCCTGGGCGATGAGGATCCGGTCGAACGGGTCGCGGTGGTGCGGCGGGAGCGAGCGGACGTGCTCTGCGTGGTCGAAGGTGACGGGGAGCGGCTCGAAGCCCTCGGTCGTCGCCTCGGCGCCGAGGTCGCCGTCGAAGCGGAGCTTCCCGAGGCCGCGCTTGATCGACGCCTCCCAGATCGACGCCGCGCTGACCAGGACGAGCTCGTCGCCCTCGGTGATCCTGGCCATGGCCGTCTCGGCCATCGCCGCGCCGGTGAGCCACCAGAGCAGCGCGTGGGTGTCGAGGAGGAGCGTCATGCTCGTCCCCGGAGGGACGCGCCGGGCGGTGTGGACGGCCCGGAGCGGGAACGGGTCACGTGCGCTCGCCCTCGAAGAGGTCTGCGATCTCCTCGTCGGGGTCGTCGAAGTCGTCGGCGATCTGGATCCGGCCCCGCAGCCGGCCGGGAACGCGCGCCTTGGGTGCCTCGACGTACGGCACGAGCCTGGCGACCGGCCGCCCGGATCGGCCAATGATGATGTCCTCGCCGGCGGCGGCCTTCTCCACGAGCCGCGATAGCTGGGTCTTGGCCTCGTGCATGTTCACGATCATGAGCTAAGTCTAGCCCGGTTGACCCGCTGGCTCGCCGTCCCCTGCGACGCCGAGGCCCGCGACGACGCGCCTCGGATGTCTCAGGGGTCTCCACTGTCGGCGGGCTCACCCAGGGGCCGCCGCCCCGGCCGTTGCCGGCCCGCTCACCGATCGCCGGGCGGCCACCGGGGCTGGCTCGCCTCCAGCTGCTCGCGGAGGGCACGACGTGGATGGTGCGGCTCCATGCCGACGAGGTGGCGGAGGAGCGTGCGCGTCCACCCACAGCTGACGCCGTTGATGTGGTGGCTGCTGGAGGAGGAGTCCGTGCCGCTGGTCGACGCCGACGGCTGCCCGGCCGGGGAGGCTCGGGCCGACCGGGCGCGCATCGACGGGCGGCCGGTCGAGGTCGGCCTCGAGCAGGAACGCGGTGCCATGCCGTGCGTCCGCGACTCGGCGAAGCCGTGCCCGCTCGTCGACTGGCCGACCAGGCGTATGCGCCAACGCGCATCAGCGTGTTCCTGGCCCCGCTCGGCGTCGCGGGGCTCCATCAGTCAGCCGGAACGGTCGAGTGCCTCGAGCAAGGTCGGCAGGTCCCGCGTGACCGTCGCCCACAGGATGTCCAGGTCGATGTCGAAGTAGTGGTGGACGAGTCGGTCTCGCATCCGCGCTGCTGCGGACCACGCGACATGGGGATCCTCGGCGCTGCTGCGGACCCGAGCTACCGCCCTGTCCGACGGCGACCGGGACGAGGCGACGCAGCTCCTGGAGGAGGTCGAGCCGTTCGCCTGTCGACGCCCACGCGTGAGGGTGGGCCGCAACGAGCGCTGTCCGTGCGGGTCGGGGCCGGAAGTTCAAGGTGTGCCATCTGAGGCGGGAGCGGCACCCGCTGGGCGAACCGTGCGGGGTGGCTGTTCGAGAAGCAGATGCGGTTCCTTCGGCGGAACGACCCGAGGGACGCCGGGCGGCTGGTGGCCCGTGCGGTCGATCCCGGGAGTGGCCGACGGCGTACCAGCAGTTGATCGACCTCCGGTACTTCGACGACGTGCGCGTGCACGAGGGCGGCGTCGCCGAGCCGTTCCCGAGCGAGCGCGGCGAGCTGCTGCCGGCGGGCGACCTGGAGCTCGCCGACGAGTGGCTGTACACGGATCGGTCGGTGTCCGAGCTCGTGGCCGTCGATGGCGCGCGGATGGAGCTGCGCGACGTGGAGCGCGGACAGCGGATCACCGTGGCCAACGCCGTTGACGTCGCAGCCGGGCCGTGCGCGCTGTGCGTCGGCCGGCCGCTGCCGGTGGGCCGGGCGTACCGCTCCTTCGCCGGGCTGGTCCCCCTCGTCCCCGAGCTGGTGGACGACATGCTGGAGGCGATCATCGACCGCGATCCCCTCGGTCCTCGTGCGGAGCCTGATGCTGGCCGGTGCCGCGAGCGTGCCTCGAAAGCGTCTTGGTGGCATGGGGACCACGCGGACGACGTTCACGCTCGATGACGCTCTCGTGGCCGAGGCACGACGCCTCGGGGTCAACATCTCCGCCGCGGCCCGGGAAGGGGTCGCCGCCGCCGTTCGGTCGGCGCGCGCCGACGCCGATCGCGTCGCCTACCGGGAGCACACGGAGAACGCCGACGACTTCTGGACCACCGCCGAGTCCTGGCGGGAGGAGTGAGGCGGGGGAGGTCTGGCCCGCCGAGGTCGGCCGCACGCGCCGGCCCTTGCTCGTGCCCACCCGCACCGAGGTGCTCGACGTGCGCGCGCTGGTCTCGGTGGCCGAGGTCACGACCTCGGCACGTGGTCTGGTAGCGGAGGTCGAGCTCGACCACGCCGGCGTGGGCCTCGAGCGGCCGTCCGCGGTGAACTGCGACGGCCTCCACACCGTGGCCCGAACGACGCTCACCACCCGGGTCGGCGAGGTCGACGAGGCCGTGATGCGGCGTGTCTGCTCGGCTGTGAGCTACGCGCTCGGCTGTGAGGCTCGCGATCGCATCCGAACGGCGCAGCTGACGGGTCCTGGACGCCAATCGGCCACCGACGGCGTCGCGCATCGCCCCGGCCCGCCAGCTCGCATCAGATCAGTGCTCGGTCGGCCCGTCCGCTCGTGGGATGCTGCGAGGGCGGTTGGCGCAGGAGGGGCACGAGGGCTGGGGTGATGGCCGAGATCACGTTCGAGGGGTCGTGGCGAGAGATCGAGCGGATCAACCGCAGGGCGGAGGAAGCGGAACGCGCCGGCGACGTGGAGGGTGCGGTCGGCCTCCTCCGTGACGTGCTCGCCCACCCTTGTGCCCACCATCATGTTGCGGCCCACGAGGTGCTCGAGGAGATCCACCTGCTGTGGCGCCGGGCGCAGCGGTGGGACGACGCGATCGCGGCGAAGCGGGAGGCGATCGCCGCCGGGTTCCGGTCCGTGCCCGACCCGGAGGCCGACATCGCCGAGTGCCTCGTCGGGGCCGGCCGCCGCCGGGAGGCCTACGCCCTGTTCGCCGAGCTGCGCCTCCGCGACACCGAGGACGTGTGGCTCAACAACTCGGCGGCGTTCGCATTCCGGGGTGTCGACGAGCGCGAGTCGCTGCGGTGGGCGCTCGACGGCATCGAGCTGGCGTTCGCCACCGGCGATCCCGACGGCGTCGCGATGCAGCTGCTCGAGTTGGCGGAGGCCAGCTGGGAGGCGTTGGGGGAGCCGGCCGACGCGTCGCTCGTCGCGAGGGTCGAGCGGTTCGTCGAGGACTGGTCGCCGGGCCGCCGCGACATCGACTGGGGCGATTCGGAGCGGGACGTGCTGCGCCCGTGCGCCCACTGCGGCTTCGACCCGGAGTGGACGCGGGCGGAGGACGAGGAGCGGGCGCGACGTGCCCGGCGACGGGTGCTGGAGCAGTCCGCCCCCGAGGCGCTGGCCCGGCTCGACGCGACGTTCGGGGGCTCCGAGCCTCGCCGGTGCCTGTCGAAGCAGCCGCAGTACGGCCTGGCGTGGTTCCCCGCCGAGCAGTGGGCGGCCGCCCTCGAACGATGGCCGGAGCTCGCGGACGACTTGCCGACCGATCATCGGGAGTACAGCCGGCGCATCGAGAGCCGGATGAAGTACCTCGCCCGGGAGATGCCGGGTGTGCCGCTGCGGGTCAGTCCGCTGGATGTGGAGCGGCTCGTGGAGCACGCCGCCGAGGCGGGTGAGGATCCGGGGTTAGGTGAGGGGCGCTCGTCCATGGCGGCCGAGGTCGTGCGGACCGGAGGTGCGCTGGCGTGGCCACCCGCACGCAACGAGCGCTGTTGGTGCGGCTCGGGCACGAAGTACAAGCGCTGCTGCGGGCCGGCCGCAGCCGCGGATCCTTGATGATCCCGACGCGAGGAAGACCGAGGTTGTGCGCGCGCGTGCGAACGCCTGGGCGTCACTGGTCCCGAGGGAGCTCGGCGTCGCGCCGCATCTGTACATCTCGCGCGGTCAGCAGCTGTACGCTTGACTGATGGACGTTGCTGTTACCGAGCTGCGTGCTCACCTGAGGGAGTGGCTGGATCGTGTGCGTGAGGGCGACGAGGTCGTCATCACCGAGCGGGGCCTGCCAGTGGCACGTCTGACCGGTCTCGATTCGACGGGGCTGCTCGACCGTCTCACGGACCAGGGAGTGATCGCCCGGCCGGAACGGTCGGATCGTCCGACTGCGACCGGCCGTCGTCGCCCACGGGCCGATCGGTCGATCTCGGACATCGTGAGCGAGCAGCGCCGGTAGCTGGTGGCGATCGTCTACTTCGACGCGAGCGCGTTCGTGAAGCTCGTCGTCGAGGAGTCCGGGAGTGATCTGGCGTCGGCGCTGTGGGACGGGAGCGACGCCGTGGTCTCGAGCCGTCTGGCGTACCCGGAGGTCTGCGCAGCGCTGGCTGCCGCCCACCGCAACGACACGCTGACCGACGCCGACTACGAGGACGTCCGCGTCCCCTGGGACGATTTCTGGTCGGCCGTACGCCCGGTCGGGCTCACTCGTGCGATCGAGCAGGACGCAGGCGCGCTCGCACCACGGCGCGCGCTACGAGGCGCCGATGCGGTGCACCTCGCCAGCGCCCTCGTTGTTCGGAGCCCCGAGCTCGTGGTGGCGGCATGGGATCGCCGGCTCCACGGCGCTGCGGTCGCTGAGGGCCTCGCCGTGGCTCCCCGTTCGCTCGACGAGCCTGTCTGACCGCGGACGGATGCCTGGGCCGCTGCGACATGGCCCCACGACGTACAACCGCAGGCGTTCTGATGCGTGCACGCCACCGGAGACGATAGGCAGGAGTCCGTGGACGCGGCACCTGACTACCTTCGGCGGCTCGACCTGGTCGAGGCGATCGAGCGCTTCGACCGAGATTCGCTGAAGGAGACGCTCGAAGCCGCAGGTGAGCAGCGCCGGCGGATCCTCGAGCTGTTCCCGGTGGAGGTGTGGCCGACGCTCCCGCTCGAGCGCTACGCGCTCGGTGGCGCCGAGGACACCTATTGCCGCCTGCTCGAGTTCGGTTCACCGAGCTTCGGCGGAATCGGCGGTGGCTCGGCGATGAAGCACATGATCTTCAAACGCCAGAACGGGCCGGGCTGGTACTTCCCACCGGAGTACGAGAACGAGCACGAGGCGTGGGAGGCGGTCCGTGCCGGCTACGTCAAGCTCTTCGCCGCCGCGGACCGTGACGAGTTCGAGCAGATCGACGACATCGCCGAGTTGTCGAAGGGGAAGGTGCTCCGGTCGAAGACGGCCGTCGTCTACCACCCCGACCGGCTGCTCCCGATCCACTCCGAGACCCACCTCGACTACTGGGGCGAGGTCTTCGGGGTGGACATCGCCGGCCTCGGCCCGCTGGCGAAGAACCGTGCGTTGACCGACGCGCTGCTCGCCCGCACGGAGTTCGGGGGCTGGTCCCCGCTCGAGGTGTCACGGTTCATCTACTCCTGGTCGCCGCCGGACACCCGCCGGAACACGCTGAAGATCTCGCCGGGCGCCAACGCAGAGTTGTGGGACGAGTGCCGTCGAGGCGGTTACATCGCGGTCGGGGCCGACGACATCGGCAACCTGCAGGACTTCCCCGACAAGGACTCGTTCCGCCAGCGCTACGCGGAGCTCTACGGTTCGAGTGGCCCGGTCGACGGCGTGCGTCGGGCCAACGACCTGTGGAAGCTCACGCAGCTGTCCGAGGGTGACGTGATCCTCGCCGGACGGGGCGCCGACGAGGTGCTCGGCATCGGACGGGTGACATCGCAGGGCTACGAGTGGCGACCGGACCGCGAGACGCACCGGCACACCGTCTCCGTGCGGTGGGACCACACCGATCCGCTCGTGATGGACCAGCCCATCCGTGCGTGGGCTGCGGGCTCGATCGTCGACGTGAAGCCGGCCGACTACCACGCCATCCTCCTCGGGGCACACGGTGGTGGGGACGAGGAGTCCGTCGGCTACTCGCCGCCGGATCCCGTGCACCTGGAGGCGCAGCGGCTGCTCGACCGCAGCCGGCAGCTCATCTTCTACGGCCCGCCCGGCACGGGGAAGACGTACCGTGCCCGCCGCCATGCCGTCTGGTTGCTGGACGGCGGGCCTGACGAGCCATTGGCCAACCGGGTGTGGGCGGACCACGGCTACTTCCTCGACCGCGAGCGCGAGCTGAGCTCGTCGCCGACGGCCGATCGCACGCCCACGCGGACGGCGCCGCGCCTGACGAAGGTGACGTTCCACCCGACGTACGGCTACGAGGACTTCGTCGAGGGGTTCCGCCCGGTCGTCGAGGGTGAGGGCGACGGTCTCCGCCTCTCGCTCGAACCCGGCGTGTTCACGCAGGTGTGCCGCGCCGCCGCAGCCGATCCCGGGCGGCCGTACGTGCTGCTCGTCGACGAGATCAACCGGGGCAACATGCCGAAGATCTTCGGGGAGCTGATCACGCTGATCGAGGCCGACAAGCGCGGCATGACCGTCACGCTGCCCCAGAGCCGAGAGCTGTTCTCGGTGCCGCGTAACGTGCTGATCATCGGGACGATGAACACCGCCGACCGGTCGATCCACCTCATGGACGCCGCCCTTCGCCGGCGCTTCGCCTTCCGTGAGCTCCTGCCCGACCCGGGCCTGCTCGACGGCACCCAGGTGGGTGGAGTCGACCTCGGCGAGCTGCTCGAGGCGCTGAACGCACGAATCGCGGCGGAGTTCGGCCGGGAGAAGCAGGTCGGTCACTCGGTGCTCATGAACGGGCACGACCCGATCAAGAGCGCCCAGGCGCTGGCCGACGCGATCCGCTTCGAGCTCATGCCGCTGCTGCAGGAGTACTGCTACGGCGACTACCGGCACCTGGCCAACCTGGTCGGCGACGTGATCGTCGACACCGAGCGCCTGGTCCCGAACGACGAGGTGATCGACGACCCGGACGAGCTGGTCGTTGCCCTCAAGACCCATCTCGGTCTGTGAGCACCGTCGTTCGAGTCGATCTCCCCGAGTGGTCGACGACCCAGGCCGTGGTCGCGGCCCCCACGGCGGGGGACCTCGCGCTCGCCGCCCGGCTGGCGGAGGATGCTGGCGGCAAGCTCGATCTGACGTGGCTGCACGACGGGCGGCTCCAGGTGCGATCCACCTCGTGGGTCGGGACCGTGCGGTTGAGTGGGGCGACGATCCGAGTTGTGCCGAAGTACGTGGGTGAGGAGCTCGGCGTGCTCCGCATGCTCGAGTACTCGTCAGGTATGCGCCGGCTCCGGCGGCTCCCGCTCGAGCGGCGGCTCGACGCGAGCGGGGCGCACCTCGTCGATCTGATTCGCCGGCTGTTCGTCGAGGAGGTCGAGACGCTCGTCCTCCGAGGGCTGATCAACGACTACTCGGAGGAAGAGGAGGCGTTGCCGGTCCTGCGGGGTTCGCTGAAGGTGCGTGAGCAGGTGACTCGTCGCTTTGCCCGTCTCGATGCGTTGGAGTGCCGTTTCGACGAGTTCCACGGCGACGTCGTGGCCAACCAGTTGGTCGCCGCAGGCTTGTCGGTGGCCCGGCGGTTGACGACCTCGGCGGCGATAGAGCGGTCGGTGCGGCACCTGGAGGCCATGGTCGCCGAGGTGTGCCACGCACCGACGCTGGACGCCGGTTGGTACCGCGAGCGCTTGGTCGACAACCGGAGGACCGAGCCGTACCGGGCGGCGCACGAACTGGCGCTCGTGCTCCTCGACCACGCAGGGCTGACCGACCTCTACGCCGAGCGTCAGCTCACCTCGTTCGCCTTCCTCTTCGACATGAACGAGATCTTCGAGGACTTCGTGACCACGCTCGTCGGCGATGGGTTCGCCGGCACAGGGTGGACCGTGGCGGCCCAGCGGCGGGCACGAGGGGTGATCGTCGACGAGCGGACCGGCCGGAGCTACGCCACGCTCATCCCGGACCTGGTGCTCGACGGCCCGGACGGCCGGTCGATCCCGGCCGACGTGAAGTACAAGCGGTACGACACGGCGAAGCTGTCGAGCGGCGACATCTACCAGACCTTCGTCTACAGCTACGCCCTCACCGCGGCCGACGCCGACCCGCTCGCCCTGCTCATCTACCCGTCCGAGCGCTCCGCCGCCCGACCGCAGCTGGCGATCGACACGCCGCACGGCCGGACCGCCAGGATCGTCGGCCTCGGCCTCCCCGTCCCAGCGGTGCTCGACGCGCTCAGCACAGGCGGGGCCGAGAAAGCCGAGATGCTCGCCGGGCTGCGATCCCAGCTTCTCGGGCTGCCCGGCGGAGCCGCTCGCGGTGCCGGGTGATGCGGCGTCGTGTGAGCCGTAGCGCCAACAATCGACGCTCGGCACCGCGAGCTCGGAGTTGATCAGTGGCTGTGGAGATGGCGATCTGGCGGATGACGGAGGCCGGTCCGGTCGTGGTGCCGTCGGCGTCCCTCGATCTCGAGCGTCGGTTGGAGGACATGATCGTGGCCGACCCGTCGATGACGGGTTCGGAGCTGCTCGTCGTCGGCCGCCAGGTGCCGACGAGCCACGGCGGCTTCATTGATGTGCTCGCGGTCGACGCCGACGGCGATGTCCACGTGCTGGAGTTGAAGCGCGACCGAACGCCCCGTGAGGTTGTCGCCCAGGTACTCGACTACGGCTCATGGGCGCAGGACCTGACGCTCGACGAAGTCCGTGGGATCTACGTCAGGCAGTCCGACGGCGACTTCGACGAGGCGTTCTCCGAGCGGTTCGGCGCCGCGGTGCCGGACGTGTTCAACGGCCGCCAGCAGCTCACGGTGATCGCGTCCGAGCTCGACGCGGCCTCCGACCGGATTGTGACGTACCTCGCCGAGCGGTTCGACGTCCCGCTGAACGCCGTGTTCTTCCGCCACTTCCGAGACGACGGCTCGGACTACCTGGCCAGGACGTGGCTGATCCCGCCGGAGGAGGCCGAGGCACGTTCGAGCCGGCGCTGGCCGCGGGCAGCGAAGCGACCGTGGAACGGCCGGGACTTCTACGTCATCCTCGGCACGGCCCAGTCGGAGCGCGATCGATGGGCGATGTGCCGCCGCTACAGCTTCGTCGGCGCGGGCGGAGGTTCGTGGTACACGAAGCCGTTGCGGAACCTCACGGCCGGCAAGCGGGTGTTCGCCTACGTGGGCGGCGCCGGCTACGTCGGCGTCGGCGAGGTGACGGGCCCGATAGTGCTGCTGCGCGACTTCGAGGTCCACCTGGATGGCGCAACGGTGCGGGTCGTCGACCAAGCGGAGGTCACGGAGCGGACCCGCACCCGTGCGCTGGAGGTCGAAGACGAGGAAACGGAGTACGCCGTCCCCGCCCGCTGGCTCGTCGACCGCCCGATCGAGGACGCGGTGTCGGAGCCCGGCCTGTTCGCCTCCCAGGTCACCGTCTGCAAGCTCCGAGATGACCGCACGATCGAGGTCGTCTCGGCAGCGTTCGGACTCGACGCTCCGGATCCAGCCTGACGACCGGTCGTCGCGCGGGACCGTCGAAGGTCGCTGCGGTCCGTCGTGGCGGCGGTCGTCGACGCGATGCGCCCGTCGGGCAAAGGTTGGGTCGGCCGCTGGAGCCGCCAACCGAGCCTGGCCCGACAGCCGAGAGCCATCGCTGTCCGTGGGGGTGCGTACGATGCGGGTATGGACGAAGCGCATGTCGTGCCGGATCACGTCGCACAGCTGCTGATCGTCTCGGCGGATCAGCTGGTCGCATACCTTCGGGAACGTGGTGACGGCGAGGCGGTCGACCAGGCCGAGAAGCTGCGTGCCATGCTGACCGAGGCGCTGCCGTGCGAGGTCGACGAGCAGTACCGCCGCTTTCTCGCCGGGGCGGTCACCGCCGACGACCTGGCCGCGACGAACGCCGTCTTGGAGGCGGCGCGCACCAGAGCCAGCAGGTGAGCTTCGAGGCGGGCGAGGAGTTCGATGTCCTGTTGTCGGCGGAGGCCGAGCGGTTCGGGGTCGGCAGGCTGGGCGGCGCCAAGCAATGGCGTTGCAGCTGTGGGAGACGATCGTCCGTCTCGACCCGTCGGTCGGCGGGCTGGCGTACCGGGCGAACCTGGATCCGACCGGGATGATGCGGCGATACGCGATGCGTGTGCCCCTGTCGAATCCCCGGTCCACGTTCGGTACGAGGTCGTCTCGACCCACTGGGTGGTCTACGTCTGCGCAGTGACCGTGGATCACTCGAGATGCGCCGCTGACGTTCGGAACAAGACCCGGTGCTGGTGAGCGGAGTGGCCCGATGTCGTCGCGATCGCCGTTGACGGGCGGAATGGAGGGCCGGCGGAGATGAAACGACGATATGCCGCGGCGGGGACGCCGTTCGCATGATTGTGGTCGGTCTCGTCGTTCATGTTCCGTACCCGGAAGAGGGAATGACGATCAGCATCGGTGCTCTTGGAAAGATGCATCGTATTTGCCGGCCGAGCAGTTCGGGCATTGACCACTCAGCCGGCGAGTAGGAGAACACAACGACCTCGACGACTACTTGGCGCGGCGGCCAGCACCCACGTACCGTCCGAACGTTCCGAGGGTGGACGACTTCTCGATCGCTCCGATCGTGGTGACCGAGGGCCGAATTGCTCACGAATGCGCCAGTTAGCCCTGATTGGTCATGGCGAATGTGATTCGGGGCCGTGGCGGTCCGCGGAAGAGCCCTTCTGAGCTGGGAAGATGTGGGTTGTCGAGACTCACAGGTTCCAGAACAGAAGGGCTCCGCGGTGGTGAAGAGTAGTCGGTCGGTGCTGCGCCCGGTGGTGACCACGGACGGCGCGAATCTGGTGTCGCATGCCGGGCTGGGTCTGGTCGGCGAGCTCGCCGACCGGGCTGGGGTGACTGGCGGGTTGTCGGAGCTGTTCGCCCGCTGCGGGCATCGTTGGCGGGTCCACGAACCGGGTGTCACGCTGGTCGGGATCGCGGCCGCGATCGCGGGCGGCGCCCGCCGTGTGGCCGGCGTCGACGCGGTGCGCCAGTCGGCGCTGTTTCCCCGGGTGGGGTCCTATTCGACGATCTGGCGGACGATCTACCGAGCGGGCGGCGACCGCGAGCTTCACGGCATCGCCCAGGTGCTCGCCGAGGCTCGGGAACGGGTGTGGGCCCACGTCCCCGCGGGGCGGCTGCCCGACGGGTTGACGATCGATGTCGACTCGACGCTGGTCAACGTGCATTCGGACAAGGAACGGGCGGCGTCGACCTACAAGCGCGGGTTCGGGATGCACCCGATCGGGGCGTGGTGCGACGACACGAACGAACCGCTCGCGGCGATCATGCGGCCCGGCAACGCCGGCGCGAACAGCGCGGTCGATCACATCGACGTCATCGACGCTGCTCTCGACGCCCTGCCCGCCCGCTACCGGCGCGGTCACCGCGTCGGCGACGAACGCTGCGAGGCCGTCCATCCGATCCTGGTGCGGGCCGACAGCGCGGGGGCCACCCACCTGTTCTTGGCCCACCTCCGGGACCGCAACGTGGGCTTCTCGGTCGGCTACCACATCACCGCCGCCGTGCAGGCCGCCCTCAACAAGGTGAGCGAGAACGACTGGATCGCCGCCACGGAGAAGGACGGCGCAGCCCGTGACGGCGCCCAGGTCGTCGAGCTCACCGGCTCGGTCCCGCTCGACGCCTGGCCGGCGGGAACCCGGCTGATCGTGCGCCGCGAACGGCCCCACCCGGGCGCCCAACTCTCCCTGTTCGACCACCTCTCCGGGTGGCGTCACACCGCGTTTCTCACCGACAGCTGCGG
>JAXHUH010000206.1:0-5149 GCA_034211175.1 Actinomycetota bacterium
GTGGCCGGCCCCGAGGGCCGGCCACCACCCGCCCGGTCCGTTCGTGGGTCCCCGGCGAGCGTGTCCTTGCGCGTGTCGGCACGCGTCCGATAGCCCTCCTGCACCGACGTGGGGCGATGCAGGAGGGGGAGCGATGGCCGGGCTCGAGGTGTTCGTCGACGGGGTCGACTTCGGGGAGGGGCCCCGCTGGCACGACGGACGGCTTTGGTACTCCGACTTCTTCCAGCAGTCGGTCTACGCCGTCGACCCGTCGGGTGCGCGCGAGGTCATCGTCAAGGTCCCGACCCAGCCGTCGGGGCTGGGCTGGATGCCGGACGGCTCGCTCCTCGTCGTCTCGATGCTCGACCGCAAGCTGCTCCGGGTGGACGGCGACACCGTCACCGAGCACGCCGACCTGTCCTCGGTGGCGACGTTCCACTGCAACGACATGGTCGTCAGCGCCACCGGCAACGCCTACGTCGGCAACTTCGGCTGGGACATCTTCACCGGCGGTCGCGACGCGGTGCGCGCCGCAGCGCTCGCGCTCGTGCGCCCCGACGGCACGGTCTCGGTCGCGGCGGAGGGCCTGCAGTTCCCCAACGGCTCGGTGATCACACCGGACGGCGAGACGCTGGTCGTGGGCGAGTCGTACGGGGCCCGCTACCGCGCGTTCACCATCGCCCCGGACGGGACGCTGCACGATCAGCGGGTGTGGGCCGAGGTTCCGGGCTGTGCGCCCGACGGGTGCTCACTCGACGCCGCCGGCGGGATCTGGTTCGCCGACGCACGCGGTCAGCGGGTCGTGCGCGTGGTCGAGGGCGGCGAGATCACCGACGTGGTCGAGACCGGCGTCGGCACGTACGCGTGCGCGCTCGGCGGCGACGACGGCCGCACGCTGTTCATCCTCACCGCCCCCGACGCCCACCCCGACCGGGTCGCGGGCCGCGGCGAGGGCGCGATCCTGATGACCACGGTGGCCGAACCCCACGCCGGCCTGCCCTGAGCCGCCGCCGTCGCCCGGTGGCGTCGGTCAGGCCATCACGTCGTCCAGCCCGTCGAGCGCGGCGTCGAGCGCGTCGAGGCCGAACGCGAGCTCATCGCGGCTGATCGTCAGCGGCGGGGCCACCATCACCAGGTGGTAGCGGCCGTAGGTGTGCACGCCGCGGGCGCGCAGGGCCGCGTGGAAGCGGGCCATCGCCGCCGACGGCTCCGGCTCGTGCCAGGCGACGAGCGGTGCCCGCGTCTCCGGGTCGGCGACGAGGTCGAGCGCGAACAGCGCGCCGAGACCTCGAACGTCGCCGACCACCGGGTGGCGGGCGGCCAGCTCACCGAGACCGACACGGAGCCAGCGCTCGATCTCGGACGCCCGCTCGAAGAGGCCGTCGCGCTCGTAGACGTCGAGCGCGGCGAGCCCGGCGGCGACGGCGAGGACGTGGCCGGCGTGGGTGTGGCCGACGTCGAACAGGCGGTCGTCGAACCGGGCCGCCAGGCCCTCGCGGACGAGGACACCGCTGAGCGGCACGTACGACGAGCTCGCGCCCTTCGCGAAGGTCAACAGATCGGGCGCCACGCCGAGGCGGGTCGCGGCGAACGGGGTGCCGACGCGGCCGAACCCGGTCATGACCTCGTCGAACACCAACAGGATCCCGGTCTCGTCGCACAGCTCACGCACGCCCTGCAGGTAGCCGTCGGGCGGCACCACGAGGCCGCTCGACCCCGACACCGGCTCGACGACGATCGCCGCGATGTTGGCCGCGCCCTCGTGGCTCACGATCGTTCGCAGGTGCTCGAGGGCGCGGGCGGCCTCGGTCGCCGGGTCGTCGGTGTGGAACGGGCTCCGGTACGGGAACGGCGCGGTGAACTTGACCAACCCGGACGGTGCGGGCAGCGGGTCACGCCAGCGATCGACGCCGGTGAGCCCGCCGGCGCCGACCGTCGCGCCGTGGTAGGAGCGGTAGGCGGAGAGGACCTTGGGCCGGCCGGTCAGCTGGCGGGCGATCCGCACCGCGTCGTCGTTCGACTCGCCGCCGCCGCACCCGAAGTGGACCCTGGCGCCCTCGGGCCACGGCGCGATGGCCGCCAGGCGCTGCGCGTAGGTGTCGCGGACGTCGTTGCCGGCCGACGACGGCGCCCAGCAGAGGCGCCGGGCCTGGCGGCAGATGGCGTCGATCACGTCCGGTTGGCCGTGGCCGAGCGACACGCACACGAAGCCGCTGGCGAGGTCGAGGAGACGGCCGCCGTCCTCGTCGTGCAGGAAGCCGCCGGACGCGCCCGTGATGCGGGGCCCGGAGTCGCGGTCCTGGCGGGACCAGGGCACCAGGACCCGGCCCCCGGGACGGCGACGGTCGTACGAGGCTCGAACTTCTGAGGTGTCGAGAGACATGCATCGAGTCAATGCCAGGTCTGCCCTGGACGGAAGGGCGGCGAGCAACGATTGTCCGGCGCCTGAGACCTCATAGGATCGCGGCTGTGCCCAGGGATCTCCCACCGCTCGACGCGGTCCGTGCCTTCGAGGTGGCGGCACGACGGGGAGGCTTCGCCGAAGCAGGCCGCGAGCTGTTCCTGAGCGCCAACGCCGTCGCCCACCAGGTCCGGCGGCTCGAGGGTTGGCTCGGCGTCGAGCTGTTCGTGCGCGGGCCCCGAGGTGTCGAGGTCACCGCGGTCGGTCGCCGCCTCGCCCGGCGGGCGGGCAGTGCGCTCGACGACCTCGGCGACGCCCTGGCGGAGACCCGCCGATCGGTGCACCGAACGGACGTGACGATCACGGCGTTCCCGTCGTTCGTGTCGTGCTGGTTGATGCCCCGCCTCGACCGGCTCCGCGCCGCCCATCCCGAGATCGACATCCGCGTGATCGGCTCGGTGATCCCCGGCGACTTCGGGCGCGACCGGATCGACCTCGCCGTGCGGCTCGGCACCGGTCCGTTCGAGGGCACGGTCCACGAGCCGCTCCTCACCGAGTGGTTCCGTGCCTACGCGAGCCCGACGGTGTCCGCCACCGTGGTGTCCGTCGTCGATCCCGGCGCCCACGTGCTCCTCCACGACGAGCCCGAGGAGCTGATCCCCGACCAGGTCGACTGGCCCACCTGGGCGGTCGCCAACGGGATCGCCGTGCCGGCGGGACGCGGGTCGTGGTTCTCGCACTCCTACCTGACGCTCGACGCCGCGGAGGCCGGCGCGGGCCTCGCGGTCTCGAGCGACGTCCTCGCGGACCGGTCGGTGCGGGCCGGGCGCCTCGTGGCGCTGCCCGGCGCAGCGGTGCGCAGCCCGTACCGGTACCACGTCGTGGCCAGCGCCGAGTCGGCGCGACGGCCGGCGGTCGCCTCGGTCCGGGCATGGCTCCACACCGAGGCGCGCGCCTTCCGCGAGGGGTGCCCGGAGCCCGACGATGCGGTGGGCACGGGGGCCGGCGGGCCGGGCTCGTGACCCTCCGTTCGTCCTGACCTTCGACCCTGGACGTGCCGCATCGCGAGGAGCACGTTCGAGTCGGAAGGTCCCACGAATCGGGACCTCCGAAGGGCGGTGCGACATGCCACAGAGGACACAGAGGAACCGCCACGGGCGCCGGTCGCCGTGGTCGGCGCTGGGCGCGCTCATGATCGTGGCGGGGGCGGCGATGGTCGGCGGCGGCGCGGTGGCGTCGGCCGACGAGGCGTCGGACGCAGCGGTCGGCCCCGCCGGATGCGGGGTGGACGACGGCGTCCTGGCGGTCGAGGTCGAGAGCTTCTACGGTCCCCAGCGGCCGCTCGTCGGTGACCCGGCGCTGGGCGATACCATCCGCACCTACGAGCTGCCGGCCGTGCTCGAGCCCGGCACCTACGAGGTGTACGGGGTCTCGTCGAACAACTTCAGCCCCGAGGGCCAGGACCACGAGCAGTGGCTGGTGGAGATGAACGCCGTGCGCTCCGAGCTGATGGCCGACATCCCGGCCGACGCCGAGTGGATGGCCGTCGACGCGTTCCCCGATGACGACGGCGACGCGGCGACCATGCCCCCCGAGGTGGCCGCCCAGCTGCCCGGCGGCTCGATGGGCGTGATCGAGCTGACCGAGCCGGCCGACATGATGACGTTCGTCCACGCCGAGCACGACGGTGCGATGGATCCCTCGCCGAACAGCGTCCACCCGCGGTTCGTGACGTTCGTCTGCGCCGAGGTCGAGTCGGAGATCGTCGAGTCGACCACCACGACGGTGGCTCCGACCACCACGACGGCTGCGCCGACCACCACGACGGCCGCGCCGACCACGACTCAGCCCGACGTCGGCGTCCTCGGCGCCCACGCCGAGCTGCCGAGGACCGGCGGGGGCACGAGCGCCGCATGGTTGGGGGTCGCCCTCATGGCGAGCGGTGCCGCCCTCGTCGTCGCCGGCCGGCGCCTGGCGCCCGTGCCGGTGAGGTGAGCCGGGGTCCTGCTGCACCCGGCAACGGGGTCCTGCGGCCGTCGCTCTGCGTGCGGCGGCGGTCGCGGGGCCCGAACCACCCGGGGGCTGTCGGCCTCCGGGTTCGGCGCGTCGATCCGCGGTGGTCGATCGGATGTGCCCCGGTGCCCGTCACCGGGGCACGTTCACGTCCCGGTGCGCTCCGTGGGTGCCGAACCGGTCCGGCGACGGTCGCTGTCGTCGCGGTGGCGGTCCCTCGTCCTGCGCTTGGCGGAACCCGCCTGGCGGGACGAGGAGTGACCGAGGGCGCTGAGCAGCCGTTCGATGGTGTGGTGCTGCTCCAAGGGGTGACGCAGCGGCTGGTCGGGGCAGAGCGCGTAGTGGTTGCGCCGGCCGATCTTCTGGCGTTGGACGTAGCCGGCACGCTCGAGGTCGGTCACGATCCCCATGGCGGTCCGTTCCGTGACCCCGACCCGCTGCGCGATGTCGCGCAGGCGGATGTCGGGATCGGCGGCCACCGCCAAGAGCACGTGGCCGTGGTTCGTGAGGAAGGTCCAGTCGGTCGTCTCGGCGATCGTGGGCACGCCTCGTCCTCGTCTCGTACTCGGGCAGAGCGTTCGCACTCGCTACAAGTGACTAATCAAACACGCTAGCGGTACCAAATCATCGCGCAAGGTGCTCTATGCGCAACAATAAGCGCGAGAGGTCGACCGCGTCCCGACGACGAGCTCGCGCGCCGCGCCACCCGCGGCCACCGCCCGGACGTGCGCGCGCCGCGCGCGACGGGCGCCCGCT
>JAXHUH010000207.1:0-10609 GCA_034211175.1 Actinomycetota bacterium
AGCCAACCACACCACCTCGGGACTTCGTCCCGAACCGGGGGCACCGCCCCCGGCACCCCCACCCCGACCAACGCGCCCAACCCCACCCACGGACACCACATCATTTTCCGATCAGTTCGGCGGCCTTCGAGCCCGGCCGCGACACCAACCGCGCCCCAACCCGAACTGGCGTGGGAAAACGACGGCGCACAGAGCAGAAAGCCACGCCAGAACGGGCTGGGGCGGACACGCGGTTGACCGGTCGGACAGACTGGTCCAGTGACACGACCCGATGAGGCGGCCGACGACTGGACCGCCTTCGGCCACGATCTGCTCGTGTCCCTGGCGGATGTGCCGAGGGGCCGGTGGGGCAACCACCTGTGCGAGCAGGTCCGGGGTGCCATCCGGACCGGCGCGCTCCGGCCCGGGGTGCGCCTGCCGTCGACCCGCAACCTGGCCCGCGACCTCGGCCTGTCCCGCGGTGTGGCCGTCAACGTCTACGAGCAGCTCGTCGCCGAGGGCTACCTCGAGTCACGGCCGGGCAGCGCCACCCGGGTCGCAGCCTCGGCGGTGGCGGACGACGAGACCAGAGCGGCGCCGAGCGCCCACCGCCCGGTCGTCAACCACAACCCCGGCCTGCCCGACCTCGGCCTGTTCCCCCGGGCGGAGTGGCTGCGGGCCTACAAGGCGGCGCTCGACGAGCTGACCGACGCCGACCTCCGGTACGGCGAGCCCCAGGGCTACGAGCCGCTGCGCATCGAGCTCGCCGACTACCTCGGGCGGGTCCGGGGGATCACCGCCGGCCCCGACCGCATCGTGATCGTCAACGGCTACGCCCAGGCGCTCTCCATCCTCGCCCGCCTGCTCGTCTCGCAGGGGCGGCCGACGATCGCCGTCGAGGAGCCGGGGTCGACCGGCGCCCGTGACCAGCTCCGGGCGTGGGGTGCCGCCACGCCGCCGGTGACGGTCGACCGTGACGGCCTGGTCGCCGGTCAGCTCGACGCCACCGGGGCCGACGCCGTGCTCGTGACCCCGGCCCACCAGTACCCGACCGGGGTCGTGCTCGCCCCCGAGCGCCGCCGGCGGCTGCTCGACTGGACCACGGCGGCCGACGGCTACGTGATCGAGGACGACTACGACGCCGAGTTCCGCTACGACAGCGCTCCCGTCGGGTCCCTGCAGCCCCACGCGTCGGACCGGGTGATCTCCGGATCGAGCGTGTCGAAGACGCTGTCGCCGGCGCTCCGGCTCGGGTGGCTCGTCCTGCCGGCCGACCTCGTCGGGCCGGTCGTGCAGACCAAGCTCAACACCGACATCTCGACCGCGACGCTCCCCCAGGCCGCGCTGACCAACCTGCTCCGCTCCGGTGGGCTCGACCGCCATCTCCGCCGGTGCCGGCGCCACTACCGACGGGTGCGCGAGCAGATCGTTTCCCGGGTGGCCGCCCACGTCGGCGCCGATGCGATCAGCGGGGCGGACGCCGGCCTGAACCTGTGCATCCGTTTCGCCGCCAGCGTCGACGACCGACCGATCGCCAACGGGCTGCGGGCGCTCGGCGTGGCCTGCCAGCCGCTCTCCCACTACCACCAGCACCCTCCCGAGCGTGGCGGCCTCGTCCTCGACGTCCCGGCAACCACCACCTCGCACCTCGCGCACCTGGAGGCGGCGCTCGCCAACATCTCCCAATGACCGCCCCGCCGGCCCACGGTCACCACATCGGGGGAACCGGAACGTGGTCGGTTGACCTCGACGTGTTCACGCGCGACATATATATATGTCATGAGTATCACGTTGCATGGCGAGGCAGGGAGCAAGACCGTGGAGACCCGGGACTTCGTGGCCGCAGTCGACGAGGCGATCGGCGACGACGCTGTCGCCGTCGCGGTCACCGACCTCGATCGGTTCGGGCCGCTCAACGACGAGCTGGGGCGGGAGGCCGGGGACCTGGTGCTGGCCGCCTGGGACCGGACGCTGCGAGGCTCGTTGCCGAAGGGGGCGATCGTCCGCCGGCTCGGCGGCGACGAGTACGCCATCGCGCTGCCGGCCACGTCGGCCGAGAACGCGTTGATCGTGCTCGAGGAGATCCGTCAGCACCTGACGACCCACGAGGTCGAGGGGGTGGGCCGCACGATCGACGCCACGTTCGGCGTCGCCGCCCGGCCACCCCACGCCACCGACACCGAGGACGTCGTCCGCTGCGCCGGCGCGGCGCTGATGCGGGGCAAGCGGGAGGGCGGCGGCCGGGTCACCATCTACGTCGAGGAGAAGATGGTGCTCAAGAGCAACTACTACCCCCGCGCCGACCTCGACCGCCTGTCCCGCCTGGCCGGGGCGACGGGCCGCACCGAGGCGAGCCTCCTGCGGGAGGCGCTCGAGGACCTGCTCGAACGCCACCGCGACCTCGGCTGAACCGACACCACGCCATGGCCGGGGCCGCGGGTGCGGTCGCCGTACCGTGGCGCCATGACCGCCCCCGAACCTCCGCAGTCGGCGACGGACGGGTTGACCATCCTCGGGAGCACCGTCCGCCATGCCGTCGACCACGTCGAGGTGTTCCCCGCTCCCGAGCACGTGGCGCGGGTGACGTTCTCGAACGAGGAGCTGGCGTCGATGTGCCCGGTGACCCGCCAGCCGGACCTGTCGACGGTGGTGATCGAGTACGAGCCCGACCGCTGGTGCGTGGAGTCGAAGAGCCTGAAGCTCTACCTGTGGCGCTTCCGGGACCGGGCGGTGTTCGCCGAGGCGCTGGCCGCGGAGATCGCCGGCGAGATCATGGACACCGCCCAGCCGCACCGGGTCACGGTGACGCTGACCCAGCGTCCCCGGGGCGGGATCGAGCTCCAGGTGGTCAGCACCCGCGAGCGTTGACCCCGTCAGGTCGCACCGTCAGGCTTCGCCGCCGGCCATCACGGCCTCGGCGACGACGAGGTCCTCCCATGACATCCCGACACCCTTGAAGAACACGGGTCGGTCGGCGTCGATCGTCGCCGAACCGTCGACGGCGTCGCGCATGGTGACGAGGTCGGAGGCGGCGAGCGCACCCTCGTCGATCGCCATCACGACGTCGCCGGCCTCGCGCTGTGCGGCGGCGACGTCCTCGACGATCACCGTCGCCCGGGCGCAGAGGCGGGCGTCGACCTCGCGGGCGTCGGGCTCGTGGGAGCCCATGGCGACGACCACGGCGCGGTCGCCGAGGAGGTCGGAGTCGAACAGCGGCTCCCGCGCCGAGGTCGCGCAGACGACCAGCTCGGCGGTCCGGAGCCGGTCGGCGGCCCCGTCGGTGCCGAGCCGAACGACCTCGGCATCGGGGTCGAGCCCGTCGGGCACCCGGGTCGGGTCGCGCACGAGGTGGCAGAGGTCGGCCAGCGGCCGCTCGGCCAGCGCGGCGCGGACGGTGGCGACGTGGCCGATCGCCTGGGGCCCTGCGCCGACGACGACCATCCGCAGCGGCCCGGTGCGGGCCGCGAGGACCGACCGCGCCGCGGCGATCGAGACCGCCGGGGTGCGGAGGTTGGTGAGCGCGATGCCGTCGAGGATCGCCCGCAGCGACAGGGTCGTGCGGTCGAACAGCAGGTAGGACGCCTGGATCCTCGGGAGGCCGACCGCCGGGTTGTCGGGGGCGACGGTGACGATCTTGGCGCCGACGTGTCCGGCGTCGGCGCCACCGGTCTGCGACGGCATGAGCAGGAACTGGCCGTGCTCGAGCCCGACCGGGATGCGGGGTGTGTCGGTCGACGGGTCGAGCCCGGCCCGCAGCGCCGCCTCGAGCGCGTCGACCGCGACGTCGGGTGTGCACCGGGCCCGGACGGCGCCGGCGTCGAGGACGATGGGGGGCGGCACCGGGCGGGTCATCGGAGCACGAACCCGGGGACCAGGTCGTCGTCGGGGTCGACGACGAAGCGGTGCTCGCCGGTGCGGAACGCGGTGCCCCGAATGACCGGCACGACGGCCCGGCGGGCGCCGCAGCGGGTCTCGCTGGCGATCGAGGCGGTGAACGTCGACCCGACGATCGAGTCGTGCACCAGGGTGTCGCCGATCGTCATCCGCCCCTCGTCGACCAGCGTTGCCACCCGGGCGGCGGTGCCCGACCCGCACGGTGACCGGTCGACCTGACCGTCGGCGAAGATCGTGACGTTGCGCTGGTGGAGCCGGCCGTCGTCGCCGGTGCCGAGGTCGTCGCTGATGATCGTGCCGTAGATGCCGCTGAGGCGGTCGTCCTCCGGGTGGCGGGCGTGATCGGTCCCCGTCAGCGCAGCCTTCACCTCCCGCCCGAGGAGGATCAGCCGATCGACGTGCTCGGGCGTGACCGCCAGTCCGGCACCGGCGGCCGCGACCTGGGCGTAGATGGCACCGCCGAACGACACGGTGACCTCGAGCTCGCCGAACGTCGGCGCGGTGACGGTCACGCCACGGGCCAGGACGTAGCTGGGCACGCTCACGAAGTCGATGCCGATCGTCCGCCCGCCGCGGCGGTGGACCGTGGCGGCGACCCGGCCCGAGGGGACGTCGACGACCACGTCCTTGTCGCCGTCGTCGGGGGCGTCGACCAGACCGGTGTCGACCGCCCACGCGCCGAGCGCGATCGTCCCGTGCCCGCACGCGGTGGAGAAGCCGTCCTTGTGCCAGAACAGGACCCCGAGGTGGGCGCCGTCGTCGTCGGGCGGGACGACGAACCCGCCGTACATGTCGGCGTGGCCGCGGGGCTCGAAGCACAGCAGGCGCCGCAGGTGCTGGGCGTCGGGGTCGCCGATCGCCCGGACCCGCCGGTCGGCGACCGAGTCGCCCGGCAGCTCGACCGGGGGTTCGGCAACGATCCGGAACGGCTCACCGGCGGTGTGGTAGTCGACGGTGGCGATCGTCGGCGGCTCCATGGCGCCGCAGTCTGCTCGCGCCACCCGCCCCCGTCGACCTCACCCCCATTCCCGAACTGGCCACCCGTCCGACCACCACATGGCAGATCCGGGTGCCAGAACGACAAGGCTCCCGAACTGGCCACCCGTCCGACCACCACATGGCAGATCCGGGTGCCAGAACGGGATCGGGGGTGGGGTCAGGGGCGGTCGACGGTGGCCTTGCGGACGTCGCGGAACGGGACGTCGCGGTCGAGCTCGGGCTCCTTCGGGAGACCCAGGACGCGCTCGCCGATGATGTTGCGCTGGATCTGGTCGGTGCCGCCGCCGATCGACGTGAAGTAGGCGTTGAGGGCGAGGAAGTTGGCGTCGGCCGCGTCCGGGTGCTCGTCGCCGTCGAGCATCGCCTCGGCGCCGACGATGTGGCCCTGGACGGCGGCGCCGACGTGGAGGATCCGCGACATGGCCAGCTTGCCCAGCGACACCAGCGGGGACGACGACCCCTGCTGCAGCTGCGCCTTCGCCCGCTGGGCGTTCCAGCGGTTCACGGCCCGCAGGCTGTGCACGTAGGCGATCTCCTGGCGGATGACCGGGTCGTCGTTGCGGCCGACCTGGCGGGCGAGCGCGGCGAGGTCGACCGCGGACGGGCCGGGCTGGGGAGCGCCCTCGCCGGCCTTCGCGCCGTCGGCGGCAGGTCGGGATGTGCGGGGGCCGCGGGCGATGTCGCCCATCACCGAGCGCTCGTAGGCCAACGCGGTCTGGAGCACCCGCCAGCCCTGGCCGGCGTCGCCGAGCATGTGGGTGGCCGGGACCCGGGCGTCGGTGAGGAACACCTCGTTGAAGTGGGCCTCGTCGGTGATCTGGCGGATCGGGCGGACCTCGACGCCGTCCTGGCGCATCGGGAGCCAGAAGAACGAGATCCCCCGGTGCTTGGGCACGTCCCAGTCGGTGCGGGCGATCAGCATCCCGTAGTCGGCCCGCTTGGCGTTCGACGTCCACACCTTCTGGCCGTTGACGACGTACTCATCGCCGTCGAGGTCGGCCCGGGTCTGGAGGCCGGCGAGGTCGGAGCCGGCGCCGGGCTCGCTGTAGAGGAGGCACATCTCGACCTCCTGCAACAGCAGCGGCCGCACGAACAGCTTCTTCAGCTCGTCGGTGCCGTAGGCGAGCACCGTGTTGGCCCACAGGTTGTGCTGGTCCTGGCGGGCGCCGGGCGCGCCGACGGCCCGGAACTCCTCACCGACGACGTTGGCCAGCTCACCGGGCAGGTCGCGACCGTGCCACTCGGTCGGCCACGTCGGGACTGCCCAGCCGGCGTCGACGACCTGCTCGAGCCACTCGCTGCGGGGGATGCCGGGCCGCCAGTTGGCGGCCAGCCACGTCCGTACCTGCTCCCGCACGCTCGCCGCGTCCTCGGCCACCGTCGCCCCCTCCGCTCGTCGCTCCCCGGGCGCCGCCGATCATCCCAGGCCCGGCAGCAACCAACCCAAGTGACGCGCTCCGGGACCGACGTCAGCCGGGGCGGTCGATGCGGAAGGCGGAGGCCCCGACGACGTCACCCTGCTCCCAGGCGACGAACGCCAGGACCGACCGGTCGTCCATCGCACCGTTCACCGACCTGATCGGCATCGGCCGCGACACCACGACCGGCGGGTAGGCGTCACCGTCGATCGACTCCCAGGTCGTGACCTCCTCCCCATCAGGCCGAGGGACGACCTGGTACTCGATCTCGATCGAACCGAAGGGGACGACGGCACGCTCCTCCTCGTCGATGTCCGGCGTCGTGATCTCGACGATCGGGGACTCGACGTCATCGGCCCAGGGCTCGACGGCCCAGCCGCCGGGCACGTCGAAGTGGTCCCTGTCGGGCGATTCCGTTCTGCGAACGGGCAACGCGGTGACGCGATGCTCGGGCATGCCTTCGACGACGAGGTCGCCCTCGAGGACGACCACGACCAAGCCCGCCTCGAGCCCGACACTCGAGACCCCACGGCCTTCGGCGGCGGTCCACGCTCCGAGGCCCTCGGCGGCCTCACGAAGGAGTGCGTCCAAGCCGCCGAGCTCCTCGTCCGCGCGCTGCTCCGAGACCGGTCCGACGAAGGCAGCGGCCGCGTCGACGTCGCCGGCCGCGATCGCTTCGAGGAACTGGAGCACGAGGTTCTCGACGAGAGCAAGATCTTCGTCGGGCACCGGCCTGTCGACGAACGTGGTCGTGGGGATGTCGAAGGGGTCGGCGCCGTCCCCACCGGCGGTCGCATCCGAGGACGGCGAGCCCTCCGTCGCGACCGCCCGGTCGTCGACGGCGTCCCGGTCCAGGCGGTCGATGCCGTAGGTGACGGCGACGACGAGCACGAGCACTGCCGCCACGAGACCCGACAGGACGAGGGCACGCCGGCGGTCCCGGCGCTGCTCGATGCCTGCACCGGTGAGCGGCACGACGGGCGGCGCCACGAGGTCGTCCGCCTGCTCATGCCGGTCGGGCTCGGCGCCGGGGTCCGCCAACGGCCCGATCTCGGCGAGCTTCATGTCGAGGTCGGACCAGAAGTCGGGGCGGTGGGGCGGCGGCTGGAGGTCATCGAGCACGGCGCCGATGTCGGGGTCGCGGTCGGTCATGCCTGCTCCTCCTCGATGATGCGGCGGGCGTGGGCACGGGCCCGGGACAGGCGGGACCGGACGGTCCCGTGGGCGACGCCGAGGATCTCGGCGGCGGTGCGGGTGTCGAAGCCGTGGCCGTCGACGAGCACCACCGTCGCCCGCTGGTCACCCGGCAACGCGTGCAGCACCCGGGTCGCGAGATCGGCGTCGGCGGCGAGGCCGTCTGGCCCGGTTCGCTCGACCGGGCGGTCGTGTTCATGATCGGTGGCATCGACCGGGGTCGGACGCCGGCGTCCACGCCGCAGCTCGTCGATGCAGGCGTTGGCGACGATCCGGTACAGCCAGGTGCCGATCGCGGAGCGGCCGTCGAAGTGGGCCAGACCGACGTACGCCTTCAGGTAGGCGTCCTGGAGCGCGTCGTCCATCCGTCCGACGTCGCCCAGCATGGACCACGCCAGGCCCCGCAGCCGCTCGTCGTAACGCCCGACCAGCTCGGCGAACGCCTGCCGCTGACCGGCGCGCACCCGTTCGACCAGCGCCTCGTCGGTCGTCGTCCCACCGGTCACCATCACGTTGGGCCCAGGCAACGGCCGGCATCAGGTCTCGCGCGCGTCCTCATGGGGCTTCCGACGACCCGGGCCGTCGAGATGTTCCATCCCCACCCGTTCTCACCGTCGGCAGCACTGCGGACGCCCCCGGTAGCCTGACGGCGTGGACGACGGCGCCTCACGCACACCACCGCGACGGCGTACGTCCACGACCCGCCGCACCGCGGCCGCCGTGATGTTGGGCGTCGGCGCCATCTTCGGCCCTCGGACCGATCCGACGGCGCACTGGTCGACCACCGTGGTCGCCGAGGCGCAGGCCGCGCACGTCGCCGCCGAGGACCGGGCATCGCTCCCCGGCCGCGGCGAGGGCGACGGCGACGCGGAGGACGCCGTCGGTCGCCGGGCCGACACCCCGAGGACACGACGTCGGCGTCGGGGACCCGTCCTCCGCCGGATCCGGCGCATCCTCGGTCGACGCCACACACGCTGAGGACCTGCCGGGTCAGCGGCGCACCACCCCGTCCTTGATCACGGTCATCCGCTCGCCGGGCTCGACCAGCACCGAGATGTCGTCCGTCGGGTCGCCGTCGACGACGAGCAGGTCGGCCCGGGCGCCAGGGGCCACGACGCCGATCTCGCCGACCATCCCGAGGATCCGGGCGTTGACCGCCGTCGCGGACGCCAACACCTCGGCCGGTGACTGGACCTCGGCCCGCAGCAGCAGCTCGCGGCTCTGGAACGGGTGGGTCTCACCGAGCAGGTCGGTGCCGAGGCCGATCTCGACGCCGGCGTTGCGGGCGATCGTCACCGCCTCCTTGCCGGCCTCGAGCACGTCCTCGACCTTGGTCACCGCGTAGGACGGCATCCCGAAGTCCCGTCCGTGGGCGGCGATGGCCCAGTAGGTGACGAGGGTCGGCACCAGCGCGGCACCGGCGGCGGTCATCACCTGCGCGGCCTCGACGTCGAGCAGGTTGCCGTGCTCGATCGAGCGGACCCCGGCCTCGACCGCCCGGATGATGGCCCCGGGGGTGTAGGCGTGGGCGAGCACGTAGCTGCGCCGTCGGGCCGCCTCTTCCACCGCGGCCCGAAGCTCGCCCGGGGTGTACGCCTCCATCCACACCGGGTCGGTCGGTGACGCCACCCCGCCCGACGCCATGACCTTGATGGCGTGGGCGCCGTCGCGCAGCTGCTCCCGGGCGGCGCGGCGGACGGCGTCCTCCCCGTCGGCGAGGAGCGCGATGCCCGAGTCGACGATCTCGCAGGCGCAGGCGGTACCGGCGGCGAATCGGGGCCGGACGTCGCCGTGGCCGCCGGTCTGGCTGAGCGCCCGGCCGGCCCGCAGCAGTCGTGGACCGTCGATGAGACCCCGCTCGACGGCGGCCTGGAGCCCGGCGTCGGCGCCGCCGGCGTCGCGCACGGTCGTGAACCCGCGGCGCAGCATCCCCTCGAGGATCCGGGCCGAGGCGATGGCCCGCAGCGACGGCGGCTGGCCGGCGAGGGCGCCGAAATCCATGGTCGTGACCGCGACGTGGACGTGGGCGTCGATCAGCCCGGGAAGCACGACCTTGCCGCCGCAGTCGACCACCTCGGTGTCGTCGTCGGCGTCCACCGCGACGGGCGCCTCGGTGACGTCGACGATCCGTCCGCCCTCGACGACGACCGTCCGCTCGCCGATCAGCTCGGCGGCGAGGCTGTCGAACACGGTGCCGTTGCGGAGGACGAGCCGACCCATGCGGGGACGGTAGTCCGGCCCGCTCGACGACAACCGCCGCACGAGCGGGCCCGACACGTCGCCGACCCCGCGCCTGGGCGACGGCAGCGACCGATCGGGTCAGACGATCGGAGAGGTGGCGGCGGCCATGGCGAGCATCGCCCGCGCCCGATCGAGCCGCCCGGCCGCCGTCACCTCGGCGACACCGAGCACGCGCGCCGCATCGGCGAGACCGAACCCGTGCCCATCGACCAGGAGCAGCACGAGGCGCTCGGCCAGCGGGAGGGAGTGCGGCGCCGACCCGGACGGGTCGCCGACACCGTCACCGAGGCCGGCTCGGCGGCGATCGGAGCGGAGGCGCTGCTGGAGGCGTTCGACGCTGGCGACGAACACGGCCCGGTACGCCCGGATCACGGTCTCGCCCCCACGGCGGGCTCGTCGGTCGGGGACGGCCACGGCCGCGACGGCGAGATCAGCGTCGCCACCATCACCCAGCACGGCGCGAGCGAGAGCGCGGAGACGTTCCTCGTGCGGGTTCGTTGCCGGCGCGGCCCGGGGCCGGCGCACCCCGGGTGCCCGACCGGGCCCGCGCTCCACCGGGACGGCCGCCGACCGGTCGCTGCCCCTCGGGGCGATGCATGTCCGCATGACCGTTGAGACGCACGACCGACCCGATCGGTTCCGGATCGACCCCGAAGCCGTGCTCGCAGGCGCACACGCCCGCCGACCCGACCGGCCGGCGACACCGCCAGCAGCAAGGGGGCGACGCATCCCCGTCCGGGTGAAGTCCCTGGACGGCGGGGGCGACGAGGAGTACGCCAGGGTGATGGGAACCCCGAACGGATCGCCCACGACGCCGCCGACGGCACCGGCGGACGCGGAGCTCGTCGGTCGGACGGTGCGGCTGCGGCCCGCCACCGCGGCCG
>JAXHUH010000208.1:0-30166 GCA_034211175.1 Actinomycetota bacterium
AGCCGCTCCGGGCACCGCGTCGCACCCGGAGAGGCGCGGCCCCGGCGAACGGGGCGACGAGGAACGGGGCTATGAGGGCAGGACGGCCGGGCTGAGGGCCCGGGCCACCGCGGCGAGGCGCTCCGGGCGCACCCGGAACCAGGCCCACTTGCCCCGCTGCTCGCGGTCGAGCACCCCGGCGCGCACGAGCTGGGTGAGGTGGTGGCTCACGGTCGGCTGCGAGCGGCCGAGCACCTCGGGCAGGTCGCACGCACACATCTCACCCGTCGGCGCCGCCGCGATCAGGCTGACCAGACGGAGGCGGACCGGGTCGGCCAGCGCCTTCAGCACCGCGGCGAGCTCGCCGGCCTGCTCCTCGCTGAGCGGGGCCTCCAGGGGACCGGGGCAGCACGACGGATCGGACATCCGTCCAATTCTGCCAGCTCCCGGCCCACTGCACCCGGGTGCCCGTCCCGACGTGCCGATCCGGACGTGGCGGTCGTTCGTCCCACCGCGCCCGCCGGCGCGATCGTCACAGTGGACGGCTACCCCACCTCGGGGATGCGAGCGGTCATGGGCTCGCGTGGCGCCCTATCGTCTGGACCGGTGGCGTCGGCCACCGGCCGGCAGCACCCCGCGGCAGCGGGTGGTGTGAGCCGGCGTCGAGCTCGGTGAGAGGACGTGGTCGTGAGCACGGAGGAGGATCGCCGAGGCGACGATCCGGTCGTCGGCGAACCGAAGACCACGGCCGCCGGTGCGCCCGGAGTGGCCGTGGCGATGCGCCACGCCATGCGCCAGATGGGCGCGCGCCGCACGGTGGCCACGCTGCGCCACGTCAACCAGGTCGACGGGTTCGACTGCCCCGGCTGCGCCTGGCCCGAGCCCCACGACCGGTCGATGGCCGAGTTCTGCGAGAACGGGGTCAAGGCCGTCGCCGAGGAGGCGACGCGGGCCCGGGTCGACCGGTCGTTCTTCGCCGAGCACACGATCGCCGACCTCGCCGAGCGCGACGACCACTGGCTGGGCCAGCAGGGCCGGCTCACCGAGCCGGTGGTGAAGCGCCCCGGCGCCGACCGCTACGAGCCGATCGGCTGGGACGAGGCCCTCGACCTGGTCGCCTCCGAGCTGCGCGCGCTCGCCGACCCGGACGAGGCCGTGTTCTACACGTCGGGCCGCACGAGCAACGAGGCCGCGTTCGTCTACCAGCTCTTCGCCCGGGCCTTCGGCACGAACAACCTGCCCGACTGCTCGAACATGTGCCACGAGTCGAGCGGCGCCGCGCTCAACGAGACCCTGGGCATCGGCAAGGGCACGGTGACGCTCGACGACATCACCCACACCGACCTGCTGATCGTCGTCGGGCAGAACCCGGGCACGAACCACCCCCGGATGCTGACCGCGCTCGAGGAGGCCAAGCGCAACGGCGCCCGGATCGTGGCGGTCAACCCGCTGCCCGAGGCCGGCCTGCTGCGCTTCGACAACCCCCAGAAGGTGCGGGGCCTCGTCGGGCAGGGCACCGACCTCGCCGACCTGTTCCTCCAGGTGCGCTCGAACGGCGACCTGGCCCTGTTCAGCGCGATCAACGCCCGCCTCCTCGAGCGGGACGCCGCGTCCGGCGGAACCGTGCTCGACCACGAGTTCATCGCCCAGCACTGCGACGGGTTCGACGAGTACGCAGCCTCGCTCGAGAAGCTGTCGTGGGACGACGTCGACGAGGCGACCGGCCTCGACCGGTCCGAGATCGACGCCGCGGTCGACCTCGTCGTCGGCGCCGACCGCATCATCGTGTGCTGGGCGATGGGGCTGACCCAGCACCGCAACTCGGTGGCCACGATCCGCGAGGTCGTGAACTTCCTGCTGCTGCGGGGCAACATGGGCCGCCCCGGCGCCGGCGCCTGCCCGGTCAGGGGCCACTCCAACGTCCAGGGCGACCGCACGATGGGCATCTACGAGAAGCCGTCGGAGGCCCTGCTCGACGCGCTCGCCGCCGAGTTCGGCTTCGAGCCGCCCCGCGACCACGGCGTCGACACGGTCGACGCCATCCGGGCGATGGCCGACGGCCGGGCCCGCACGTTCTTCGCGGTCGGCGGCAACTTCGTGTCGGCCGCCCCCGACACCGACGTGGTGCGCGCCGCGCTCGAACGGTGCCGCCTCACCGTCAACGTGTCGACCAAGCTGAACCGCTCGCACACCGCGTGCGGCGAGATCTCGCTGATCCTGCCGTGCCTGGGCCGCACCGAGGCCGACGTGCGCGCCGCCGGGCCCCAGCGGGTGACGGTCGAGGACTCGATGGGCGTGGTCCACGCGTCGCACGGTCGCCTCGACCCGGCGTCCGAGCACCTGCGCAGCGAGGTGGCGATCCTCTCCGAGCTCGCCGAGCGCACCGTCGGCGAGCGCGTCACCATCGACTGGCCGGCGATGCGTGACGACTACGCGGTCATCCGGTCCCACATCTCCCGGGTGATCCCCGGCTTCGACGACATGGAGCGGCGCATCGCCGAGCCCGGCGGGTTCGTCCTGCCGAACCCGCCCCGCGACGAGCGGCGGTTCGCCACGGCGACGGGCAGCGCCCGCTTCACCGTCAACCCGCTCGAGGTGCTGGCCATCCCGGCCGACCAGCTGCTGCTCCAGACCCTGCGGTCCCACGATCAGTACAACACGACGATCTACGGGCTCGACGACCGCTACCGGGGCATCAAGGGCGGGCGCCGGGTCGTGTTCGTGTCCCCGACCGACCTCGGGGCCCTCGGTCTGGCCGACGGCGACGTGGTCGACCTCGTCTCCCGCTACGAGGGTGTCGAGCGGCGGGCCGCGGGGTTCCGGGTGGTGGCCTACCCGATCGCGGCCCGCACCTGCGCCGCGTACTTCCCCGAGGCCAACCCGGTCGTGCCGCTCGACAGCACCGCCGAGGTGTCGAACACCCCGACGTCGAAGTCGGTCGTGGTCAGCCTCGAACGCCGCTGATCGCAGCGGTCCCGGCCACCGGGGCGAGACCATCGCCCGGACGGCGACGCGTGCCGTCGTCCGGTCGCGTCCCACCTGGTGGGTAAGGTCGCCGCCGTGCTGGAAGTGGACGGCCTGACGAAGCGCTACGGGGACCTGCTGGCGCTCGACGACGTGGGCTTCTCGGTCGAGCGGGGCCAGGTCGTCGGGTTCCTCGGCCCCAACGGCGCCGGCAAGACGACGACGATGCGGGCGATCATGCACCTCGTCGCCCTCGACGCCGGCACCGTGTCGTGGGACGGCGAACCGGTGACGGCGGCGGTGCGCCGCGGGTTCGGCTACATGCCCGCCGAGCGCGGCATGTACCCGCGGATGCGGGTGCGGGACCACCTCGTCTACTACGGCCGCCTCACCGGGCTCACCGACGCGGCCGCCGGGGCCGATGCCGACACGTGGCTCGAGCGGCTCGGGCTCACCGAGCGGGCCGAGGACACCGTGCAGTCGCTGTCGAGCGGCAACCAGCAGCGGGTCCAGCTCGCGCTCGCGCTGCTCGGCTCGCCCGAGGCGCTCATCCTCGACGAGCCGTTCGCCGGGCTCGACCCGGTCGCGGTGGAGACGCTCAGCGACGTGCTGCGTGAGCAGGTCGACCGCGGCGTCGCCCTCCTGCTCAGCAGCCACCAGCTCGACCTGGTCGCCGACGTGTGCTCGGCCGTCGTGATCGTCGACCGCGGCCGCGTCGTCCTGCGCGGCGAGGTCGCGGCGCTGCGGGCCGCAAGCCCGACCCGCCACGTCGACATCGAGTTCGCCTCGCCCACGGCGTGGCGGCCCGAGGGGGTGACGGTCACCAGCCCGGACGGGCGCAACCACCGGGCGGTCGTCGGGCCCGACGCCGACGGCGCCGCGCTGGTCGAATCGGCCCGGGCGCACGGCGAGATCGTCGGCTACTCGTTCGCCCCGCCCGACCTGTCCGAGGTGTTCCTGCAGGCCGTCGGGCGTGACGTGCTGGAGACGGACGCGCTGGAGACGGACGCGCTGGGGACGGAGGCATGAGCGCCGGCCGCTCCGAGCTGAGCGCGACACGGGCCGTGCGGGAGGTCGCCGGCCGGGAGATCCGGGAGCGGCTGCGGGCGAAGTCGTACCTCGCCCTCACCGGCCTGCTCGTGGTCATCATCATCGGCATCGGGATCGTCGGGCGCATCGCGTCGGGCGGCGAGCCCGGCGTCGAGCAGGTCGGGGTGACCGAGGACCTGGTCGAGCCGCTCGGCACGACGCTCGTGCGGGTCGGTGAGGCGTTCGACCGCGAGCTCGAGGTCGTCCCGCTCGACGCCGGCGACGTGCGCACGGCGGTCGAGGACGGCGACGTCGGCGTCGCGCTCGACGGCGACGCGCGGGAGATCGTGTTCGCCGAGGAGGCCGACGACCAGCTCGCCGGGCTCGTGCAGCAGACGTGGGCCGACTACCAGACCCGCCAGGGGCTCGCCGACGCCGGGGTCGGCGCGGAGGAGGCCGACCGCATCCTCACGCCCGAGCCCCTCGCCGTCGTCTCGATCGACGACCCCGACGAGGAGGGCCTCGCCATCCTCACCGGCACCATCGTGTCGGTGCTGCTGTTCATCTCGCTGCAGACATTCGGCCAGTACGTGTTGATGGGCGTGGTCGAGGAGAAGTCGACCGCGGTCGTCGAGCTGCTCCTGGCCCGGGTCCGCTCGGACGAGCTGCTCGCCGGCAAGGTCATCGGCATCGGTGTCGCCGCGCTCCTCCAGTTCGCCGCGGCGATGGCCGCCGGTCTCGTGTCGCTCGCCATCAGTGGCTTCGACGTGCCCAGCGACATCTGGTCGACGTTGCCGGTCGCGGTCGTGTGGTTCCTCGGCGGCTACGCCCTCTACTCGACGCTGTTCGCGCTCGCCGGTTCGCTCGTGAGCCGCCAGGAGGACGCCCAGGCCGCCGCGGCGCCGATCCTGACCGTGCTGATCGGCGCGTACATGACCGTGTTCATCCTCGGCTACGAGCCCGACTCGACCGCCAGCACGATCCTGTCGCTCGTCCCGCCGCTCGCCCCGTTCGTGATGCCGGTGCGGATGGCGTCCGGCGCCGCGTCGGTGGTCGAGGTCGTCGCCTCGCTCGTGCTGCTCGCGCTCACGATCGTCGGCGCGTGGCGCCTCGCCGGGAAGATCTTCGAGCAGGTGCTGCTGCGCCGGGGCTCGAGGATCGGCTGGAAGGACGCGGCGGCGCTCCTGCGCTCGCGATGACGGCGCCGATGATCCCCACCCCGCTGGTCCGCCCGGACGCCAAGATCGTGATGGTCGTCGTCGACGGCCTCGGCGGCTTCGCCGACGCCAGCGGCGGCAGCGAGCTGGAGGAGGCCGACACCCCGAACCTCGACCGGCTCGCCGCCGAGGGCATCGTCGGCCTGGTCGAGCCCGTCGGGCCCGGTGTCACCCCCGGGTCGGGCCCGGGGCACCTGGCGCTGTTCGGTTACGACCCGGTCGCCGACCTCGTCGAGCGGGGCGCCCTCGCCGCGGCCGGCGTCGGGGTCGAGCTGCGCCCCGGCGACGTCGCCGCCCGGGGCAACTTCGCGATCCTCGCCGACGACGGCACGATCGCCGACCGTCGCGCCGGGCGGATGGCCGACGAGGCGGCCCGCGCGCTCGTCGCACGCCTGAACGACGAGCTCGGCCTCGCCGGCGTCGAGATCCACCACGTCAAGCAGCACCGGGTCGCCGTGGTCCTGCGGGCGGCCGACGGCGACGGCCACGACCCGGACCTGACCGGCAACGACCCCGGTCGCAGCGGCGCCACGCCGATCGATCCCGTGGCCCACAGCCCGGGAGCGGAGCCGACCGCCGCGCTGGTCCGGCGGGTGCTCGCCCGGGTCGGGGAGCTCCTCGGGCCGGCCGACACCCCGGTCGGGACCATCCTCCTCCGGGGCTTCGACGGCCACCGCGACCTCCCGTCGCTGGAGGAGCGGTTCGGCCTCCGCGGCGCCGCGGTCGCCGCGTACCCCATGTACCGGGGCGTCGCGTCGCTGGTCGGGATGGACGTGCTCCGCCGCCCCACGTCGCTCGACGACGCGTGCGCCGTCGTCGCCGGGGCGTGGGACGACCACGACTTCTTCTTCGTCCACGACAAGGCGGCCGACGAGGCCGGCGAGGACGGCGACCGCGCCGGCAAGGAGCGGGCGATCGAGGCCGTCGACGCCATCGTCGCCCGCCTGCGTGACCTCGGCCCCGCGGTGCTCGCCGTGACCGGCGACCATGCCACGCCGTCGCAGCTGGCGGCCCACTCGTGGCACCCGGTGCCGACCGTCGTGTGGAACGGCATCGAGCGCGACGAGCAGACCCGCTTCGGGGAGCGCTGGTGCCGGGCCGGGGCGCTCGGCCTCCGCCCGACCAACCACCTGCTGGCGATCATGGTGGCGATGGCCGACCGCTTCGAGAAGTACGGCGGCTGAGCGCACCGCGGGCCGGGACGCGACGGTCAGGTCGCGCCGCGCTGGGCCAGCACCGCGGGGACGGTCCGGGCGAGGATCTCGATGTCTCGGGCCATCGACCAGTTGTCGACGTAGTACAGGTCGTGGCGGCTGTAGTCGTCGAAGCTCGACGACGACCGGCCGCTCACCTGCCACAACCCGGTGATCCCGGGCTGGACCCGCAGCCGGTCGCGCAGCGCCGCGTCCCAGTGCTCGACCTCCTCGGCCAGCGCCGGTCGCGGCCCGACGAGCGACATCTCGCCACGGATCACGTTCCACAGCTGGGGCAGCTCGTCGAGCGACGTGCGCCGGATGAACCGGCCGACCCGGGTGATGCGCGGATCGTCGGTGATCTTGAACAGCGGCCCGTCGGCCTCGTTTCGGGCCGCCAGCTCGGCCCGCATCTCGTGGGCGTTGGTCACCATCGAGCGGAACTTCAGCAACGGGAACGGCTCACCGCCCCGGCCGACCCGCTCCTGGCGGTAGACGACCGGCCCCTTCGAGTCGAGGCGCACCGCGACCGCGACCGCGGCCATGACCGGCGCGGCCACGAGCAGGACCCCGGAGGCGACCACGAGGTCGAACACCCGCTTCGCCCGGGCCCGCCAACCCGACTGGTCGAACGACTCGAGGTACAGCACCGGGAAGCGACCGAAGGGACGCACCGTGATGCGGGCGGTCGCGATGTCGGGCAGCGTCGGTGAGACCTCGACGTGGTAGCCGGACGCGAGCAGCGCGCGGGCGAGGAGCTGGGTCGTGCGTAGCTGGGTCGCGCTGGCCGCGATGAGCACGTGGCTCACCTCGAGCGCGCTGAGCACCGCGCTGGCGTCGTCGATCGAGCCGATCACGTCGGCGGCGGCGTCGGGGTGGGTGGATCCCGCGTCGACCGCGAGGTGGCCCGCGAAGCGCGTGCCGAGCCCGGGGTCGGCGTCGATCGCCCGGCGCAGCTCGACCGCCTCCTCGTTCGCTCCGACGATGACGACGTCGCGCAGGTAGCGACCGGTCATCCGCCGCTTGCGGAACACCGCCCGCATGAGCTCGCGCTCGAGGACGAGCCCGCCGAAGGTGAGCACGACGAGCCACACAAGCCACGGGCGCACGAGCGCCTCGGCGGCATGGGTGCTGTCGACGACGATGACCGAGACCAGGCCGATGGCGACGACCTTGGCGAGGCGCCGGTACTCGCTCCACCGCGTGGCGATCACCCGGGCCTGGTAGAGCCGGTAGCGCCAGAACGCGGCCATCCACAGCGGGAGCGAGAGGAGTGCGGCGAGCATGTGCTGGCCGCGGTCGGCCCCGGGCGTCCCGGCGATCTCCCACGCCAGCGCGCCCGCGGCGATGACGACCGCCAGGTCGAGAACGGCGAGCACGACCCGGATGTGGACGTGGCGTCGCTCGATGCGCGCCAGCCACGCCGGGCGGTCGATCGGCGCCACGCCGGGGGCGGGCGCCGGCCCGGAGGTGTCGGTCGGTGTCGTCGGCAGCTCGGCCAGGGTCATCGGCGGGGCGCGGGCTCGGGGCGCCGTCCCGGCCGGCCCGGGCGGCGTGTGGTCTCCACCCGGCATCGATCGGCACCGACGGCGGGCGGCCTGACGAGGTGCCCCAAGGTTCGGGAGCGCGACCCGCGTACGTGCCCGGGCGCAACAATCCCCCCATCGGGGGAGTGGGTGGATCTACCCACTGTTAGTACACATATGTCCACTGTGGGGGAGAATGACGACACGTTCACGACACCGCGGGCCTCCGAGGGCACGGCCGGGCCGATGCCGACGACGGAACGGGAGCGCGCGTCCCGGTTGGCGCTGCACCGTCCGGTCGAGAACCCGTCGTGGTGGTTGCTCCCCCTGCTGCTGCTCGCCCTCCTGGTCGTCGGTTGGGGATGGTGGGCGGCCGACCACGGGCTGAACGACCGGGCCGAGCGCGACGCCATCGCCAGGTTGGCGTCGACCCGTGACGGTGTCGCCGCGGCCGCACGGGCGTGGTCCGACGACCTGGACGGCATCACGCGCTACTGGGCGGGCCGGGACGAGGTCGTCGACGTGGCGCGGGGCATCGGGCCGGCCGGGACGGTGGACGTCCCGACCCGCTCGGACGCAACCCTTCGCCGGGCGCTGCGGGACCAGCTCGGGCCGTTCGCGGCCACCGCGGGACTCGACGGGTTCGCGGTGATCGGGACGGACGGCACGGTGCTGGCGTCCTCGATCGCCGTCGCCGTCGGGCGGCCCCACGCCCTCGCCGCCGATGCCCCCGACGAGCTCGCCCGCCTGCTCGCCGGCAACACGGTGACGACCCCGGTGATCGGCGCCGGGTCGGACGACGCGGCGGACGCCCCCGTCGACGACGGGCCGGTGGTGCTCTCCGGCGCCCCGGTACGAGGTGACGGGAGGGTGATCGGCGCGTTGGTGCTCCGTGTCCCGGTCGATCACGAGCTGGTGCAGATGATCGGCGAGCGGGCGTTCGAGGGGACCGGACTCGTCCTCGCCGTCGACCGCGCCGGCGACGTGATCACCGGATCGGCCGAGCCCGCCCACCTCCCGGAGCGCTGGCGCGTGCCACCCGACGCCTCGTGGCCCGGCCGGGGTGCCGGCGTCCACAGCGACGGCGACGGCTACCCGGTCGTGACCGCGTGGCGCTGGATGGGCGGGCTCGGGTTCGGGATCGTCGTGCAGCAGGACCGGCCGGAGGCGCTGGCGTTCGCGACCTTCGCCGCCGGCCTGCTGGCCGTGTTCGCCGTGGTCGTCTGCGTGCTCGTGAGCGCGGTGTGGTTGGTCCCCCAGGTCGTGGCCATCCGCCAGCGCCGGGAGCGGCGCAGTTGGCTCGAGGCCCAGGCTGCGACGACCGCGGCCGCCGTGGCCAGCGAACGGCGGTACCGATCGCTGATCGATCCGTCGCCCGACGCCGTGCTCCTCGTCGACCGTCGGGGCGTGATCATCGACGCCAACGTCGCCGCCGCGGACGTCCTCGGGCAGTGTCGCGTCGAGCTCATCGGCCAGCCGATCGCCGTCCTCGGCTTCGACGCCGAGACCACGCTGGCGGTCGACGACGTGATCGAGCAGGTCGTCATCGACGGCGGTCCCGCGGGCCTCGACCGCGTCCGGTGGGACCCGACCGCCGGTCCGCCCGGTTGGTTCCGGCTGCGGGCGGTGCGCGACACGACCGGCGCCGACGACCCCCACGTCCACCTCGTGCTGTCGGACGTGAGCGAGCTCGTCGACCACCAGGAGCGCCTGGCCGAGCTGGCGCTCGTCGATCCGCTCACCGGCCTCGCCAACCGGCTCGCTGTGATCCGGCGGATCGATGCCGCGATCGAGCGGGTCGCGGTCGACGGCATCGGCGTCGCCGTGCTGATGGTCGACCTCGACCGGTTCAAGGCGCTCAACGACACCTACGGCCACCACGTCGGTGACGAGGGCATCCGGGCGGTCGCCCGGGTGCTGTCCGGTCTCGCCGGCTCCGGCACCGTCGGCCGACTCGGCGGCGACGAGTTCGTCGTCGTGGCCACCGACGTCGACGAGGCCGCCGGCCACGAGCTGGCCGAGCGCACCGGCGAGGCACTGGCATCGGTCGAGATCGAGGTCGGCAGCCGGAGCGTGAAGGTGCTCGGCTCGGTGGGCTATGCGTTCACCGCGGAGCCGATCAGCTCGAGGGAGCTGATGATCCGGGCCGACCGGGCGCTGCGCGACGCCAAGATCCATCGAGCCGGCAAGGTCCGCTCCTACGCCTCCCGCCGCCCCGGCCGCCCGTTCTCGACCAACGGGACCCTTCTCGCCGATCTCCACGCCGCGGTCGACCAGGAGCAGTTCGTCCTGCGGTACCAGCCGATCGTCGACGGCTCGGGCCAGACCTGCGCGGTCGAGGCGTTGGTGCGCTGGACCCATCCCGAGCACGGGCTGCTGCTCCCGGAGCTGTTCCTTCCCAGCCTGCTCGAGACCGGTCTGCTCCACCGGGTGGGTCGGTGGGTGGTCCGTGAGGCCGCCGACCAGGTGGTCCGCTGGCATGGCGAGGGCCACCGGCCCGTTCCGATCCACGTCAACCTGGCACCGGCGGAGCTGAGCTACGACGAGCTGTTCGACGACGTCCGCGACGCCATGGCCCGCGTCCGCGCCGTCGGGGGCATGTTGTGCTTCGAGATCACCGAGGCCGCGCTCGGCCCCCAGATGTCACCCGAGGGCCTGGCCGCGCTGGCCGCGATCGAGGTGCCCATCGTCCTCGACGACTTCGGGACGGGTGTCTCGTCGCTGTCCCACCTGCGCCACGAGTGCCTGGCCGGCATCAAGCTCGACCGGTCGTTCGTCCGCAACATCTCGACCTCGGACCACACCGACCGGTCGATCCTGTCGGGCACGATCAGCCTCGCCCGCGACCTCGGGCTCGACGTCGTGGCCGAGGGGGTCGAGACCGAGGACCAGGCGGACTGGCTCCTCGCCCAGGGCTGTGACCACCTCCAGGGCTGGCGCTACGGCGCCGCCGCACGCAGCGAGGACATCACGCTGCCCGGCTGAGCGCGGTCGGCCGCCGGTTTGCCGTGTGTGTCGACGGCTCCGGCCGGAGCGTCAGGCGCCGTCGTTCAGGCCGGCGAACCCCGAGGGCGCGTGGGGGCCGATCGCCAGCTGCTCCAGGACGCCGGTGCCGACACGATCGCCCCAGCGGGCCGTGCACAGCGCCTGGACGTGGAGGTGGTGGAGCTCGGTCGGGTCGAGCTCGTCCAACTTCCAGCGCCCCACGCCGACGGCCTCCTCCCCGACCCAGCTGCCGTGGGAGAACTCGGGATGGAAGTACCCGATGCCGAGCATCTGGAAGTCGACGAGCGGTTCGAGCTCGATGCGGTGGATCTCCCCGCCGAGCATCGTCAGGTCGATCGCGGCCCGGCCCGCGCGACGGGTGCCGGGGCGCCAGTCGATCTCCCAGCTGACGTCGACCGCATGGTCGACCGCGGTCCCGCCGTCGCCGTCGCCGTTGCCGTCGTCGTCGGCGGCGAACCGGGGAGCGATGGCGCCGTTCTGGTGCCAGCGACGGCCGTCACCGTCCTCCTGCACGTCGAAGTGGACGCACGCGTCGTCGAACACGATCGGCGACCACAGCCAGAAGAACTGCGGGAGCGCGGTCGGCGGCGCGCCACCGTCGCGCTCGCCGATGTTGCGGATGCCCCACGATCGGTCGCGTGACCCGACGAACGTGTCGGGGGTGATCTCGATGCGCTCGCCCTCGACGACCACGTGCCCGGACCAGGTGCCGAACTGGGTCAGCCGCGTGTAGTCCATGATCTTGCGCGTCCCCGCGTACCGGGTGAACCGCGGTTCCTCGAGCGCGTCGGTCACCCGCGTGAACGTCAGGTCGGCCTCGATGCCGGCGTCGTTCGGCGCCACGACGACGCGCAGGCGCCGCAAGGGCTCGAGGACCTCGACCGTGATCGGGCCGACCCGCATGTCGACCCGGTCGAGCGGCGCCCGACGCGACCCGTGCACGCTGGTCTGGACGCCGTCGCGCACGACGCTGAACGCCGCGTCCTGCACCGACCGGTTCGGGTACAGGCCCCAGGCCGCGGCGAAGAACAACGACCCGTCGGCCCGGTACCCGTTGAAGAAGTAGCGGTCGTAGACGTTGCGGTCGCCGGTCGCCGGCTGGGCGATCGGCTCGGGGGTCTGGTGGATCGGGAAGTCGTCGAAGGGGGTGATCACGGCAACGGGGCTCCGGCGGTCGGGTCAGCCGCCGGTGAGCAGGCCGACGGTGTCGTGGTCGGCCGCCATGGCGGCCGAGCGGTTCGCCATGGCCATGAACATCGTGTCGCCGCGGTCGGTGCGACCGACGAGCATCGAGGCGAACACCGCCATGATCATGCAGGCGTGGGCCGATCGGCGGTAGTCCTCGAAGCACTCGTCGAACGAGTACCCGGTCACGCCCCGTGCGGTGAGGGCGGCGTGGTACCGACGGACGAGGTCCTCCTCGTTGTCCCGGCGGACCTCGGGAGCGAAGGCGCTGCCCAGGAAGTAGGCGACGTCGGAGGCGCCGGCGCCGAGCTGGACCGTCTGCCAGTCGACCACCGTGATCGGTCGGCCGCCCTCCGCCGAGGCGAACAACATGTTGTCGAGGCGGAAGTCCCCGTGGACGGCGGTGCGCATCCCGGGCCGGTTGGCCGCGGCCGCGTCGACCGACGCCACCAGGCGACGGCCCTCCTCCAGGGTCACGGCGTCGAGCGTCGACTCGTAGCGCTCGACGAACGCCTTCCACATCGGCGGCAGCACGGTGGGCAGGTCGAGCTGCGTGCGCCGGTCGAGCCACGCCAGCTCCGTGAGCGCCGGGTCGTCCCAGCAGGTCGCGTGGAGCGCGGCCGCCTCGTCGACGGCGAGCGCCGCCTGCTCGACCGTGCAGCCGACGATCTGGTCGGCCTGGGTCGCGGGCGCGAGGTCCTCGAGCACGAGCACCACGTCCGCGGTGCCCGACTCGATGTCGGCCCAGTGGCAGTGCGGTCGGCTCACGGCCACCCGGTCGGCGAGGTCGCGGTAGAAGGCGACCTCGGTCTCGTAGGTGAGCGTGGCGATGCCACCCGCGGCCGACACCGGGTCGCGCGAGGAGAACTTGCAGACGACCGACCCGGGGCCCGGGTTGCCGGCGTAGCCGAGCCGGTAGCGCACGTTGGCGCCGACCTGGCCGGTGCCGATGTCCTCGGCCACGAACGCGTCGACCTCGGTCGACGCGTCGATGGCGCCGTCGTGGCGGAGGACGTGGGTGAGCCACTCGGCGGTGACGAGGTCCGGGTCGGTGACGAGCGGGGGACGGGTCAGCACGGCCGGCCCCCGTTCCCGTCGTCGAACGACCTCGTCGCCCCGCAGCGCACGTCCGCTGCCGCACGCGCCTGCGGCGTCGAGCAAGCCCCCATGGGTCCTCCCCCTCGTCGCGAACCCGCCGATCGTCCCCGGACCGGTCGGCCCGACATGGTGCCACATGTCACGTCGGTCAATCGAAACCTGTCGTTCCCGGCGGTCGGTGCGGTCGGTGTGGTCGCGCCGCGGTCATCAGGGCGGGTCGGGGAACCCCCCGGGCATCGCGACCCCTCGGAGGGTGGCCCGCAGGCGGTCCCGCTGCTCGTCGGGGAGGTCCCCGAGGAGCTGGTCGTCGAGCCGGGCGACGACGGTGCCGGCCCAGTCGAGCAGCTCACGGCCGGCGTCCGTGACCTCGAGGACGACGGGATGGCCCTGTCCCGCGGTGGCGCGGTCGACGGCGCCCAGCTCCTCCAGTCGCAGCACCGTGGCCCGCATGCTCTGGGGCGTCACACCGGCTCGACGGGCGAGGTCGCTGTAGGAGGCGTCGGGCCTGCGGGCGAGGTGGCCGAGTGCGCCGACGTGGCGGAGGGACAGGCCCCGGGTCGCGAGCGTCTCGTCGATGCGGCGTTGCGCGGTGCGGCCGGCCGCCACCAGCAGGAATGCCAGGGTCGTGGGGAGCGGCGCGGCGGACGGTGGATCGCCGGGTGCTGCGCGTTCGGTCACTCGCCCTCCACCGCCTCGCCCTCCGCCGCCTCGTCGTCCGGCCGCCTGCAGTCCAACTTGGAGCGTATCTAGCAGTTCAACTTGCAGTCTGACTGCATGTCTGGCTCAATGTGGCGATGAGCGATCTCCTGAGCCCGGACGGGGCGGGGACCTGAGTGCCATGTGGAGCACCCGCGTGATCCTCCTCGTCGGGCACGTCCTCGCCGCTGTGCTGCTCGTCGGCCCGGCGACGGTGGCGGCGAGTGCGTTCCCCCGGCAGGTGAGGGCTGGCTCGGCGGGCGAGCAGGCGGCGCTCGGCGCGGCCCGTGCGTTCCATCGGATCACCCGCTCCTACGGCACCGCCTCGGTCGCGGTGGGCGCCGTCGGCGTGGCGCTGGCCGCCGAGAGCGATTGGTGGTCGGCGACGTGGCTCCAGGTGGCGATCGCGCTGTACATCGCCGGCCTGGCCGTCCTGCTCGGCGCCGTCGTCCCCCTCCAGGGTCGGCTGCTGGCCCACGCCGAGCGCGCCGAGCCCGTCGCGGCCCCGCTGGTCGGTCGCCTCCACGCCGCCACCGGCGCCTACGCCATGTCCTGGCTCGCCGTCCTCGTGCTCATGGTGGCGAAGCCGTGGTGAGCGTGGGCGCGGGTCGTCGTGTTCGGGTGCGGCGTCGCCACCAGTCGGGAATCGCAGGGGCGAAGCCGTGGTGAGCGTGGGCGAGGGTCGTCGTGTTGGGGTGCGGCGTCGCCACCAGTCGGGGATCGCAGGGGCGAAGCCGTGGTGAGCGTGGGCGAGGGTCGTCGTGTTGGGGTGCGGCGTCGCCACCAGTCGGGGATCGCAGGGGCGAAGCCATGGTGAGGGTGCTGCGGGTGGTGGCGCCGATCGAGGCGTGCACCTACCTGGTGCTGCTCGGGACGCTCGCCCTGCGGCTCGTGGCGGGCGGGCCCGATGTGAGCGACGTCATCGGTCCGGTCCACGGGCTCGTGTTCCTGACCTACGCCGTCGTCGTCGTGCTGGCCCGGGAGGACGCGGGGTGGTCGGGCCGGCGGACGCTGACCATCGCGGGCGCAGCGGCGGTGCCGCTCGGCGGCTTCTACGTCGCGCGAGCGCTCGCCGACGGCGCCGGTCGCCGGGGCACGGGGGAGACCTGACCGACCGCTCGGGTCAGTGGGCGCCGACCCGGAACACGGGCCAGCCGATCTCGGTGCGCCACGCATCGGGGTCGGCCGTGTCCCGGGGCCCGACGACGTAGATCTCGCGCACCGGCCCGGCGACGGCGAGCGCGTTCTCCACGACCCAGGTGCCGAGCCGGCCGTAGGTGACGTCGATGTCGTCGTGCTCGCCGGCGTGGGTGGTCACGGCCAGCTCCACGGCCGGCAGTGTGGCCGGGTGGACGCGACCGATCTGCGGCGGGTCCTCCGTCGGCCGGTAGACCAACAGGTGCCCCCGCCCCGTCTCGAAGAACGCGTTGTCGTAGAGGCCGCCGGGGACGCCCTCGCGGTCGGGCACCACGGCGTCGATCTCGGCCATCGCACCCGCGTACCACCCGAGGACGTGCTCGCGCGCCACGTCGTCCTCGACCGCGGCGACCGTGGTCGCGGGCACCTCGCGCAGCTCGACATCGAGCTGGGCCGGCTCGGGCCGGAGCAGGCGGTGGAGCGACGCCACGGCGGCGCGGGTGCGGTCGAGCTGTGCCTCGAGCCGCTGGAGGTGGTCGGCGACGAGCGATGCCCGCACCTGCGGATCGGGTGTGTGGACGATGCGGCGGACGTCGGCGAGCGGGACCTCCAGCTCGCGCAGCCGGTGGATGACCTGGGCCGTCGGGATCTGTTCCGCGGTGTAGTAGCGGTAGCCGCTCGAGGGGTCGACCGTCGCGGGCTCGAGCAGGCCCGCTTCGTGGTACCGCCGCAGGGCCCGCACGTTCAGGTGCGTGAGCTGGGAGAACTCACCGATCGACAGCACGCGGCCACTGTGAACCCTCCCCCGGGGGAGAGTCCAGCGCTTGACCCTCGTCGCGGGGGAGGCCGCACGGTGACGGCATGACCGCAGCCACCGACATCCAGCCCGACGCACTTCCCGCCACCATCCGCCGCTTCCTCGCGGCTCACGTCGCCGGCGACACGGACACGGCGATCGCGGCCTTCGACGGGGACGCCGTGGTCGTCGACCAGGGGCGCACCTTCTCCGGCACGGACGAGCTCCTCGACTTCCTGCACAAGGCCGGCTCCGAGTTCACGTACACGACCGAGCTCGTCGGTGCCGAGCGCATCGACGACGAGCACTGGGTGGCCCACAACCGCCTCGAGGGCGACTTCCCGGGCGGCGTCGCCGACCTGGCCTACCGCTTCACCGTCGGTGTGGACGGCCTCGTCACCGAGCTCGTGATCGCCGGCTGACCGGTCGCCCGACCAAACATCGAGCGGCGTCGATATGTAGCATCGGCGGCCGTGCCCGCCGCTGACTCGATCGGGCGACGGTGGTCCGGCGTCGTCGCCCTCGGTGTCCTCACGATCACGTCGTACGGGTCGTGGTTCTACGGCTTCGGTGTCCTGATCGACGCGATCAGTGCCGCCGAGGGGTGGGGGACGACGGCGCTCGGGCTGACCTACGGCGCCGCGCAGGTGATCACCGGCGTCGGGTCGTTCGTCGGTGGCCGGCTGCTCGACCGCCGCGGCGGCGCCGGTCCGTTCGGGGTGCAGGCAACCGTCGGGGGCGGCTGCCTGCTCGCCGCGACCTGGGCGGGCGACGTCGTCGTCTTCGGGATCCTCTACGGCGCCGGTGCGGGGGTGATCGGGGCGACGGGCTTCTACTCGGTGACGACCGCCGCCGCGGCCCGACTCCGCCCGGACCGCCCCGATCGGGCCATCGCCGTGCTCACCGTGATCGGTGCGTTCGCCAGCCCGATCTACCTGCCGGTCACGGCCTGGCTGGTCTCGGTGTCCGATTGGCGCACCGCGGCACGGGTGCTGGCGTTGGCCGCGATCGTCGGTGCCGGCGTCGCGGCGATCGTCGTCGGTCGTGGCGGCGCCGGGTCCGGTGCCGGATGGTCGGCCCGCCCACTCGACGCCATGCGCAGCGCGCTCGCCCGGCCCCCGGTGCGGCGCATGCTGGCGGTGTACGGGGCCGCGGGCGCCGCCTACTCGTCCGTCCTCGTCTACCAGGTCCCGATCCTCACCGGCGCGGGGGTTGGGCTGGCCGCGGCGGGGTTCGTCGGTGGTCTACGCGGCTTCTGCCAGATCTTCGGTCGGATCAGCCTCGCGTCGGCGATCGAGCGGGTCGGCGCGGCGCGGCTGCTGCGGTTCGCCTACGCGGCCAGCGCCGTCGGTGTCGGCTTCCTGCTGATCGGATCGGTGCCGGCCGGGGTCGCGTACGGCGTGATCGGCGGCGTCGCGCTCGGCGCGACCAGCCCGCTGCAGGCGATCTACGCCCGCTCCCAGTTCGGCACGGCCGACCTGGGGCTGCTCATGGGGCTCCAGGGGGCCGCGCTCGGCATCGCCGGCGGCGTCGGACCGCTGGTCGGCGGGGCGGCGCACGACGTCACCGGCAGCTGGGTGCCGGTCGTGGTGCTGGCGATGGCCGCGCTCGCCGTCGCGACCGCGCTGGCCGGGCGCGACGCCCGGCACCCGACCGCCGGGGCCTCGCGGCCCGGCGAGGGCTGACGCCGCAACGAGGCGCGCCCGGACTCGTCACGCCCGGGGAACGCACGAGCGGCTCGCGGCGCACGGGAACAGCGGACGGCTCCGGGACGTTCCCAAAAGCATCGAGAACGATTGCATAGCAGTCGATGGAATCCGGGGACGGGGCGGTGCGGCCGACGCGCCGGTGCTGCCACGTCCGAGACGAAGTGAGGAACGATGCCCCAGATCGCCGAAGTCGCCGGCCTCCGGTCCCAGGAGCCGGGCCCGGGCGCCGTGGAGGTCGTCGAGCTGCTCAACGGGTTGCTCGGCGCGTACTGGACGGCCTACGCGCAGCACCGGACGCACCGGACCGTCCTCGCCGACCTCGGGCTCGACGGGCTCGGGGCGACCTACGAGGCGCACATCGCCGACGAGCCGGTCACGATCGCCGAGTTGACCGAACGGATCCTCGACCTGGACGGACTCCCTGCGCCGGCGCTCGGCGAGGTGCGCGTCGGGTCGACCGTCGAGGAGCTGTTGGAGCTCGACATGGCCCTGCAGGCGCAGGCCCGAAGCGCGCTGAACGCCGCGGCCGAGACCGCGGCGGCCCACCACGACGCCACCACCAGGAACCTCATCGAGCGGGTGCTGGCCGACGAGGAGGACCATCTCGCCTGGCTCCGCACCGAGGTCGACCTGTTCCGACGACTCGGGGCGCAGCTCTACACCGCCGCCCGCCTCACGGTCACCAACGCGGCCACGCCGTCGGGTTGACCGGCGGCGGGTCGACGGGGGACGGGAGGGTTCAGCCGCCGGTCTGGCGGAGGAAGACCATGCCGTCCCAGTAGTCGATGCGGTGGGCGACCCGGTCGCCCGCGATGCGAAAGCGCATGACGCCGCGGATGTCGATCGGGTGGCCGTCGTGGCTCGCCGTCATCCGGTAGGCGACGACGACCCGATCGTCCTCGGCGACGACGTCCTCGGGCTCGTAGGCGAGGCCGGCGAAGGTGGCGAGGAAGCCCGGGAGGCGCCGGCGGTACTCGGCCCGGCCGACGCATCCCGAGCCCAGCTCGGTCGTGTGCTCGTTGACGAAGTCGTCGGTCACGAGACCGGCGACCTCGTCGGGGTCCCCGGTGGAGAACGCCCGCAGGTACGCGAGCGCGACCTCCCGGGGCGCGGGCTCGCTCAGCCCCAGACCTCGCGTGCCTTGGCGTAGACGCCCTGGTCGAAGGAGTACTCGACGGTGTTGCCGTCGGGGTCCTTGAGCATGCAGATGTAGCCGATCGGCGCCGGCATCTCCGTGGGCGGCATGCCGAGGCAGCCGGCGGCCTCGCCCTTGGCCGCCATGTCCTCGATGTCGGTGCGGCTGGTCATCTCGATGCCGATGTGGGCGAACGGGGTGAGCAGCGCGTAGGGCGTCCCGGCGAAGGGGTCCGACTCGGGCAGGAACTGCGCGAGCACGAGGATGAACGGGTTCTCGGCGGGCTCGGCGTGGCCGAGCCAGGCGCCGAAGCCGTCGTCGTCCTGGCGGCGCTCCAGCAGCTCGAGCGGCGTGAACTCCGTGTACCAGGCGATCGACGCGTCGATGTCCTGGACGCGCAGGGCGATGTGGGTCCAGCGCGGGGCCGTCGGGTGCACGTCGTGGACGGTGCCGCTGTCACTCATGGGTCCAGCTTTCACTCATTGGTCCAGCCTTCCGGGATCTGGGGGTCGTCCCCACCCTTGGTCCAGAGGATCAGGGTGTTGCCCCACGGGTCCTCGAAGGCGCTGTTGAAGCCGTTGAACTCGGCCCAGAAGTGGTCGCGCCAGAGGATCGTGGCGCCCCGCTTCTCGGCCTCGGCCAGGATGCGCTCCTGCGAGTCGTCCTCGCTGACGAGGATGAAGACGCGCACCGAGCGGCCGTCACGCGCGAGGGTACGGGGGTCCGTGCCCTTCGGGTCGGGGTGGGGGCGGGCGTTCGCGACGTTGTAGATGCCCATGTGCAGGTTGCCGGTGGGGCCCTGCGACCCGTCGTCGAGCTGGAAGTTCTGGCCCGGGACGATCCGGTGGAAGACACCGGCCGGCCGGCCCTCGATCTCCCAGCCGAACACGGCGGTGTAGAACTCCGCCGATGCCTCGGGGTCGTCCGACGGGAAGTCGACGAAGATGAGGGTGTTCGGGTACGTCATCGTTGTTGCGTCCTGCGGTCGCCGGGTTCGGAGAATAGCGTTGGTCAGATGGTCATACCAATGGTTCTGGCCCACATGGTGACACGATCGTGAGTGCCGCGAGCGAGCCCGAACGGGTCGATCTCGTCGTCACCGGGGGCGATGTTCTCACGATGAACGCCCGTCGCGAGGTGCTCGCCGGCGGGGCCGTCGCCCTCGGTGGCGGCCGGGTCGTCGAGCTCGGGTCCTCGGCCGAGCTCCTCGCCCGCCACCCGACCGCCGAGACGCTCGACGCACGGGGCTGCATCGTGGCCCCCGGGCTCGTGAACACCCACCAGCACCTCACCGGCGACCCGCTCGTGCAGGGGTGCATCCCCGACACGATCGACACCGACACGTCCATCTACGGCTGGGCGGTGCCGATCCACGCCGCCCACGAGCCGGTCGACGACGAGATCGCGGCCGCGCTCGAGGCCCTGCGCTGCCTGCGGGCCGGCACGACCACGATCGTCGAGGCCGGCACGGTCGCCCACCCCGACCGGGTCGCGGTCGGGATCGACAGCGTCGGCGCCCGGGCAACGCTCGGCCAGTGGGGCTGGGACGTCGAGGGCGTGCCCTTCGGTGGCACGGTCGACGAGGTCCTCGACCGCCAGCGGGAGCTCGTCGGGCGCCATCCCGCCGGTCGGCGGGTCGAGGGCTGGGTGACGCTCGTCGGCCACTCGATGGCGTCGGACGAGCTGCTCGTCGGCGCGTCCGGCCTCGCCCGGGAGCTCGGCGTCGGCATGACCATGCACCTGTCGCCGACCTCGTCCGACCCCGACGACTACCTCGAGCGCACGGGCCGACGGCCGGTCGAGCACCTGGCCGAGCTCGGCGTGCTCGGGCCCCACCTCCTGCTCGCCCATGCGGTCTGGCTCGACGACCGGGAGGTCGAGCTGGTCCTCGAGCACGACGTCGCCATCGCCTACTGCCCGTGGGCCTACCTGCGGCTCGGGCAGGGGGTGACCGTCGCCGGGCGCCACGCCGAGATCGTCGAGGCGGGCGGGCGGATCGGGCTCGGGTGCGACGCCGCCAACGCCGCCGACCACCACGACATCCGTCGCACCGCGGCGCTGGCCGCCGGCCTCGCCCGGGACATGCGCCTGCGGCCCGACCGCTTCGGCGCCCACGACGCGTTCGCGCTCGCCACCATCGGCGGCGCCGCGGCGATGGGGGCGGCCGACCGGATCGGTTCGCTCGAGCCCGGCAAGCAGGCCGACCTGGTGGTGTTCGAGCCCGACGGCCTCGAGCACCGGCCCGAGGGCGACCCGGTGCTGGCGCTGGTGTGGGGCACGACCCGGGCGCGCGACGTGGTCGTCGCCGGTGAGGTCGTCGTCCGCGGCGGGCGCTCGACGATGGTCGACGAGGAGGCGCTGGTGGCCGAGGCCGTCGAGCGGCGTCGCCACCTCCTGGCCCGGGCAGGGATCACGCCCCGTTCGGCGTGGCCCGTCATCGAAGCGGGCTGAGCGACCCGGGAGCCACGGCCGTTCGTGCGGTCCGGCCCGGTCCCGGGCGGTCGTGCGGCGCTAGCGTCGGCCTCGTCGACACACGGTCCCGGGCGGTCGGCGTGTGCGGTCACCGAGGGCGGGCCGGTGCACCGCAGAAGCCACCTCCGGCACCGCATCCGGGCCCTGTCCACGGGTAGGGTCTGCTGGTACGGTCTGATGGTCATACCAAACGACACCCGCCCGGATGCGCCGGTGTGTCGACGAACGGTCCGAAGTCGACGTAGGCAGGTCCACGACGATGGCTCCCTCCACCCTCTCCGACGGCCGCTTCAGCGGCGCCTCCGCCCTCCGCCACGTGTGGCACCCCGTGGCCTCCGAGGGCCAGCTCGGCGACGGTCCGATCGCGCGCACCCTGTGCGGCACGGACCTCGTGCTCTTCCGGGACGGCGAGGGCCGGGCGGTGGCCCTCCCGGACCGCTGCTCCCACCGCAACGCCCCCCTGTCGGTCGGGACGGTGGCCGACGGCTGCGTCGAGTGCCCGTACCACGGCTGGCGCTTCGACGGCGCCGGTCGCTGCGTCGAGGTCCCGGCGATCGGTCCGGGGCCGGTGCCGCCGAAGGCCCACCTGACGCCGTTCCACGCCACGATCCGCTACGGCCTCGTGTGGGTCTCGCTCGACGAGCCCCGCGTCGAGATCCCGCCGTGCCCGTGGGACGAGGACGACGCCTACCGTCGCCTGAACAACCCGGTCGAGGTGTGGGAGGCGTCGACCACCCGCATGGTCGACAACTTCATGGACATCTCCCACTTCCCGTGGGTCCACATCGGCAGCTTCGGCGCCGCCGCCGACCGCGTCGTCCCGCAGTTCGAGCTCGGGCCGCTGCCCGACGGCTTCACCGGCTACGCCTACGAGGTCGACGCCGCCAACCAGGACGGCGCCGCGGCATCGGGCCAGACCGGCGCCGTCGTCCACCGGGCGATGTCGACCGGCTTCTCCATCCCGTTCACCGTGCGCAGCACCATCCGCTACGAGACCGGCCTCGAGCACATCCTGTACCTGCTCACCGCGCCGATCGACGACGAGCGCAGCTACTTCACGTTCGTCGTGTGGCGCAACGACGACTTCTCCGTCCCCCAGGACGAGGTGCTGCAGCTCGACCACAAGATCGCCTCGGAGGACCGCTGGATGCTCGAGCGGGTGCCCGGTGCGCTGCCGCTCGGCAACGACGGCGTGGTCAGCGTCCGCTCCGACCGCCCCTCGGTCGAGTGGAAGCGCCAGCTCGTGCAGTTCCTCGGCTCCGGCGCGGTGACGCCGGAGGCCGGCGAGGGCGACACCACCGCCGCGGTCAGTTGATCCCGCCGACCCCGGCACTGGCCGACGTCGGCCAGCTCCGCCAACGGCCCGTGCACCTGACGCCCCCGCTCAGGTGGTTCTCGGCGCCGGAGCAGACCTTCAGCGGCAGTGCCCGCACGGTCCAGCTCGGTGTCGGCCCGGTCGGCGCCGGGCTCGGCCCGCTGCGTGCGGTGCTGAGCGAGGACCTCGCCGGTCAGGTCGTGGTGCTCGCCGGCGCGGCCGGGGCCCCGGGCGCGGTGTGGGGCGAGATCCTCTCGGCCGCGGCCGCCGGTCGCGGCGCGGTGGCCGCGCTGATCGACGGCCCGGTCCGCGACGCTCCCGCCGTGCGGGCCGCCCGGTTCCCCGTCGCCGGGGCGTCGCTGGCGACCGCGGGCCCCGCCGGGCTGGTCCACGTGGTCGACGTCGGGGTCGAGGTGCGCATCGGGGAGGTGACCGTCGCGGACGGCGACCTGGTCATCGGCGACGAGGACGGCATCGTCGCGGTGGACGCGGCCACGGCCGATGTCGTCGTCGATGCGGCGTGTCGCTACGCGGCGGCCGAGGAGGCCGTCATGGGGGACCTGCGCGCCGGTGTCCCGATCGACGCCGCGTACCGCCACAAGGCCGACGCGGTGGCCGCGCTCGACGGCGCGGTCCGTCCCGCCGCTCGTCGCTGACGCCCGCCCGCCGGCCCCTGGGCCGTGGCGGTCGCTCCCGCCCCGGGGGCATCGTGGGTCCACTCGTTATCATCACTAGCCTGATGTCTCGCAGTGTCGCCGCCGGGCCGGCGCCGGGCCGCGGTGTTGACGGCGTTCCCTCACCGAGGGGAAGCTTTACTGAAGGCCCTGCAGCGAATCACAACCGGTGACTTCGGCCACAATGGGACGGAGCGGTTCGGAAGGGCCTATCACGGGGAAGGACGACCAGATGCGCAGTGACTTGGGTTTCGAGCCCGTCACTCGCGAGACCTTGAGCTCGCAGATCCGGGAGCAGCTGCTGGCCAGGATCACCTCCGGTGAGCTCGCGCCCGGGGCGCGGGTGCCGTCGGAGCGGGACCTGTCCGAGCAGTTCGGTGTGGCGCGCACGTCCGTCCGTGAGGCCATGCACGGCCTGGTGTCGATCGGTGCCGTCGAGCGTCGGGGCAACCGCGTCTACGTGGTGGAGCGCCTGCCCGAGGTCGTGGTCAGCGGCGGAGACGACCGCAAGTCGTTCGTGCGCCAGCTGTTCGAGACCCGTCGGGTGCTCGAGATCCCGATCTTCCAGCTCGCCGCGGAGCGGGCCACGATCACCGAGCGCGATCGGATCATGGAACTGGCCGAGCAGTTCCGGCCGGGCATGGAGCTGGCCGAGTTCCGCCGGCTCGATCGCCACTTCCACACGACGATCGCCGGCATGTGCGGCAACCCGCTGCTGATCGAGCTGTACGGCAAGGTCCTCGACCGGCTGTTCCGGTCCGAGGAGTTCGAGTCGTTGCTCACGGCGTCGGAGAACCGCGACGTCGTGGATCGCCTGGTCTCCGAGTCGTCGGCCGACCACACCGCCATCGCCGCCGCCTTCCAGGCCGAGGACCCGATCGCCGTGATCTCGAGCGCGACCCAGCACCTGGGCAGCGTCGAGCGGCAGATGGTCGAGCAACTGGTCTGAGGACCTCCTCCGCCGACCGACCGGTGTCGATTCGGCGGAGCTCCACTCGTGCGCCCCACGTCCCGCCCCGGGACGGTCCGCGCCCTCGCGTCGCACCACTGGTCTCAGCGGTGCGACGGTGGCGTAGCGTGGCGAGATCCGGTGCACTCGGTCCCGTTCGGGCGGTGCGACCCCCCGTCAGCAGGCGCGTCGCCACTCGTCACCGAGGCATCGGGTCGTGTATGGTCTGACCATCAGGCCATACCCTTGTGAGGTGACATGGCGATCAGCGGTATGAACCACGCCGTGCTGTACGTGCGCGACGCCCGGGTGCAGCAGCGCTTCTACGAGGACGTGCTCGGCTTCCGCGCCATCATCGAGGACGCCTCCGGCCGCTTCGTGTTCATGCGCGCGCCGGCGTCCGACAACCACCACGACATCGCCTTCTTCTCGCTCGGGTCCGACGTCGGTCCGTCGCGGGCCGGTCGCGGCGAGGTCGGGCTGTACCACATCGCGTGGGAGGTGCCGACGCTCGACGACCTCGCCGAGGCACGGCGCCGGCTGCTCGATGCCGGTGCGCTGGTGGGCGAGTCCGACCACGGCGCGAACAAGAGCCTCTACGCCCGCGACCCGGACGGCATCGAGTTCGAGGTCATGTGGCTCGTCCCCGCCGACCACTGGGGCGACGAGGAGCACGAGGCGATCGTCCGCCCGCTCGACCTCGAGATCGAGCGCCAACGGTTCGCCCACGTCACGGAGCCCCGATCGTGAACGCGGTCTCCGCGTCGACGTACTGCTACTTCTTCGAAGAGGACGCCTTCGTCGAGACCGATCGCCCGGGGTTCCGGCGCCGGGTGATCACCGGCACCGACCTGCAGCTGTGCTTCTGGCGCATCAAGGGTGGCGCCACCGGCTCGGTGCTCCACAACCACACCGAGCAGGAGCAGCTCGGCATCATCGTCCGGGGCCAGCTCGACTTCCGGATCAGCACCGATCCCGACTCCGACGAGCGGACGGTCCTCGGTGCCGGTGAGGTGTACCTGGCCCCCCGCAACGTGTGGCACGGCGACTCGGTGTTCATCGGGGACGACACCTACGACGAGTGTTGGATCCTCGACGTCTTCTCGCCACCCCGCCCCGACCTCCAGGAGTCCGAGACATGAGCGCGGACTGGCGGCTCGCCGTCGACATCGGCGGCACGTTCACCGACGTCGTCCTGCTCGACGCGGCGAGCGGCAGGGTGGTGGTCGACAAGACGCTGACCACGCCCGCCGCCCCGCTCGAGGGCGTGCGCACCGGGGTCGGCAGCGTGCTGGCCAAGGCCGGGGTCCGGCCCGCCGAGATCTCGGCGCCGATCGTCCACGCCACGACGTTGATCACCAACGCGCTGATCGAGGGCAAGACCGGGCGGGCCGCGCTCGTCACGACCACCGGGTTCGGCGACACGGTGCTCATCCGGGACGAGCACCGCTACGACATGTACGACCTGCAGATCGAGTTCCCGGCCCCGCCTATCGGCCGGGACCTGACGTTCGAGCTCGACGAGCGGACCTCGGCCACCGGTGAGGTCCTGGCCGAGCCGTCGGCCGAGAAGCTGGCCGCGCTGGCCGACGCGCTGCGCGCCGCGCAGGTCGAGGCCGTCGCCGTCTGCTTCCTGAACGCCTACGTGAACGGCCACAACGAGCGGGCCGTGGCCGAGCACCTGCGCTCGGAGCTCGGGGTCCCGGTGTGCGTCTCGTCCGAGGTCTCGCCCCAGATCCGCGAGTACCCGCGCATGATGACGACCGCGTGCAACGCGGCGACGATGCCGGTGATCGGGCCCTACCTCGAGGACCTGCAGAAGTGGCTGTCCTCCGAGGGCTTCGGCGGCTCGGTGCTGATGATGCTGTCCAACGGCGGCGTGGTCTCGGCCGACGACGCCGCCCGGGTGCCGATCCGCCTCGTCGAGTCCGGCCCGGCCGCCGGTGCGCTGGCCGGTCGCTGGTTCGCCCGCCGCCTCGGCGAGGAGCGCCTGCTCTGCTTCGACATGGGCGGCACGACGGCCAAGGCGTGCCTGATCGCCGACGGTGAGCCGGAGCTGACCAACACGTTCGAGGTCGCCCGGATCTACCGGTTCAAGAAGGGCTCGGGCTACCCCGTGTCGGTGCCGTCGGTCGACCTCGTCGAGATCGGCGCCGGCGGCGGCTCACTGGCCCACGTCGACGGCTTCGGCCTGCTCAAGGTCGGCCCCCGCTCGGCGGGCTCGGCCCCCGGTCCGGCCAGCTACGGGCGCGGCGGCACCGAGCCGGCCGTGACCGACGCCGACCTGGCGCTCGGCATGCTCGACGCCGCGTCGTTCCTCGGTGGCGACATGCCCCTCGACGCCGCCGCGGCCGGCGAGGCGCTCGGCCGGGTCGCCGACGGGCTCGGGCTCACGGGCCGCGAGACCGCGGCCGGCGTGCACGAGATCGTCAACCAGAACATGGCCGCCGCCGCCCGCATGCACGGCGTCGAGCAGGGCATCGACCTGCGCGGCGTCGCGGTGCTGGCCTTCGGCGGCGCCGGCCCGGTCCACGCGTGCGGTGTGGCCGAGCTGCTCGAGTCCGACCGGGTCGTGTTCCCGGTCAACGCCAGCGTGCTCTCGGCGTTCGGCACGCTCGTCACGCCGGTGCGCATCGACCTCGCCCGCTCCATGCCCCGCCGGCTCGATGCCATCGACGTCGCCGAGCGCGAGGCGCTGCTCGACGAGCTGCGCGAGGAGGGCCGACGGGTGCTCTCCGCCGCCGGTGCCGCCCGCGACGAGGTCACGTTCCGCTACGGCGTGGACGCCCGGTACGCGGGCCAGGGCAACGAGATCACGGTGTGGATCGGCGAGGGCGACACCTGGCCGGCGACCGACGACGAGGTCCTGGCCGCGTTCGAGGCCGAGTACCGCCGCATCTACGGCCTCACCATCCCCGGCGTCGGCATCGAGGTCGTCACCTGGCGCCTCGCCGCCATCGCCCCCTCCGGGGGCGTCGGGCCGACCGCCGCCGCGGCCGAAGGCTCCGGGGCCTCGCCCAAGGGCGTCCGCCCCGTCGTCTTCGGCCGGGCCCGTGACCCCATCGACGTGCCGGTCTACGATCGGTCCGGGCTCGGCGTGGGTGCCTCGTTCGACGGCCCCGCCCTCGTCGAGGAGCGCGAGACGACGGCCGTCATCCGACCCGGCTGGAAGGTGACCGTGGCCGGCGACGGCAGCCTCGTCGCCACCCGTGCCCCGCAGGAGACGCCATGAGCGCACGCTTCGACCCCATCGAGCTCGAGATCCTGTGGCAGAGCCTGATCGCCACGGTCAACGAGCAGGCGAAGGCCCTGCAGCGCTCCGCGTTCAGCCCGATCGTGCGCGAGGCCGGCGACCTGGCCAACGCCGTGTTCGATCGCCGGGGCCGCATGGTGGCCCAGGCGGTGACCGGCACGCCCGGCCACATCAACTCCCTGGCCATGGCCGTGCGCAACATCCTCGACGAGCACCCGGTCTCGTCGCTGGAGCCCGGCGACGTGCTCGTCACCAACGACCCGTACAAGACGGCGGGCCAGCTGCTCGACGTGACGGTCCTCGTTCCCGTGTGGCGCGACGGCACCCTCATCGCCTTCTTCGGCTCGACCATCCATCACACCGACGTCGGTGGCTACGGCATCGGCGCCGGTGGGCGGGACGTGTTCGAGGAGGGCCTGTGGATCCCCATCGTCAAGCTCATGCGGGCGGGGGAGCGCAACGAGGACGTGTGGCGGTTCATCCTGTCCAACGTCCGCCAGCCCGACCACATGACCGGTGACCTCCACGCCCAGATGGCCTCCGGCGAGGTCGGCGCCCAGCGGCTCCTGGCACTGTGCGACCAGCACGGCCTGAGCGACATCGAGGAACTGGCCGACGAGATCATCGAGCGCTCGGAGGCGGCGACCCGCGACGCCATCCGCGCCGTGCCCGCCGGCACCTACCGGTCCTCCGCGGTGCTCGACCTGGCCGACGGCAGCCGGGTCCACATCGAGTGCGCGCTGAACGTCGATGCCGAGTCCGGCACGATCGTGGTCGACTACACGGGCAGCTCCGACGCGAGCCCGTGGGGCATCAACGTCGTGAAGAACTACACCCACGCGTACACGACGTTCGCGATCCGCTCCGTGCTCAACCCCGACGTGCCCAACAACCACGGCAGCCTGGCGCCGATCGAGGTCGTGGCGCCGGAGGGCACGATCGTCAACGCGGTCTCGCCCCAACCGGGGACGGCCCGCCACGTCGTCGGCATGTTCCTGCCCAACGCCCTGCTCAAGGCGCTCGCCCAGATCGAGCCGGCCAACGCCATGGCCGAGGGCTCGGGCGCGGTGTGGACGATGCAGGTGAGCGGCAACCACGACGACGGCAGCCCGTTCATCACCGCCATGTTCACCTACGCGGGCGGGGTCGGTGCCCGGGCGGCGAAGCCCGGTCTCGACGCCTGCTCGTACCCGACCGGCGTCGCCGCCGTGCCCATCGAGGTCGTGGAGGCGTCGGCGCCCATCCGGTTCACCGAGAAGTCGCTGCGCCACGGTTCCGGTGGTGCCGGTGCGCAGCGCGGTGGGCTCGGCCAGACCATCGAGTTCACCGTGGACACCACCCGCCAGTGGCAGCTCAACGCGGTCACGAGCCGCCTCGCCGAACCGCCCAAGGGCATCTTCGGTGGGGCCGACGGCGAGGCGGGCCGCTTCTGCGTGAACGGCGAGGCGGTGCGCACCCAGGCGCGGCTCACCCTCCAGCCGGGTGACCAGGTGCGTCTCGAGCTACCCGGGGGTGGGGGATACGGCGCCGTCGAGGCTTCGACGTGAGCGCCGCGCAACACACGACGAGGCACTGAACGCCGACCAGCCCGAGGGAGATCACCCCATGACCGTGTTGACCGACGAGCTGTACGCCAGCCTGGCGGAATCGGTGACCGACGTCGCCCACGCCTCGACGCTCCCGCCGGAGCTCTACACGTCCGAGGAGTTCCTCGCCTTCGAGCGCGAGGCGCTGTTCATGCGGGAGTGGCTCTGCGTCGGCCGGGCCGACCGGATCCCGGAGCCGGGTGACTGGTTCACCGCCGACATCCTCGGCGAGCCCGTCATCATCGCCCGCGACAAGGCCGGCGAGGTGCGGGCCATGTCCGCCGTCTGCCAGCACCGGGCGATGCAGATCTGCGAGGGCCAGGGCAGCAACACGACGTTCAAGTGCCCGTACCACCACTGGATCTACGGCCTCGACGGCCGTCTGCTCGGCGCGCCGGCCATGGAGCGGACCGAGGACTTCGACAAGGCGGCCTGGGGCCTGCCCAACCTGCGGGTCGAGCACTGGCAGGGGTTCGTCTTCATCAACTTCGACCCCGAGGCCGCGCCGCTCGCCGACCGGTTCGCCCGCTACGAGCCGTTCATCGAGAACTACGACCTGGAGAACGCGGCCTGCCCGGGCACGTTCACGATCCCCGACCTTCCCTGGAACTGGAAGGTCATGTTCGAGAACTTCAACGACGGCTACCACGCCAACCGCCTGCACCAGTACATCCAGGACTTCTGCCCGTCGGGCATGTCCGACTTCCCGGTGCCGTGGTCGGACGAGTCCGGCGTGATCTTCCGGACGGCCGGCTACACCCACATGGACGGCGGCTTCAACGCCACCCACAAGGCGATCATGCCGATCTTCCCGGGCCTGTCCGAGGAGGAGCGGAGCCGCTCGACGTTCGCGCTCATGCCGCCGATGTTGTGCTTCGGCACCGCGCCCGACCAGTGCTTCTTCTTCATCGTGCACCCGAAGACGCCGGACACGATCGACCTCGAGATCGGCTACCTCCTCCACCCCTCGGCGATGGACGACCCGCTGTTCGAGGAGAAGCTCAAGATGTCGGACATGGGTGTCCAGTTCATCGTCCAGCAGGACCAGGACGCGACGACCAAGGTCCAGCGGGGCCTGCACAGTCGGTTCGCGCCGCGTGGTCGCTACTCCTGGCAGGAGGAGAGCCACGTGCAGTTCAACCAGTGGCTCGTGCGGCGCTTCCGCGACAACTGGCCCGGTCGGCGGCTCCACGCCGTCGCCGACCGCACCGGCTGAGGCTCGGGCGGAACGCGGACCTGCCCGCGGG
>JAXHUH010000209.1:0-23931 GCA_034211175.1 Actinomycetota bacterium
CGAGCGCGACGACGGCGACGCCCCACGCCCCGAGGCCGTCGGTGACCAGAGCGGGCGCCGCGACGAGGCCGAGCACCACGAGTGCGACCACATCGGCCGCCCGCAGGAGCACGGTCGTGGACGTCGCCGGACCGAGGCCGACGTCGGTGCGGCGCACGGCGGAGGCGATGCGCATCGGCTCACCGAGGCGGAACGGGAGGACGTGGTTGGCGCCGAGCGCAACGTGGACCGCGGCGAGCGACTGACCGAACGGGAGGCCACCAAGCACCCGACACCACGCGACGGCGCGCATCGAGAACGCGGCCAGGAGGGCGAGGGCGATGACGACCAGGCCGAGCGGGTCCCCGAGGCCCCGGTCGAGCCCGGCGCGCAGCTCGTCGGGGTCGACGAGGGCCCACAGCACCACGACCGCGGCGACGCACGCCGCGAGGGCCACGGCGGCGGCCACGCCGAAGCGGACCGAGCCGGCCCAACGTCGGATCACGGTCGGCTCCCTGCGAGCAGGCCCGACCCGTGGGCGTCGGTCGTGGCGGCGCGGCGAACACCGGGATCGGCCGACGGGCAGCCGGTCGCACCGGGGCGGACGACGGCGAGCTGGTGCGCGATCTGGTCGGCGACACCGTCGGCGAGGTCGACGGCGGCCGACCAGCCGAGCAGGCGACAGGCACGTGAGGTGTCGGCCGAGGTGCGCGACGGGTCGCCGTCGGCGCTGTCGACCCGTTGCCGGGGCACCACCCGGCCGAGCTGGCGTTCGACGGTCCCGATCAGCCCGGTCAGCGACACGGGACGACCGCCGCCGACGTTGCAGACGGTGCCGGCCGGGACCGCGGCGAACAGCGCGGCATCGATCGCGGCCGCGGCGTCGTCCACGTGGGTCAGGTCCCGCGTCTGGCGGCCGCTGCCGCGCAGGGCGAACACCGGGCCCCCGAGCGCGGCGTCGATGATGCGGTGGAGGGCCATGTCGGGCCGCTGACCGCGGCCGTAGACGGTGAAGAAGCGCAGGGACACGGCGTCGACGCCGCGGGCGACGTAGGTGCCGACGAGCGCCTCGGCCGCGGCCTTCGACACGCCGTAGGGGCTGAGCGGCCGGGTCGGGTGGTCCTCGTCGGCCCGGCCGTCGGGGATGTCGCCGTAGACGGAGCTGCTGGACGCGAGCACGACCCGGCGGGGCCGGGTGACGAGCGCGGCCTCGAGCAGTCGCTGGGTGAGCAGGGTGTTGGCCGCGAGGTGGCGCTCGAACCCGGCGCCCCAGCTGGTCTGCACGCCGGGCCGCCCCGCAAGGTGCACGACCCGGTCGACGCCGGCGAGGACGTCGACGAGGTCGACGAGGTCGACCGCCAGCAGGTCGACGTCAAGCAGCCGGGCGTCGCCCAGCGCCGCCCGGGCCCGGTGGTGGCGGGGCTCGGTGCCGTGGTCGGCGACGGTGACGTCGTGGCCGGCATCGAGGAGACGGCGGGCGACGACGGCACCGATGAAGCCGGCGCCGCCGGTGATCAGCACTCGCTCTGGGTCCCCCGGCCTGGTCACGGCGGTGAATGTTAGGCATGCCGTAAGAACGATGGCAACGCGCCCTGATTCGCCATGCACCACCGGTTACGATGCAACATCATCTGCGTTCGTCATCGCAGCCCGGGTGCGTCGAACGTGCCGGGTGTGACCGTCGAGAGGGAACGAGTGCAGTGAGCCACAGGCGTGTCCGGTCGAGCGTGCGGTGCCTCGTCGCCGCGGTCGTGGCCTCGACGGCGCTCGCCGCCTGCGGGGGCGGCGATGACGGCGACGTCATCCGCGTCTACTCCGGCCGCCACTACGACCTCGAGGTGGCGTTCGAGCAGTTCAGCGAGGAGACGGGGATCTCGATCGAGTTCCTCACCGGCAACGACGCCGAGCTGCGCGAGCGCATCGCCGAGGAGGGCGAGGAGACCCAGGCCGACGTCTACCTCACCGTCGACGCCGGCAACCTGGCCGTCGCCGCCGAGGAGGGCCTGTTCACGCCGCTCGACTCGGCCGCGCTCGAAGGCGCCGTGCCCGAGAACCTGCGCGACCCGGACGGCAACTGGTTCGGGCTGACGCTGCGGGCCCGCACGATCGTGTACCACCCGGACCAGGTCGCGCCCGACGAGGTGCCGACGACCTACGAGGAGCTGGCCGAACCCGCCTGGGAGGGCCGGGTGTGCCTGCGGGACTCGTCCAACGTCTACACCCAGTCCCTCGTCGCCAGCCTGATCGCCCACCACGGCGAGGACGAGGCGCTGGCCATCGTGGAGGGCTGGGCCGACAACGCCGAGATCCTCAACAACGACGTGCTGATCCTCGAGTCGATCGCCGAGGGCCTGTGCGACGTCGGGATCACGAACCACTACTACCTGGCCCGCCTGCTCGAGGACGATCCCGACTTCCCGGTCGAGCTGGTCTGGGCCGACCAGGACGGCCGCGGGGTGCACGTCAACATCTCCGGTGGCGGGGTGACCCGCTACGCCGACGACCCGGAGCTGGCCCGACAGTTCCTGGAGTGGCTGGCGACCGACGGCCAGAGCGTGTTCGTCGACGGCAACCACGAGTACCCGGTGAACCCCGACGTCGAGCCCGAGCCGCTGATCGCCGAGACGTTCGGGACCGACTTCGTCCGCGACGAGCTCGCCGCCGCCGAGTTCGGGGCGCTCAACGCCGACGCCGTCCGGCTGATGGACGAGGCCGGCTACCGGTGAGACCGTGACCGCCGTCGCGGACACCGGGCGGGACGGCCCACGGCCGGAGCCGGCGGAGCGACCGGCACGGGTCGTGCTCGACGCCGGTGATCACCTCAGCGCCCGCTCGTGGCCGACGTTCTCGTGGCTCGCGGCGATCCTGGTCGTGGCGCCGGTGGCGTTCCTCGCTGCGAGCATCCTCCGACCGAGCGGCGACGTGTGGCGCCAGCAGTGGGAGACCCGCCTCCCCGGCCAGCTGTGGGACACGACCGTGCTGCTCGTCGGCGTCAGCATCGGCGCCCTCGCGCTCGGCGTCGGCCTGGCCTGGCTGACCTCGGCCCACCGCTTCCCCGGCTCGAAGGTGCTCGGCTGGCTGCTCGTCGCCCCCCTCGCCATGCCGAGCTACGTCCTCGGGTTCGTGACGCTGTCGGTGGTGGGGTTCACCGGGCCGATCCAGGGCTGGTGGCGCGACACGTTCGGGGTCGACGCCTGGTTCCCCGAGGTGCGCTCGCTCGGCGGGGCGGTCGTCGTGTTCAGCCTCGTGCTCTACCCGTACGTGTACCTCCTGGCCCGGGCCGCGCTGCGCGACCAGGCCGGCGGCGCGTACGAGGTCGCCCGCAGCCTCGGCGCCGGGCCGTTCGAGGCGGCGCGGCGGGTCGTGTTCCCCCAGCTGCGCCCGGCGATCGCCGCCGGGGTCGCGGTGGTGATGATGGAGACGCTGACCGACTTCGCCACCGTCCAGTACTTCGGCGTCGACACCGTCTCGGTCGGTGTGTTCCGCATCTGGCGGGGCACGTTCGACCGTGACGCGGCGAGCGAGCTCGCGACCCTGGTCCTGGTGTTCGCCCTGCTGGTCATCGGCCTGGAGCGGGTGCTGCGGGGCCGTGCCCGCTACGGGGAGGCCGCGGGTCGGGCCGACGGCATCCGCCCCCGGCAGCTTCGGGGCGTGCGGGGACTCGCGGCGACCGGGGCGTGTGTCGCGGTGCTGGCGCTGTCGTTCGCGCTGCCGGCCGCCCAGCTCGTGGCGTGGGCGATCGAGCGCGCCGGGTCCGACAACGGCACCCCGGTGACCGACCGGTTCCTCGAGTTCCTCGGCCACTCGCTGCAACTGGCCGTCGTCAGCGCGATCATCTGCGGCGTCGTGGCCGCCGTCGTCGTCAACGCCTCCCGGTTCGGGAACCCCCGGGCGACCCGCCTCGCGGCGCGCCTCACCGCCGTCGGCTACGCCGTGCCCGGCCCGGTGGTGGCCATCGGTGTGCTGCTGGCGCTGGTCGCGCTCGACGACGTGCTCGAGACCGTCGGGCTCGGCCTGCCCGGTGTCGTCGCCACCGGCTCGTTCATCGGTCTCGTGTACGCCTACTCGGTGCGGTTCATGGCCCCGGCCCTCAACGCCACCGAGGCCGGCCTCGAGCAGGTGCCCGAGGAGATGACCGCGTCGGCCCGCAGCCTCGGCCGCCGGCCGTGGCAGGTGGCGGGGCGGATCCACGTGCCGCTCTCGCGCACGAGCCTGGCCACCGCGGTCGTGCTCGTGGCCGTGGACGCCCTGAAGGAGCTGCCGATCGTGCTGCTGCTGCGCCCGTTCGGCTTCGACACGCTCTCGGTGTGGACCTACAACCTGGCGTCGGAGTCGCGCTTCGAGCAGGCGGCGCTGCCCGCGCTGGCGATCGTGGTCGTCGCCCTCGTTCCGGTCGCGGTGCTGATCCGGGGCCACGAGACCCGGGCCGGCGCCACCGCCGCCGTGCGCAGCGCGACCGCCACACCGATCGACACGATCGAAGGGGAGGCGCGGTGAGCACCCCCTCCACCAACGGCTCGACCCCGCCCGGGCCGACGCTGGTCGTCGACGGCGCCGTCAAGCGCTACGGCGACACCGTGGCCGTCGCCGGCGTGAGCCTCGAGCTGGCGGGCAGCGAGATCGTGGCCCTGGTCGGGCCGAGCGGATGCGGGAAGTCGACGCTGCTGCGCTCGATCGCCGGGCTGGTCGCGCTCGACGAGGGCTCGATCACCATCGACGGCGTGACCGTCGACGACGGCCACCGCCGCCTCCCGCCGGAGAAGCGCCACGTCGGGCTGGTGTTCCAGGAGCACTCGCTGTTCCCCCACCTGTCGGTGATCGACAACGTCACGTTCGGCATCCGCGACACCGGCCGCCGTGACGCCGCCCGCCGGGCGATGGAGGTGCTCGAGGTCGTCGAGCTCGCCGGCCACCGCGACCGCTACCCCCACGAGCTGTCCGGCGGCGAGCGCCAACGGGTGGCGCTCGCCCGGGCGCTGGCACCCCGCCCCACGTTGATGCTGCTCGACGAGCCCTTTGCCAGCCTCGACCCGAACCTGCGGGTCCAGCTGCGCCACCACGTCGTCGGTGCGCTGGCCGCGACCGGCACACCGGCCGTGTTCGTCACCCACGACCAGGTCGAGGCGCTGGCCGTCGGCGACCGGTTGGCGGTGATGCGGGCCGGGCGCATCGAGCAGCTCGGCGATCCGGCGACCGTGTTCCACCAGCCGACCAACCGCTTCGTCGGCGCGTTCATGGGCGAGGCGTCGTTCCTACCCGTGGTCGACGCCGCCGAGGGGTTCCGGACCGTGCTCGGGCCCGTCGATCGGGCGCCGGGCGGGCGGTGCGACGCCGCCATGGTCCGCCCCGACGACGTGGCGTTCGTCGCCGACGACGACGGCGACGTGGTCGTGACCGGCGCCGAGTTCCGGGGCACGACGTGGAGCGCCACGTTGGCCCTGGCCGACGGCGCCACCGTCATCGCCAGCCTCCCCCACATCAGCCCGGTCACGGTCGGCACGCGGGGCAGGGTCGAGATGGTGCCGGGCCACCGCCAGATCCCGATCACGGACGAGCGATGACCCCCGGTTCGGACGGCGCCGCCGACGGCGCGCCGGGTGGCCGCGACACGCCCGCGGTCGACGTGCTCGTCGTGGGCGGCGGGCCGTGCGGGCTGACCGCGGCGCTGGAGGCGGCCCGCCGGGGCCTCTCGGTGCGCCTCGTCGAGATGGCCTCGTCGCTCGGCGGCATGTCGGCCAGCTTCACGGTGGCCGGCGTGCGGGTCGACCACGGCAGCCACCGGCTCCACCCGTCGATGTCGCCCCGGGTCCGGGCCCTGCTCGACGAGCTGCTCGGCGACGACCTCCAGGTCCGCGAGCGCAACGGCCGGCTCCGCCTCCGGGGCCGGTGGGTGGCGTTCCCGCTCCAGCCCAAGGACCTGGCCCGCACCCTGCCCCCGTCGTTCGTGGTCGCCGCCGGGCGGGACGTGGTCACCAAGCCGCTCCGCCGCGCCCGGCGCAACGGCGCCGTCGACTCCTACGCCTCGGTGGTGCGCGACGGGCTCGGCCCGACCGCGCTGGCCGACTTCCACGGCCCGATGGCCGAGAAGCTGTGGGGCACGCCGCCCGAGGGGCTGGCCGGTGAGCTGGCCCGCAAGCGGCTCTCGGTGCGGACCCCGGCGAAGCTCGCCCGCACCGTCACCCGTACGGCCCGGGCCGGGGGTCGGACGTTCCTGTACCCGCGGCTCGGCTACGGCGAGATCACCGAGCGGCTCGCCGACGCCGCCACCGGTGCCGGCGCCGTGCTCTCCCCCGCCACCGGGGTGGTCTCGCTCTCGCCCGGGGCGTCGGCGACCGAGGTGGTGCTCGGCTCCGGCGAGCGGCTCACCGCCGGGCGGGTGCTGTGGACCGCTCCGACCGGGGCGTTGGCTGCCGTGCTCGGCCAGGCGTGGGGGCCGAGCGAGGTGGCCCCGCCGCCGGTGATGCGGGGCCTCGTGCTCGCCTACCTGGTGGTGCGACAGGAGCGGTTCACGTCGTTCGACGCCCACTACGTGCCCGACCTCGACGTGGCGTTCAGCCGCCTCTCGGAGCCCCGCAACTACCGCGACGGCCCCGATCCCGACGACCGCACCGTCCTGTGCGCCGAGCTGCCGTGCACACCGGGCGACGAGCTGTGGCGGGCCGACGACGATGCCGTGGCGAAGCTGGTGCTCGACGGGATCGGGCGCTGCGACCTGCCCGTCCCCGAGGTCGCCGGGATCGAGGTCCGTCGGCTGCCGTCGGTCTACCCGATCGTCACCGTCGACGCCCCCGATGCCCGCGACGGCGCGCTGACCTGGACCGACGACGTGCCCGGGGTGACGGTTCTCGGCCGCCAGGGCCTCGTCGTCGCCGACAACCTCCACCACGTCCTCGACATGGCCCAGAGCGCCGTCGACTGCCTCGACGACACCGGGTCGTGGTCGGACGAGGCGTGGGCCATCGAGCGGGCGCGGTTCGACGGCTTCGTCGTCGAGGACTGACCGGCGTGGCCGCGCCTTCCCGGGCCCGCGCGCCGGCCTCGACGGCGGTGCCACCCCGGTGGTGGCTGGTCGGGGTGGCGGCGGTGGTCGCCGCCATCGCCCTCGCCGGGCTCGGGGCCCGGGCCACCTACGGCGCCCGCACCTCGGCCGACGAGCCCCAGTACCTGCTGAGCGCGACCACCCTGGGCGAGGACCTCGACCTCGACATCAGCGACGAGCTCGCCGACGAGCGCTACCTGCCGTACCACGAGATCCGGCTCGACCCCCAGACGTTCGAGCTCGACGAATCAGGCCGCCAGGTCAGCCCCCACGACCCGCTGCTGCCGGCGCTGCTCGCGCTGCCGATGCTCGTCGGCGGCTGGGCGGCGGCGAAGGTCGCGCTGGCCGCGCTGGCGGCGGCGACCGCCGCCCTGACCGGCTGGTTGGCCCACCACCGCTTCGGTGTCGGCTGGCGGACCGCGGCGGTGACGACGGTGGCGTGCTTCGCCGGGCTCCCCCTCGCCACCTACGGCACCCAGGTGTACCCCGAGATGGCCGCCGGCCTCGCCGTCCTGGTGATGGTGGCCGGCCTCACGACCCCGCTCGACGGGCGTTCGGACGAGCGTGCCGTGCTGTGGTCGACGCTGCTGACGATGGCGGCGATCGTGGCCCTGCCGTGGCTGGCGGTGAAGTACGTGCCGGTGGCCGCGGTCGGCGGGTTGGCGCTGCTCGTCCGCCTCCGCGACCGTCCCCGGCTGGTGGTCTGGGTGGTCGCCGGCGCGGCGGCGGCCGGGGTCGTCTACCTGGGCCTGCACCAGTGGATCTACGGCGGGTGGACGGTCTACTCGACCGGCGACCACTTCACCGAGACCGGTGAGTTCAGCGTGGTCGGCACCGAGGTCGACGTGCTCGGCCGGACCCGCCGGTTGATCGGCCTGCTCGTCGACCGGGGCTTCGGGATCGCCGCCTGGTCGCCGGTGTGGTTCCTCCTGCCGGTCGCGGTCGCCGCCGGGGTCGTCCGCCGGGCGCCGGACCGCTGGCTGCTCGCCGCCATCGTGGCCGTGACCTGGCTCAACGCGACCTACGTGGCGCTCACGATGCATGGCTGGTGGGTCCCGGGGCGCCAGCTCGTGGTCGGCCTCCCGGCCGCGGCGATCCTGCTCGCATGCTGGGCCGAGGTGTCGGCTCGCCGGCTCGGCGCGATCGCGGGGCTCGGCGTGCTCGGCCTGGTCAACTGGCTGTGGCTGGCGTTCGAGGCGACCACCGACCGCCGCACCCTGATCGTCGACTTCGCCGACACGGCCGCCTGGCCGTACCGCCTCCTGGCCCCCCTCCTCCCCGACGGCCTCCGCGCTTCGGCCACCGACGACGTCCTCCTGGTCGTCTGGGCCGTGGTCATCGTGGCGGCGACCGTGCTCGCCGTCCGACGGACAGGCGGGAACGGCGACCTCGACGCTCGCACTCCGTCGTCTGCACCCGACCGAGTCGCCGATCGATCCTGATCGGACCGGGGCGGGGGCCCGGTGTGAACCGGTGGTTTCGTGACGCATCCGGTCCTCCCGGCAGCCGTCGCTCAACTGCGCCCCGGCGCCACGCCTTCCGTGCCCACACCCACCGCCACACCGCCAGGGTCGTTGCCGTTCCCGTCGTCCCCGCCGTCGTCGGCGGCCGGACCGCCGGCCGCGGGGCCGTCGCTCCCTGGCCGGATGCGGCCGAACAGGCGACGCAGCCACGAACGGACCGTCCAGTTCTTCTCGTGGACCAGACCGATGACCGGGGTCCAGACGAGGACCGACGCCACGAGCAGCACGAGCACGCTCGGGAGGGCCCTCCGGAGCGCGGCCATCGCCTCAGCGCCCAGCCAACCGCCATCGTCCCCGTCCACGAGGCACTCCGACGCGTCGGTTGGCTCACAGGACTCGACACCTGCGAGCAGCTCCGAGCTACCCATCAGCTCGGCCGAGATGGCATCGAGCTCGTCCGACGCCGCGATGTCGGCGAGGCTACGTACCGCGAACGGGCTCGCCCCGCCCGACTCGGACCGTGCACCTTGCTCGGGACCCGACCCGCCGGGTGCGTCGTCGACGGTCGGCGGATGGGAGCGGAACCACTCGGCAGCGCCGGCGGCGAGCGCGCGGTGACCAGCCGGATTGGGGTGGAGGTTGTTGTGGGTCCACAAGCGCGGGTTGATGAGCTCGAGCACCGAGCCGTCGACGGGATGCCACTTGACGAAGTTGAGGCCGGCTTCGTCGCCACCGGCGCAGAGAGCGCTCGGATCACCGTCCACGGGATCGAGCAGCGCAGTCTCGGTGGTGTCGAGGAACTCGAACCCCTTCTCCGCCGCGACGGCCTCGATGACGTTGTTCAGCTCCATGGCGAACGCGTTGACGAAGGCGCGCTCCCTCGTGTCGAGGAGCACGGCGTCGCACTCGTCACGGTGAGCGAGGGGAAGTGGGTAGGCAACGGCGACCCGCCGAGCCTCGGGGAAGCGTCTGGTGATCTTCTTGTAGGCCCGTCGCAGGTCGTCTGCGATGTGCTCCAGCGGCTCCGGGGGCTCCCACAGGGGCCCCTCATCCTCGTCGAGCTCCGGGTTCGGTATCCCCAGGAGGAACTGGTCACCGACCTCGGCGCAGCTCCCCGGGGCCACGCAGTGGATCCCGACCTTGGAGAAGCCGGCGTCGTTGCCGCCGATCTGCACGAGCACCAACGCCGGGTCGTGGTCGAGACCCAGGGCGTCGAAGAGACCGAGCTGGTCGGGACCGTGCCGGCGGTCGTCGCCGCCTTTCGTGCGCTCCCTTCCGAGCAGGTTCTCGGAGACCGACCCGGAGCACGCCATCGTCACCAGCCCCTCGGGAACGATCTCGGGATCGTCGACGCGATCGGCGAGCAGGAACGGCCATGCGGTCCTCGCCTGACGGCACTGGTTCGTGCCCTGCCCATCGGCCCTGGTCGAGTTGGTGCCAGTGATGAATCGGGGAGCACCCTCGCCTGACAGGTAGGAGTCCCCGATGGCGAGGACGTAGGGCTCGGCATCGGACGGAACGGGGCTCGCATCCTGCGTGTCCCTCGGTACCGCCGCCCACATCAGGGCGATGCCGATGATCACCGCGATGGCGATGCCGTCGTTGTCGGCGAGCACCAGCAACCCGACCACCAGGCTCACGAGGAGCACGTACGCGACGAGCAACCACGACAGGTGCCACAGGAGCCACATCGCCGCACCGGCGCCGGCCAGGAGCGCCCCGCCCGCGGCTGCGAGCCACCAGACCGACCAGCGCAGCTTCAAACTCTCCTGGATCTGGCCGGGCTTGCGACCATCGATCACCGAGCCGAGGCCGACCTCGAGCGCCGCTCCGGTGAGGACGATGCTGGCGACGGCGAGGCCCGCGGTCCACCAGACCCCGCCCCAGAAGGAGATGGCGAACGCGAACCCGGACGCCAGAACAGCGGCGACGAGGAGGACAGGCGCCGCCGGTCGGCTCACTTCGTGGCGGAGCTCGGAGATCAGTCCGGACAGCCCGACGATGGCGACCGCGAGGCCGGCGTAGCCGAAACGGTCGAACGCGTCGTTCGTCGAGGCAAGTCCGACCACCGCAGCACCCGCGATCGTCCCGGCGGCGGCGAGCAGGACCCGGCCCCGCCAGGCGCTGTTGCTCCGGTCACGGCGATCGTCGTCGCGCAGCCACGAGTAGCCGCATCCGGCGGCCAACACCGCCACGAGCGATGCCGCGACCACGATGGGCTGTGTCCCGGCGAACGTGGTGACGAGCATCAGGGCAACGAGCAGGACCGCGACGGAGATGACCGACCGCCTCGTCCAGAGCCACCGGACGACATCTGCGATCCAGCGCCCCGGCCCGGGCGAATCGCCACCGGGCCGATCTCCTCTCCGGCCGCCGGGCGCGGCCGTCCCGGACCCGTCGCCCGATGACGGCTCCGGCGTCGGCTCGGTCCGGGTCACGTCGATGACGGCGTCGTGATCGTTCTGCTCCTGGTCGGACACGGTGCCCCTCCTCGAACGCCAGCGGGTGCCGACATCATGGGAGTGACGTCGGGCCCATCACGGCTGATACACGTGCACCTGCATCGCTCCCACGCGGTACGCACGGCGGCGAGCCGCTGACCAGCGCAACGGCCGCGCCCAGCCGTTGGCGCCCCTGGTGCGGAGCGACCTCGGCGGCAAATGACCATACGTACGGTCGTCTAGGTTGTTGGGGTGCCGGAGACAGACGATGGGCGACGGGTACGGGGCGACCGGACACGGGAGCGTGTGGTGCGGGCGGCGGTGCCGTTGGCGACCGTGCTCGGGGTCGAGGGGTTCTCGTTCCGGGACGTGAGCGAGGCGTCGGGTGTGCCGAAGCCGACGATCTCGGCGCTGTTCGGCTCGAAGCAGGAGCTCCAGCTCGCCGTCGCCGAGGCGGCCCGCCGGACGCTGGACGAGCGGGTGTTCGCTGCTGTGCGGGACGCGGCGCCCGGCATCGCCCGGCTCGAGGTGCTCGGCTCGGCCTGGCTCGACCACCTGAACGACCCCGAGCTGGTCGGCGGCTGCTTCTTCGCGGCGTCCGCGTTCGAGCTCGACTCCCGGCCGGGCCCCCTCCACGACCTGGTCGGCGAGCAGATGGCCGGGTGGATCGACGACATCGCCCGGATGATCCGATCCGCGCAGCGTGCCGACGAGGTGGCCGACGACGTCGACGCGGACGACGAGGCCCAGGTCCTGTTCTCGATCGGGGTCACCGCCAACTCGCTGATCCAGCTCGGCTCACCCCCCGACGCGGCCGACCGGGCCCGCCGCAGCTGGGCCCGCCACCTCGACCGCCTCCGCCCGACGAGCCCGAGCGAGGAGCCAGCGTGAACGATCGACCCGACCCCGCCGTCGGCCCAGGTGTCGACGCCGCGACCGAAGCAACCGCCGACCCAACTGCCGACCCGCTCGACGACTTCGAGCGACGGGACCTCACCTTCGACGACGGCACCGGCGACGTCACCCGCCGCACCTACGTCGCCGGCGCCGGACCGGCGGTGATCGTGTTGACCGAGATGCCGGGCATCACCCCGGAGGTCGCCCGCTTCGCCCGGTGGGTGCGCGACGCCGGCTTCACGGTGTGGATGCCGAGCCTGTTCGGCGTCGACGGCGCCACCGGGACGCTGGAGGCGGCCCTGGAGACGATGGCGACCCCGTGCATCCGCCGCGAGCTCACCGCGTTCGCCGAGGGCCGGCCGAGCCCGATGGTGGCGTGGCTCCGCCGCCTCGCGGCCCACGCCCACGCGAGCTGCGGCGGGCCCGGGGTCGGCGCCGTCGGCATGTGCTTCACCGGCGGCTTCGCGCTCGGCATGACGCTCGAGCCGTCGGTGCTGGCCCCGGTCATGTGCCAACCGTCGATCCCGCTCGACGAGCCGGAGCTGACGTTCGTGCGGGACGAGGACCTGGCCGCGGCCCGGCGCCGGCTCGACGCCGACGACCTGACCGTTCGGGCCTACCGGTTCGACGGCGACCCGTACTGCCCGGCGGCACGGTTCGCGGCCTTCGAGCAGGCCCTGGGCGACCGGTTCGAGCCCCGGGTCCTCCCCGATGGCGCCGCCGCGCCCGGCGGCTGGACCGGTGTGCCCCACAGCGTCGTCACCACCCACCTCGTCGACGGCGCCGGCCAACCGACCGCGCAGGCCCGCGACGAGATCATCAGCTTCTGCGCGACCCGCCTCCGGAGCTGACCCTCGGGTCGAGTCGACCGATGTCCGGGGGCATCAGGCCAGACCGGCGTCGTGCATCAAGAGCGCCACCTGCACGCGGTTCGCCACCTCCAGCTTCTCGAACACGTGGCTCACATGGGCCTTGACCGTGGCGACCGACATGAACAGCTCGCTCGCCACCTCGGCGTTGCTCAGGCCCCGGCCGACCGCGACCGCGACCTCGTGCTCCCTGGCGGTGAGCCGAGCCAGGCGATCGGCGACCGTCGGGTCGACCTGTCGGGTCTCGCCGGCGCGCAGGTGGGCGACGACGGTGGTGGTGACCGACGGCGACAGGATCGACTCCCCGGCCGCCACGGTGGTGATGGCGGCCACGAGGTCCTCGGGAGCGGTGTCCTTCACCAGGAACCCCTGGGCACCGGCGGCCAGCGCGTCGAGCACGTGGTCGTCGGTGTCGAAGGTGGTGAGCACGATCACCCGGGGAGGTTCGGGCTGGGACAGCAGCAGCGCGGTGGCGTCGATCCCGTTCATGCGGCGCATCCGCACGTCCATGAGCACGATGTCGGGGCGGGTGGACCGGACCAGCTCCGCGACCTCGTCGCCATCGGTCGCCTCCCCGACGACCGTGATGTCGTCGCGGCCCCCGAGCATCAACGTCAGCGCGGAGCGCACGAGGGCGTCGTCGTCGACGACGGCGACGCGAACGGGTCGGGTGTCGTCGTTCACGTCGGGCACGGCAACCACGCTCGCACGCAGAAGTGGTCGGCGGTCTCCGACCGTTCCAAGCGCCCCCCGATCACCGCCACCCGCTCCTCGATGCCGACCAGGCCGAGGCCCGAGCCGGGCGGCGCCGACGCCCGGAGGGACAGGGGGTTGGAGAGCACCACCAGGATCCCGCCGTCGCTCCGGTCGATCGCGATGTGCAGGCGGGTTCCGGCGGCGTGCTTGCGGGCGTTGGTGATGCCCTCCTGGACGATGCGGTACATCGTCCGCCCGATCTCGTCCGGCGGGGCCGCGTCGAGTCGGTCGACGAGATCGACCTTCATGCCCGTGTCGCGGGCTTGGTCGACGAGCTCGGCGATGTCGCCATAGTTCGGCTGCGGCCGCCCGGTCGGGGTGTTGGTGGCCGGGTCCCGCAGCACCTGGAGGACCGAGCGCAGCTCGTCCAGCGCGGTGTTGGCGGTGTCCCGGATGATCGCGGACTCGGCCCGCATCTCCTCGACGTCGAGGTCGTCGCGGAAGGCCAACGCTCCCGCTCGCATGGACACGTTGGAGATCCGGTGGGCGACGACGTCGTGCATCTCCCTGGCGATGCGGGTGCGCTCGTTGGCCCGGGCCTCGGCCGCCCGCAGCTCCTGCTCGGCCTCGGCCCGCTCGGCCCGGCGGGTGAGGCTGTCGAGCAGCTCCCGGCGCGACCCGAGATAGGAGCCCCAGCCGACGATGGCCACGAGGGCCAGCCAGACCCCGATCGGGTCCTCGCGGACCGGGACGATCGCCGTGAAGACCGCGGCCCCCACAGCCCCCACCGCCAGCGCGACCGCGGTCCGACGGTGCTCGCGTCGGGTGGCCAGCGACGCCAGGGCCAGCGCGGCCGGGCCGACCGCCAGGCTCGACAGGGCGGTGGCGGCGCCCGTCGCCACCGCGATCCCCAGAGGGTGCCGCCGCCGCCAGAGCACGGCGACGAGCGCGGCGACCCCCAACCCGATGTCCACGAAGAACAGGGCCCGGGCCTCGGCCCACTCGTGGGATGCGGCCGACAGCCAGTTGGCGACACCCAGCACGACGGCAAGAACGATCCGCCACCCGTTCGACCAGCGTGAGCGTGGGATCGGGCCCGGTGGGGACACGCGCACAGCGTAGGAGCACCCTCGACGGCGCCGACATTCGACCTTCGTCGCCGCGACGGTGCCTGGTCTCCGACCTCGGTCGGAGATCGATCCCGACCCGGGTCGGTGGCTGATGGCGACCGACGCCCGATGTGGCGGACCACGGCATTCACGACAGTGGACCCATGATCTCGGTCGAGCACGTCACCAAGTCCTACGGCGGCTTCACGGCTGTCGACGACATCACCTTCGAGGCCCCGACCGGCGAGATCACCGGCTTCCTCGGCCCGAACGGTGCCGGCAAGAGCACCACCATGCGGATCATGGTCGGTCTCACCCCGGCCACCAGCGGCCGGGTGACCCTCGACGGCCGGCGCTACCGCGACATCCCCAACCCGGGGCGCCAGGTCGGCGTCTTCCTCGACGCGTCGGCTCAGCACGTCGGCCGCAGCGGCCGCGAGATCCTGCTGCTGGGGGCGGCGACGATGGGTCTGGGCGCCTCACGGGTCGACGAGCTGCTGGCCATGGTCGGTCTCACCGCCGGCGAGGCCCGCCGTCGCCTCGGCAACTACTCGCTGGGCATGCGCCAGAGGCTCGGCATCGCCCACGCCCTGCTCGGAGACCCGGAGATCCTGGTCCTCGACGAGCCGGCGAACGGCCTCGACCCCGCCGGCATCCGCTGGATGCGGAGCCTGCTCCGTGCGTACGCCGACCGGGGAGGCACGGTGCTGCTGTCCAGCCACCTGCTCCACGAGGTGGAGCAGGTGGCCGACCGGCTGGTGCTGATCGGAGGTGGCCGCATCGTGGCCGAGGGCCACCGCGACACCCTCCTCGCCCGCTCCGGTGACGCCGCGGCCGCGGTGCGAGCCGCCGACCCCGTGTCCCTTCGCACCGCGCTCGACCGGGCCGGGCTGCGTCATCGCGCCGATGGCGACGAGATCGTCGTCTTCGCGTCGCCCGCCCAGGTCGGACGGCTCAGCGTGAGCGCCGGTGTCCCCCTCACCGAGCTGCGCTCCCACGGCGACGGCCTCGAGGACCTCTTCCTGGCCCTGACCGCGTCATCCGCTCGCACCGAAGGAGCCGACCGATGACCTCCACCACGCACCCCGCGGCCGATCCTGCCGGCCTCGTCGCCCAAGTTCACATCCCCCGCCTGGCCGATGCGCCGGGCAGCGACGATCACATCCCGCTGCGACGCCTCGTCACGGTCGAGCTGCGCAAGGCGGTCGACACCCGCTCGGGCCGGTGGCTCCTCGCCCTGATCGCCGGTGGCACCGCCGCGGTCATGGCCATCGTGGTGGTCTTCGGGATCAGCGAAGACCTGGCGTTCACCCTGAGCGACGTGTTCCAGATCGCCAACCTGTTCCCGATGGGTGTCCTCCTCCCGGTGCTCGGCGTGCTCTCGGTGACCAGCGAGTGGAGCCAGCGGACCAACGTCGTGACGTTCGGCCACGTCCCCCGCCGGGGCCGGATCATCACGGCCAAGCTGCTGGCGGGGGTGGTCACGGCCCTCGCCGCGGCAGCGGCCGCCCTGGCCTTCGGCGTCGTCGCGCTCGGCGTGCTCGATCTGCTGGGAGGTTCGGCGGCGTGGGCCATCTCGGCCGAGGTGCTCGGCGCCTTCGCGCTGCTGCAGACCATCAACCTCCTGACCGGCTTCGCGTTCGGGCTGCTGTTGCTGAGCACCCCGGCCTCGCTGGTCGTCTTCTTCGCCTACTACTTCGTTCTGCCGACGGCGTCCGGCGCCGCCGCCGGGGCGTGGGACTGGGCCGAGTCCGTGCTGGCCTGGATCGACTTCAACCGCGCGCAGCTGGCGCTCACCGACGGCTCGCTCGACGGCCTCGACTGGCCGCAGCTCGCCACGGCCGCCGCGATCTGGCTCGTCGCCCCCGTCGCCCTCGGCACCCGTCGCGTGCTCGGGGCCGAGATCAAGTAGGGGATCGCTCCCCGACGTCGGCGTGTCCGATGAACCCCGCCACGGGGGCTACCGCAGCAAGTGCCGGCCCGGGTCCGCGGATCAGCGGACGCGGGCCTCGGCGGCCCTCGCCTGGATCTCCCTGACGGTCTCGTCCGGTGACTGGGCCCCGGTGATCAGCCGGACGTGACCGACTGCGGGCACCGTGGCGCCGGGGTCAGCCGTCGGAGGTGCGGTAGCAGCGGTCGGTCGGGTCGCCGTCGACGACGCAGGCGGCGACGCCCGACAGGCCGACGATCGCACGGTCGCCGAGCGGTCGGGCCAGCTCGACGTCGAACGTGGTCGTCAGCCCCGTGGCATCGCAGTCGCCGGCCTCGTTCTGCTCGGCCCGCAGCGTGACGACCGCAGCGGTCTCCTCGACGACCTCCACCCGGGGCCCGTCCGGGCACGCCATGTGACGCACCGTGACCGAGAGCTCGGCGCTCGTCTCCGAGCCGGCCACCTCCTCGACCGCCACCGGCTCCCAGTCCGGTCGGTTCGCCGACCAGACGAGCAGGGCGATCAAGCCGGCGACGACCAGGAGGTACGCGACGGCGGACCGGCGGCCGGAGCGAACGACGGTTGCGGCCATACCCTCCAGGATCGCGCGGATGAGACGCCTGTCACCTTCGGAGGCCGGCTCGTTCCGCCAGGCGCCCCCGGTCGACGACGTCGACCCGGCCCCGGCCGAGGGTCACGAGGCCCTCCTTCTCGATGACCCGGAGGACCTTGTTGACGGTCGGGCGGGTCGTGCCGGCCATGGCGGCCAGGTCCTCCTGGCGCAGCGGCACCGTGGAGGTCGGGTCCTCGGGGTCGTCGGCGAAGATGTCGGCGAGCTCGGTGAGCCGGTGGAGCACCCGGCTGTCGGCGTCGACGTGGCGGGCCTCGAGGAGCAGGTGGGTGAGCCGCCGGGCGCGGTCGGAGAGGACGTCGATCAGGAACCGGTCGATGCCGGGGTGGTTGCGGCGCAGTTCGTTCACGTCGGCGACGGTCGCCACCAGCGTCTCGGCGTCACCGATGGCGACGATCGTGGCGTTGCGCCGCTCCCGGTGCTCCAGCAGGACCTGCTCACCGAACACGGCGCCGGGCCCGAGGACGGCGAGCGCCGCCTCCTCGCCGGTGATGGTGACGGTGCGGGCCATGAACCGGCCGGCGGACACCATGTGGAGCGTCTCGCCGATGTCGCCCTCGCGACAGACGATGGCGCCCGCCGCCCACCGGCGGCGCACCATCTGGTCGAGCACCGCGGCCCGGACGTCGGCGGGGAGCCCGTCGAGCATCGGGAAGTTCGCCGCGGCCAACACGTCACCGAGCCTCCCACACCCTCGTTCCGGAGGACACGAACGACCACCACACGGAAGATCGGTCCCCCGGTTCGCCCCCGGGGGTGGGGTTCACGGGGTGGCGAGGGCGTCGAGCACGACCTCGGCGTAGGTGGCGACGCCGGCGGCGTCGGGGTGGACGCAGTCCACGACGCTGACCCAGGTCTCGACCGGTGAGGCACCGGCCGAGCAGTACGGGTCGGTCAGGTCGGCGAGCTCGCGGACCAGGTCGGCGATGGCGCCCTCGGCGTTCTGGCTGAGCAGGTCCGCGCCGAGGCGGCGGCCGGCGCCGTGCCCGGCGAACGTGTCGCCGAGATCGGCCAGCGTGACCCGGTCGGCCGGCTGGTCGTCGACCGCGGCACCGATCGCGTCGCCGAGCCGGCCGAGCGCCCCGGCGACCGCGTCGCGGAAGCACTCGCCGGTGCAGCCCTCGACACCGTTCGGGTCGTCGGCGACAGGGTTGTGGTAGGTGGTGACGACGATCCGGGCGTCGGTCTCGGTGACGAGCCGATCGAGGATCGTCCCGAGCTCGTCACCGAAGCCCGCCAGGCGCTCGTCGAGGCCGTCCTCGTCGAGCCCGTCGTCGCCGACCAGCTCGGACGGCTCGGTGAAGCGGGCGTCGTTCGCCCCGACGGTCAGCACCACGTAGCCCGGGTTCGAGCGCACCGCCCAGTCGACCTGGGTCAGGGGCCCGTCGACGTCGAGGCCGGGGATCGCGGCCCGCACCGGGGTACCCAGCAGCTGGGAGGCGGTGGCGCCGGTGCAGGCGACCACGCCGACCTCGATCGGTGCCGGCAGCGACCCGGCGAGCGCCAGCCCGTCGGCGACGCGGCGGGGGTAGCCGGCGCCGTCGGCCCGGAAGCACGGGTCGAGCCCGAGGTAGTCGAGGGCGTCGAGCCCGTGTCCGGCCGCGACGGAATCGCCCAGCGCGACGAGCAGGTCGTCCCGGCGCGGCCACCGGGCCGCCATCTCCACGGTCTCCGACACCGACGCACCGTCGGTGTCGGTGGCGGTGATCGTGACGTCCCAGCTGCCGGACGCCGGGGGACGCCACTCGAGCGTCGAACCGTCGAGGCGGGCGTCGGGGGGAAGGCCGTCGGCGGTGAGCTCGACGTCGCCACCGTCGACGGCGGACGCGGTGATCGAGAACGAGGACGTCGTCCCGATCCCGGCGACGAGCCGGTCCTCCACGGTCAACGACGGCGGGCGGACCGCCTCGGTCGTCGTCGTGGTCGTCGGATCGGACGAGGGGGTCGTCGAGGTGTCGGCACCGTCGGGCTCGACCGTCGTCGAGACGGTCGCCTGGTCGATCGGGTCCTCGATGTCGCGGGCGTCGCCGATCGATCCCGAGCACGAACCCACCAGGGCCGCCGCCACGCTCGCCACGAGACCGAACACCGCGCGCCGGGAGGGGGGTGGGCGCACCCGGTCACCCTATCGACGCGCCGGGCGCTCCCGCCCCGGATCCGGGCGGCACCGAGGTCACGGCGCCGGCATTCCGCAGGATGCACGAAGGCCCCAGGGCCAACGCCGGAGCCACCGGTCACGACCGAGCAATGCCGCCCGAGCCTCGTCGACCGACGCCCCCGTCCCGCCGACACCCGGCCCGGTTGTCACAGCGGGGACCCACAGGTGTCGTGGGCGGGCGCCGGCGGCGGCCGACGAGGCCGGAACCGGTGACCGCCCGTCCGAGGAGACCACGAGACGAGCGGGTGGACGAGACGATGCGAAGGACCGTGCAGGTCATCGGAGCACTGGCGATCGCGGCGGTGCTGGCCGGGTGTGGGGAGGTGACGCCGGACAGCGCCCGGGTCACGGTGCGCCCCGCCGACGGGACCGGGGACACCACCACCGGGGACTCCCCGGACGAGGCTGGCGACTCGGCGGCCGACACCACCGATCCGACGGACGACCCCGACGAGAGCGGCGGCGCCGACGGGACCGCAGCCAGCCCGTACCCGATCGGCGCCACGGCGACGATGGGTGACTACGACGTGACCGTGACCGGCGTGGTCTACGACGCCACCGACGTCGTCATGGCGGAGAACCAGTTCAACGACGCGCCGTCCAACGGCGCGTACGTCCGGATCGACACCGCGGCGACCTACACCGGCGCGGATCGTGGCCAGGCGCTCAACTTCCACGCCGAGGTCCACCAGGCCGACGGGCAGATCGTCTCCAGCTTCGACCACTCGGTGGTCGGGCCCGACGAGTTCTCCGACCAGTCCGACGTCGCCAACGGCGGCACGATCACCGGGGCGTTCTACGTGGACGCCACCGCCGACCCGTCGACGCCGGTGTGCGTCGTCAAGTCGTTCGGCCTCGACGACCCGGTCTGCTGGGCCGAGGCCGTCACCCCGGCCGGCTGAGGCCCCGGCCAGGTGGCCGTCGGGCGGGACGGTCACCTGGTCACGGGAGCGGGTCGTGCACGGGCGGACGCGACCCGTTCCCGCATCCCGCCCGGCCCGCGGTGGCGCGGGTCGGGCGGGCACGGCGTGCGATCAGGTGTCGAGCACGTCCCGGGCGGCGACGGCCAGGCCCTCGACCTGGGCCTTGAACGCGTCGGTGTCGGCGTCCGCGCCCATCACGCCCTTGAGGTAGCGGGCGAGGACACCCTCGACGATGGCGGCGAGGCGCCAGTACTGGAACGCCCGGTAGTAGCCGATGCCGCTCAGGTCGCGCCCCGACAGCTCGGCGTAGCGCTCGATCAGCTCCTCGCGGGTCGAGAACCCGCCGGCCGCGGTCGGCGCGGCCGCGGCACCCCGCGACGTCGGGCCCTCCTCACCGGGCTGGGCCCAGTTGTTGAGCAGGTAGCCGACATCGGCGAGCGGGTCGCCGAGGGTGCACAGCTCCCAGTCGAGGATGGCCGCGACGTGGCCGTCCTTCGCGGTGAGCATGTTCCCGAGCCGGTAGTCGCCGTGGACGATGCCCGAGCCGACCTGTTCGGGCATGTCCGACTCGAGCGTGTCGGCCAGCTCCTCCATGAGCGGGAGCTCGCGGGTCTTCGACTTCTCCCACTGGGTGCGCCACCGCTTCATCTGGCGGGCCAGGTAGGCCTCGCGTCGCCCGAGGTCACCGAGGCCGATGTCGTCGGGCTCGATGGCGTGGAGCGCGGCGAGGTCGGTGACGACGTCGTTCGCCGCGATCCGCCGCAGCGACTCGTCGGCGAAGTGCTCCTCGACCTTCTCGGCGTTGTCGAGCACGACGCCGTCGACGAAGCCCATCACGTAGAACGGGGCGTCGTTGACAGCCTCGTCCTCGCACAGCCCGAGCGCCGGCGGCACCGGCACGTCGGTCCGGCCGACCCCCGAGATGATCTTGTGCTCGCGGGCCATGTCGTGGGCCGTGGCCAGCACCGCCCCGGTCGGCGGGCGGCGCAGCGCGTAGGCGGTGCCCGCGGCGTCGACCACCCGGTAGGTGAGGTTCGAGTGTCCGCCGGCGAGCAGCGACACGGTCATCGGGGCCTGGAAGCCCTCGATGTTCTCCTCGAACCAGCTCGTCACCCGGGCCGTGTCGACCCCGACGACCTCTTGCCCCGTTGAAGCCATGGCCACTCCCCTTCGGATCGGTCGCCGACCGTACCGAACCCCGGTGGTCGCGTTCGAAACGACGCACCGTCCGATGCGTCGCGGCGGGGCGTCGCAACACCCCGCGAGGAGGGTCGACGCGGCACCGTTGCCGGCTACGCCGGAGGGTGACCCGCGAGGTCGCCCGTGTGATCGACGCGGATCATCCTCGTCGCCGACGACCGCCCGGCGGTCGATTCGTAGCGTCGCCCACGGGGCCGAGAGCCGGCCCGCGGAGGGTGTGATGTTGGAGCTGGAGAAGCTCGACAAGCGCTACGGCGACGTCGTGGCGCTCCGATCGATGACCTGGACGGCGACCCGGGGCCGCCTCGTCGGGTTCCTCGGCCCGAACGGGGCCGGCAAGACCACGTCGATGCGCTCGGTGTTCGGCCTGGTCGACCTCGACGGCGGCGCGGTCCGCTGGGACGAGGAGCCGGTCGGGCCGTGGGCGTGGTCGCGCTTCGGCTACATGCCCGAGCAACGCGGCCTCTACCCGCGCATGGCCGTCGGCGAGCAGATCACCTACTTCGCCGAGCTCCACGGCATGGAGCGGGCCGAGGCCCACGACGCGGCGACCGCGCTGCTCGACGAGCTCGGGCTCGGCGACCGGGCCGGCGATGCGCTGCGGGACCTGTCCCACGGCAACCAGCAGCGGGTCCAGCTCGCGGTGGCGCTGGTCCACGAACCCGACTGCCTGATCCTCGACGAACCGTTCTCGGGCCTCGACCCGATCGGCGTGGAGGCGATGACCGCCACGCTGCGGGAACGGGCCGCCCGGGGCGGCGCGGTGGTGTTCTCGAGCCACCAGCTCGACCTCGTCGAGTCGTTGTGCGACGACGTCGTCGTGGTCCACGACGGCGCGGTCGTGCTCGACGGTCCGCTCGACCGGGTGCGACGGACCGCGCCGCACCGGCGGGTCGAGGTCGAGCTGGCCGGCGGCGCGACCTGGGAGCCGCCACCCGGCGCCACCGATGTCGAGCGCCGCAGCGGTCGGCTGCGCTTCCTCGTCGACGAGGATGCCGACGCCGCCGCGCTGCTCGCGTCGGCCCGGGCCGCCGACGAGGTCGCGCACTTCTCGTTCTCCGCGCCGTCACTGTCGGAGATCTTCCGCGCCGCGGTGGTGGGCCCATGAGCCGCGACCTCGAGCACCGCGACCTCGAGCACCGCAACCCCGAGAACCGCGACCGGGCCGGGTTCCCGCCGAAGAGCCGCTCCGAGGACCGCCGCGACGCCGGCCCGCTCAGCGATCGACGAGCCATCACCCTCGTGGCCCGCCGCGAGGTGCGGGACCGCCTGCGCCAACGATCGTTCCTGCTCGGGGTCGGGGTGATGGTGCTGTTCGTCGTCGCCGCCGTCGTCCTGCCGAGTGTCCTCGATCGCGACCGCACCACCACCTACGACCTCGCCGTCGTCGCCGACCAGCCGGCCGCCGCGGCGACCGCGGTGCGGGCGGCGGCGATGCGGCTCGACCGGGAGGTCGCGATCGAGCCGCACGACGACCGCGGCGCGGCCGAGGCCGCGCTGCTCGACGGCTCGATCGACGCCGCGCTCGTCGACGGCGACGAGCTGCTGTCCACCGATGGCGTCGACGACGCGCTCGTCGAGGTGGTCGAGGTCGCCCGCGCCCAGCTCGCCGTGGCCGACAACCTCGACGCCGTCGGCGTCGACCCCGACCGCGCCGCCGACGTGCTCCGCCCACCGGACGACGTCGCGCTCGTCGAGCTGCGCGCCACCGATCCCGGTGACGAACCGTCCGACCTCGACCGGGCGCTCGGGGTGATCAGCGCGTTCCTGCTGTTCTCGGCGGTGACGTCGACGTCCAACCTGATCCTCACCGGCACGATGGAGGAGAAGACCAACAAGGTCGTCGAGGTGATGCTCGGGACGCTGCGGCCCCGCCACCTGCTCGCCGGCAAGCTCATCGGGCTCGGGCTGTTGGGCCTCGGGCAGATGGTGGTGCTCGCCGCAGCGGGGCTCGGCACGGGCCTGGCGCTCGACCGGCTCGACCTGCCCGACATCCCGCTCCCGCTCGTCGGGATGGTGTTCCTGTACTTCTTCGGCGGCTTCGTCCTGTACTCGGCGCTCTACGCGGTGGCCGGCGCGATGTCGTCGACCGCGGAGGACGCCCAGTCGGCGGCCGCGCCGATCGTGATCGCCCTGCTCGCCGGGTGGGTCGTGGCCGCCGCCGTGATCCCCGAGAACCCCGACGGCACCCTGGCCCGGGTGGTGTCGCTGTTCCCGTTCACCGCGTCGGTGGCGATGCCGGCCCGGGTGGCGATCGGCGACGTCCCGCTGTGGGAGCTCGGCTTGTCGCTGGCGAACCTCGCCGCGACGACGTGGGGGACGGTGCGCCTCGGCGCCCGCCTGTACTCGTCGGCGATCCTGTCGACCTCGGCGTTCGAGTGGCGCCGCCTCCTCCGCTTCCGCTCGACCTGACCGCCCGAGCGGGCGAGCCGGGGGTCCATCCCGGGACGTAGGGGTGCTCCACCCCCGGGATGAATTTTGGATGGCAATATAGTCGTTGCTGCCATCAAAGCGCAGTCCGCCATCCAGGCTGCCCAGGTCGATGGTGCGGCCAGAGGCGTCAAAGCTGCCGCCGGTGATAAACCGCAGGTTAAAA
>JAXHUH010000210.1:0-4538 GCA_034211175.1 Actinomycetota bacterium
TTCGCGCCCGGACCGGGCGACACGCGCCCGCTCGACGGATCTTGTGGTGGGGGTGTCGCTCGGCCGGGCGCGCCCCGCCACGGGTCAGACGGCGAGCTGCGCCCGCCCGACGCCGGCGGGGACGTCGACCGCGACGCCGGTCGCGCCGGCGATCTCGACCCGCCAGTCGCCACAGCTGCCGGTGCGCTCGACGACGATGGTCGAGCCGTCCCTCCGGGCGGTGAACGTCGCCGCCACCGAACCGTCGGCGGCGTGGACGGTGGCGCCCGCCTCGGCGCCGTCGGCCAGCTCGTAGATCGTCAGCACGAGCCCCTCGGTGAGGTCCCGGTCGGCGCTGCTGCCGGCCTCGGCGGTCGTGGCCAGCAGCGTGCTCGGCCGCACCAACAGGGGGAGGCTGAACGGGTCGTGGGTCTCGCGGTGCCAGGACGGGCCCTCCACCACGGCCCCGCTGAGCAGATGGGTCCAGCGGCCCTCGGGTACGTAGTAGGAAACCTCCCCGTCGTGGGAGAGCACCGGCGCCACCAGGAGGCGCTCGCCCAGCAGGTACTGGCGGTCGAGGTACGCACACGCCGGGTCGTCGCCGAACTCGAGCACCATCGCCCGCATGACGGGCACGCCGGTCTCGTGGGCGGTGACCGAGGCGTCCCACAGGTACGGCATCAACCGCAGCTTGAGGTCGGCGAAGTGGCGCAGGACGTCGACCGACTCGTCGTCGACCAGCCACGGCACCCGGTAGGACTTGCTGCCGTGGAGCCGGCTGTGTGAGCTGAGCAGCCCGAACGCGAGCCACCGCTTGAACACGTCGGGATCGGGCGTGCCCTCGAAGCCGCCGATGTCGTGGCTCCAGAACCCGAAGCCGCTCAGACCGAGCGACAGTCCGCCGCGCAGGCTCTCGGCCATGGCGCTGAACGTCGACTCGCAGTCACCGCCCCAGTGCACCGGGTACTGCTGGCCGCCGGCCGCGGCCGAACGGGCGAACAGCACCGCCTCACCCTCGCCCCGGCGCTCGACCAGCAGGTCGAAGACGGTCTTGTTGTAGAGGTGGGCGTAGTAGTTGTGCATCAGCTCCGGGTCGGAGCCGTCGTGGTAGGCGACGTCGGTCGGGACCCGCTCGCCGAAGTCGGTCTTGAAGCAGTCGACGCCCATGTCGAGCAGCCGGCCGAGCTCGTTCGTGTACCAACGGCGCGCGTCGGGGTTGGTGAAGTCGACCAGCCCCATGCCCGGCTGCCACAGGTCCCACTGCCAGGGGGACCCGTCGGGCCGGCGCAGCAGGTACCCCCGCTCGACGCCCTCGGCGAACAGCCGGGACTCCTGGGCGATGTAGGGGTTGATCCACACGCAGATGCGCAGGCCCCGCGCCTTGAGCCGGGCCAGCATCGCCTCGGGGTCCTCGAACAGGTCCGGGTCCCACTCGAAGTCACACCAGCGGTAGCCCCGCATCCAGAAGCAGTCGAAGTGGAAGACGTCGAGGGGGAGGTCGCGCTCGGCCATCCCGTCGACGAAGCCGGTGACGGTGGCCTCGTCGTAGTCGGTGGTGAACGACGTGCTCAGCCACAGACCGAGCGACCACTGCGGGGGCAGGGCGGGCCGTCCGGTCAGCTCGGTGTAGCGCTCGAGGATCTCCTTCGGGGACGGCCCGTGGATCACCATGTACTCGAGCGAGTGGTCCTCCACGCTGAACTGGACCCGCGACGTCGTCTCCGAGCCGACCTCGAACGACACCGGCCCGGTGTGGTTGACGAACACCCCGTAGCCGGCGTCCGACAGGTAGAAGGGGACGTTCTTGTAGGCCTGCTCGCTCTGGGTCCCGCCGTCCTCGTTCCAGATGTCGACGACCTGGCCGTTCTTCACGAACGCCCCGAAGCGCTCGCCGAGGCCGTAGATCCGCTCGTCGAAGCCGAGGTCGAGCTGCTCCATCATGTAATGGCGAGGATCGGGGCCGCGCTCGTCGTCGACGATCGCCATCTGCCGGCTCCCCGACCGGGTGAGCACCCGGCCGCCGGCGACGAACTCGAGGCCCCACTCGCCCCGGTCGACCCGCAGGGTGAGCCCGCCGCTCGTGATCGACGCCATGTCGTCGGTGAGCTCGATCTTCGCGCTCTCGTCGCGGTCGCGGCCCGGCAGCGGCAGGGTCTCGGCGTGGCGCACCGAGCCGGCGAAGTGCGTGAACCGCACGGCGATCACGTCGGGCATGGGCGCCGTCGCCTCGACCGTGATGACCGGGCCCTTGAGCATGTCGCCCCGGTGGCGTATCGGCTGGACGGGGGCGAGGATCCGCAGGGTGTCCTCGACCGCCCGGGCTTCGTACGCCTCGGCGGCGTAGTGGGCCGTGACGCCGTCGTGGAGGCGCCAGAATCCGTTCCGGAACTTCATCGGGGGGACCAGTCCTGTGTCTGTCCGGGGGTGTCGTCGTGTCGGGAGGCGCCGTTCGGGGCGTCCGCTGCTCCCGACCCTGTGGGAAGGGAGCACGGACCGGGCGCGCCGGATGACGCGCCCGGTCCGCGGGGGAGGCTCACTTCAGGGCGCCGGCCGTCACGCCCTTGGCGAGGGTGCGCTGGAAGATGGCGAAGAAGATGAGCGCCGGGACGATGCCGAGCAGCGCCGAGGCGCTCTGCGCGGTGGCGTCCACGAGTCGTTGACCCTGGAGCACGCCGAGGGCCACGGGCACCGTCTGGGTGTCGTTGGTGACGAGGAAGATCAGCGGCAGGAAGAACTCGTTCCACGTCCAGATGAAGAAGAACGTGAACAGCACCATCAGCGTCGGCCGGCTGATGGGGATGATCACCCGCCACAGCACCTGGAAGCGCGTGGCCCCGTCCATCTCGGCCGCCTCGATGATCTCCCGGGGGAACGCGCTCAGCGTCGAGGAGAGCAGGTAGGTGCCGAACGCGCTCTGGATCACCGTGAAGATGATGATGATCAGGATCCGGCTGTTGTAGAGGCCGATCTCGTTCGACGCGTAGTAGATCGGGTAGACCAGCGCCTCCTGCGGGAGCGTGTTCGCGATGAGGAACAGCACCAGCAGCCAGGTGCGGCCCCGCACCCGGCCGATGCCGAGGGCGTAGGCGTTGAGCACCGAGAGGACCACGCCGAGCACGGCGACGCTGGTGCTGATGAGCAGCGAGTTCCACAGCTTCTGGCTGAAGTCGATGCGGTCCCAGAGCGCGCGGATGCCGTCGAGGTAGAAGCCCGACGGGAACTCGAGCGGCCCGCCGGAGGCGTACTCCGACGGGGTCTTGAACGCGTTCATCACCACGATCACGAACGGCGAGACGAGCAGGACGAGCAGCACGACCAGCGCGGCGAGGATCAGCCACGACATCGGTCCGCGTCGGCGGCGCAGGCCGCGGCGGCGCCGCTTCGAGGTGCCGTTCCCGTCGTCGCCGGTGGCCTCCGGTGTCGGCTCGTCGGCGGTGGTGGCGGGGCTCTCGCTGATCGCCGTCATCGGGTCGCCGCCTTCCTCTCCTCACGGTTCTGCGCCGTGAGGAACACGATCATCACGCCGACGATGAGCACCGTGAGCACGTTGGCGATGGAGGCGCCGTAGCCGACCTGGGCCTTCTCGAAGAAGTTCTGGTAGGCGAAGTACGCCGGGACGTTGGTCGCGTTGCCCGGCCCGCCACCGGTCAGGACGTAGACCTGGGCGAAGACCTTGAGCGAGTGCACCGTCGTCGTGAGCAGCACGACGATCATCTCCGGGCGGATCAGCGGCACCGTGATGTGGCGGAACCGCCGGAACCACGACGCGCCGTCGAGCTCGGCGGCCTCGTACAGCTCGGGGTCGATCCGGCCGAGGGCGGCCATGAAGATCACGATCGGGTACCCGAGCTGGAACCAGACCATGACGCCCATGACGCTGAGCAGCGCGGTGGACTTGTCGCCGAGCCAGTTGTGGGTCAGCGAGTCGAGGCCGACCGTCTCGAGCAGCGAGTTGAGCACGCCGTACTGGGGGTGGAGGATCCAGCCCCACACCACGCCGGCGACCGCGATCGGCAGCAGCTGGGGCAGGTAGTAGCCGGTCCGGAACAGCGAGGACAGGCGGGGGCCGAACTTGGCGGCGACGTAGTCGTAGAGCGTCGCCGCCACGACGAGGCCGAGGCCGGTCGGGATGATCACGATCGAGATCATCAGGAGGAGGTTGTTCCGGAACGACGTCCAGAAGACGTCGTCGCCGAACAGCCGGGTGTAGTTGTCGACGCCGATCCAGGTCGGTGAGCCGACGCCTCGCCACTGCGTGAAGCTGAGCCCGATGTTGGCGATCAGCGGCAGGCCGATGACGATGACGAACAGGACGAGACCGGGGAGCAGGTACCAGCCGTAGCCCTGGCGGACACGGAGCCACATCGTTTGCAAGGTCATCGCCTCCTTTCCTCTCTCGCGTACTTCGGCGCGCCCGCCCCCGACGGTGACCGCGCGACGGCGCCGCCCGGGCGCACGGGAGCTGCCGACCGGGTCGCGGCGGGTGATGTCGATGGAGCCGGGGTGGGGCGGCCCCCCCCCGGGGGGGGGGGGGCCGGCCGGCCGGGGGTTGCCCGGCG
>JAXHUH010000211.1:0-22832 GCA_034211175.1 Actinomycetota bacterium
GATGCAGCTCGTCGCCACGATCGACGAGCTGCATCACCGGCCCCGGCGCCTTGCGGGCTGCGACGACCGGAGCCGGCGTCACCGCAGCGCCGGCGCGCACGGCCTCCAGCAGCGCGATCGTCTCCGCGGTCGCCTCGACCCCGAGCTCCTCCCGGAGTCGCCCGGCGAACCGCTCGAGGTGATCGACGGCCCGCGCCGCCTGGCGTTCGGCGGCCAGGGTGCGGGCGACCAGGCGGTGGGCCCGTTCGTCCCACGGCTCCAGCTCGATCCACCGTCGGGCCACGCGCCGCGCCTCGGCGAGCTCACCGGCCCGCTCGCGCACGTCGGCGACGCGCCGCAGCGCCTCGACGGCGACCTGGTCGAGCTCGGCCCGAACCGCCCGGACCCACTCCTCCCAGGTGGCGTCGACCGGCGGGTCGAGGCCATCGAGGAACGGGCCCCGCCGCAGTGCCGCCGCCCGATCCCACGCCGCGACGGCACCGGGGGCATCCGGTGAGGTGGCGGCCAGGCGCCGGAGCTCGGCGACGTCGACGTGGGCCGAGGCCAGCGGATCGACGCCCAGCGACGTCCTCGACACCTTGAGGAAGGGCACGTCGGCGTCGACGTCGCCGATGGCGTGGCGCACCGACGCCAGGGTGTGGCGGAGGTTGGCCCGCGCCGCGCCCTCCGGGCGCTCGGGCCAGAGCATCTCGGCGATCGCGGCGCGGGTGACGGTCTCGCCCACCGGAGCCGCGGCGACCCGCGCGAGCAACGCCCGCGCCGTGTCCGACTCGAACTCGACCGGCCGACCGTCGAGCGTGACCTCGACGCCGCCGAGCAGCTGAACGTCAAGACGTTCCACGCCGCCCCCCTTCGTCCCCTGAACGTCAGTATTGCGCGCCCGGCCGGACGTTCTCCACGCGCTCCGCACGCGCCGGAGCCCGATGTTCGCTGCATCAGCCCAGGCAACAGAGGAGGAGTCATGCGGACAACCGAGCGGATCCGGAGGGCTCGTGCGCACTCGCGGTTGCTCGTGGTGCCGGTCGCCGCGGTGCTCCTGGGAGCGGCCGCGGTCGGGACGACCGCGACCGACCCGCCCGCTGATGCTGCCGACGAGTCAGCGGTCCTGCGCATCGGTGGCGGGGAGCTGGACGAGCGGCAGGAGCTGCTCGTCGGCCTCGCCGAGGAGTACGTCGACGCCTGGCACACCGGCGACCCGACCGACGTCGTCGAGCGCTTCGACACCGACGGACGGCTGGAGATCGTCTGGGGCGGTGATCGGGGCCTTCAGGAGCTGTTCGCCGAGGACGGCACGCTCGCCGACTTCGTCGAGCGCGGTCACGGCTGGGTCTCGCTCCAGCGGCTCGAGTCGATGCTCGTCGGCGACGACGTCGTCATGTTCTCGCACCACTGGGCAGCCAGCGAGCACGAGAACGTCCTCTACTTCACCGACGACGACGAGCCCGTGATCGAGCGCCACGTCATGGTCCCGTGAGCACCAACCGCTCCACGCGCTGTCCACGCGCCGGAGGGCGACGATGACGGCGAAGGTCGGGCCGGGTCCTCGGACCTCCCGTCCGGCGGAGATGAGGACATGAGAGAGGAGGCGTCATGAAGACCATCGATCGGGATGTCTGTGATGTCCCGACCACGACCACCACCGAGCAGCCGACGACCGGTCGTCGTCGCAACGCGGTGGTGCTCGGCCTCGTGGCGGTGGCGGTGTTGGTGCTCGGCGTCGCGGGCGGCTGGCTGCTGTTCGGCTCGTCCGACGGTGACCCGAGCGCGATCCGGATGGGCGGCGGCGATCTCACCGCCCGTCAGGAGCAGCTGGTCGACGTCGCCGAGGCGTACAACGCGGCGTGGCACACCGGCGATCCCGCCGACGTGCTGGCCCTGGCGCCCAACGGCCGCCTCGAGGTCATCTGGGGTGGCTCGGTCGGCACCGAGGTGTTCCTCGCGAGCGACGGGTCGCTCGCCGGCTACGTCGAGCGCGGCGGCACCTGGGACCGGATGTCCGAGTCGGACCAGATGATCGTCGCCGGGGACCTCGTCGTCTCGCCGTTCGACCTGGACGGCATCCCGCGGGTGAGCGTGTTCCACTTCACCAGCGGTGACGACCCGGTGATCCTGCTGCACGAGATCCTCCCGTGACCGTGTAGCCATCACGATCCGGCCCTCCCGCCCCGGCGGGAGGGCCCTCGCGTGGGCCGACGGTGACCGTTCCACGCGCAGTCCACGCGCTCGGGCGGGACGATCGCAGCGAAGGTCGGGTCAGGTCCTCGGACCTCCCGTCCGGCGGAGATGAGGACACGAGAGAGGAGGCGTCATGAAGACCTTCGATCGGGATGTCCGTGATGTCCCGACCGCGACCATGACGACGGAGGCGCCGACGGCGACACGGCGTCGCCACGGGTTGGTGCTCGGTCTCGTCGCGGTGCTGGCACTGGTGCTCGGCGTCGCGGGCGGCTGGCTGCTGCTCGGCTCGTCCGACGACGACCCGAGCGCGATCCGGATGGGCAGCGGCGATCTCACCGCCCGTCAGGAGCAGCTCGTCGACGTCGCCGAGGCGTACAACGCGGCGTGGCACACCGGTGATCCCGCCGACGTGCTGGCCCTGGCGCCCAACGGTCGCTTCGAGATCCACCAGGGCGGCTCGGCCGGCACCGTCGTGTTCACCGCCGCCGACGGAACGTTGGCCAACTACGTCGAGTCGGGCGGGACGTGGGACGAGATGTCGGCACCCGGCCAGATGATCGTCGCTGACGACCTCGTCGTCTCGCCGTTCGTGTTCGACGGCGTGGAGCGCGTCAGCGTGTTCCACTTCACCAGCGGTGACGACCCGGTGATCCTGCTGCACGAGGTCCTGCCGTGACGGTGACCGTGTAGTCATCACGACCCGGCCCTCCCGCCCCGGCGGGAGGGCCCTCGCGTGGGGCCGGAGGGCCGTTGCACGCGCGGTCCACGCGCCGGAGGGCGACGATGACGGCGAAGGTCGGGCCGGGTCCTCGGACCTCCCGTCCGGCGGAGATGAGGACATGAGAGAGGAGGCGTCATGAAGACCATCGATCGGGATGTCTGTGATGTCCCGACCACGACCACCACCGAGCAGCCGACGACCGGTCGTCGTCGCAACGCGGTGGTGCTCGGCCTCGTGGCGGTGGCGGTGTTGGTGCTCGGCGTCGCGGGCGGCTGGCTGCTGTTCGGCTCGTCCGACGGTGACCCGAGCGCGATCCGGATGGGCGGCGGCGATCTCACCGCCCGTCAGGAGCAGCTGGTCGACGTCGCCGAGGCGTACAACGCGGCGTGGCACACCGGCGATCCCACCGACGTCCTCGCGTACGTCGCGCCGGACGGACGGCTCGAGATCTTCGACAGCGTCAGGGACCGCAGCGTCCTGCGGGTGAGCGACGGCTCGTTCGCCCGCTTCGTCAACCGGGGGAACGGCTGGGAGTCGCTGCGCGTGCTCGAGCCGATGCTGGTCGAGGACGACGTGGTCGTCTTCGTCCACTGGTTCAGCGGCAGACCGCATGCGGACGTCCTGCACTTCACGTCCGGTGACCAGCCGGTCGTCCGGGTGCACGAGATGCTGCGTTGACCACGATCCACACGCAGTCCCGCCGGCCCTCCCGTCCCTGTGGGAGGGCCGGCCCGCGTCGTGGGCCTCGCGACCGCGGTACGGTAGGAGCGCTTAACACATGGCGGTAGCTCGCCGACGAGAAGTAGAGGTCGTGGTTTCGTGCACGGAGAAGTGGTGGCGGTCGAGCGGTTGACGCCGCGGATGGTGCGGATCGTGCTCGGGGGCGACGGGCTCGACGACTACGAGCCGACCGAGTTCACCGACCAGTACGTCAACGTCCTGCTGCCCCCGGAGGGCGCCCCCTACACCGTGCCGTTCGACGTCGACGAGGCCCGCGCCGGCGATCCCGTCCACCGACCGGTGGGCCGTCGGTACACGATCCGGGCGTGGGACCCGACGACCCGCCGCGTGACCATCGACTTCGTGGTCCACGGAGACCACGGCACCGCGGGGCGGTGGGCCAACCGGGCCGAGGTCGGCGACCTCTGCCAGTTCGCCGGCCCCTCCGGTGCCTACGCACCCGACCCGACGGCCGACTGGCACCTGCTCGCCGGCGACGAGAGCGCGCTGCCGGCCATCGCCGCCGCCCTCGAGCAGGTCCCGGAGGGCACACCGGCGATCGCCGTGGTCCTCGTCGACGACGCGGACCACCACCTCGAGCTGACCAGCCCCGGCGATCTCACGGTCCACTGGGTCCACCGCAACGACGATCCCGGCAACCACGACCTGTTGCCCGAGGCCGTCGAGGCGCTCGAGCTCCCGGCCGGAAGGCCCCACGTGTTCGTCCACGGCGAGGCCGGTGAGACCCGGGCCATCCGCAAGCACCTGCTCGGTGAGCGCGGCATCGCCCGGGAGCACACGTCGATCTCGCCGTACTGGCGGCGCGACTTCACCGACGAGAAGTGGCGCGAGGTCAAGCGCGACTGGCTCGCCGAGGTCGAACAGGACGTCTGAGCCGCATCGATCGGTTGGTACGGTCGCCCGCGGAGCGAACCCGCAGGACGAGTCAGGACCCAACCGACGTTGCCGATGATCGTGGCGCTCGTCGCCCTCGTGTCGGTCGTGGTCGCCGTCGCGGCGCTCGTGCTCGTGCCCCGCGTGCGCTGGTTGGCCGGCCCCGGCGCGAGCGATCGTGAGCAGGACCCCGAGGCCGGCCGCAGGGCCCGGGAGGTGGGCAGGCGGCGACGTCTCGGCGTGCTCGTGGTCAGCGGCGGGCTGCTCGTCCTGTCGGTCCGGGCGTGCGACGTGGTCTCGGACCGACAGCTCGATCGACGGGAGGACGCGCTGCGCGCCGAGCTCGGGCGCACTGACCCGGTCGAGCTCGGGATCACGCCGGCGGCGCTCGGCACCCCGGCGGCGAGGGTCGGGCTCGCCGAGATCGACGAGCGGATCGAGCACGCCGAGGTGAACACGCTCACCGCGAACGCCGAGCGGGCCGTCCTCGGGCTCCGCGTCCGGTGGGCCGCGGTCGATCGGTGCTTCGACCTGACCGTCGACGCGGGCGCGGACTACTCGCTCGTCGAGGACGACTGCTGAGCGCGGCCGACGTCGGAGCGCACCGCGGCCACCATCGACGCCGTGGCGTCGTCGACCGTGACGAACCCCCGCTCCAGGTTTCGGGCGATCACGAAGGTCGCGGCGCGGACGTAGTCGTCGTGGCTGGGGTAGAGCGCGGCGATGGTCTCCTCGTCGAGCGGTGTGGTCGAGCCGAGCAGCGGACAGAGGCCGTCGCCGGCGTTGAAGCCGCTGTGGCCCGCCGTCGGCACCGCGATCGCCGCGAGCCGGATCCCGCCGAGGGCGTTGCCGAGGTCGTCGCGCACGACCACGCCGTCGGCCGTTCGCGTCAGCCGGGGCGCGTTGGCCGGTGGGACGCCGGGCGCGGCCCATCGGACGAGCGCGTCGATGGCGCCCCGCAGGACGTGCTGGCCGGGCACGCCGGCCGGGGCGGGCGCGTCGCAGGTCGGGATCGCCAGTGCCTCGGCGCCCACGTCGCGCAGCAGCGCCACCTCGGCGCCGAGCTCGCCGAGCACCGACGCCGGTGCGGTGCCGGCCACCTCCCAGCGGCGGTAGCGGTCGCCGTCCGGGCGGGGCTCGAGGATCGTGGCGTCGAGCTCGGACAGCACGTGGAGCACCGGCACCCCCGGGTCCACGGCCGGTGCCGGGCCGACCACGAACGCGTAGCCGTCGTAGTAGCCCGCCGCGGGCGGACCGGTCGCGCGGGCGGTGGACTTCGCGGCCCGGTCGGTCACCACGTCGGCGAGCGCCCCGGCCGCACCCCGGGCGCCGACCGCCAGGAGCTGGGTCGGCCGCAGCTCACCGAGGAGCCCGTAGGAGCGCAGGAGCGCGGTGGCGACGTCGTCGAGCGCGGTCGCGGCCGCGGTCTCGTCGACCGACAGCGCGCCGTACCGGGCCGGGCTCCACGACCGCAGGTGCGCGGCGGCGACCGGCGAGACCGTCACGCCGACCCAGGCGTGGCCCCGTGTGGTCAGCAGCTGCGACGACGCCGTCCACACGGCGTCGAGGTCGAAGCCGGCGTCCGCGTTCTGCCACTCCACCAGCGCGGTGCCGCTGAACGCGGCGATCGTCGTCGGGCGTCGCACGAGCAGGCGGGTCGTGGACGAGCCGCTCGTGATCAGGAACTCCTCCTCGACGTAGCCGGCGAGGGCCAGGTCGGGACCGGCGGCGAGCCACGGCGCGGTCTGTGAGATCGACGACGCCTCCGGGTCGCCGAACTCGGCGGCGGGCAACGGGCCCTCGATCAGCGGCTCCTCGCCGACCGACACCGGCGGGGCGGTCGGGCCCGCAAGACCCTGGGCCGGCGTCACCGACCAGGCGCCGGCCGGCGCGACGGCAGCGACCGCGACCGCACCGAGCACGAACACCGCGACCAGCGCGGTCCCGGTCAGCCCGCGTCGCACGACGGTGCTCAACGGCTGCGCGTGCGCAGCGCGGCCAGGTCGGCTTCGAAGTCGCGGAGGTTGCCGCTCACGGTCGCCATCGCCTCGGTCAGCAGCTCGTGCGCCGTCGTCGATCCGTCGTCCGCCACCTTGGCGGTGCGCCCCCAGGCGTTGGCCGGCGCCCGCTCGACCACGTCGGCGAACGAACCGGCCTCCTCCTCGAGCAGGTCGATCTCCTCGGCGACGGTGGACGCCGTCTCCGCCGGCCACTCCCGGCGGGAGCGGTCGAGCACCGCGGGGTGCAGCGTCGGCTCGTCGTGGGTCAGGGTCTGGTCGACGGCGTGGCCGAGCAGCGCCAACGAGCGCGCGGTGTCGATCACGACCTCGCGCGGTGAGCGGCCGCTGGGGGCGACCGTGTCCGCCAGCTCCTCGGGATCGGGGTCGTTGCGCTCCGCGTTGCGCAACGGTGCCCGGAACCGTCGGGGGAACGATCGCAGCGCGGCGACGGCGTCCGCCGGCGCCAGCTTCGAGAACGCCGTCCTGTCCACTGCAACCTCCCCGAACGACCCGGCAGCGCATCTCGACCCCGGTGGGCCCCGTGCCGGTGGCGCTCGACACTAGTGGCGCCCGCCACGTTGACCCGACCCGCCGCCGGCGACGTGACCGGTGCCGCGGGCCGCCGCACGGCGCGTCGCTACACTCGTGTCGTTCGCCTCCGCTTCCTCGAGGAGCCCTCATGTTCGACGGCCACTGGCGGTCGCCCATAGAGCAGGGCCTGGCGCCGATCGGCCGCGGCCTGCGCCGCGCCGGCATCAGCGCCGACGTGATCACCGTCGCCGGCCTGGTCATGTCGTGTGCCACGGCCGTCGCCATCGGCACGGGTCACTTCCGGCTCGCCTTCCTGTTCCTGTTGCTGACCGGCATCCCCGACGCGCTCGACGGCGCCGTGGCCAAGGCGGCCGGCACCTCGTCGACTCGGGGCGCGTTCTTCGACTCCGTCGCCGACCGGGTCACCGACGCGATGTTGTTCTTCGGCATCGCGTGGTGGTTCGCCGAGGACCGCGGCGGCACGATCGTGCTGCTGCCGTTCGCGGCGTTCGCGGTCGCCTCGCTCGTCTCCTACCAGCGGGCCAAGGCCGAGTCGCTCGGTCTCCAGGCCAAGGGCGGGATCATGGAGCGCGCCGAGCGGGTCATCGTGCTCGGCCTCGGCCTGCTGTTCCCCGAGTTCCTCGTCGGGGTGCTGTGGGTCCTGCTCACGCTGACCGCGCTCACCGCCGTCCAGCGGTTCGTGAAGGTGTGGCGCCAGGCCGATCGCCCGCCGCGGGTTCGCCCGACCCGGCGTCGCCGCACCCGCCGCCAGAACCGGCGCACCCGCTCGTCGACGTGGGCCAACGGCGCGTGGTCGGCCGAGCGCCGCGCCGAGCGGCGCCGCAACCGCCCGACCAGCACCGACTGACCGGGCCCGTGGCGCCGCCGGTCGTCCGGGCGTACGCGGCCGGCGCCGCCCTCGCCCAGCGCGTCCCGGCGCCGTTGGCGCGCCTGGGGGCCACCGCCGCCGGCGCGATCGCCGCGTCGTTGTCCGCCGACCGTCGTCGGGTCGTCGAGCGCAACCTCGCCCGCATCGACCCCCGCGCCGAGCCCGCCGGCCGCCGTCGCGAGGTCATCGAGACGTTCGCCAGCTACGGCCGCTACTGGGCCGAGTCGTTCCGTCTGCCGGCGGTGCCGCTCGACGTGTTGGACGACGGCCTCGACTACGAGGGCTACGAGCACATCTGCCGGGCCCGTGAGCAGGGCAACGGCGTCATCATCGTCCTGCCCCACCTCGGCGGGTGGGAGTGGGCGGCCATGTGGCTGACCCGCATCGCGCAGGTGCCGGTCACCGCGGTGGTCGAGGCGCTCGAGCCGCCCGAGCTGTTCGAGTGGTTCGCCGACCTGCGCCGCGACCTCGGCATGGCGGTCGTACCGCTCGGTCCCGGGGCCGCGGCGGCCGTGATGGGTGCGCTGCGCGACAACCACGTCCTGTGCCTGCTCTCCGACCGCGACATCACCGGCGGCGGGGTCGAGGTCGAGCTGTTCGGCGAGACGACCACGATCCCGGCCGGGCCGGCGACGCTGGCGCTGCGCAGCGGCGCGCCGATCGTCCCGGCGGCCGTCTACTTCGCGGGTCACCGGCGGTGCTGCCGGCTGCTGGAGCCGGTTCCGGCCGAGCGGCGCGGCCGCCTGCGCGACGACGTGGCCCGCATCAGCGGCGACATCGCGACGGCGATGGAGACGCTGATCCGCGAGGCCCCGACCCAGTGGCACGTGATGCAGCCGAACTGGCCGAGCGACCGGGCCGCCCTTTCGACGAACGCCGTTTCGGCCTAGCGTGGTGGCCGTGCGCATCGGTCTGGTGTGCCCCTACAGCCTGACGGTGCCGGGAGGCGTCCAGAACCAGGTGTTGGCGCTCGCGCGGGCCCTGCGGGCGTCGGGGCACGACGTGAGGGTTCTCGGTCCCTGTGACGGGCCGCCGCCGGATGCCGGGGTGACCCCGCTCGGCGACAGCATCCCCACGGCCGCCAACGGGTCGATCGCACCGCTCGCCCCCGACCCGGCAGCCCAGCTGCGCACCATTCGGGCGCTGTGGGACGAGTCGTTCGACGTCATCAACGTCCACGAGCCGCTCGCGCCCGGGCCAACGGTCACGACCCTCCTGCTCAAGACCGCGCCGCTGGTCGGGACGTTCCACGCTGCGGGCACGAGCGCCGCCTACCGCTGGCTCCGCCCGGGGACCCGCTTCCTCGCCCGGCGCCTCGACGTGCGCTGTGCGGTGTCGGCCGATGCGGTCGAGCTGGCCGGCCGGTCGCTCGGCGGCTCGTACGTCGAGGTGTTCAACGGCATCGAGGTCGAGCGCATCTCGAAGGCGACGCCGACGCCGACGGAGGGGCCGACCATCTTCTTCTGCAGCCGCCACGAGCCCCGCAAGGGCCTGGCCCAGCTGCTCGAGGCGTTCTCGCCGCTGCCGGCCCACACCCGTCTGTGGGTCGCGTCCGACGGCCCCGAGACCCAGCGCCTGCGCCAGCGCCACGCCGGTGATCCCCGCATCGCCTGGCTGGGCCGCATCACCGACGAGGAGAAGGCCGAGCGCCTGGCCGGGGCCGACGTGTTCTGTGCGCCGTCGCTGCACGGCGAGTCGTTCGGGATCGTCCTGCTCGAGGCGATGGCGGCGAAGACCGTGGTCGTGGCGAGCAGCCTGGCCGGCTACCGCAACGTCGCCCGCCCCGACATCGACGCCCTGCTGACCGAGCCCGGCGACGTCGCCGCCCTCACCGAGGCGCTGCGCCGCGGTCTCGAGGACCCGGTCACCGCCCGACGGCTGGTGGCCTCCGGCGAGCAGCGGGCCCGGGGGTACTCGATGGCCAGCCTCGCCGAGCGGTACCTGGAGATCTTCGAGCCGCTGGTCGATCGGCGGTGATCCGCGGCCGATGGCCGGTCGCAGGTCGCGCCGCGGCGATATGATCTCGCCGTACGCCAGCCCTCAAGGAGCCCCATGGGTGTCATCGTGCTCATCGTCGTCATCGTGCTCGTCGTGGCCGTGGCGCTGTTCCTCGTGGCTCAGTACAACGGGCTGATCAAGCTGCGGAACCGCATCGAGGCGGCGTGGGCCCAGATCGACGTCCAGCTGAAGCGGCGCTACGACCTCATCCCCAACCTGGTCGAGACCGTGAAGGCCTACGCCGGCCACGAGCGCGAGACCCTCGAGGCCGTCATCGCAGCCCGCAACGCCGCCATCACCGCGACCGGCGAGCACGAGCAGGCCGAGGCCGAGAACGCCATCTCCGGCGCCCTGAAGTCGGTGTTCGCCCTGTCCGAGGCGTACCCGCAGCTGCGGGCCAACGAGAACTTCCGGGAGCTCCAGGAGGAGCTGACCTCCACCGAGGACAAGATCGCCTACTCGCGGCAGTTCTTCAACGACTCGGTCAACAAGTACAACACCAAGATCCAGCAGTTCCCGGCCGTGCTCATCGCCAACTCGATGGGCTTCAAGCCCCGGGAGTACTTCGAGGCCGAGGGCGACGCCCGCGGCAACGTGCGCGTGCAGTTCTGATCGAAGTTGTACGACCAGGTCGCCCAGAACAAGCGGCGCTCCGCGCTGCTCATCGTCGCCTTCGCCCTCTTCACGGCCCTCGTGCTGGCGGTCGTCGCCTACGCGTTCGGCTTCGGCATGCCCGGCGTCGCGCTCGCCATCGTCCTCGCCGGCGGCTCGTCGTTCCTCTCGTACTGGAAGTCCGACTCGATCGCGCTGGCGGCGAGCCGGGCCAAGCCGGCCGACCCGGATGAGTACGCCCGGCTCCACAACCTCGTCGAGGGCCTCTGCATCGCCAGCGGGCTGCCCAAGCCGCGGCTCTACATCATCGAGGACGACGCGCCCAACGCCTTCGCCACGGGCCGCAACCCGCGCCACGCCGCGGTCGCGGTCACGACCGGCCTGCTGGAGAAGCTGAACCGGGTCGAGCTCGAGGGCGTCCTCGCCCACGAGCTCAGCCACGTCAAGAACTACGACATCCTCGTCGGCACCCTGGCGGTGACGATGGTCGGCGTCCTCGCCCTGCTCGCCGACCTGTCGTTCCGGTTCATGTGGCTGTCGGGCCACCGCCGCTCGAGCAGCAACGACAACGCCGGTCCCCAGGCGATCCTGGCGGTCGTCGGCATCGTGCTGCTCATCCTGGCGCCGATCGCGGCCCGGATGATGCACTTCGCCGTCAGCCGCCGACGGGAGTCGCTGGCCGACTTCTCCGGGGTCGAGATGACCCGGTACCCGCCGGGCCTGATCTCGGCGCTCGAGAAGCTGAAGGCCGACCAGACGGTCGTCCGGTCGGGCTCGCGGGCGACGGCGCACATGTGGATCGAGGACCCGATGCCCCAGAAGAAGGCGGACGGGAACCTCTCCAAGCTGAACCGCTGGTTCAACACCCACCCGCCGCTCGACGAGCGGATCGCCGCCCTCCGCGAGCTGTAGCCCCGGCCGCGCGATCATCGGCCGGTGCGTGACCGGCGGGTTCTGTTCGTGGGCGGCGGCATCGTGTGGATCGCCGCCGTGGTGGTCGGGTTGGCCGGGCGTGGCGACGCGTCGGGAACCGACCCGGTCCCCGAGCTGGCTTCGGCGATGGCGGCCGAGGAGCCGGCGGACGACGCCGGGACCGCTTCCCCTGCGTCGACGACCACCGTGGCCGTCGACCAGCGCCCGTCGGCGCCGTTGACCGGCCTCGCCACCGACCTCGACCCGTCCCGGCCGGCGTTGGCGGTCAAGATCGACGACAGCGACCCCGCCGCCCACCCGCCGATCGGTGTCGCCGACGCCGACCGCGTCTACGTCGAGATGGTCGAGGGCGGCACGACCCGGATGCTGGCCGTGTTCTGGAGCACCGACCCGGCGCTGGTCGGCCCCGTCCGCTCGGGCCGCTCCACCGACGCGGCCATCCTCGGTGAGCTCGGCGAGCCGCTGCTCGCCATGTCCGGCGCCAACGAGGTGTTCCTGTCCCAGCTCGCCTCGGCGCCGCTGGTCGATCTCCGCTGGGACGCCGCACCCGGTGCCTACGACGAGCTCGACGGCGTCCCCTCGCCCTACCGCCTGGTCGCCGACCCGGCGACGCTGCGCACGGCGGCCGCCGAGCGGGGGAGCGCCCCGCCGGCTGCGCTGACGTGGCGCGATCCGTCCGACGTGCCGGCCGGTACGCCGCTCGAGGCCGCGGAGATCCGCTACAGCGGCGGCGGCCGGGTCGTGCGTTGGACCTGGGACCCGGCCGCGAGCGCGGACGCCGCCGAGGACGCGGCCGCAGGGGCCGGCGGCGGTGTCTGGCGCCGCTCGATCGGCGACCGCGCCCACACCGACGCGGACGGCCGGGCGCTCACCGCAGCCAACGTCGTCGTCCAGCGGGTGCCCTACGTCGACACCGGCCTCGTCGACCCGGCCGGCTCGTCGGTGCCCGAGGCCGAGCTGGTCGGCTCGGGTGAGGTGCTCGTCCTCACCGCCGGCGGCGCGGTCGAGGGGACCTGGTCGAAGGCGTCGGCCGCCGCGTCGACCGAGCTGTTCACCACCGATGGTGAACCGATCGCGCTCGACCCCGGTACCACCTGGTTCGAGCTGGTCCCCACAAGTGGTGATGTCGCCCGCATCGCCACGGTGGGCACGGGTGCCGACGCCGACGGCGCGCTGCCGAACGCCGGTTCCGAGCCTCTAGATTGATCGACCTGCTTCGACCAGAAGCCCCCCTCCCAGGAGCAGCCACACCCGTGTCCCACGTCCCCCGGTTCCGTTCCGTCGTGCTCATCGGCGCCCTCGCCGCCGCGACCGTGGCCTGCGGCAGCGGTGACGACGACGACGCCACGACGACGACGGTGGCGGAGACGACGACCACGACCGAGGCGACCACGACCACGGCCGAGGAGACGACGACGACCGCGGTCGCGCTCCCGACGGCGCCGCTCACCGGCCTCGAGGTCGACGCCGGCACCGACCTCGACCGCCCGGCGCTCGTCGTCAAGATCGACAACCACCGCCAGGCCAGGCCCCAGGCCGGCCTCGGTGTCGCCGACATCGTCTTCGAGCTGCGGGTCGAGGGGATCACCCGGTTCGCCGCCGTGTTCCACTCGTCCGACGCCGAGGTCGTCGGCCCGGTCCGCTCGGCCCGTACCAGCGACCCGCCGTTCGTCACCGCGTTCGGTACCCCCCTGTTCGCCAACTCGGGTGGCAACCCCACGGTGATGTCGGCCGTGCGCAGCGCGGATCTCATCGACGTCGGCCACGGCAGCGCCGCCGGCGGCGAGTACTACCGGGAGTCGGGCCGGCCCGGCACCCACAACCTCATGACCAGCACCGAGGCGCTCTTCGGCTACGCCCCCGAGGACGGCCCCCCGGTGTCGATGCCGTTCACGCTCGCCGCCGACGGCGGCACCGGTGGCGAGGCCGTGCCGGGTGTCTCGATCGACTACGGCGCACGGGTCCAGTTCGTCTGGGACGACGCCGCCGGTGGCTGGGTGCGTTTCCAGGACGGCGTGCGAACGGTCGACAGCGACGATCGGACGATCGCCCCGGGCAACGTCGTCGTCCTCGACACGGTCTACGGCACCAGTGCCGCCGATCGCGGCTCGCCCGAGGCGCAGACGGTGGGCGAGGGCGGGGCCACCGTGCTCGGTGTCGACGGCACGATGAGGACCGGCACGTGGACCCGCGCCGACGCCGACGCCCCGTGGGTGATCACCGGCGCCGACGGCGGCGAGATCGTCCTCGGCCCGGGCCGGACCTGGGTCGAGATGCCTCGCGCCGGCCGGACCACACCGCTCGACGCCACCGTGGCCGCCGACCTGCTCGCATCGTGAACTGCCTCGTGAACCCCTGCGGCAACCGCTTCGGGTCGGGGTCCGCCGACCGCGTAGACTGAGGGTCATGGCAGAGCAGGCACGCGGTCGGGAGACCGGAACGTTCCGGGTCAAGCGCGGCTTGGCCCAGATGCTCGAGGGCGGCGTCATCATGGACGTCGTCACCCCCGAGCAGGCACGCATCGCCGAGGACGCTGGCGCGGCCGCGGTGATGGCGCTCGAGCGTGTGCCCGCCGACATCCGTCGCGACGGCGGGGTCGCGCGCATGAGCGACCCGGAGATGATCGAGGGCATCAAGGCCGCGGTCACCATCCCGGTCATGGCCAAGGCACGCATCGGCCACTTCACCGAGGCCCAGATCCTCGAGGCCCTCGGCGTCGACTACATCGACGAGAGCGAGGTCCTCACCCCGGCCGACCAGCGCCACCACATCGACAAGTGGGCGTTCACCGCCCCGTTCGTGTGCGGCGCCACCAACCTCGGCGAGGCCCTGCGGCGCATCTCCGAGGGCGCGGCGATGATCCGCTCGAAGGGCGAGGCCGGCACCGGCGACGTGTCCGAGGCCGTGACCCACCTGCGCCAGATCCTCGGGGACCTGCGCCGCGTCACCCAGGCCGACAGCGCCGAGCTGTTCGACTGGGCGAAGCAGCTCCAGGCCCCGCTGCCGCTGGTCCAGGAGATCGCCGAGACCGGCAAGCTGCCGGTCCCGCTGTTCTGCGCCGGCGGCATCGCCACCCCGGCCGACGCCGCGCTGGTCATGCAGCTCGGTGCCGAGGCCGTGTTCGTGGGCTCGGGCATCTTCAAGAGCGACAACCCCGCGCCCCGCGCGAAGTCGATCGTCGAGGCGACGACCAACTTCCGCGACCCGCACATCCTCGCCAAGGTCAGCCGTGGCCTCGGGCCGGCGATGAGCGGTGAGGCCGTGGGCACGGTCGAGACCCACCTCGCCGAACGGGGCTGGTGAGCGTGCCCCGCGCCGGTGAGGCGGTGCCCCCAGGTGGGCACCGGGCTCGACACGACTGAACCACTGGCCGGTCGCAAGATCGGCGTCGTCGCGGTCCAGGGCGCGGCGACCCCGCACCTCGCCATGCTGCGCTCGGTCGGCGCGACCGCCTGGGCGGTTCGCGTGCCGGCCGACGTCGACGGGGTCGACGGGCTGGTGCTGCCCGGCGGCGAGTCGACGACGATCTCGATGATGCTCGAGCGCAACGACCTGTGGGGCCCCCTGGGCGAGGCCATCGCCGACGGGGTGCCCACACTGGCCACGTGCGCGGGCATGATCCTGTTGGCGAACGAGGTCGTCGACGGCCGTCCCGACCAGCGGTCGTTCGGCGCGCTCGATGTCACGGTGCGCCGCAACGGCTACGGTCGCCAGGTCGACTCGTTCGAGGCCGACCTCGACGTGACCGGGCTCGGTGAGCCGCTGCGTGCCGTGTTCATCCGGGCGCCGGTCGTCGAACGGGTCGGTCCCGACGTCGAGGTGCTCGCCGAGGTCGACGGCGGGCCCGTGCTGTGTCGGCAGGGGCCCATCGTGGCCAGCGCGTTCCATCCCGAGCTCTCCGACGACACTCGGGTCCACGAGCTGCTGAGCTGGTAGCTGCAGAGAGGAGGTGCACGATGTCAGGCCACTCCAAGTGGGCGACGATCAAGCACAAGAAGGGGGCGGCGGACAAGGCTCGGGGCAAGCTGTTCGCCAAGCTGATCCGCCAGGTCGAGGTCGCGGCGCGCAACGGCGGCGGCGACCCGGACATGAACCCGACGCTGCGGACGATGTACCAGAAGGCGCGCGACGCCTCGGTGCCGCTCGACACGATCGAGACCGCCATCAAGCGGGCGACCGGCGAGCTCGAGGGCGTCACCTACGAGCCGGTCAACTACGAGGGCTACGCCCCCGAGGGCGTGGCGCTCTACGTCGAGGCCCTCACCGACAACCGCAACCGCACCGGCGCCGAGGTGCGCAACCTGTTCGCCAAGAACGGCGGCTCGCTCGCCGAGCCGGGCGCCGTGGCGTGGCAGTTCGAGCGCAAGGGCATCGTGATGGTCGCCAAGACGGCGGCCGACGAGGACGAGCTCATGATGACGGCGCTCGAGGCCGGGGCCGAGGACATCGTCGAGGAGGGCGACACCTGGCGGGTCACCACCGCCCCGACCGACCACACGGCGGTGCGCGAGGCCATCGAGGCCGCCGGCATCACGATCGAGTCGGCCGACGTCACCATGCTGGCGACCAACACCGTGCCCCTCGACAGCGCGGATGCCGCCAAGCGGGTGCTGCGGCTCATCGACGCCCTCGACGATCACGACGACGTCAACGACGTGTACGCCAACTTCGACATCCCCGACCACGTGCTCGAAGCCGTCGAGGCCTGAGCGTCGTGCCGATGCGACCGCTCGTGCAGGTCGGCACGCAGGCGCCCGACTTCGAGCTCGACGGGACCGACGGCACGCCCGAGGGGCGCCGCACGTTCACGCTGTCCGAGTTCCGGGGCAGCCCCGTCGTGTTGATCTTCTACCCCGAGGACAACACGGTCGTGTGCACCGAGCAGCTCACGTCGTACACGGCCGACCTGTCGATCTTCGGTCAGGTCGGCGCGAAGGTCCTGGCGCTCAGCCCGCAGTCGGTCGAGAGCCACGAGGGCTTCGCCGGCCTCCACGGCCCGTTCGGGTTCCCGCTGCTCGCCGACACCGACCTCGAGGTCGGCGAGGCGTACGGCATCCTCGGGCCGCTCGGCTTCTACCGCCGCTCCGCCGTGGTGATCGACCCGGACGGCATCGTGGTGTTCGCCTACCGGTCGATCACCGGGCTCAGCTTCCGCTCGGCGACGGAGCTGGCCGAGGTCGTCCGCGGCTTCCGCGACGCCGCTGCAGCCGACGAACCGGGGCGATGACGGCCCCGGGCCGGCGACGGCCGGCTCCGACGTGCTGAGCGTTCCTCCCTGCGTCCGCTGGTCGGCGCGGGGAGCGAACGACGTTCGTCGCACGCCGCGTCTGGGGCACCGAGGACGACGACCCGCCCCACTTCCACCTCGACGGGTACGCGCTCGACGGGGCCTACGGGCCCTTCTGGACCCTGCAGGACGTGCGGTCGCGCGTCCTCGCCGGGCTCGGGGTCCTTGCTCCGGATCGCGGTGACCCGGGTGCCGGTGAGGTCCCGAACGGCGACGAGGTCCCGAACGGCGGCGAGGTCGACGCCGGCTGAGGCTCGCCGGCGCCCAGCGGCGGGCATCACCGACGCACGCGGCGCCGGACGCGAAGAAGAGTGCCTCCTGATGTGGCGTTCGACGACGGCACGTGGCGTCGTCATCGCCCAGGAGGCACTCTTCGCGTCTGCGTGAGACGTCAGCCGCTCACCGAGCCGGCGGCTCGCCGGCGACGGTGCCGACGGTCACGAGCCGCTCCAGGTCGATCAGCGGAGGAAGCGCCGCACGAGGCTCCCCAGGCCACCGCCGGAGCGGCGACGCGTGGTCGTGGTGGTCGTACGGGCCGGGCGACCGTGGTGGCCACCGCTCGAACGCGTGAACATGCTGATGATCCGCTGGATGATTCGCATGACCTCGCGTTGCCCCGTGGTCATCGATCCGAAACACCCGTCCCGGGGTCCACCGCCGACGGCGCTCGACGATCTAGCCTCGTACAGGTGTTCGTGCTCGGCATCGATCCCGGCGTGTCCCGCTGCGGCTACGCGGTCCTCGAGACCCACCGCACGCGCTCGATCGTGCGGGCGCTCGGCGTGCTCCGCACCCCACCCGAGGACCCGCTCTCCGTGCGCCTCGCCGCGCTGTCGGTCGACATCGGCGAGCTGTTCGACGAGTTCGACCCGGCGTCGGTGGCGATCGAGCGCGTGCTCTTCGGCGTCAACGTCAAGAGTGCGATGTCGGTGGGGCAGGCGAGCGGACTGGTGATGGCCGAGGCCGGCCGGCGTGAGCGCCCGGTGACCGAGTACTCGCCGAACCAGGTGAAGGACGCGGTGACGGGGAACGCCCGCGCCCCCAAGGAGCAGGTCATGACCATGATCCAGACGTTGCTGGGGTTGTCGAGACCGCCACGTCCGGCCGATGCGGCGGATGCCGCGGCGGTGGCCCTGTGCCACGTCGCCCGGGCATCGCTCGATCTCGCCGCGGTCGGGGGAGCGCGCTCGTGATCGGCTCGCTGCGGGGCTCGCTCGTCGAGGCGCCGTCCGAGGGCGAGCTCCTCGTCGAGTGCGGTGGTGTCGGCTACCGGGTGACGGTGGCGCCGGCGTCGTCGCTGGCCTTCGGCGAGGCCGGTGCAGCCGTCTTCGTGTGGGTCCACCACCACATCCGCGAGGACGCCCAGACGCTCTACGGCTTCGCGTCCCGGGCCGAGCGGACCTGCTTCGAGACGCTGCTGCGGGCCCACGGGGTCGGCCCTGCGCTCGCCCTCGCCATCCTGTCGGTCCACGGCCCCGACGAGCTCGGCCGGATCGTGGCCCACGAGGACCTCGCCGCCCTGTGCCTGGTGCCCGGGGTCGGCAAGCGCACCGCCGAGCGGCTCCTCGTCGAGCTGCGCGATCGCCTCGATCTCACGTCCGTCGTGGCCGCCGGTGCGTCGGCCAACGGCGACGCCGGCGCGCCGACCGTCGTGGTCGGCGAGCCGTCGGACGACGTGCGCGCCGCCCTCGCCGAGCTCGGCTACGGGCCCGACGAGATCCGCTCGGCGCTCAAGGACGTGCCCGACGGCGAGGACGCCTCGGCGATGCTGCGCACGGCGCTGCGCCGGCTGGCCGTGACCTGATGGTTGGTGAGGCGATGGCAGAGGGGAGCGACGCCCGATGAGGGAGGAGATCCTCACCCCCGAGGAGCTGGACGCCGACGCCGGCGACGACGTCGGCCTGCGCCCGCGTCGCCTCGACGACTTCGTCGGTCAGCGCCAGCTCAAGGAGCACCTGGCCATCATCCTCGGTGCCGCCAAGCGCCGGGGCCAGTCCGCCGACCACCTGCTCTTCTGCGGCCCGCCCGGTCTCGGCAAGACGACGCTCGCCGGCATCGTCGCCGAGGAGATGGGCGTCGAGATGCACATCACCTCCGGTCCCGCGCTCGAGCGTGCCGGCGACCTGGCGTCGATCCTCTCGAAGCTCGAGCCCGGCGACGTGCTGTTCATCGACGAGATCCACCGCATGTCCCGCTCGGTGGAGGAGGTCCTCTACCCGGCGATGGAGGACTACGCGATCGACATCGTCCTCGGCCAGGGCCCGGCTGCCCGCACGCTGCGCTTCGAGCTGCCCCCGTTCACGCTCGTCGGCGCCACCACCCGCACCGGCCTGATCACGGGTCCGCTGCGTGACCGCTTCGGCCACGTCGCCCGCCTCGACTACTACGAGCACGACGAGCTCGAGGCGATCGTTCGCCGGGCGGCGGCCATCCTCGACGTGGCCATCGACGACGGCGGAGCGGCCGCCATCGCCCGGCGTGCCCGGGGAACGCCCCGCATCGCCACCCGGCTGCTGCGCCGGGTGCGTGACTTCGCCGAGGTGCGGGCCACGGGCGTGGTCGACTCGGCCACCGCCCACGCCGGGCTCACGCTCTTCGAGGTCGACGACCGCGGTCTCGACAAGGTCGACCGCGCCATCCTCGACGTGCTGTGCGTCCGCTACGGCGGCCGCCCGGTCGGGCTGTCGACCCTGGCGATCAGCGTGGCCGAGCCGACGGAGACGGTCGAGGACGTCCACGAGCCGTTCCTCATCCGCGAGGGCCTGATGGAGCGCACCCCGAGGGGTCGCTGCGCCACACCCGCGGCCTGGGCCCACCTCGGGCTCGAGGCGCCCCAGGACCCCCAGCAGCTGTTCGGGTAGGCGACGATCGAACGCTCGGACCTGGCCTACGAGCTGCCCGACGCCGCGATCGCCCAGTCGCCCGTCGAGCCGCGGGACGCGGCGCGCCTGCTCGTCGACCGCACGACCCACGTCGAGCACCGACACGTCGCGGACCTGCCCGACCTGCTCGACGACGGTGACCTGCTGGTGGTCAACGACACGCGGGTCATCCCCGCCCGGGTCGCCCTGCGGCGAGAGAGCGGCGGCGCGGTCGAGATGCTGCTGCTGTCGGAGCTGGCCGACCGGCGGTGGAGCGCGCTCTTGCGCCCCAGCCGCCGCCTGCGGGTCGGGGAACGCCTCGCGTTCGACGGCGCGCCCGGGATCGGGGTGACCACCGTGAGCCGGGACGACGCGGGGGAGTGGGTCGTCGAGGTCGGCGGCGACGAACCCGTGCTCGACGTGCTCGCCCGTCACGGCGCGGTCCCGCTGCCGCCCTACATCACGACCGCGCTCGACGACCCGGACCGCTACCAGACCGTCTACGCCCGCCGGCCGGCGTCGGTCGCCGCTCCGACCGCAGGGCTGCACCTCACGCCCGGGCTGCTCGACGCGGTGCGAGCGAGGGGCGTCGGCGTGGCCACGGTCGAGCTCGAGGTCGGCGCGGGCACGTTCCGGCCGATCACGGCCGAGCGGGTCGAGGACCACGTGATGCACGCCGAGCGCTACACCGTCCCGCTGCCGACGATCGAGGCGATCGAGGGGGCGGCCCGGGTCGTGGCGATCGGCACGACGGTGGTGCGGGCGCTGGAGTCGTGGGCCGCGACCGGTGAGGTGAGCGGCTCGACCGAGCTGTTCATCACGCCCGGCTACCGGTTCGCGGTCGTCGACCGGTTGCTCACCAACTTCCACGTGCCCCACTCGTCGCTGCTCGCCCTGGTCGCCGCGTTCGTCGGCCCCCGGTGGCGCTCGATCTACGAGGAGGCGCTGGCCGAGGGCTACCGCTTCCTGTCGTTCGGGGATGCCATGCTGCTCGACCGGATGCACGAGCCCGGGCGAGGAGACACGTGAGCGAACGGCGGTGCCGGTTCGAGGTGAAGGCGACGTGCGGGGGCGCCCGCACCGGTGAGGTGCACACGCCACGGGGCTCGTTCCCGACGCCGGCGTTCATGCCGGTCGGCACCCGGGCCGCGGTCCGGCTCCTCACCGCTGCCGACCTCGAGTGGCTCGGCTCCGACTTCGTGCTCGCCAACACCTACCACCTGATGTTGCGCCCCGGCGCCGACGTCGTGCGCGACCTCGGAGGGCTCCACTCGTTCATGTCGTGGGACGGGCACGTGCTCACCGACTCGGGCGGCTACCAGGTGTTCTCGCTCGAGCCGAAGGTCGACGAGACCGGCGCCTCGTTCCGCTCGACCTACGACGGGACGACCCACCTGCTCAGCCCCGAGCTGGCGGTCGAGGTGCAGGGCGACCTCGGCGCCGACATCCAGATGGCGCTCGACATCTGCCCGCCGTTGCCGAGCGCCCGCCAGGTCGTCGTCGACGCCACCGAGCGGACCCACCGCTGGGCCGCCCGAGCCCGCCGCGCGTTCCTCGACGGACTCGACCGCGGGCGGGTGCCGGCCCACCAGGTGCAGTTCGGGATCGTCCAGGGCGGGGTCGAGCACGACCTGCGGGCCGCGTCGGCGGAGGCGATCACCGAGATCGACTTCGACGGCTACGCCGCCGGCGGGTTCTCGGTGGGGGAGGACCGCTCGCAGATGCTGCCCGCCCTCGAGGTCGTGACCGCGACACTGCCCGATGACCGGCCCCGCTACGTCATGGGCCTGGGCGATCCGGTCGGCCTGGTCGAGAGCGTCGCCCGTGGGGTCGACATGTTCGACTGCGTCCTACCGACCCGCCTCGCCCGTCACGGCGGTGTGCTGACGGCCGAGGGCAAGATCAACCTGCGCAACGCCCGCTTCGCCCGCGACGACTCGCCGATCGACCCGGCCGGCACCGCGCCCGGCCTCGAGCGCTACTCGCGGGGCTACCTGCGGCACCTGCTGCTGGTCCACGAGCCGACCGCGGCCCGGATCGTCACGCTCCACAACCTGTGGTGGACCCTGGAGCTCGTGCGGCGCATGCGCGAGGCCATCGGCGACGGCACGTTCGACGCCCTTCGCGCCGAGGTCGCCGACGCCTGGGGCTGAATCTGTCGGTTGACCTGCCGGATGACGTGTCCGAGCCGTGCCGGGCGGCTAACCTCCCAACGCTTCGTTCCCGGTTCCCCCGACCCCGATCCTCGAGCGCTCTGACATGGAACTTCTCTTCCCGCTGGTCTTCCTCGGGCTCATGTACTGGTTCCTGATCCGTCCCCAGCGGCGGCAGGCCCAGGAGCGCGATCGGATGATGTCGTCGATCGACGCCGGCGACGACATCGTCACCTCCGGCGGCATCTACGGGGCGGTCACCGAGCGGGTCGGCGACGACCTGTTCGTCGAGATCGCACCCCAGATCGAGATCCGCATGTCGGTGCGTGGTGTCGCCGAGAAGCTCAACAACGTCGACGACAGTGACGACGGAGAGAGCGAGGACGAGGACGACGCGGCGGGCGCCGAGGAGGACGACAACTCGTGACACAGGCCCCGGCCGGCGAACGCTTGCGCGCGCCATGAGACGGGCCGGCGTTCCGTCACTCGTCGGCATCATCGTCGTGACCATCGTCGGCCTGGCGCTGGCACTGGCGTCGAGCTGGCGGCCGTTGCTCGGTCTCGACCTGCAGGGCGGCGTCGCCGTCGTGCTCCAGCCGACCGAGGACGTCGACGAGGAGCGCCTGAACCAGGCGATCTCGATCATCCGCAGCCGCGTTGACGCGCTCGGCGTCGCCGAGCCCGACATCACCCGCCAGGGCGAGAACATCGTCGTCCAGCTCCCGGGCGTCGACGACCAGGACCGGGCGCTCGAGCTCGTGGGCCAGACCGCCGAGCTGCGCTTCCGGCCCGTGTTCGAGCGACGCCTGCCTCCGGGCGTCGCCGACGCCGTCACGACCACCACGGTCGACAGCGGCGACGACACGGAAGGCACGGACGACGAGTCGACCACGACGACCGTCGGGGAGCCCTCCGACGAGGAGTCGACCACGACGACCACCGCCGGCGACGGGGCCGACGAGGAGAGCCTCGGCGAGCTCGTGCCCGCGGCGCTGCCGCGCCAGACCACGACCACCGTGGCCGGCGGGACCGGGGACACGACGTCGACCACCGCC
>JAXHUH010000212.1:0-49760 GCA_034211175.1 Actinomycetota bacterium
GCTGTGGTGGGGCCTCAGCTTCCACGCCGCCATCCCTGCCGTGTGGCTCGGCTCCGCCCTCGCTGCGTGGGCCATGGTCGACGCGCCCCGCCTCGTGCTCGACGAGGGGACGACGTGGGGGCCGGGCATCGCCGTCGTGTACCTGTTGGCGGCGCTGCTCGTCGGCGTCGCCGTGTGGAAGTTCGAGCACCGGTTCCGGACCAAGCGGGCCGAGGTCGCCGACATCAACGAGTACCTCTCGGCGGTCGAGCTCCCCGAGCGGGTCCCGACCCGTCGGGAGCCCAACGCCATGGACGCCGAGCTGCTGCGCTGGTGCTACGACCTCGCCCTCCAGCCCGACGACGGCCTCCGGGGCCTCGACTGGGGCGAGCAGTTCCACGGCGGCACCCAGCTGCGCTACCAGCTCAACGCCCACTGCTGGGCGCTCAGCCTCTACGCCGCCAACTACCTGCCGAACGCACCCCACCAGATCACCGACGCCCTCGGCCGCCTCGTCGAGAAGCACACCGACCTGCGGGTGTGGCGGTACTGGCGCACGCTCAACGTGCTCGGCAACCTCGACGCCAACCCCGACCCGATCGCCCGGGACAACATCATGTTCTCGGCGTTCCTCGGCGACGTGCTCAACATCTACGAGGCCGCCACCGGCTCGACCCGCTTCGACGAGCCCGGCTCGCTGACCTTCGTGTGGAAGGACGGGCGGGAGTTCGCTTACGACCACCACTCGATCGTCGACGCCGTGCACGCCAACTACGAGCGCAGCACGCTCGGCTTCTACCCGTGCGAGCCCGGCTGGTCGTTCACCGTGTGCAACGTGATGGGGGCCCAGTCGATGTACGGCCACGACACGCTGCACGGCACCGACCTGTGGGAGCGCAACCGCGACCGCTGGCGCGAGACGCTCGAGCAGGAGTACCTGACCCCCGACGGCACCTACGCCCACATCCGCTCCAACCACGTCGGCCTGTCGTGGGACACCGGTGAGGTGCCGGGCGGCCACTACACGGCCAACGGGACCGGCCGCTTCGCCGACATCCTCCCGGCCCACGGCCGCCGGGCCCGGGCGCTCGACCTGCGCAAGGCGGCGCCGGCCATGGCCGGGCTGTCGACGATGGTCACCGACGGGACCCTGCCGCTGGAGATGCCGCCCGAGCTGGAGCGCCACCGCACCCGGTCGAGCTCGCTGCCCGGTTGGAACAAGGTGATCGGTGGCGCCCGGATGGTCGATGACGACGCGTTGGCCGAGGCCGCGATCGACGGCGCCGAGCGCCAGTGCGCCACCGGTGAGCGTTGGCCGGCGCGTCCGCTCGCCGCCGGGTCGTCGGCGTTCAGCGGCCACCTGATCGTGCGATGGTCGACCCCGCTCGGCCTGTCCGACCTCAACCAGCGCGGCTACGTCGCACCCGAGGGCCCGGTCCTGGCCGACACGGCGTGGGACGACGTCCTCGTGGTCCTTGCCCGTTCGAACGACGGCCAGGCGCTCGACCTCGTGCTCGAACCGCGGGGCGAGTCGATCGGGAACGCCGTGCACCTCGGCTTGACCCAGCTGTTGCCCGGTGCCCGCTACCGCCTGGTGGACGCCGATGGCGCAGACGGTTCCGAGGTGGTCGCCGACGGCGCCGGCGGGGCCGACGTGGAGATCACCCTCGACGGGCGCCGCTCGCTGCGGCTGGAGCCGGTGGGCGAGGGGAGCGGGGCGTGATCCTCGACTGCGACCGCATCTGGACCCACCTGGTCACGCTGACCTACAAGGTCCGCCGCCTCCCCCGGGTCACCAACGACCCACCCCCCATCACCACCGCGCCACCCTCCCGCCACCCCACCTGACCCGAACCGGTACGCGTCTGCGCCAGCGCATGGTCGTCGGCGCGTACCAGAACGAGGCCGACCGGGGGAGCGCGGCGGACGGAGGGCCCCGGGTCCGGTCCTTGGCCTCTGGTCGCCCGCAGGCCTCCCGCCGAGGCTGGGGTCGGGAGGTCGGGGGACCATGCCCGCTCAACTCGCCGACCAGAAGCGCTTCACCCGTCGGGGACTGCTCGGCCTGGCCGGAGGCGCCACCCTCACGCTGGCCGCGGGAGGGTCGCTGCGGGCGTTCCTGTACGAGCGCCTCCGGTGGGGCGAGGACTTCGTGTGGGGCTCACCGCCCGACATCACGCTCGAGCCGCACGCGTGGACGACGACCGACGACCGGATCCGGTTCGCGGTGCTCGGGGACAACGGGACCGGTGGGCGCAACCAGATGGCGGTCGCCGAGCAGACGGCCCGGACCTACCAGCGCACGCCGTACGGCCTCGTCCTCCTCGCCGGGGACATCTCGTACTACGGGAGCATCGACGACCGCTGGGAGCAGGTGTTCGCCGAGCCCTACGCCGGCCTGATCGACGCCGGCGTGGCGTGGGAGCTGGCCATCGGCAACCACGAGATCAGCGAGAAGAAGAGCGAGTACGCCGTCGAGGAGATCGAGGCGCAGATCCGCCGCTTCGGCAAGCCCGGCACCTACTACACCGCTCGGCACGGCCCGATGGAGGTGTTCGTCCTGGACACGACCATCCCGCTCGCCACCGGCGAGGCGGGCCGGAGCAGATCGCGTGGCTCGAGCAGGTGCTGGCCGCCTCGGACGCCCGTTGGAAGGTCGGGCTCATGCACCAGCCGCCGTACTCGTCCGGGTCGCACGGTTCACAGATGCAGGTCCGCGATGCCGTTCAGCCGCTGTTCGCCCGCTACGGCGTCGACATCGCCTTCGCCGGGCACGACCACGACTACGAGCGGACCACGCCACAGGACGGCGTCGTGTGGATCGTCAGCGGGGCCGGGGCCAAGCTGACGCGCGTCGGCCACAGCGACTTCACCGCCCACGCCGAGGCGACCCTCGAGTTCGTGCTCGTCGACATCGACGGCGACGTGATGGACGTGCGGGCCATCACGACCGACGGCACCGTGATCGACTCCGTGGTGCTGCGCAAGGACGGCTCGCCGTGACCGGCCGCTCCCGCACGCTGCAGGGTGTAGCCGCAGCCGTGGGCGTCGCGCTCGTCGGTCTCTGGCCCGTCCTGCTCATCTCGCGGGCCGGCGCCTCGGGCTCGGTCGGTGACCTGTCCGAGGTGCGGTTCGGTGGTCTCGGCGTCGCCTACCAGCTGGTGCTCGCCGTGCTGGCCGGCTGGGTGATGGCCGGCGCGCTCCGACGGTCGGCGATCTCGCCGGAGCTCGGTCGCCTCGACCCGTGGGGTGCCTACGCGCTCGGCCTCGGGGTGTACAGCCTCGTCGCCACGCTGGTGCCCGCGGCGATCCTCGGCTGGGTGCTCGTCGACGAGAACGCCTCGATCCGCGATCGCGGGTGGCTCGTGTACCTGCTCTGGTTCGGCGGTCACCTGGCCGCCGCCCTCGCGGCCTTCGGCTCGGCCCGCGCCCTCCTCGGCCGCCGCCTCGTCCGTGATCCGGTGGCCGGTCGCGAGCCCGGCCGCAGCGAGCTCACCTCGGCGGCGAGCGTCTGACGCCTTCGGGCGGTCGCGTCCTGGCGGCCGCGCCCGGTCGCTCAGCCGCGTCCGCCGGCGCGCATGCGCTCGGCCATGTCCTCGGGGCGGCCGTGGGGCAGCTCGCGCTCGTGGCGCAGCGCCTCGGTGCGGGTGCGCTCGGTCCGGTCACCGAGCAGGGCCTTCACGATCCGGTTGGTCCCGGGGGAGTTCGCCACGATCTCGGCGGCGAGGCGGCCGATCGTGTCGTCGAGGTCGTCGTCGGCGACGCAGTGGTCGACGAGCCCGATGTCCGCGGCGGTCGGGCCGTCGATGCGGCGGCTCGTGAACATCAGCTCCTTCGCCCTGGCCCGGCCGACCCGCTCGGGCAACCGCACCGACATCCCCCACACCGGGACCAGGCCCCACTGGCCGTGGGTGTCGCCGAGCTTGGCCGACCGGCCGGCCACCAGCAGGTCACAGCCGAGCGCCAGCTCCAGGCCGCCCGTGTAGCAGTGGCCCTGAATCCGGGCGATCGTCGGCTTCGGCAGGTTCTCGAGCGCGTCGACGGTCTCGGGCTCGAAGTGGGGGCTCGGCGCCGGCTCCCGGGTGGCGATGGCGTCGAGGTCGTGGCCCGCGCAGAACGCCCGCCCGGCCCCGGCCAAGACCACGCACCGGACCGTGTCGTCCTCGGCCAGGTCGTCCAGGTGCTCGCGCAGCCGCATGAACACGGCAGGGTTGAGTGCGTTGAGCTTGTCCGGCCGGTTCAACGTGAGTCGGGCGACACCATCGGCATCGGTCCGCACCACCAGGTCCTGCTCGTCGGCCATGAGTTCCTCCCCGTCGCGTCGGCCCCATGCCTACCCGTGCGCCCGACGTCGTAGCCAGCGTCGAGCGCCGCGTGGAGCGGCGGCGCATGCCATGTGGCAGAGACTGCCGTTCCTCTGGCTACGATGCGATCCGTGCACGTTTGCCGACGGTCGTCGCGTCGTCGTGGCTGATCCCCGGATCGCCGCCGAGGGCCTCCGCCGGGTGTTCCCCGGCGGCGCCGGCGTGCACGACGTCAGCCTCGACGTCGCGCCCGGCGAGGTCCACGCGCTCGTCGGGCTGAACGGCGCCGGCAAGACGACGCTGATGCGCCTCCTGCTCGGCATGCTGCGCCCCGAGGCCGGCACCGTCCGCCTCGACGGGTGCGACCTCCGTGACGCCGCTGCGTCCACCTGGCGACGCGTCGGCCATGTCGTCGACCACCCGCTCGTCTACCCCGAGCTCGACGCCCGCACGAACCTCGCGGTCGCCGCTCGGCTCCACGGTGTGCCGACGTCGTCGATCCCCGAGCTCGTCGAGCGCGCGCTGCACGAGCACGGCATCGAGCGCTACGCCACGGTCCGGGCCGGTGTGCTGTCGGCCGGCAACCGCCAACGCCTCGGTGTGGCCGGGGCGCTGGCCCACGATCCCGATGTCATCGTGCTCGACGAGCCGACCAGCGCCCTCGACCCGGCCGGCGTGATCCTGCTCCGGGAGTCGCTCGAACGCCGGGCCGCCCGCGGCGCCGGGGTCCTCGTGTCGAGCCACCACCTCGACGAGGTCGCCCGGGTCGCGAACCGCATCACCGTCGTGAACCGCGGCCGGGTCGTCGGATCGCTGGACCCGGGTGGCGTCGACATCGAGCGGGCGTTCTTCGCGCTGGTCCACGCCGACGACCTGGCCCGTCCTGAGGACTCGGGCCGGCCGAGCGACCCGGCCCCTGCCAACGAAGACGTGCGGTCGTGACCGGGCTGTGGGTCGCCGCACTCGCGGTCGAGTCCCGGAAGCTCGCGGCCTCGTGGGTCGTGCGAGGCGCCACGTTGCTGCTGGTCGGCGGGATCGCCGTGCTCGCCATCGCCATGAACGCCGCTGCCGAGGCGGGCAACGAGCAGATCGTCGCCCAGCTCGGCGACCTGGCCAACGAGGACGGCTGGACCCGGCTGATCGGCGTCGCCGCCCAGATCGCCGCGGCGGCGACCGTCCTCGGGTTCGGTGTCGTCCTGGCGTGGAGCGTCGGCCGGGAGTTCGCCGACGGCACCATCAGCGGCCTCTTCGCGCTCCCGGTGTCCCGCCCGGCGATCGTGCTCGCCAAGCTGTTCACGGTCCTTGCGTGGGCGATCGTCGTCGCCGTGCTCCTGGTCGCCGTGGTCGCGGCCGCAGGCCTGGTCGGTGGCGAGGGCGCACCCGACGGAGCGGCGCTGGGAGGGCTCGTGCGACTCTTCGTGCTCGTCGCGCTGTCGGCCATGCTCGCCGTGCCCGCCGCCTGGGTCGCCACCCTCGGCCGCGGCCTGCTCGCCGGCATCGCCACGACCATCGTCACCATCGCGACCGCCCAGGTCATGGCCGTCGCCGGCGTCGGCGCCTGGTTCCCCGTCGCCGCCCCCGCCCTCTGGTCGCTCGACCCCGACACCGTGTCCCCGCCCCAACTCGCCCTCGTTGCGGTCATCCCCCTCGCCTTCGGCGCCCTCACCCTCCACGCCTGGTCCCGCCTCCAGCTCGACCGCTGACCGTCGCGACATCCGTTCTGGTCTACCTCGCGGGGCGCGAACGCCCAGGTCGCCAGCGGGCGCGTGTAGACCAGAACCGGCTTGTCGGTGGCGTGGGTCGCAGCCGGCTTCGTTCTGGCCTACACGGTTGGCGCGGAACCTCCAGGTCGCCAGCGGGCGCGTGTAGACCAGTTCGGGTTGTCGGGTGACCCCTCCCGTCCCTTCCCGGGTCAGTGGGTGTGGCCGCCGGGGCCGTGGGTGTGGCCGGCGGCCCAGCGGTAGACGCCGGTGGCCATCGTCGAGGTCGCGGCCTCGGAGCGCTTCGCGTAGACGTCGCTGTGGATGGCGGCGACGTCGGCGTCGTCGGGGGCGGCCTCCCGGGCCAGCTCGGCCAGAGCACCGGCCAACCGCAGGTCACCGCGGTCGGCCACCTCCTTCGCCCGGCCGGCCAGCGCTGCGGCGCCGCCGGCGAGGTCGGCCAGCTCGGCGGCGAGCTCGCGCTCGCGGGGCGGGTGGAGGTGGGCGGGGTTGCCGTCGTACCAGCCGCCGTAGAGGCGCCAGATGTTGCGCACGATGAACTCGGGCTCGTCGTACACCGGCTGCAGGTACGGCTTGTCGGCCAGCTCCGGCGGCGGGGCCACGGTGTGGAGCAGGTCGTCGAGGCGGGCGCCCTCGTTCATCAGCGCCAACGACTGGTCGACGATCGACTCCAGGTACCCGGCGGTCACGGTCAGCGCCTCGTGGACCCGGTCCTTCCCGATCACCGGCCAGCCGTGACCGGGGAGCAGGTACTCGGGCTCGAGCGCCGCCATCTTCCGCAGGGCGATCGCCCACTCCCGGGGGTAGCGCTGGACCTTCTGGGGGTTGCCGCAGTTCGGCGCCGCCCAGATGAACAGGTCCCCGGTGCACAGCACCTTCTTCTCGGGGATCCACGTCCACGTGTGGTCGTCGGTCTCGCCCTTGTCGTGGAAGCACATCACCTCGAGCCCCGCGACGTTGAACGTGGTCGACGCGGCGTGGAGGCGGTCGGGGGCCCGGAACACCGTCGGCCAGTCGATGTCCTGGCCGAACTGGCGGCTGTTGATCACGCTGTTGTAGCCGGCGGTCAGCGCGTAGCGCTCGAAGCGGGCCGGCATCGCCTCGTGGGCGTGGACGATCGGCGCCGGCAGCCCACGCTCGGCGTTCTCGGCCTCGTACAGCTCGACGCCGAACACGTGGTCGACGTGGCCGTGGGACCACACGGCCCGCATCATCGGCTCGTCGGTCCAACCCCGGATCCGGTCCTTGATGCCGGGAGCGGTGAGGGCGTGGCCGGTGTCGACGACCAGCATCCCGTCGCCGGTGGTGATCACGGCCGAGTTGGCCAGGTTCTTCACGAACGCCACGCCGTCGGCGACCTCGCCGAGCCCGTCGAGCTCGCGCACCGGGTGGTGGTCGGCCGTGGTGACCTCGCCGTTCCAGAGCGCATCGGACAGTTCGATCGGATCCATGATGTTCCCCCGGTTCGAGCGGCGGCTCGTGGCTCGGCCGTGGGCGAACGTACCGGTTGCGCCGCGACCGGCGCCCGTCCACTGCGTGCGCCGAGCCGCGGGGCCGGCGCGAGGCGCCGCGGTCGCGGCGGTAGCGTTCCCCGCCGATGGACGATGCCGCGGTCACGGTGCTCGTCGGCCTCGTCATGGCCGTGGGGTTGGCGGGCACGATCCTGCCCGCGCTCCCCGGCATCGGCCTGATCTGGTTGGCCGCGGTCGCCTACGGGATCATGACCGGGTTCGGCCCCGTCGGGTGGACGGCCCTCGTCGTCATCTCCGTGGTCGGCGCGGCCGGCTCGGCTGCCGGCTTCGTGCTGCCGTCGCGGGCGGCCCGGGGTGCGGGGGCGTCGCGCACCTCGGTGCTCGTCGGGTTCGTCCTCGCGGTCATCGGGTTCTTCGTGGTGCCGGTGATCGGCTTCGCGCTCGGCGGCGTGGTCGGCATCTACGCCAGCGAGTACCTGCGCCTCAGCGACACCGGCGCCGCCTGGCGGGCCACGTGGGCCACGCTCAAGGGCATCGGCATCGCCGCCGCCGTCCAGTTCGCCGCCGGCGTTGCCATGGTCCTCACCTGGGCCGGGTGGGCCATCGCCGGCTGAGCGGAGCTCAGCGTCGCCAGAGCCGGCTCACACACGGGCTGAGCGCCGCGGATCAGCTGGCCCCGAAGCGGGAGCGGACGTGGTCGCGGAGGTCGTCGTAGGCGGTGGTGGCGGCGGCGGGGTCGGGGTCGAGCATCCAGCCGAACGCGACGCCCTCCATGGCGGCGACGACGAGTGCGGCACCCCGGACGGGGTCGACGTCGTCGCGGACCGACCCGTCGTCGCGGCCCCGGCGCAGGGCTTCGGCGATGTCGGTGCGCATGGCGTCGTGGAAGCGGGCCATCCGGGCCCGCAGCGCAGCGTCCTGGCCGAGGGACTCGAAGAGCAGGGCGTAGAGCGCCCGGGCGTCCTGGGACGCGTCCCGGGTCACGTCCCGGATGCCGTCGAGCAGCGCCAGCAGGCTGTCGAGTCCGCTTCCGTCGGTCGTCAGCGGCACCACGCCCAGGTCGTGCAGCTCGCCCCAGACCCGCCGGATCAGTGCCTCGACGAGACCGTCCTTGGAACCGAACCGCGCCGTGACCAGGCCCCGGCTGTATCCGGAGCGCTCGCTGATCGCCGCGAACGTCATCGAGGCGAGGCCGCCCTCGGCGATCAGCGCCACCGCGGCGTCGAGCATGGCCTCGGTCGAGCGTTCCGCCCTCGCCGCCTTGGACCCCACCGGGCCGCCGCGCGCGCCGCCCGCCGAGGTCGTGGTCGCACCGGTGTCGGTCGTCGGGGGCATCGGGTCAGTGTGGCAGCTCGCTGCCGAATCGGTGTGACGGTTGTTGGCTGTCCAACCACTCTGACAGACTCGCGGTCATGGACAGCACGACTGCCGACCCGATGCCCCGGTGATCCCGGCCGCGCTCCGTCGCAACCACTGGATGAACCAGATCGCGGGCCACGCCGCGATGCGCCCGGACGCGACCGCGCTGCGCTACCTGGGCGCCGACACCACGTGGGCCGACCTCCACGCCCACACCACCTCCGGCGCCGCCGCGCTGGCCCGCCGTGGCGTCGGGTTCGGGGACCGGGTCCTCCTGCTGACGCTGAACTCGCCCGCGGTCATCGAGACCGTGATGGCGATCAACACCCTCGGCGCCATGGCCGTGCCGATCAACATCCGTCTGGCCCCCGGCGAGATCGCCTACATCGCCGAGGACGCCGACGCCGACGTCCTGATCGTCGACGAGCCGCTGGCCCCGATGGTCGCCGCCGTCGCCCAGGAGACGAGCCGGATCAAGCAGGTGATCGCCCTCGGTTCCGCGCAGGGCGCCGAGTCGTGGGCCGACCTGATCGCCGAGGACCCGGCCGGCTTCGAGGCCCCGGACGTCCCCGAGGTCACGCCGGCGCTGATCATGTACACGTCGGGCACGACGGGCCGCCCCAAGGGCGCCATGCTCGACCACGTCAACCTGTTCAGTCAGTCGGTGACCTGCATCCGGGCCATGGAGCAGACCGACGAGAGCGACGTCGCCTTCCTCACCGCGCCGCTGTTCCACATCGCCGGTCTCGGCTCGATCGCCCCGAGCCTCGTGCTCGGCATCCCCACCGTGATGCACCCGCTCGGCGCGTTCGACGCCGCCCAGACGGTCGACGCCTGGGAGAAGGAGCGGGCCACGGTCGTGTTCAACGTGCCGACCCAGTGGCAGGCGATCTGCGCGCTGCCCGGCATCGCCGAGCGCGACCTCGCCCTGCGCATCATCAGCTGGGGCGCAGCGCCGGCGCCGGAGTCGCTGCTTCGCCAGATGTCGGAGTGCTTCCCGAACGCCATGAACGTGGCGGTCTTCGGCCAGACCGAGATGTCGCCCATCACCTGCGTGCTGCGGGGCTCCGACTCGCTGCGCAAGCTCGGCTCGGTCGGCCAGCCGATCCCGACGATCCAGTACCGGGTCGTCGACGAGAACATGAACGACGTCGCCACCGGCGAGGTCGGCGAGATCATCTACCGGGGCCCCAACCTGATGCAGGGCTACTGGCGCAAGCCGGAGGCCACGGCCGAGGCGTTCGAGGGCGGCTGGTTCCACTCCGGCGATCTGGTCCGCCAGGACGACGAGGGCTTCGTCTGGGTGATCGACCGCAAGAAGGACATGATCATCTCGGGCGGCGAGAACGTGTACTGCGCCGAGGTCGAGAACGTCCTGGCGTCGCACCCCGAGATCGTCGACGTCGCCGTCTACGGGCGGGGCCACGAGAAGTGGGGCGAGGTGCCGGTCGCCGCCGTCGTGCTGGCCGAGGGCTCGTCGCTGACGTCGGAGGCACTGGGTGACTGGCTGAACGAGCGGCTCGCCCGGTTCAAGCACCCGAAGGACCTGATCGTGCTGGGCGAGCTGCCCCGCAACGCGAGCGGCAAGGTCGTCAAGGGCGTCCTGCGGGAGAATGACCCGTCATGAGCGGTACCGAGACCACGACCGAGCCCGCCGTCGCCGACGCGCCTGATCTCGACACCTTCCGCAGCGACGTCGCCGCCTTCCTCGCCGAGGCGAAGGCCGACGGCACGGCGTGCCCCGCGTTCGGCGCGATCATGCCGCCCCGGTTCCACGACCAGGCCCGGGCGTGGCAGCGCCGGATGTACGACGCCGGCTACGCGGGCATCCACTGGCCCGTCGAGTACGGCGGCCGGGGTCTCGGCCGCGACCACGCCGCCATCTGGGCGGAGGAGTGCGCCAAGGCCCAGGTCCAGACGTACCTGAACCTCCAGGGCATCGTGCTCGCCGGCGAGGCGATCCTGCGCAGCGGCACCGACGAGCAGAAGGCCCGGTTCCTGCGGCCGACGCTGTCGGGCGAGATCCTGTGGTGCCAGCTCTTCTCCGAGCCGAACGCCGGCTCCGACCTCGCCAGCCTCGCCGCCACCGCGGTGGCCGACGGCGACCGCTTCATCGTGAACGGCCAGAAGGTGTGGTGCTCGAACGGGCAGTTCGCCGAGTTCGGCATCCTCCTCGCCCGCACCGGCGGCCCCGGCCACCGGGGTATCTCGTTCTTCCTGATCGACATGTCGCTGCCCGGCATCGAGGTGCGCCCGCTCAAGCAGATGACGGGCGACGAGGAGTTCACCGAGGTCTTCCTGACCGACGTGTCGCTCCCGGCCGACGCCCTCCTCGGCCCGCTCGACGCCGGCTGGCAGGTGGCGATGGCCGTCCTCCAGGACGAGCGCGGGTCGAGCGGGTCCGCCGGCCTCATCAGCCTCGAGCGCCGGCTCGCCCACCTCGCCTCGCTCAAGGGCGAGGACGAGGTGCTGGGCGACGAGCTGATGCAGCTCCTGGTCGACGGCCACGCCCTCAAGACCATGCTGATGCGTTCGGGCGGCGGCGCCGCCAACTCCTCGGCGGCCAAGCTCCTGCGCACCGAGCTCGAGTTCGGCGCCGAGGGCCTCGAGGCGTCGCTGCGAGGTGCCGAGGCCATGCTCGACGGCCCCCGGACCGAGCGGTTCCTGTACTCGCCCGGCATGAAGATCGCCGGCGGGTCGAGCGAGATCCAGCGGAACATCATCGGCGAGCGGATCCTGGGGCTACCCCGCGAGCCCCGCCCGAACTGATCCCCCTCGGGCGGGGCTCGCCGCCTCACCGCTGAACGAGACGCAGGCCCGGGTCGATCGACCCGGGCCTTCGCCGTTGCGGGATGACGGCGGATGCCCGGCTCGCGTGCAACGCTCCGGCGGTGCCCGAGACACGCACCTCACCGATGCTGCACCCCGGCGACCGCGTTCGACTGGTGTCGCCGGCGAGCTACCCGGACGCCGACTGGTTGGACGAGTCGCGCCACATCCTCGAGAGCTGGGGGCTCGTCGTGGACGTCGCCGACCACGCGCTCGACGAGTGGGGCTACATGGCCGGCCGTGACCACGAGCGGGCCGCCGACCTGAACGACGCGTTCCTCGACCCCACCGTGCGGGCCATCGTCACGACGAGGGGCGGCGCGGGTGCGTACCGGATCGCCGACCTGGTCGACGTCGACGCGGTGCGGCGCGACCCGAAGCCGCTCGCGGGTTTCAGCGACATCACCTACCTCCATCTCGTGCTCTGGGGTCGGTGCGGCCTCGCCTCCGTGCACGGCTGCCTGGCCGGCCCAACCGCGGTCTCGTCGCTCCGCCGGTCGCTCATGAGCCTCGAACCGGCCGTGCTGGCGCAGGTCCCCGAGGCGATGTCGGCCGCGATCGAGGTCGAGGGTGAGGCGACCGGGCCGCTGATGGGCGGCTCCCTGACCGCGGTCGCCGGTTCGGTCGGCGCCGGCCTGCCCGATCTCGACGGCGCCATCCTCTTCCTCGAGCAGCCCCGCACCATCGGTCTCGGGCAGGTCGACCGGGCGATCACCCACCTGATCCGGTCCGGTGCGCTCGACGGCATCGCCGGGGTCGCCCTCGGCCTGTTCACCGGGTTCGACGACTACCGCGACCGCGGCTGGGACCTCCTCGACGTGCTGCGAGACCGGCTGAACGGGCTCGGCGTCCCCGTTCTCGGCGGCCTCTTCGCCGGCCACGGCGGCGTCGGCCCGGACGGTGGGCCCGACCAGCAGGCCGTTCCTCTCGGAACGATGGCGACGCTCGACACCACGGCCGGAACCCTCACCGTCGAGCCGTGTGTGCAGTGACGACGGGATCGACGTGGCTCCGACGGGTGATTCGCCGAGGTCGATTCTCGGAACATGTCTCGCGGCATGTCGAATCCGGCGGGCGCCCGATCGTGGTGGAGGTGAGAGCAAGCAGGAGCCACGACGCGTGCCCCGCTGATCGGGTCACGTCGAAGCAACGGCACCCGAACGATCACACCGGAGAGGAACCGAACCGATGCAGTACATGCTGAGCGTCCACAACATCGAGGGTGAGAACCCCTACGCCTCCGACGAGGAGATGCAGGCCGCCTTCGCCGCCGTCGAGAAGTTCAACGCCGACCTCCAGGAGAAGGGGAGCTGGGTGTTCGGCTGCGGCCTGATGCCGGCCTCGACCGCCACCGTCATCGACGGTCGCGGCGACGAGCCGGTCATCACCGACGGCCCGTTCGCCGAGGCCCGCGAGCAGCTCGGCGGGTACTGGGTGATCGAGGCCGCCGACCTCGACGCCGCCCTCGACTGGGCCCGCCAGGCGAGCGTCGCGTGTGCCAACCCGGTCGAGGTCCGCCCCCTCCAGCCCGAGGACTGAGCGGCGGGGGCCGAACGATGGACCGGTCCCGGGCCGCCGCCGACGCGGTCGAGGAGGTCTTCCGGGCCGAGCACGGCCGGGTGCTCGCCACGCTGGTGCGCTTCTTCGGCGACATCGACGTCGCCGAAGAAGCGCTCCAGGACGCCATGGCCCGTGCCGTCGAGCGGTGGCCGGCCGACGGTGTGCCCCCGAACCCGGCCGGCTGGATCGTCACCACGGCCCGCAACCGGGGGATCGACCGCATCCGCCGGGAGAACCGGCGCGACGACCGCTACCAGCAGGCCCATCGCCTGGACGCACGTGACGCACCCGAGGTGGGCCCGGTGGACGACGACCAGCTCCGGCTCATGTTCACCTGCTGCCACCCGGCGCTCGCCCCCCACGCCCGGATCGCCCTCACGCTGAAGCTGATCGGTGGGCTGGCGACCGGCGAGATCGCCCGGGCCTTCCTCGTGCCGGAGCCGACGATGTTCCAGCGCATCACCCGGGCGAAGAACAAGATCCGTGACGCCGCCATCCCGTACCGGATCCCCGAGGACCACGAGCTGCCCGACCGGCTGAGCGGGGTCCTGACCGTCCTCTACCTGATCTTCAACGAGGGCTACGCCGCCACCACCGGCGAGGCCCTCGTGCGGCGGGACCTGAGCGACGAGGCGATCCGCCTGGCCCGGGTGCTCGATGGCCTGATGCCGGACGAGGCCGAGGTCCAGGGCCTGCTCGGGTTGTTCCTGCTGACCGACGCCCGCCGCGCCGCCCGGCTCGACGCCGACGGGCACCTCGTCCGCCTCGCCGATCAGGACCGCACCCGCTGGGACCGGGACCGCATCGAGGAGGGCCATCGGATCGTGCGCCGGTGCCTGCGCCGCGACCAGCCCGGCCCGTTCCAGGTCCAGGCCGCGATCGCCGCGGTCCACGCCGACGCCCCGACCGCCGCCGATACCGACTGGTCGCAGATCGTGGCGCTCTACGACCTGCTGCTCCGGTTCACCCCGTCGCCCGTCGTGCGACTCAACCGGGCGATCGCGGTGGCCGAGCTCGACGGCCCGGAAGCGGCGCTGCCCCAGGTCGAGGCGCTCGACCTGGTCGACAACCACCTGTGGTGGGCCGCCCTCGGCGACCTCCACGAGCGCCTCGGCAACCGGGCCGAGGCCGCCGACGCCCTCGAGCGCGCGGCGTCCCTCGCAACCAACGACGCCGAGCGCACCCACCTCGAGCGCCGCCGGGCCGCCATCCGATGACCGGGCGCGCGAAGAAGGCCCGGTTCAATCGCCTCGGACGATGCTCATCGGGTCGACGGTCACTGGCTCAGAGGAATCGCCGTTGTAGAGCGGGCGGTCGCCGAGCGGTTGCTGGAGCGTGAACCTGAGGTAGGTCTCCTGCGCGAAGGCGTCGCAGTCGCCGCCGTGCGGGCCCGAGACCCGCTCGATGCGGATGGTGACCGACTGGGGCGTCTCTGAGAGCCCGTACGCGAACTGCGTCTCGCACGGGCCGGCCCCGATCCGGGCGCCGATGGCGATCTCGATCGTGCGGCCGCCGGTGCTGAGCTCCGCCTGTGACCACGGTACGGGCCGGTCCCCGCAGCGGGAGAGCAGCACCCCGCCGATCAGCACCGCGAGACCGACCATGGCCACCTTCCGCACGGTGGCCTTCAAGCCGCGCCGATGCGGCGGGCCGTCGTAGGTCACCCGTTCCCACGGGCTACGTCCGGTCTCGGTCTCTGCGTTGGCGCTCACCGGGGTCTCGGACGAACCCCGACGTCGACGGGTTCCCGCCTCGACGAACGCCGATCGGAACGGTCGTCCGGGGTCAGCGTGTTCTGGGCTGCGCCGTCATGACCCACTAGCCTGAGCGATCGTTCGATAGATCCCGGGTCGCCGTTCGAACGCCGCCGACCGGGACGGACCAGGGGGGAAGCGCGTTGCCGATCACCTACTCCGCCGCCGACGGCATCGGGACGATCACGATCGATCGTCCCGAGAAGCGGAACGCCATGACCTACGGGATGCTGCGGGAGCTGTGGGCGGCGTTCGACGAGGCGTCAGGCGACGACGACTGCCGTGCGATCATCCTGACCGGTGTGCCGGGTGCGTTCTGTGCGGGGACCGACCTGTCCGATCTGTCGGACACGCCCGAGGACGAGCGCCAGGGCGGCGGGCGGGGCAGCGCCGGCGCGTTCCTCGACTGCCCGAAGCCGATCGTCGCCGCCATCGACGGCCCCGCCGTCGGCATGGGCGCCGAGTTCGCGTCGATGTGCGACGTGCGCATCGGGACGGAGCGGGCGAGGTTCGGCTGGGTGTTCGTGCACCGCGGCCTGGTGCCCGACACCGGCGCCGGCACGTGGGTGCTCCCGAGGTTGATCGGGGTCCAGCCGGCGGCGAGGCTGCTGTTCTCGGGCGACATCATCGACGCCGACGAGGCCCACGACCTCGGCTTCCTGTCCCGGCTCGTCTCGTCGGACGACCTGGAGAAGGCGGCGCGAGCGGAGGCGGCGCGGTTCACCGCCGGCTCGCCGTTCGCCATCCGCGAGACGAAGGCCCTGCTCTACGCCGGGCTCGGCCGGGGCTGGGACGACCACGTCGCCGAGAACCGCGAGGTGATGGCGCGGTGCTTCGCCTCGGAGGACCACCGCGAGGGCGTCGCCGCGTTCCTCGAGCGCCGGCCCGCGGCGTTCACCGGCCGCTGAGCCGGCAGCGACGAGCACCGGGGAAGAGGGGAAGAGCTGTGCTCCTGCACGACATCGTCCGCATCGCCGCGTCGCGCCATCCCGACCGGGTGGCCGTCGTCGCCGGCGATCGAACGCAGACCTTCACGGAGCTGCGCGACGACGTGTGGCGCCTCGCCGGCGCGCTCGGGAAGATCGGCGATCGCGGCGACCGGGTGGCGATCCTGGCCGAGAACCTGCCCGCCTACGTCGGCGCCTACTACGGCGTGCCGGCTGCGGGTATGGCGCTCACGTTCCTCAACTACCGCCTCCACCCCGAGGAGTGGGCGTGGATCGTCAATGACGCCGGCGCCCGGGTGCTGATGGTCCAGAGCCGGTTCCTCGCCGGGGTGTGGTCCGTGCGGGACAAGTTGGAGACCGTCGAGACGGTCGTCGTGATCCAGGACGGCTCGCCGATGCCCGACGGGCGTGGCGCGTACGACGTCACGTTCGAGGAGCTGCTCGCGTCCGCGCCCGCCGAGGAACCGGCGGTGCGGGGTGCGCCCGACGAGCTGGCGTGGCTGCTCTACACCAGCGGCACGACCGGGTTCCCGAAGGGTGCCATGCTCACCCACACGAACCTGCTCACCGCGATCGTCGGGCTCGCCATCGAGGGGGACCGGGTCGAGGACGCGTGCTCGCTCGTCGCGTTCCCGCTGTGTCACGTCGCCGGTTACACCGTGCCGGTCGCCCACCTGCGCGGTGCCCGGATCGTGCTGCCCGAGGCGTTCGACCCCGAGGGGTGGATGGACCTGGTCGACCGTCACGCGGTGACCGACACCGCGGTCGCGCCGACGATGCTGGCCATGATCCTCGACCATCCGGCGCTGGACGACCACGACCTGTCGTCGCTGCGGTCGCTGGGCTACGGCGCGGCGGCGATGCCGGTCGAGGTCCTGCGGCGGGCGATCCGGCGCTTCGGGCCGATCGTGCGGTCGGGCTTCGGGATGACCGAGCTCGCCGGCAACGTGCTGGTGTTCACGTCGGAGGCCCACGAGCGCGCGGTCGCCGGTGAGGAGCATCTCCTGGCGAGCTGTGGGGTGCCGATGAGCCTCGCCGAGGTGCGGGTGGTCGACGACGAGGACCGGGAGTGCCCGCCGGGGGTCGTCGGCGAGATCGTCGTGCGGGGCGACCAGGTGCTCTCCGGCTACTTCGGCAACGAGACGGCGACGGCCGAGGCCATGCGGGGCGGGTGGTTCCACACGGGCGACATGGCCCGGCGCGACGAGGAGGGGTTCTTCTACATCGTCGATCGCCGCAAGGACATGATCATCACCGGCGGCGAGAACGTCTACAGCCGCGAGGTGGAGGAGGCCCTGTACCTGCACCCGGGTGTGGCGGAGGCCGCCGTGATCGGCCTGCCCGACGAGCGGTGGGGCGAGAACGTCACCGCCGTCGTCGTGCTGCGCAGCGGCGTGGAGGCGACCGAGGCCGACATCATCGACACCGTCCGCCACCGCCTCGCCGGGTACAAGAAGCCCAAGCGGGTGATCTTCAGCGATGAGTTGCCGAAGAACGTGAGCGGCAAGATCCTCAAGCGCCAGCTGCGCGACCGCTACGCGCCGACCTGAGCGGGAGGCCCCGGCGACAGGACGAGCGGGGGTCTGCCGCGGCGTAGCCTGTCCGGCGCATGAACCGACCCCCGCGGCTCAGCGAACGGGACCGGCGCGCGCTCGTCGCCGTCGCCGGTCAGTTCTTCGTGAACGGAGCGATGACCGGATCGTTCGTCGCCCGCGCGCCGCAGATCCGCGACCGGATCGGGGTGACGGTCGACGAGTTCGGCCTCCTGATCACCATCTCGATGGCGGTCGGCCTGCTCGGCAGCCTCGTCGCGGGCAGGGTCATCGACGCAGCGTCGACCAAGCGGGTGCTCCAGACCGGTGCGGTCGTGATGGTCCTCAGCCTGCCGGTCATCGGCGTCGCCCGGAGCCCGGTGGTCTGGCTCGCCGGGATGTTCGCCTACCAGCTCCTCGACGTCCTCGTCGACATCTCGATGAACCTGCAGGGCTCGTGGATCAGCGCCCGCCGGCACACGCCGGTGATGAACCGGCTCCACGGCCTGTGGAGCCTCGGCATGTTCACCGGTGGGCTCGGGGCGGTGGCGGCGAACGCGGCCGGGCTGTCGACGGTCGCCCACCTGACGGTGGTCGCGGTGGTGGTGGCGTTCGTCCTGGTGCTCGTCACCCACAACCTGCTGCCGCACGACCAGGACGGCCACGGCGATGCGACCGCGCCGCCACCGTTGGCGGATGCGCCGAGACGGGTCCGTCTGGCGCCGGTCGTCCTCCTCGTCCTCGCCGGCACGTTCGCCGTCGTCGCCGAGATGACCGGCGGAGACTGGGCCACGTTCCGCCTCGCCGACGACTTCGATGCGTCGGCCGCCCTCGCCAGCGCGGCGTTCGCCGCGTTCACCGTCGGCATGACCGCGATGCGCTTCGGGGGCGACTGGCTCCAGCTGCGGCTCGGGAACTCCGGCCTCCACCGGCTGAGCGTCGGGCTGGCCACCACCGGCTTCGTCGTCGCCACGCTCGTGCCGAGCGAGGCGGTCTCGATCCTCGGGTTCCTGCTGATCGGCGTCGGGGTGGCGACGTTCATGCCCAAGCTCTACGACGACGCCGCCCGCCTCCCGGGGCGCCGCGGTGCCGGCCTCGGCGCGATGACCGCGGGCATGCGGGTCGCGTTCCTGCTGACCCCGGTCGCGGTCGGTGGCCTCGCCGGGACGAGCCTGTCGGTCGGCGAGGCGATGGCGATCGTCGCGCTCCCGGCCATGGCCGGCCTCGTCCTCGTCACCGAGGCCAACGAACGCCTCCTCCGCCGCCGTTCGACCCCGACCCCGACCACCGCCCCCTGAACGAACTGGCCACCGCCACGGCCACGACGTGGCCGTAGCGGTGGCCAGAACGGGGGGCGGGGCGGGTTGGGCCGTGGGCAGGTGCGTCGCGGGGAGGTGGGCCTGCGCTCAAGCGACGGCCGCCGCCGGCGCGGTGGGGCGACGGCGGATGACCCGCTCGGCGACGGCCAGGTTGATCGCCCAGCCGGCGCCCATCGAGATCGCACGGGGGAGCGGGTCCGGGTCGTCGGTGAAGATGAACAGCCCCGCACCGGTGAGCACCTGGGTCCCCGCTCCCATGGCCAGGGCGTACGCCCGGGTCATCCACGCGCCGTGCCCGGACCGGTCCCGATCGCGCAGCGCCGAGACACCGGCGAGGATGGCGCCGACCATCCCGAGCCCGACGGCGATCCGCATGGTGGAGAGCAGGCCGAACAGCTCGCCGTCGTAGCGGGGCAGGTCGTAGAAGAACGTCATCCACAACCCGGAGACGGCGACGACGAGGCCCAACGGCACGAGCGCGCGGCCGGCCCGGCGATGCCAGCGTCCGCCGCGGCGCCGCAGTCGCGGGGAGAACTGGAGCGCGCCGAGGATGCTGTAAGGCACCACCGCGAGCACGTGGGCGACGACCGGGATCGGCGCGTCGAAGAACCGGGCGTTCTCGGCGGTCGCCTCGGCGGCCCCGGCCAGCTCGGCGACCCGCACGGAGCCGGCCGCCGCCGGCACGAGGCTCAGCACGATCAACCCGGCGGGCACGAGCCAGTCGGCGCGCGACCGTGTCGGGGCGGGCGGGGAGAGCGTCGTCGCAGCCATGGGTCGATCCTGGACAACGCCCGACGCAGCGACATCGGCGCTCCGGCCCGATCACGCTCGACCCATCGTCCGGCGCGGCGTCGTCCTTTCGGCCATCGCGGGGCCGGTCGGCCGGCGGATCGGTCGGTCGGGCCTCAGAGCCGGACGCGCCTCGTCTGGTAGGCCCACATGGCGATCTCGACCCGGTTGCGGGCACCGAGCTTCATCAGGAGGCTCGCCACGTGGGACTTCACCGTGCTCAGGCTGACGTGGAGCTCCTCGGCGATCTCGTTGTTCGTCCGGCCCCGGGCGACGGCGGCGAGCACCTCCTCCTCCCGGTCGGTCAGCGCGTCGATCGGCTGGGCCGGTGAGGTCGGCGCGGCATCGGCGAAGGCATCGAGCAGGCGGGCGGTGACGTTCGGGGCGATCAGCGCCTCGCCGTCGGCCGCGGCGTGCACGGCCCGGGCCAGCAGCTCCGGCCCCGCCTCCTTCAGCAGGAACCCGCGGGCGCCGGCCCGGAGCGCGGCGTAGACGTACTCGTCGAGGTCGAACGTCGTGATCACCACGACGGCGATCGGGTCGGCCACGTCGGGGCCGGCGAGCAGCCGCGTCGCCTCGATCCCGTCGAGGCCGGGCATGCGGATGTCGAACAGGCAGACATCGGGCCGCAGGTGCTGCGCGAGCTCGACCGCCCGGTGGCCGTCGGGGGCCTGACCGACCACCTCGATGCCCTCCTGGGCGTCGAGGATCATCGACAGGCCCGTGCGCACGATCTCCTGGTCGTCGGCGACGAGCACGCGGATGCTCACGATGGCGTTGCCTCCCGGGGCAGCTCGGCGGTGACCGTCCAACCGCGCACGTCGTCCGGCCCGGCAGTGCACGTACCGCCGAGCAGGTCGGTCCGCTCCATCATGCCGAGCAGGCCGTAACCGGGGGCCGGCACGGTGCGCATGCCGGCGGTATCGCCGTCGTCGCTCACCCGCACTCGGACGACGCGCTCGTCGACGGCCACGTGCACGGCGACCCGGGTTGCGTCCCGGGCGTGGCGGCGGGCGTTGGTGACCGCCTCCTGGGCGACCCGGAACACGGCGGCGCCGATCGCCGGCTGGAGCCCGTCGGCGTCGCCGTCGATCTCGACGACCACGCGCGGCCCGCTGTCGTTGCGCTCGGCCAGGGCCCGGACGTCGGCCACCGTCGGGTTGGGGGCGAGCTCGGCGTCCTCGTCCCGCCGCAGGGCACGGACCATGGTGCGCATCTCGGCCAGCGTGCGGGCGGCCTCCGCCTCGATCAGGCGCAGCGCGTCGGCCGCGGCCTCGGGGTTGGTGGAGACCGTGGCCAGGCCTGCCTGGGCGCGGATCGCCATCGCGGAGACGTGGTGGGCGACGGTGTCGTGGAGGTCGCGGGCGAGCCGCTCCCGCTCGAGCAGCTTGACCTGCTCGAGCTCGCGCACCCGCGCCCGTCCCCGGTAGCGGAACGCGATCCCGAGGGCGCCGGCGAGCGACACGATCGTGTAACCGCCGATCGCGTCACCGATCGAGGTCTCCTCGGTGAAGATGCCGAGCGTCGCCATGGCGTAGACGACGACCATCCCGATCACCGCCTCCCGCCCGGAGCCCCAGCGGCAGACGGCGTAGACCAGGAGGAGCAGGAAGGCCATTGCGTTCAGGCCGGGGGTGTCGGAGCCGGTCACGAGGCGCGTCATGTCCAGCACGAGCACGCATCCGAACCCGACGAGGATCGCCAGCAGTGGCCGGCTGCGTCGCACCAGCAGCAGCGAGGTCGCCCCGACGCCGACGACGGTCGACAGCGGGCGGAGGGGGAGGTCCGGCCGGAGGATGCCCTCGAGCAGGCCGACCACCGCCAGGACCGCGACGAGTGCCCGGTCCCACCACTGGATCGGCGGCGGGTCGGGGGCGCGGGGTTCGTCCCACACCGAGCGGGCCAGCGGCGTCACGGCGCTCATCGTACGAGAGGCCGTTCCGCGGCGTATCCGCCCAAAGGACGAGGACGCGCCCGTCTGTTCGGCGGGTTCGAGTCCCGTCGGGTGGTCGTGTCCGGTGGTCGCGCCCGGTGGTCGCTCCCGGTCGAGCGGCTGCACGGCCGCGGCGTCGTGTCGGCCCTCCGGGAGCGCCCGGCACGGTCGCAGGCACGACGCCCGGTCAGTGCTGAACCGCCCGCGTTGGGGGCAGAAGCCGGCGTTGCCGCTGATAACGTCGCTTTCGGGCGGAGATCGGAGGCGGAACCGTGGGCGGGCGACGAGTTGCGTCGGTCCTGGCGTTGGCGGTCGTGACGGCGACGGCGTGTGGCACGGTCGGTGACCTCCACGTCGACCGGGCGGGAACGGTCGGTTCCGTGGGGACGGATGCCGCACAGCCCTCGACCGGTGACGTCCCGTCCTCGGGGGCGGAGGCCCTCCGTGAGGAGACGCTGGCCGGCATCCGGGCGTGCACCGCGATGCAGGAGAACATGCTCGAGTCGGTCTACGACGGTGAGACCACGCCGCCCGACGTCATCACCGAGCTCGACGAGACCTGCGATCGGGCGCGAGACGGCCTCGACCTCGACCGCGCCGCCGCCGCGGCGTGGCACCTGCCGCTCGCCACGGCGTTGCGGGCCCGCTCGGTCGACGTCGTCGGCGCCAGCCTCGAGAGCCGGCAGGGACGTCCGTTCACCCAGAGCCTCGGCGAGATCCGCCGTGAGTGGGACGAGGACCTGAACGTCGAGGCGATCATCGACGAGATCAACACGGCCGCGGCCGCCGCCGGCTGAGGGCTCATCCGGTCCGGCGGGCGCGGAGCACGGTGTCGTGGCTGTGGGGTGAGCCCTCCGGTAACGACGGGCGCGGCCGGGTCTGGTGGACCTCGATCTCCCACCCCGCACCGAGGTGGTCGGCGACGTCGTGGGGGAGCACGTAGTCGGTCGGCTCGAAGCCGTGCTCACGGGCCCGGGCGATCCCGTCACCGTCCAGGTCGTGGCCGACCACGAGCAGCGTGCCGCCCGGGGCAACGGCGTCGACCAGCGCACGCATCGCCTCGTCGCCGGGGGTGCGGCGCAGCGCCGGGTAGTGGGCCGTCACCAGGTCGAACGAGCCGGCCGCCGGCGGGTCGGCGGCCAGGTCGGCGCACACCCAGTCCACGGTGACCCCGGCGTCGGTGGCTGCGGCTCCGGCCCGATCGAGCGCAACCCGGGACACGTCGAGGGCGGTGACCTTCCACCCCCGCCCCGCCAGCCAGATGGCGTCGGCGCCCTCGCCGCAGCACACGTCGAGAGCCCGACCGGGCGTGAGGTCCGCCACCTCGACCACCAGCGTGCCGTTCGGCTCGCCGCTCCACAGGTGGTCGTGGCCGCGCTCGCCATAGCGGGCGTCCCACTCGGAGGCGTCGTCGGGCCGCGCCCCGGCCCGTTCCAGCTCCTCGTGCACGAGGTCGGCGTTGACGTTGGCGCCGATCGTTCCGCCCTCGGCCGCGGCCTGGAGGACCTGGGCCCGGGCGTTCGCCGCGTTGCCCGCGGCGTACACGCCGGCCACCGCGGTCATCCCGTTCCCGTCGGTCTCGATCACCTCGGCGAGCCCGCCGGCGACGGCGACCGGTGTGAGCCCGAGCGGCGCGACGGCATCCGCGCGGGTGACCATCCGGGGCCCGACGACGACCACGTCGGCCGGGACGATCTCCCCGGACGCCAGCCGGAGCCCCCGCACCCGGTCGGTGTCGTCGCTCGTGACCTCGGCGACCGCCGCCCGTCGCACGATCACGCCGCGGGCGGCCAGTTGCCGCCCGGTCTCGTCGTCGGGACCGGGGCCGTCGTGGACCAGGAGGGTCACCCGGTCGCTGAGCTGACGGAACAACCCCGCCTGGTGGGGCCCGGCGGCACTGGTGCCGATGACCACGATCTCCTCGTCGCGGTGCTCCCAGCCGTGGCAGTAGGGGCAGTGGATCACGCCGCGTCCCCACTGCTCGCGCACGCCCGCGATGTCGGGCAGCTCGTCGGTGAGGCCGGTCGCCAGCACCACCCGCCGGGCGCGCACGATCGTGCCGTCGGCCAGCGCCACCGCGAAGCCCTGCGCACGATCGCCGGTGACGCCGGTGACCCGGCCGTCGCGCAGCTCGACGTCGTAGCCGCGGACCTCGTCCCGGCCGATGGCCAGCAGCTCCGACGGCGGGAGGCCGTCGTGGCCGAGGTAGCCGTGCATGTGGGCGGCGGGGGCGTTGCGGGGCTCGCCCGCGTCGATCACGACGACCGAGCGCCTCGACCGCCCGAGCTGCAGCGCGGCGGCGAGGCCGGCCGCGCCGCCGCCGATGACGGCGACGTCGACCGGGCCGTGGGTGGTGGTCGCCTCGCGGTCGCCGGGATCGTCGCCCGGTTCGGTGCTCCTGATCGGTGCCATGGCGCGACGATACGCCCGGCATGCACGATAGGCAGGAGGTCTTGCAAGATCAGCAAGACAGCTCGATCGGGCCCGTGTGGGACGCCCGGTCCTCGTCCCGGCGGAACGGGTGGGGCGTCACTGCGAGCGGGCGGTCACGCGGTGCTCGCGGCGGTCTCCTCCCGAACCGTCCCACCGCCCGAGCCGCGGTCGTCGAGGTGCAGCGTCCGCCGGCCGCCGATGCGGTAGCGGAGGTGGACGACCCCGTTCGAGGTCGTCGCCTCCGACGCGGTCAGCTCGATGCCCTCGTCCGGTGCCAGGCCGAGGTCGGAGTCGAACAGGCGGAGGCCGTCGCCGAGCAGCACCGGCACCACGTGGAGGTCGAACCGGTCGACGAGCCCGGCCCCGAGCAGCGTCCGCACCATCGAGCCCCCGCCCGCGACGGCCACGTCGGTGCCGCCGGTGCGCTTCGCCGCCACCGCCGCCCGGGCCAGCTCGACGGCGCGCTCGGGGCCCTCGGTCACGAACGTGAACGTCGTGCCGCCCTCACGAACGAGCGGCTCCCGGGGCCGGTGGGTCACCACGAACACCGGCGCCCGGAACGGTGGGACATCGCCCCACGGCACCTCGCCGGCGTCGAACATGCGCCGGCCCATGACATACGCACCGGCGGCCTCGAAGTAGCCGTCGATCAGCTCGGAGTCCGCTGACCGCTCGCCACCGGCGAACCCCTGGCGGTCGCGCCAGCTCGCGGCGTCGGTCACCCAGCGGGTCACCCGGAAGAACCCGGGCGCCTCGGGCCCCTCCATCCAACCGGGAACGTCCCCGGCCGCGATCGGGCCGGCGTAGAACCCGTCGAGCGACACGGAGATCTGCGCGGTCACCTGGGTCATCGCTGCTCCTCTCGGATCGGTGCGCGGGACGTGCCGCGCACCGGTAGGTCGGAGCCGCCCGGTCGTTCTCGACACCCGCGGGTGCATCTGGCCGAAAGGACGACGGCGTGGGCCGCCCGATCGGCCACGAGGTCCGGCCGTTGCGCCGATGCGGGGGCAGGTGGCCCAGCGTGACGATCACGGTCGACGGCCCGTCGGGTCGTCGACCCCTGTCTCGTCCCCGAGGAGCGACCGTGTCCCGCCTGCTGTACCGGATCGGCCACCGTGCCGCCCGCCATCCGTGGCGCACCATCGGCGCCTGGCTCGTGCTCGCCGTGTTCGTCGTCGGCCTGTCGGGGGCCGTGGGCCGCGAGCTCGAGGACGACATCTCGGTGCCCGGGCTCGACTCCCAGGAGGCCATCGACCTGCTCGAGGCCGCCGGGTCGTCCGACGCCGGGCTCACTGCCCAGCTCGTCGTGACGCCGGCGGACGCGTCGATGACGTTCTTCGACGACGACGCCGCATCCGCGGCGGCCAGGGACGAGCTCGCCGACCTCGCTGCCGACCTCGCCGCGCTCCCCAACGTGGTCTCGGTAGCCGACCCGGCCGCCGCGCTCGCTGCCGGTCCCGACGAGACGGTCGCCGCCGGGCTGGTCTCGCCCGATGGCCGCGTCGCGCTGGTGCGGGCCCAGTACCCGGGCATCTCCGAGGTGGGGCCCGGCGACCTCGAGAACCTCGAGGAGCTGGTCGCCGACGCCGGGATCGACTCGGCACTGCGGGTCGAGGTGGGCAGCGACCTCTACTTCCACTTCGGCGACGCCGGCGCGGGCAGCGAGCTGGTCGGGCTGGTCGCCGCCGCGGTCATCCTGCTCGTGGCGTTCGGCTCGCTCGTGGCCATGGGCCTGCCGATCGGTGTGGCGCTGTTCGGCCTCGCGCTCGGGACCAGCTCGATGGCGCTGATCACCTACCTCGTCGAGATCCCGAGCTGGGCCCCCGAGCTGGCCACCATGGTCGGCCTCGGCGTGGGGATCGACTACGCCCTCTTCCTGGTCACGCGCCACCGCGAGCACCTCGCCGCCGGTTTGGGCGTCGAGGAGTCGGCGGCGCGGGCGGTCGCCACGGCCGGCCAGGCCGTCGTCTTCGCCGGCGGCACCGTCGTCGTGTCGATCCTCGGCCTCGCGGTGGCCGGCATCCCGTTCGTGACCGCCGGCGGGATCGCCATCTCGACGGTGGTGGCGGTCATGGTCGCCGCGTCGATCACGCTGCTTCCGGCGTTCCTCGGCCTCGCCGGTGGCTGGATCGACCGCCTCGGCCCGCCCCGCGCCCGCCGCTCCGTGCGGCGCGACGGCCCCGGCCACGGCTGGCAGCGCTGGGGCGACCACGTATCCCGCCACGCACCGTGGTACGCCGTCGGCGTCACCGCCCTGCTGCTCGTGTCGGCCGCACCGGTGCTCGCGCTACGGCTCGGGTTCCCCGACGACGGCACGCTCCCCGAGTCCCGCACCCAGCGCCGCGCCTACGACCTCGTCGCCGAGGGGTTCGGGCCCGGCGTCAACGGCCCGTTCGTCATCGCCGTCGACATCTCCGACGACGCGACCGTCGTCGAGCCGCTCAGGGACGCGATCGCGGCCGACCCCGGCGTCGCCGGCGTCGCCGAGGCCAACGTCGACACCGCGGCCGGGGTGGCGTCGTTCGCGGCCATCCCCACCACCGCACCCCAGGACGCGGCCACGCTGGAGACCATCGACCGGCTCCGCGCCGACGTGTTCCCGGCGGTGCTCGACGGCCACGACGCCACGGCCCACGTCGGCGGCCAGACCGCGAGCTTCGCCGACGTCGGCGAGCGGGTGAAGGACCGCCTGGCGCTGTTCGTCGCCGCCGTGGTCGCCCTCTCGTTCGTGCTGCTGATGGTCGTCTTCCGCTCGGTCCTGGTGCCGTTGAAGGCGGCGATCCTCAACCTGTTGAGCATCGGCGCCGCCTACGGCGTGCTCGTCGCCGTCTTCCAGTGGGAGTGGGGCGCGTCGCTGATCGGCCTCGAGGGCCCGGTGCCGATCGTGTCGTTCATCCCGATGTTCATGTTCGCCATCGTGTTCGGGCTGTCGATGGACTACGAGGTGTTCCTGCTGTCCCGGGTGCGGGAGCACTACCTCGCCACCGGCGACAACGACGCCGCCGTGGTGCGGGGGCTCTCCAGCACCGCCCGGGTGATCACCTCCGCCGCGCTGATCATGGTGTCGGTGTTCGCCGGGTTCCTCCTGTCGGAGGACCCGACGACCAAGATGTTCGGGCTCGGGCTGGCGACCGCCATCGCCGTCGACGCCACCATCGTCCGGACGGTGCTGGTGCCGGCGACGATGAAGCTGATGGGCGACGCCAACTGGTGGCTCCCCGCCTGGCTCGACCGCCTGCTCCCGACCCTCGACCTCGAGGGCGGCCCGGTCGGGGACGGCCCCGTCGAGGATGAGCCCGGCTCGGCCGCACCGCGGCCGGCCGGTGAGGTGGCGGGGGCCGCGCCTGCCGGTGTGTCGGCCCCGGTGGCGACCGGCGCCGACTGAGCACGTCGCCGGCCCGGCGCCGGCCGACGAGCAGCGCCGTGGGGCCCCCCGGGGGGCCCCGCGCCGCGCAGGGCGCCGCCGGCGCGGGCCCCGGGGGCCCGCCCCCCCCCCCCCCCCCGCGCCCGGTGCCTCAGGCGCCGTGGAGCGCCCGTTCGAGCCCGTCGAGGATCAGGTCGAGGCCGAACTCGAAGTCGTTGCCGAACGCGTAGCCCGGTTGCATCACGTGCTCGGTCGCCATCTCGACCATGTGCGGGTACTCGCCGGCCGCGAACGCCTCCATGATCTGGGCCGTGACCTCGGCGACCGAGTCGGGGCCGTCGAACGGCAGCGCCGCCTCCTGGACCACGAACCCGTAGACGTAGCTGTCGAGGATGGCGAACGCCCGTGCCGCCAGCGGGACGTCGAAGCCGCCGCCGCGCAGCGTGGCGAGGACGGCTTCGTGGCTCCGCAACGTCGCGGGGCCGGGGTTCGTGCGGGTCTCGAGCAGCCCGACGGCCCACGGATGGCGCCGAAGCACGTCCCGGGCCGAGACCGACCGGCGCCGGATCTCGGCCCGCCACGGACCGTCGGGCGCCGGTAGGTCCATCTCGGCGAAGACGGCGTCGACGATGCCGTCGAGGATCTCGTCCTTGTTGGCGACGTGGTGGTAGATCGCCATCGGCTTCACCCCGAGCGCGGTGGCGAGCGACCGGATCGTGAGCGCGCCGAGCCCGTCGGCGTCGGCCACCCCGACCGCACCCCGCAGCACCCGGTCCCGGGTCAGGGGTGCTCGGCTGCTGCTGTGGTTCTCGTCGGTGCTCGCTGCCACGTGGTGCTCCTCCTCCTGTTCGCTGCTCGGCGAACCGCTGCCGCGCCGACCGCTCGGGTCGCCGCCGGACATCGGCCGTTGACGCGGGCTGCCGTGGAGCTTACCGTACTTAGTACGTGAGGAACGTACTAAGTACGGTCGCCGGGGTCGGCGACCACCGCAGGCAGAGCTCGGAGGAGCACACATGGCCGGGATCACCCAGGACGCAGCCGACGCCGGATGGGTCGGGCACGGATCGACCGGAGGCGGCGCGGCGACGATGCGTGCCGTGGTCCAGGACCGGTACGGGCCGCCCGAGGTGCTGCGGACCGAGACCATCGAGCGCCCGTCCATCGGTCCCGGCGACGTGCTGGTCGAGGTGCGTGCGGCCGGCGTCGACCGCGGCACGCTGCACCTGCTGACCGGCCTGCCGTACCTGATGCGGATCATGGGCTTCGGGTTCCGGCGGCCGAAGAACCGGGTGCCCGGGCTCGACGTCGCCGGGGTCGTGGCGGCCGTCGGCGCGTCGGTCACGCGGTTCTCGGTCGGCGACGAGGTGTGCGGCATCGCCCGCGGGTCCTTCGCCCACTACGCCGCGGCCGCCGAGGACAAGCTGTCGCACAAGCCGGCCACGGTCGGCTTCGCCGAGGCGGCGGCGATGCCGGTGTCCGGGCTGACCGCCGTCCAGGCCCTGCGCGGCGTCCAGGCCGGCGACCGGGTCCTCGTCACCGGCGCATCGGGTGGCGTCGGCTCGTACGCCGTCCAGGTGGCGAAGGTGATGGGGGCCGAGGTCACCGGCGAGTGCAGCACCGCGAAGGTCGACCTGGTGCGCTCGCTCGGGGCCGATCGGGTCCTCGATCACACGCGCGACGACTTCGCCGCCGAGCCCGCCCGCTACGACGTCATCGTCGACACCGGCGGTCGGCCGTCGCTGCGCCGCCTCCGCCGTGCGCTCACCCGGCAGGGGCGGGCGGTCATCGTCGGCGGCGAGAACGGCGGCCGGTGGACCGGCGGCCGGTGGACCGGCGGCTTTGGGCGCCAGGTGCGGGCGATGGCGCTCTCGCCCTTCGTCCCGCAGACGCTCATCGCGCTGACCTCGACCGAGCACCACGCCGACATCGACCGCCTCGTCGAGCTCGTCGACGCCGGCGCGGTGGTCCCGGCGCTCGACCGCACCTACCCGCTGAACCAGGTCGGCGACGCACTCGCCCACCTCGCGTCCGGGACGGTTCGGGGCAAGCTGGTGGTGGTCCCGTGACCGCCATCGAGACCGTGGCGCCCCGGGACTCCCTGTCCGATCGGTCCGCCGGGCGCGTCGTCGGGGCGCTCTTCCTGGCGGCGTTCGTGCTCTACGGCGGTGGCCTCGCCCTCGTCGACGCCGCGTCGAACGCCGATGACGTCGTCGCCGATGCGGCCGACCACACGACGCAGCTCGGCATCGGTGCGCTGCTGATGCTCGCCAACTCGCTGGTCGTGGCGGCCATCGGCGTGCTCGTGCTGCCGGTGCTGCGGCCCCATGGCGAGCGGGTGGCGTACGGCTACCTGGCCGCCCGCCTCGCCGAGGCCGTGCTGCTCGCGGTCGGGGCCGTGCTCGTGCTGCTGCTGGTACCGATCGGTGAGGAGGGCAACACCGAGGCGCTGGCCCCGCTCGCCCGGGTCGCCGAGGAGGGCAACGACCTCGCCTACCAGGCGGCCATGGTCGGTCTCGGCGTCGGCAGCCTGGGGTTCTGCGCGTTGCTGCTCCGGGCTCGCCTCGTGGCCCGGCCGCTCGCCATCTGGGGTCTCGTCGGCTACGCCGTGTTCGCCCTCGGCGCCGCGCTCGAGATCGTCGGCGTCGGCGTCGGCCTCGTCCTGGCGATCCCCGGTGGCCTGTTCGAGCTCGCGCTCGGCGTCACCCTCCTCCGCCACGGCTTCCGTCCCGTCGGGGACGGGCAGAACATACCTTATGAAAAAGGTGTGTCTTGATATAGGTGTTCTGTTGGGTTAGATTCGGTGCCGGAAGGGGAGTACCCCCGATGCGGTCCCATCGTCACCGCGGCCCGACGGGGGCCCCGAGCCCACCGTTCCGGAGGACAGGCGCGCGCCAGCGGCGCGGCTGCCCTCCGGGTCCCCGAAGTCCTGGTCACGGCGAGAGGAGCCACGATGTTCCGCACTCCCGAGAGGGCCGACGCCGACGTCTCGGCGGTCCCGACGCTCAGGATCGGCTCCCGACGCGCCGGGCACCGGAGGCGAGGGGACGGCGACACCCGCACGCCGAGCCCGATCGGAACCGCCGCCGGCGGGCACGCACCGATCCGCCGCCGGTACCGTCTCCGCGACGGCACCGGCCCGTACGACGAGCTCTTCCCCGAGGACGAGCTCCTCGCCTGCGTACCCCGGCGGGGCCGGCGTGGCCTCGAGACGCTGCTCGGCCGATCGGCCCCGGGCTCCCGGCACGAGCCGGTCCGCCGGTGACGCCGACGGGTGCCCGCGCGCCGGACCGCCGCGGGGTCGGCTCCCGGGCCGGTCCGTCGGGGGCCGGCGCACCTCCGCCCCGACTCCCGTCCCCGCTGCTGGCGCAGCTCCGTGCGTCGCTGGAGCGGGACCGTCGACGGGTGGAGGCACTGCTCGAGCTCGGCGGCCGCGGCGAGTGCCCGATCGATGCGCCCGCCGTCGCCTGGTGCCGGGACGGCACCGCCGCGAGCGCCCGTCGGCGTTCGGCCCGGTGCTCGATGCTTGCGTCCTCGGTCGCGGCGGGTCGTGCGCTGCCCGACATCGAGGCCGCCCTCACTCGGATCGAGTCCGGCTGCTACGGCCGGTGCGTGTGCTGTCGCGGGTCGATCCGCCCGTCGCGTCTGTCGGCGATGCCGACGGCGACGGAGTGCTCGTCGTGTCGCGACGAGCGGCTCGGGCGCGGTCGGGCCGCAGCCTGAGCGGGCTGGTCGGGCCGATCCGAGGGAACCCACGTCGTTTGACACCGCTCGGCCCCCGGTCGCACGGTGAGCCGAGGGCCGACGGATCGGCCCCGGTCCCGGGGAGGCGGAGCTGACGGTCGTGGAGCATGTGGATCTCGGCGGGCTCCGGGTCGCCTACCACTCGCGGGGTGCCGGTCGGCCGTTGGTGCTGCTCCACGGCGGAGTGTGCGATGGGCGGGTGTTCGCGCCCCAGCTCGACGACCTGTCCGACCGGTTCCGGGTCGTCGCCTGGGACGCACCGGGCTGTGGCGGCTCGTCGGACCCGCCCGGGTCGTTCCGCCTGAGTGACTTCGCCGACGTGCTCGCCGGGTTCGTCGCGGCGTTGGACCTCGACCGGCCCCACGTGCTCGGCCACTCGTGGGGGTCGGGCCTCGCCATCGAGCTCGTCGACCGCCATCCGGGCCTGGTGTCGAGCCTCGTGCTCGCCGGCGGCTACGCGGGCTGGGCCGGGTCGCTGCCCGCCGACGAGGTCGCCGAACGGCTACGGGCGGCGCTGGACCTCGCCGACCGGCTCCCGGACGGGTTCGACCCGACGAGCATCCCCGGCCTGTTCTCCGACGTGATGCCACCGCAGCGCCGCGCCGCGCTCGCCACCGTCATGTCCGACATCCGGCCGACCGGCACCAGGGTGATGGCCCGGGCCTTCGCCGAGGCCGACCTGCGGGACGCGCTGGGACGGGTGACCGTTCCGACGCTGCTGCTCCACGGAGCCGACGACGCGCGGTCGCCGTTCGACGTCGCCGACGCCCTCCACCGGGCGATCGCCGGTTCCGAGCTCGTCGTCATGGACGGCCTCGGTCACGAGGCGTTCAGCGAGTCCGCGTCGACGTTCGACGCCCACGTCCGCGCGTTCCTCGACCGCGTCGACGCCGCGGGCGGGTAGCCGCCCGCCGGGCTGTGGCGGTGGTCAGCTCGCGGTGATGCCGCCGTCGACGACGAACTCGGAGCCCGTGCAGTAGCTGCTGTCGTCGGAGGCGAGGAACAGCGCCAGCGCCGCGACCTCCTCGGCCTCGGCCGCCCGCTTCAGGGGCGCGGACCGCACGAACCGCTCGTGGCGGGCCTCGTCGCCGCCGGTGACCTCGTCGAGCATGTCGGTCTCGATGATCCCGGGGTGGATCGAGTTGACCCGCACGTTCGAACGGGCCAGCTCGAGCGCCGCCGACTTGGTCATGCCCCGTACCGCGAACTTGCTCGCCCCGTAGGCGATGGCGCCGGGCGCGGCGTTGATGCCGGCGATCGACGAGATGTTGACGATCGAGCCGGACTGCTGGTCGATCATCGTCGGCGCAACGGCCTTCATGCCGAGGAACACACCGATCTGGTTCACGTCGATGATGCGGCGGTACTCGTCGAGCGTCGTGTCGAGCATCTTCGCCCGCCGGAAGACCCCGGCGTTGTTGACGAGCACGTCGATGCGCCCGTGACGCTCGACGGTCTGGCGCGCCACCTCGGCCCACTCCTCCTCGGAGCGGACGTCGTGGGTGACGAACGTGGCGCCGATGTCGTCGGCGTGGGTCTTGCCGGGGTCGGTGAGCACGTCGGTGATCACCACCTCGGCGCCCTCGGTGCGGAAGAGTGCCGCCTCCGCGGCGCCCTGGCCCCGTGCGCCCCCGGTCACGATCGCGACCTTGCCGTCGAGCCTGCCCATCGATCCCCCCTGGTCCCCGGACTGGCCCGGAGGATAGGCGGGCCATCGCCCCGGCGGGCCAGCCGGCGTGGCGCGGCGGCTGTCACGATGGCGGCGTGACGTTCATCGACGGCGTGGCCTCGTACACGGCCGAGGTGCGACGGGCCTCGAGGGTTCGCCGCCCGCCGGTCGCGCCGCCGGACGCACCCGCCGTCGACGCCGACCGCATCTGGTGGTGGCGGCTGGCGGCGGCGGGCGCGGTGCGGCGGTTGCCCGCCGGGTCTGTTGCCGACGCCGCACACGGCGGCCTGCAGGACAGCGCGCCCCGGGCGGCGCTCCTCGCGCTCCACGCCCGCGTCCACGACGTCGGCCCCGACGGCTGGGACCACCCCGACCTCGTCCAGGTCTGGCTGCGGTGGGCCGACTACGTGGTGCCCCGCCGCGACCTCGGTGTGTTCACGCTCGGCGCGTCGCCCCGTGATCCTGCCGCCGGGCGGGCGCTCGACGAGCTGGCCGCCGCCGTGCTCGACGCCATGGGTGGCGCCGCCGCCCGGACCGGGGTCGTGGCCGAGCGGCTGGGGCTCGCCGAGCCCGTGCTGCTGCGGGCGGTCGCGGTCACCGGCGCCGTCGCCATCCGCTGGGACGCCCGCACGACCGAGCTGGTGCCGGTCACCCGACCGGAGATCGAGCCGGAGGACGCCCGCCTCGAGCTGAGCCGCCGGTTCCTGCACTGGCAGGGCCCGGCGACCGTCGACCACCTCGCCCGTTGGGCCGGCGTGACCCGCGCCGACGCCGAGGCCACCTGGGCGGCGCTGCGGCCCGAGCTGGTTCCGGTCGCGGTCGACGGGCGTGAGCGCTGGATGCTGTCCGACGACCTCGACGCGCTGCTCGCCGCCACCCGGCCGACCGGGACCCGGCTCCTGCCTGCCGGCGACCCGTGCCTGTTCATGACCGGCGACCTGGCTCATGGGCCGCCGAAGCGGTCGCCCGACCCGGCGGTGGGGATCACGCCACGACTGGCCAACAGCCTCACCGGCCGCATCGTCGACGACGGCGTGATCGTGGGTGCGTGGGCTCGGGCCGGCACGGCCGTCACGATCGACCCGTGGGCCGCGCTCCCCGCCGAGCGGACCGAGGCGATCGACCGCGCCGCCCAAGCCCTGGCCGCCCCGCTCGGCGCCCCGGTCGACGTCCGCTGGCTCCCACCCCGCCGGCCCTGATCCCCCACCCCCACCCCCACCCGAACTGGCTACCTCGACGACCACGACGTGGCAGATCTGGTGGCCAGAACGGGTGGCGAGTCGAACTGGCTACCTCGACGACCACGTCGTGGCAGATCTGGTGGCCAGAACGGGTTGGGGGTGTTCGGGTCAGGTGGTGAGGCGGTCGACGACGGCGGCGGCCTCGTGGGGCGAGAGCCGGATGCCGAAGTCGGAGGCGAGCAGGTCGGGCACCCGGTCGGGGGCCACGTCGGTTCGGCGGACGGCGCCGTCGACCGTCGTCGTGGTCAGCTCGGTGTCGATCAGGACGTGGCGCTCGTCGTCGCCGCGGTGCTGGGCGATCAACCGGCCGATGAACCGGGACTGCGGGTGGGTGGCCGTGTAGTGGTTCGACAGGCCGATGTCGACGTGGTGCTGGGCGACCTCGTCGAACACGTACAGGTCGAGCCAGCGGTCGGGCCCATCGGCGGCCTGGAGCCGAGCGAGGTCGCCGGTGGTGCTGCCGGTCGTGGCGAGCCGGTAGCCCCAGCCGTCCTGCACCGCGGTCGCGCCGGCCCGGTAGGTGATCGGCTCGCGCAGCGTCTGGCTGCCGAAGCCGACGTCGGCCAGCCACCGGTCGCCGTCGTGCTCGACGAGGAGGCACATGTGGGTGCGGGGGCGGATGGCGTCGCTGCCCATCTGGACCCGGGCCAGCAACCTGGTGACCGTGAAGCCGGTGCGCTCGAGCACGGCCGAGAACAGCAGGTTGTGCTCGTAGCAGTACCCGCCGCGGCCACGGGCGACGAGCTTGTCCTGGATGGCGCCGATGTCGAGGTCGGGCACGCCGCCGAGGAACACGTCGACGTTCTCGAACCCGATCGAGCGGATGTGGCCGAGGTGGAGGCGGCGCAACGTGTCGGCCGAGGCGGTGAGCGGCCCGTCCACACCGATCCGTTGCAGGTAGGCGCCGGCGTCGACCCGGTCGAGGTCCCACTCGCCCGGGCCGTCGTACGACGAAGAGGCGGTGGGCGCGACCGCGGTCGCGGCGGTCGCTGTGTCGTTCGCAGCCATGGGGGTGGACGGTAAGACCTCGGGTCCGGTCGAGGTCAACCGTTTCCGCCGGGTTGGTGACGGCCCGACGACACCGGTCACTCGGCGGTGAGGTGGTAGCGGGTGCCGACGACACTGGGGCCGTAGCGGCCGGGCGCGAACGCGTCGGCGAGGGCGGCCTTGGCCCGCCAGCCGGTGCAGTGTCCCGGCGCGACGATCCGCGGCCCAATGCGGTCGCGCAGGTCGGCCACGGTCGCCGCGATCCGCTGCTCCGCGGTACCGCCCGCGAGGTGGTAACCGCCGAGGATCAGGTCGACGGGTTGGTCGGTGAGCTCGGCGGCGCCGAGGCAGGCGTTGACCACGCCGGCGTGGGAGCACGCCGAGAGCACGGTGACTCCTCGGCCGCGGACGTGGGCGGCGAGGAAGCGCTCGTCGAGGATCAGCGGATCGGGCTCGCACGTGTCGCCGCGGATCGAGTGGTGGCCGTCGAGGCCCGTCTCGTAGCCGGTGACCCGGGCGATCTCGCCGCTGCCGGCGAGCAGCCCGGCGACCGGGTGGGCCTCGCCGTGGGTCTCGATCGTGGCGCCGGCCGCCTCGAGCTCGGCGAACGTCGGCTCCGGCGGCAGCAGCACGAGCATGCCCGACGGCAACATCGTGCCCGCGCAGAGCGAAGCTCTGCCGAGCCGAGGAAAGCTCGCCCAGCGAGCGCACCTCGGCCATGGTCCGGCCGGTCGGGGTGGAGGTCGACGACCGGCGGGGCGAGCCCGGCGGTACCGCGGGCCGTGGCGATCGCCTCGACCACGAGCGGGAACCCGCCGCTGTGGTCGGCGTGCCAGTGGGACAGGAACACGGCCTCGATCGCCGAGAGGTCGAGCCCGAGCCGTTCGGCGTTGTCGAGCCACACCTGCCCGTACGGTCCGACGTCGAACAGGACGGTCCGGGTCTCGTCGCCCCGCCGCGCGGTCACCAGGGCGGAGAACCCGTGGCAGGCGACGCAGAGTCGGTCGAAGACGCAGGCGCCGGGGTGGTCGCCGACGGTCGGCTCCGCCGGGACCCGCCCGAGCAGGGAGGCGATCTCGGGGAGCTGGGGGACGGGTGCGTCGACGGTCGAGAGCGTGTCGGTCTCGTTGTCGACGACCACGGTGACGGTGAGCTCGTCCAGCACGGCCACGTCGCTCGCGTCCATGAGCCGCATTGTGGTCGACGAGCCCGTGCCGACACCCGAAACTCCCGTGTTGCCCGGACGCCGGGTCCGTAGCGTCGGGGTCATGGAGGTCCGGTTCCTCAGGGGCAACAACGGTCGGACGTGTGGCTGGGAGGCCACGCTGCCCAAGCGCCAGAAGGTCCCCGGCCCGACGATGGCCGCCGGTCCCGACCTGCCCCACGACCTGTCGACGTTCGTGATCGAGGAGGCACTCGGCTTCGAGCACGGGTTCTGGGGCTGCGTCGCCCAGGGGGCCCGGTTCCGGTCGCTCGGCCGCAAGCGCACCCCGCAGGGCAAGGAGGTCGTGGTCCGCCACGCCGCCGAGCTCGACGAGGCCGAGCGCCGGGTCAACGAGGTCTACTTCGCGTGGCGCCGTGGCGAGCCGACCGAGGTCGACGACGCCATCGAGGAGATGCTCGCCCGCTGGCGCGCCCTCGACCCCGACACCGGCGAGCTCGTCCTCGAGTGGCCGAACCCTCGCACCTCCGGCCGCCGCGCCTGACCCCGAACGCCCCAGACCTCCGTTCCGGCCCCGGCAGCACCGTTCTGGCCCCCGAAGGGTGCCACCGGTGGCACTCGTTGGGGGCCAGAACGGGGTCAGTCGTCGAGGGGGACGAGGCGTTGGTGGGTCCGGGTCTCGGCGTCGCGGACCCGGTCGACCTCGTCGGGCGGGATCAGGCCGGCGTCGGCCGCCACCCGGGCCAGCTCCGTCGAGGTGTCGGCGACCGCGACCATGACGCCGCTGCCCTCCCACATCGCCTCGACCTCGGCCTTGCGGGCGTCGCCGGCGACGTGGCGCAGCAGCACCGCCTCGATCCGGCCGGGGTGGGCATCGGCGACGTCCCGGTAGATCTCGGGGTCGTGCTGGCCGGTGTCGCCCGACAGCACGAGCGGCAGGTCGTAGGTGTCGAGGATCTCGTCGATGGCGGCCCGCTTGTGCTCGCTGTGGCTTCCCTTCACGAACCGGTCGGCGTCGACGCCGAGGTCGCGCAGGAACAGTGGCCCGTCGGGCAGCGCCGAGCGGCGGATGAACGCGGTGAGGAAGTCGTAGAGGTTCCACGGGCTCGACGACACGTAGACGACCGGGTTGGCCGGCGTGTGCTCCGTGCCACCGGTCAGGCCCCGGTAGAGCTCGGCGACGCCGGGGAACCACGACCGGGTGAACGCCGAGCCGGTGGCGGTGGTGAGGATCAGCTCGGCGGTGCGCATCGCCCCGCTCTGGAGCACGGTGTCGTCGATGTCGCTCACCAGCATCCGGGTCGAGGTCGCGGCCGGGATCATGGCCCGGGCCTCGAGCACCTCGACCGGCGTGTCCTCGGGTGGGTCGACGACCTCGACGATCATCTCGTGCACCGAGCTCGCCGTGTCGACGCCGGGTGCGGTGAGCACAGCCCGGTAGTAGCCCTCGTCGTCGGTGGTGGCCTCGGCGACGGCCCGGCCGAGACGGAGCCGGAGCTCGACGCCGGGGACCTCGTCGGTGGCGAAGCGCCGGTACATGCGCTTGACGCGCTGCCACCATGCCTCGGGCCCGGAGGCGGCGACCACGGGCCGGTTGGTGAGCACACGTCCCCGTGCGATCACCCGCTCGGAGGTGCCGTGGGCCAGGTACGGCACGACGGTGAGCCGTTCGGGTGGGCCGGCGAAACGGGCCCGGGCCCACTCCCACGCCTGCTCGGCGCGGTAGGCGATCTCGTGGACGAGGCCGCGGCCGTCCTGGTTACCGTCACCGTCACCGTCGGACCGTGCTGACGTCCCGTTCACGGCGACCCCTGCTGGCTCGTTCGGCGGTTGCCCGACCATCCCGTCAGTCCTGCGAGATCTGGTCGACCAGCGCGCTGCCGATGCTGCCGACGAGCATGCCGGCCGAGCCGATGATGAACAGCCACACGCCGGCTGTCTTCAACGACTCCCACAGGAAGAACACGCTGCCGAGGAGGAACGAGAAGTTGCCGATGATCCCGATGATCGTGTGGACCCAACGGTAGTTCCGTGCGATCGCGTTGATCGGGTTGATGTCGTCGGTGACGTGGTCCTCGACCTTGGCCGGGAGGACCTCCTGCATGACCATGGAGCGGGTACCTCGTGTCGTTCGCCGTGTGCCGGCGACGTCGGTCGCCGCCGGTCGGACAGGCGGCGCCCTACCCGATCGACCCGGGCCCGCAAACTGGCGATTCAGGCGATGTCGGCGCCCGACCGACGGAACCGTGACAGCCGGCGGAACCCGAGCCCGAGGCCGACGAGCAGCAGTCCGAACGCCACCGACACCGTGGTCGACGTGCCGGTGCGGGGCAGCGAGCTGCGCCCGACGAGCTGGCCCGGCGTGGGCACCGGCATGCGGACGGTCGTGATGCCGCCCACGCCGACCGTGCCGGACACCGCGGTGGACGCCCGGCCGGTGGCGGGGTCGACACCGGCGCAGCGGTAGTCGCCGGCCGGGGCGCCGTCGAGGGTGAACGATCCGTCCAGGCCGGCGGTGATGTTGAAGACCGCGTCGTCGGCGGTGCCGAGCACGCCGTCGAGGCCGGCCCAGGTGCAGTCGACCCGGGCGGCGGTGACGCCGCCGTTCGTGGAGCTGAAGTAGACCTGGCCGGCCAGGCTGCCGCTGCCGACGGCGGCGAGATCGGCGGTCGCGGTACCGACGGGGACGACGACGCCGACCCGCCAGTCGCCCGCACCGTCGGAGTCCCACCACGGCGTGATGCCCGAGGCCGAGAGGCGGGCGGTCACGGCGTAGTCACCGGGGACGACGCTCTCGAAGGTGTAGCGACCCTGCGCGTCGGTGACGATCGTGCCCGACCGCACGCCCACCTGGGCGCCTCGGGCCGGGGCCGACGCGGAGCTCGCCCAGCCGGAGTACGTGACGGCCTTCGCCGCCCCCTTGGTGCTGCCGACGGCGGTGAAGCCGGCCGTGGTGAGTCGGGCCGGCGGCGACACGACCTCGACGAGCTCGACGACGACGCCGGGCAAGGGCGCCTCCCCGGGGTCGCGGACGCCGTCGCGGTCGAGGTCGACCCAGATCACGCCCTCGACACGTCCGAGCGGGCTGGTGGTCGCCGGTGTCGTGGTGGTGGTCGTCGGCTGCGTGGTGGTGGGAGCGGCGGTCGTCGTGGTCGTCCCACCGGCGGGGACGGTCGTCGTCGTGGCCGGCGGCGCCGTCGTGGTGGGGGACGGCTCGACCGTCGTCGTGGTCGTCGTCGAGGGAACGGTGGTGGTGGTCGGGGAGAAGGACGGGGACGATCCGGTCGGGTTGGAGAACGAGCCGCCGAGCTCGGCGAGGATCGCGGCGTCCTCGTCGGCTTCCTGACCATCGAGGTCGGCGAGGATGTCCTCGACCGGGACACCGGCGTCGACCTCGGTCTGGAAGAACTCTTGGGCCGACATCGTGGCGCACGTGCCCGCGTAGTCGACGCCGTCGGCGGAGGTGCCGTTGTAGATCGCCTGGCCGACCGCGGTCCAGTTCACGCCGGCGCCGGCACCACCCGAGCTGTTGTCGGGGACGACGTCGCCCCAGTTCTTGGCGTTCGCCGGGTACGCGAAGTTCGGGTCGAACGGCGGATCGGCGTGGCTCGTGTGGTCGTTGCCGCCGGAGCCGTTGATGGCGGAGGTGCTCACGGTGATCTGGCGGTACGGGCTGGTCGTCGAGTGCGTCCGGTGGCAGATCGTGGTCTTCCCGCCGGGGGCGGCGGAGGCGATCGGCGTGGGGGCGACGAACCCGATGGAGGCGAGACCGGCGGCGAGGAGGGCGCCGCGGATCGCGACGGCTCCCGCCCGGCGCCGAGCGGGCGCAGAAGCAGAGGTGGTGTTCACTGGTGATGTGATCGCTCACATCAGGGCCGAAGGCCATGCTCCGCGATGGGCATTCGAGGTCGGCGACGGCGTCGATCCGATGACGGGGTCACCACGGCGGAGCAGGACGCCACGCCGGGTGTGACGTGCGTATCGGCGGGTCTGACGTGCGTATCAGCGGGTCCGGCCGGGCATCGGATCAGGAGATGGCGGCCATCGTCTCGAGCGCGATGGCCATCTCCTCATCGGTGGGTACCACCAGAACGGTGACCGGCGAGTTGTCCGGCGAGATGATGCGGGGCGCATCCGACGGCGCGGTGTTGCGATCGGCGTCGACGCCGATGCCGAGGAACGCGAGCCCGGCGGTGGTCTCGGCCCGCACCGCCGCGTCGTTCTCGCCGATCCCGGCGGTGAACGTGAGGGCGTCGAGCCCGCCCATCACCGCGGCGTAGGCGCCGATGTACTTGCGCAGGCGGTGGACGTAGACGTCGAGCGCCAGGCGGGCGTCGGTGTCGCCGTCGTCCGCGAGCCGGCGCACCTCCCGCATGTCGTTGTGGCCGGTGAGGCCCTTCAGGCCCGAGCGGCGGTTGAGCAGGGCGTCGATCTCGTCGACCGACATGGCGGCGTTGCGGGCCAGGTGGGTGACGACGGCGGCGTCGATGTCGCCGGTCCGGGTGCCCATGACGAGCCCCTCGAGCGGGGTGAGGCCCATCGACGTGTCGACGGGGCGGCCGTGGGCGACCGCCGAGGCCGAGGCGCCGTTGCCGAGGTGGAGGACGATCTGGCGCAGCTCGGACGGGTCCTTGCCGAGGACCTCGGCCGCCTTGGCGGACACGTAGCGGTGCGACGTGCCGTGGAAGCCGTAGCGGCGGACGCCGTGCTCGCGGGCGACGTCACGGTCGAGTGCGTAGGTCGCCGCGGCGGCCGGGAGGTCGCTGAAGAACGCGGTGTCGAACACGGCGACGTGGGGGACGTCGCCGAGCAGGTCGCGGGCGACGGTGATGCCGGCGAGGTTGGCCGGGTTGTGGAGCGGTGCGAGGGGCGACAGCTCCTCGATGGTGGCGACGACGTCGTCGTCGATGACCGTGGCGCCGGCGTAGCGGCGGCCGCCCATCACGACGCGGTGGCCGACCGCGACGATGCCGGCGTCGGCCAGCGGCGGTCCGACGTCCTCGAACAGCTCGAGGACGGCCCGCAGCGCCTGCTCGTGGTCGGCGCAGCGCTCGTCCCGCTCGGTGGTCGCACCGTCGTGGGTGTGGGTGAGGTGGGAGCGGTCCTCGCCGATGCGCTCGACCGCACCGGCCGCGACCCGGGTGCCGTCGTCGGGGGCGATCAGCTCGTACTTGATCGACGACGAGCCGCAGTTGACGACGAGGACGGTGCCGCTCACGAGCCGGCCCGCCCGTTCGGGGTGGTCGGGTCGTCCGGGGTGGCGGCCAGACCCTGCGCCTGGACGGCGGTGATGGCGACGGTGTTGACGATGTCGTCGACGGTGGCGCCCCGCGACAGGTCGTTGACCGGCTTGTTCAACCCCTGGAGGACCGGGCCGATGGCGACGGCACCGGCGGAGCGCTGCACGGCCTTGTAGGTGTTGTTGCCGGTGTTCAGGTCGGGGAAGACGAACACGGTGGCCCGGCCGGCGACGTCGGAGCCGGGGAGCTTCGCGGCCGCGACCGCGGCGTCGACGGCGGCGTCGTACTGGATCGGCCCCTCGATCGCGAGGTCGGGCCGGCGCTCGCGCGCCAGCTCGGTCGCGGCGCGGACCTTCTCGACGTCGGCGCCGGCGCCGGACTCGCCGGTGGAGTACGAGAGCATGGCGACGCGGGGCTCGATGCCGAACTGGATGGCGGTGCCGGCCGACGAGATGGCGATGTCGGCCAGCTCCTCGACGGTCGGCTCGGGAATGACGGCGCAGTCGCCGTAGACGAGCACGCGGTCGGCCAGGCACATCAGGAACACCGACGACACGCTGTCGGTGCCGGGCACGGTCTTGATGATCTGGAACGACGGCGTGATGGTGTGGGCGGTCGAGTGGGCGGCGCCGGACACCATGCCGTCGGCGCAGTTCTCGTGGACCATCATCGTGCCGAAGTAGGAGACGTCGCGGACGATGTCGCGGGCCCGGTCGAGGGTCATGCCCCGGTGGGCCCGCAGTCGGGTGAACTCGGTGGCGAACCGGTCGACGAGCTTCGACGTGCGGGGGTCGATGATGTCGGCCCGTTCGATGTCGAGGCCGAGCGACGCGGCCTGGGACCGGACCTGGGCCTCGTTACCGAGCAGGGTCAGGTCGACGACGTTGCGGGACAGGAGCGTCGACGCCGCCCGCAGGACGCGCTCGTCATCGCCCTCGGGGAGCACGATGCGGCGCCGGTCGGAGCGGGCCCGCTCGAGCAGCATCGACTCGAACATGAGCGGGGTGACCACCGAGCTGCGGGGCACCTGGAGGCTGGAGAGGATCGACTCGGCGTCGATGTGGGCCTCGAAGACCCCGAGGGCGCTGTCGACCTTGCGCTGGGTGCCCCGGGCGAGCAGCCCCCGGGTGGAGGACGCGACCTGGGCGGCCTCGTAGGAGTTGTGCTCGGTGAGGATCACCGGGAGGTGCTGGTCGAGGGACCGGACGAGATCGACGACGACATCGCCGGGCCGGTACCCGCCGATGAGCAGCACGGCCGACAGGGTGGGGAAGTGGTCGGCCGCGTGGGCGGAGGCGAGCGCGACGAGCACGTCGGGGCGATCGCCGGCGGTGATGCACAGCTGGCCGTCCTGGAGCCGTTCGAGAACGTGCTCGACGTTCATGCCGCACACGACCATGCGCTCCGCTTCGCGGTCGAGCATGGCCTCGTCGCCGAAGAGGAGCTCCCCGTCGAGCGCCGAGATGATGTCGGCGACGAGCGGGGCACCGAGGAGCGGTGTCTCGGGGAGCGCCCAGGTCGGCATCTCGCAGCGGCGGAGCCGGTCGAGCACATCGCCACGCTCGCCGGGGTCGCAGCGGTTGGCGACGACGCCGATGGTGGTGGCGTGGGCGTTGCGCAGCTCGGTGGTGGCGATGTCGACGAGCTGGAGGACGTCGTCGGGGGACCGCTCGAAGGCACTGACGACGAGCAGGACGGGGGCGCCGAGGTTGGTGGCGATGCGGGCGTTGAAGGCGAGCTCGGTCGGTCCGGCGACGTCGGTGTAGTCGGAGCCGACGATGACGACCGCCTCGCAGGAGCGTTCCAGCTCGCGGTAGCGCTCGACGATCGTGGCGAGGGCCCCATCGGGATCGGCGTGGACGTCGTCGTAGGTGACGCCGACGGCGGCCTCGTAGGTGAGCTCGCCACCGGTGCGCTCGACGAGGAGCTGAACGAGCTCGTCGGTGCCGTGGGCGGAGCGGACGATGGGCCGGAAGACGCCGACGTTGCTGACCCGGCGGACGAGGAGGTCGACGAGCCCGAGCGCGACGACGGACTTGCCGGTCCCGCCCTCGGCGGCGGCGACGTAGACGCTGATCGTCGGCCCGGGACTCATGCCGAAGGTCCGGTCGCCGTGGTGGCGACCCCACGCCGTTCGGGATGCGAGGTCATCGTGGTGCTCCGATCCGGTCGTCGTCGACATGCCCCCGACTCATCGACACTACGGGCACCGCAGCGGACCCCGGATCACCAAACCGGCACGTTCGACCGCTGTTCACCAGCGGTTGTGCCCGACGCCACGCTCGGCACGCGTCGCTGCTCAGGTCGTGCGGGCGATCAGGCGGGCCTCGACCTCGTCGAGATGAGCCGTTGCCGCCGCCGCGGCGCGATCGCCGTCGCCGGCTGCGATGGCCTCGGTGATCGCGGAGTGCCCGAGCGCGACCTCGTCGAGGATCCGCCGGGTCTCGGCCGGCGGGTGCGCCGTGGTCATCAGCTCGGCGAAGCGCGTCGACTCGAACAGCGCGCTCGCCACCTTGGCGTGGAGCTCGGCGAGCAACACGTTGCCGGCAGCGCCGGCGATCATCGCGTGGAGCCGCTGGTCGAGCGGTCGCAGCTCCTCCAGCGTCGTGACCCGGGCGATGCGCCGGTCGAGCTCCACGATCTCCGCGACCCGCTCCTCGCTCGCCCGCGTCGCCGCGTAGCGGGTCAGGGGGACCTCGACGGCCCGGCGCGTCTCGAACAGCTCGCGGATCTGCTCGATGCGCCGGGCGACGTCGAAGTGCACGTCCGGCATCCGCTCGGCCACGTGGGCGCGGTTGCCGCGTCGTTCGACGAGACCGAGGACCATGAGCTCCCGGATGGCCTCCCGCACGGACGGGCGCGAGACACCGAGCTCCCGGCACAGCACGTCCTCGGCCGGCAGTCGGTCACCGGGGCCGAGCTCGCCGTGCTCGATCGACGCGACCAGGCGCTCACGGACCTGGTCGGTCAGCGTCTGACGCGCCACGGGCGCGAAGGGCCGACGGGTGCTCACGTGCCACCGCTCCCGGTGGACCGCACGGCGCGGCGCACCGCCCGGCGACCGGTACCGATGCAGCGCACTCAGGCCGGCTTCTGCCGGGGCGGGCGTCCGAAGACCTCGCGCACCATCGGCTCGAAGTGCTCGAGCGGCTCGTAGTCGTAGTCGGGGTCGAACGCGTTCTGGTCCCACTCGTCGGCGAACTGCTCGGCGAGCGCGTAGTACGGGTGGTCCTTGTGCTTCAGCCGCATCATCGGGTCGAGGCCCATGCGGTCGTAGTAGTGCATGCCCTCGAAGTCCTGATGGACCTTGACCACCCAGTAGGCCTCGTCCGACACCCACGGGCGGATCATCTCCGCGGCGATCGCGGGGTGGTTGGCGTTCGAGACCATCTTGCCCATGTCGTGGCACAGGGAGGCCACGATCATGTCGACGTCGGCACCTGCCCGCTCGGCCATGGTCGCGGTCTGCAGTCCGTGCACGAGCTGGGAGACCTGGAAGCCCTGGATCAGCTCGTCGGTGGAGCGCAGCACGGCGAGGATCCGATCGGCGACGTGGGTGTTGTCCTCCTCGAGGTGGGCCTCGACGAAGGTCATGTACTCGTCGCTGAACTCGCTCATCCGCGGCGCGATCGGGCCGTCGAACGTGGCCGGCGGACCGGTGGTCTCGGGGGTCGTCGACATCGTGGTGCCTCTCTGTCTGGAGGGTGGGGCCGGTGGGTCGGGCTGGACGGTCGGTCGGGTCGGGTTCGGGCCGGTCGCCGTGCCCCGTCAGCGGTCGCCGACGAAGCGGTCGGGCAGGCCGCCGCGGGTGCCGGCGACGCGGGTACCGGGCGGGCGGTAGGGATGGGCGGCGACGGCGGCCTCGTCCAGGGCGACGCCCAGACCGGGGCCGTCGGGCACGGCGATGGTGCCGTCGACGATGGCGTCGGGCCCGAGCCGGGGACCGGTGCCGAACGCGTCCCACGCCGGGGCCATCGTGTAGGGGTACTCGATCGCCCGGATCTGGCCGACCGTGGCGGCAACGGCGAGGTTCGCGGCGAGCGAGATCGGCCCGGCGCAGACGTGGGGCACGACCCGGGCGCCGAAGTACGCCGCGCCCGCGGCCATTCGCCGCGCTTCGCCGATGCCGCCGCACGTCGAGGCGTCGGGCTGGAGCACCGTGGCCTGGCGCCGCTGCAGGGCCTCGAGCGCGTCGAGCGAGCTGTAGAGGTGCTCGCCGTAGGCGATGGCCACCGGCGACCGGCTGACGAGGTCCTCGATCCCGGCCCGCTCGTTCTGGGGGATCGGCTCCTCGAACCACATGACCCCGAGCTCGCCCAGCTGGCGAGCGACCTCGGTGGCGGTCGGCAGGGTGAAGATCTCGCTGCCGTCGATCATGATCTCGACGCCCGGGTCGAGCAGGCCCCGCAGCTCCGTCAACGTGGCGAGGTCGGCGCGCCACTCCGGGCCGACCCGGAGCTTCACCATGGTCACGCCCTGCTCGAGGAGCGGCTGGAGCAGCTCGGCGTGCCAGGTGGCCGGGCCCTCCTCCAGGAACACGCTCGACGCGTAGACCGGGACCCGGTCGCGGACCTGGCCGATCAGTGCCGAGACCGAGCGGTCGGCGGCGCGGGCGGTGAGGTCCCACAGTGCGATCTCGGTCGCGCTGCGGGCCATCGGCGCGATGCACTGGTCGCCGAGGCGCCGACGGGTGTGGAGCCGCAGCTTCTCGGCCAGTCGCTCGACCGAGTCGAGCTCCTCGCCGACGAGCAACGGTGCGAGGGCGTCGTCGATCACGGTGGCGACGACGTTGGCGTAGGTGCAGCCGTAGCTGTCGCACGCCTCGCCGTAGCCGACGAGCCCCTCGTCGGTCTCGATGCGGACGAAGGAGTAGGAGAGCGGGTCGCGCTCGAACGCGAACGTCGCGGTCAGCGGCGTCACCGAGGTGATCTTCATGTCGTGGCCTTCATGTCGTGACCTTCATGTGGCGACTCCGTAGGTGATGGCCGCGGCGGGTCGGGTCGGCGGTCGATCGGCGCCGGGTCGCCCGTCGACGACGGGCCAGCGCTGGGGGACCGTGAGCCCGGCTCGGGCGAGGACGGACGCCTGGCGGGCCGCCGCCTCGGCGCGCAGCTCGTCCTCGTCCACCGTCGTGCACCGGCCGTCGGCCACCACCAGGTGGCCGTCGACGAGGACGTCGCGCACGGTGTTGCCCTGGGCCGACCAGATCAGCTGCTGCACGACGTTGCCCCGCGGGGTCCAGTGGGTGGTCGTGGCGTCGTGGACCACGAGGTCGGCGTGGTGGCCGACCGCGATCGCGCCGGTCCGTCCGCCGAGCCCGGCGGCGCGGGCACCGCCGAGGGTCGCCATCTCCAGCCCGTCGTAGGCGCTGGCCCACGTGGGGTCGATGGCCGTGTCCTTCGCGAGCCCGACCGCGAGGCGGGCGGCGTCGAGGATGTCCACGCCGTCGTTGGCGTTCGGTGCGTCGCAGCCGAGGCCGACCGGGACACCCCGTTGGTGGAGCGCCATGTGGCGTCCCATCGAGCACACGCCCTGGCCGTGGTGGAGGTAGGCCCACGGGCAGTAGGCGACGGCGGTCCCGGTGGTGGCCAGGAGGTCGGCTTCGGCGTCGTCGAGCCAGACCGCGTGGGCGAGCACCAGGTGGGGCCCGAGGGCGCCGAGGTGGTCGAGGTGGACGAGCGGGCGCCGGCCGGTGCGGGCCAGGTAGGCCTCGGCGTCGTTCGACGTCGGCGAGATGTGCATCGTCATGTGGGCGCCGCGGGCCCGGGCCAGGTCGGCGGCGCCGCCGAGCAGCTCGTCGGACGCGAGGTCGTGGCCGACGAGCGTGACCCAGCCGTGGACCCGGTCGTCGGGCGGGAGCAGGTCGAGCGTGTGGGCCTGGCGGGCGAGGGTCTCCGCGGTGGGGGCGGTGAACGGGCCGTGCTCGATGTCCCAGCCCCAGACCCCGAGCCCGGCGCGGATGCCGGCGGCGCGGGCGGCGCGTGCCGTGGGCTCGAGGTGGCCCACGGTGCCGGCCTCGATGACGGTGGTGACGCCGTGGCGGAGGCTGTCGACGTACGTGAGGAGCGCGGCGACCTCGTCGTCTTCGGGGCCGTGGGCGTCGTTGAGGGGGATGGCCCACTCGAAGATCGAGGCGCCCGGTTGGAGGTCGTCGGGCTGGCAGCTGCGGGCGAGCGGGTCGCCGGTGACGTGCTGGTGGGTGTTGGCGAAGCCGGGGGTGACGACGCAGCCGGAGGCGTCGTGCTCCGGGGTGCCGGGGAAGGCGGCCCGGAGCTCGTCGGTGGCCCCGACGCCGACGATGGTCGAGCCGGACACCGCGACCGCGCCGCCGAGGATGATCCGGCGCTCGTCGTCCATGGTGATGATGTCGCCGCCGACCACGAGGAGGTCGGCGGAGGTCTCCGCGGCGGATACGTCGCCCGGGGAGGGGGGTTGGCTCACCCGAGCACCTGCTCGACCGAGAACTCGACGTTGTTGCCGTCGGGGTCGGTCACGATGCAGATGTAGCCGACGACCGGGTTGCGGTACATCGGGCCGAGGAGGAGGCAGTCGTCCTCCTTCGCCATCGCCGCGATCCGGTCGACGTCCTCGCGGGACTCGCAGGAGATGCCGAGGTGGCTGATCGAGGTGAGGAAGCCGTAGGTCTCCTCGATGTCGCCGGTGATCTTGGTGGGCAGCGAGCCGCAGATGAGGACGATGACGAAGGTGGCCGACGCGCCGCCCGTCGCCCCCGGGACCTCCTTGCGGTCGCCCGGGTTGGCCAGCCAGGCGGTGCGCAGCTCGGTCTCGGGGTCGTAGCGCTCGTGGATGACGTCGAGGGTGGTGTAGCGGCGGTAGAAGGCCAGCGTGGCGTCCAGGTCCCGGACGGGGAGGGCGATGTGGGTCAGCAGGGACGTCGGCGGGGTGGACTCGGTCATCGGCGGCGCTCCGGCTCGGTTGGCCCGGCGCACGAGGTCCGCCGAACTGCTGGTCTGGGCGGGCGACCCGGCGGCCGGGCTGCCCTGGCCGACCGTTTTGGTCTGACCATTAGAAGATTTGAAGTTCAGCATCGCGCAGGCCACCAACGATGGCAACGAGTTCGGCGCCGGAGCGCAGGGGACGCGCCGGTGCGGCGACCCGGGGAGGGTCGCCTGGCCGGCGGAGCTGGTGGTCGGTTCGGCGGAGTCGGACCGGTGGCCGGTCACAGGAGTCTTGGTGGTTCGATGCCGCGGGGCCGGCTCGAGTGGATCCGTCCGTCGGGTCCGGTGACCTCGAGGGTGAGGTCGGGGAGCAACTTCGCGTGCCAGTCACCGTCGTGGATGAGGTGATGGTGGTGGGTGCAGAGGAGGGCGAGGTTGTCGAGGTCGGTGCGGCCGCCCTCGGTCCAGTGGGTGAGGTGGTGGGCCTGGCACCAGCGCGGTGGCCGGTCGCAGCCGGGGAACCGGCAGCCGCCGTCGCGGGTGGCGACGGCCTTCCACTGGTTGGGTGGCGCGGTCCGTTCGGAGCGCCCGTAGTCGAGCGGCACGCCGTCGGCGTCCATGACGAGCCGGTTGACCAGGCTGTCGCAGAGCCACGAGGTGACGATCGGCCCGGACAGGGGTTCGCCGTTGAGGTTCCAGGCGTCGCCGTCGTCGGCGTTGACCATGATCGTGACGTGGGGCCGGTGACGTCCGGCGGTCCCGGTTGCATCGTCACCGTTCTCGATCGCGAACGTGACCATGTCGCGCAACGCGTCAGCGCGACGTTGCTTCGCGGTACGAGCGGGTTCGTTCGGGTTGTTCTTGATCTCGAACCGTTCGAGCCCGGTCTTGATCAGCTTCGCGGTGGCGGGATCGAAGCTGCCGCGCAGTTCGCCGCGTCCGTTCGCCGTGATGGAGAAGGACAGCTCTCGACGCGTGTCAGTCTCGTTGTTCTTCGCGTCGAGCGCGTCTTCGGCGTAGCTGCGCCACCTTCGCATCACGGTCGAAGCGTCGCGCGTGGTCAACGCAGCGATCGTGGGGACGAAGTCGTCTTCTTGGGCGGCGTACTGGGAGAGCACCCGCTCGGGCGTGTTGGCCACGATCGCGTCGACGTGCCCGGACCGCAGCTCACCTGACCGGTACGCCTCAGCCGTCGCCGGGCAGGCCACCATCCGCCGCCCCGTGGCGGTCAACCGAGCCGCGGCACTCTCCCCGAGCCCGGCGTGACGCAGGAACATGTTCGTCGACGTGAACCCATCGAGCTCGAACAACTTCGCCCGGTCGAACTCCCCGACCGCGTCCGCCAACAAGGCCGAGAATCGCTCGAAACACGCGATGGCGTCACGAAGCGAGTCAGGGTCCACATCAAGCGGCTCTTCGGATCTGAGCGGGGTGGGTGGCGTGCGGTGACGTCGACCGGGGGCGGTTGAGGGGTCCGCGAACGAGAACAGGGGCTCAACGAATCTGGAGGTGTCTTACGTCAACCGGAT
>JAXHUH010000213.1:0-14244 GCA_034211175.1 Actinomycetota bacterium
CGGCGGAAGACGGAGGTGGCGATGAGCACGATCGAGCGTCCAGCGGGAACGCCACGCAACGAGGTGGCCATCGGCGGCCACGCCGAGCTCCGCAACAGCCTCGCGGAGCTCGCCGATCTGGGCGACGGGGACACCATCGACCTCTACGGTGCCGCCCTGTCCCACTGGCAGCTGCTCGCCGAGCGCCCCGAGGGCACGACCCGGGTGCGGGTGTTCAACCCCGACTTCGAGGTCGACGGTTGGCAGTGCCCCCACACCGTCGTCGAGCTGGTCACCGACGACCGGCCGTTCCTCGTCGACTCGGTCACCAACGCGCTCGACCTCGACCAGCACGGCGTCCACCTCGTGGTCCACCCGATCGTCGCGGTCCGCTACACCGACGGCGAGATCTCCGGGCTCGACGACCCCCGCAACGGCGCCGGGTACGACAGCGACGCACCGATCAACGTCTCCGCCATCCACGTCGAGTTCGACCGCGAGAGCGAGCTGCCCCTGCTCGACGCCATCGGCCGGCGCATCGAGGCCGTGCTCGACGACGTGGCCGCCGCCGTCGCCGACTGGGAGCAGATGCGGGACCGGGCGCTCGAGCTGGGCCGGGCCCTCGGCGAACATCCCCGACCGGGCCTCGACGATGACGACCGCCAGGAGGCCGCCCGGTTCCTCGAGTGGCTCGCGGACGACCACTACGTCTTCCTCGGCTACAGGGAGTACGACCTCGACGAGGGCGATCACCTCGTGTTGCGGTCGCTCCCCGAGACCGGGCTCGGCATCCTCCGCGCCGACGAGCCGTCGGTGACCGACCTCGGCGAGGAGCCGACCGAGGTCGCAGCCGAGGCCCGGGCGGTGCGCGCCCTCAACCTGACCAAGACCAACGCGATCGCCACGGTCCACCGACCGGCCCGCATGGACTACGTCGGCGTGAAGAAGCTGTCCCCCGAGGGCAAGGTCGTCGGCGAGTACCGGCTGCTCGGTCTCTACACGGCGCCGGTGTACACGATGAGCCCCGCCGCCATCCCCGTCGTGCGGCGCCGGGTCGAGGCGGTGCTCGAGCGCTCCGGGTACGCGCCCGACACCCACAACGCCAACACGCTCTTCGCCGCGATCGAGAACTACCCGCGCGACGAGCTGTTCCAGGTCGACACCGAGGAGCTGTTCGAGCACGCGCTCGGCATCGTGCACCTCGGGCGGCGCCGAGAGGTCGGCCTGTTCGTGCGGCGCGACCGCTACGGCCGGTTCGCGTCGTGCCTCGTGTACATCCCCCGCGACCGGTTCACGACCGAGGTGCGGCTGCGGGTCCAGGAGCTACTGGTCACCGCGTTCGACGGGACCGAGGTCGAGTACACGACCCAGGTGTCGGAGTCGGCCCACGCCCGGCTCCACTACACGATCCACACCCGAAGCCCCGAGATGGCGCCGCCGGACGTCGCCGACCTGCAAGCGCAGCTGAACCGGGCCACCCGGGCCTGGGTCGACGACCTCCACGACGCGCTCGTCGACCGTCTCGGCGAGGAGGCGGGGCTCGACCTCTACGGCCGCTACCAGCGGGCGTTCCCGCCCGGCTACACCGCCGACCACGAGGCCCGCAACGGTGTGGCGGACCTGCTGCGGATCGAGCAGCTGAGCGGGCCCGACGACCTCGGGCTCTCGCTCTACCGGCCGCTCGGCGCCGGCCGCGACCAGCTGCGGTTCAAGATCTACCGACGGGGACGGTCGATCATCCTGTCGTCGGTCCTGCCGCTTCTGCACAACCTCGGCGTGCGGGTCGTCGACGAGCGGCCCTACGAGATCGACCCCCGCGACGGCGACCCGGCGTGGATCTACGACTTCGGGCTCATCGGCGACGGCACCGAGCTGCCCGACTCGGTCGAGGTGCGCGACCGGTTCCAGGAGACGTTCGAGCGGGTCTGGCGGGGCGACGCCGACGACGACTCGTTCAACCGCCTCGTGCTCCTCGCCGGCCTGCAGTGGCGCGAGATCGTGATGATCCGCGCCTACAGCCGCTACGTCCGCCAGATCGGCATGCGGTTCAGCCAGAGCTACATCGCCGACACCGTGTGCGCCCACCCCACGCTGGCCCGCCAGCTCGTCGAGCTGTTCCACGCCCGGTTCGAACCCGGCATCGAGCGCGACGCCGACCACGAGGTCGCCGTGTCCGGGCTGCGGGCCGACATCGACGCCGAGCTCGACAACGTCGCCAGCCTCGACCAGGACCGCATCCTCCGAGCCCTGCGCGACGTCGTCCTCGCCACCGTGCGCACGAACTACTACCAGGTCGACCAGCGGGCCGAGCCGAAGAACTACCTGGCGCTCAAGCTCGACCCCGCCCGGGTCGCCCAGGTGCCGCCGCCCCGGCCCGCCCACGAGGTGTTCGTGTACTCGCCGCGCACCGAGGGCGTGCACCTTCGCTCCGCCCGGGTCGCCCGCGGCGGGCTGCGGTGGTCGGACCGCATGGAGGACTACCGCACCGAGATCCTCGACCTGATGAAGGCCCAGGTCGTGAAGAACGCCATCATCGTGCCCTCCGGCGCGAAGGGCGGGTTCGTGGTCAAGCGCCCGCCGGCCGGCGGTGACCGCGACGCCCTCGCCGCCGAGGTCCAGCAGTGCTACCGGACCTTCATCTCGGCCCTGCTCGACGTGACCGGCACCTACATCGGCGGCGAGGTCAGCGCCCCCGCCCGGGTCGTGCGCCACGACGGCGACGACCCCTACCTCGTCGTCGCCGCCGACAAGGGCACCGCCACGTTCTCCGACGTCGCCAACGAGATCTCCGTCGCCCGCAACTTCTGGCTCGGCGACGCGTTCGCGTCGGGCGGCTCGACCGGCTACGACCACAAGGCCATGGGCATCACCGCCCGCGGCGCGTGGGAGTCGGTGAAGCGCCACTTCCGCGCACTCGACATCGACATCCAGACCACCCCGGTCACCGTCGTCGGCATCGGCGACATGTCGGGCGACGTCTTCGGCAACGGGATGCTGCTGTCGCGGAAGCTGCGCCTCGTCGCCGCGTTCGACCACCGTCACGTCTTCCTCGACCCCGATCCCGACCCCGAGGCGTCGTGGGAGGAACGGCGGCGGCTCTTCGACCTGCCCCGCTCGACGTGGGCCGACTACGACCCCTCGCTCATCTCGACCGGCGGCGGCGTCTACCCGCGCACCGCGAAGTCGATCGAGGTCAGCCACGAGGCCGCCGAGGTCCTCGGCATCGAGGTGACGACCCTCACCCCGGCCGAGCTGGTCTCGGCCATCCTCCGGGCCCCGGTCGACCTGCTGTGGAACGGCGGGATCGGCACCTACGTGCGGTCGTCGGAGGAGACGAACGCCGACGCCGGCGACAAGTCGAACGACCACGTGCGCGTCACCGCCGACCGGCTCCGGTGCCGGGTCGTCGGCGAGGGCGGCAACCTCGGGCTCACCCAACGGGCCCGGGTCGAGGCGGCACGGTGCGGGGTGCGCCTGTTCACCGACGCCATCGACAACTCGGCCGGCGTGAACACGTCCGACCACGAGGTCAACATCAAGATCCTCCTCGACATGGCCGTCGCCGAGGGCGACCTGACGACCAGGCAGCGCAACGAGCTGCTGGCCTCGATGACCGACGAGGTCGCCCACCTCGTCCTCGCGGCCAACTACGCGAACGGCCAGGCGCTCGCCAACGCCGTCGCCAACGCGGCGTCCATGGTCGACGTGCACAGCCGCCAGATGGCGACCCTGGGCGACATCGCCGGCCTCGACCCCGAGCTCGAGGCACTCCCCGACGCCGAGGACTTCGCCGATCGCCGCTCCGCGCACCAGGGCCTCACCGCCCCCGAGCTGTCGGTGCTGCTGGCCTACGCCAAGAACGCGCTCACCGAGACCCTCGTCGCGTCCGACCTGCCGGACGACCCGTGGTTCGACGAGACCCTCGCCCGCTACTTCCCGACCGCGATCCGCTACCGGTTCCGGGAGCTCATGGCACGCCACCCGCTGCGGCGCGAGCTGATCGCCACCGAGGTCGCCAACCGGATCGTCGAGCGCGGCGGCGTCACGCTCGTCCACCGCCTCAGCGAGGAGACCGCCGCCGGCTGGGACGACGTCGCCCGCGCCCACGTCGCCGCGTGGCAGGTGTTCTCGATGGAGCGGTTCACCGACGAGGTCTCCGCCCTCGACAACCGCGTCGACGCCGCCACCCAGACCCTGATGCTGCTGCGCGGGCGGCGCCTCGTCGAGCGCGCCACCCGGTGGCTGCTGCGCAACCGGCGCACCCCGATCGACGTCGGTGCCACCGTCGCCGAGTTCCACACCGGCGTCGAGAAGCTCGCCACCGACCTCGACGACCTCGTCGCCGACCTCGACCGCGAGGACCTGTCGTCGACCGCCCGGAACCTCACCGCCGCCGGCGCGCCCGTCGACCTCGCCCGCCGGTCGGCCCGCCACGACCTCCTCGTCTCCGCCCTCGACGTCCTCGACGTCGCCGCGGCCATCGACTGCACCGCCGAGGAGGTGGCGATCGTCTACTTCGACGTCGGCGAGCGGCTCCACCTCGGCTGGCTGCGGGAGAAGATCAGCGACCTGCCCCGCAGCGACCGCTGGGAGTCCCTCGCCCGCGCCGCGCTGCGCGACGACCTGTTCCGCGAGCACGCGGCGATGGCCCGCGAGATCCTCACCCGCGGCCGCACCGGCAGCCCGAGCGAGCTCGTCCAGGGCTGGCTCGACCGCAACCCGTCCCAGGTCGAGCGCTGCCGCAACGTGCTCGACGACATCCGCCAGGGCGACCACCCCGAGCTCGCCCAGCTCTCCGTCGCCCTCCGCGAGCTGCGCAACCTCATCCAACAAGCGAACGCCTGACGGCGTCGCAGGGCCCTGGCGGGCCCTCGTTGGAAGGGCTGCGGCGCCTGCGGCGTCTGGCTCTCGCTGCGCTCGAGCTCGCTGGTTCCGGGAACGCAGGCCTCGCTGCGCTCGGCGCCTTCCCGGCGTGCGGCCGGCTCCCGGATGTTGCAGGGACCGGGGTGCGTGACGGTCGGCGGGGTCGCCGCAAGATCCGGTTTCCGGCCGCCCGGGCCTCGGCTCATCCGCCGCGATCGATCGCCCGGGGCCGCCCGTGTGGTGCGGGGGCGGCAGGAACCGGGTCCGACCGACCGGTTCACCCGGCGGCTTCGGCGTGAGCCAACGCTGTGAAAGGCGCCTTCGCCGCAGCCCCTCAGCTGGCGATGCGGTCGGCGTTGGGGGCGGGGGTGCCGCCGAGGTGGGGGGTCAGGTCGGCGGCGGGCATGGGGCGGGCGAAGAGGACGCCCTGGGCGCGGTCGACGCCGAGGCGGCGGAGGGTGAGGCGTTGCTCCTCGGTCTCGACGCCCTCGGCGACCAGGCTCACGCCGATGCCCCGGGCGAGGGTGCCCAGCGCCTCGACGATGGCGACGCCCACCGCGTCGTCCGCCATGGCGGCGACCAGGCTCTCGTCGATCTTGATCTCGTCGAGCGAACCCGAACGGATCAGGTTGACCAACGACGTGTGGCCGGTGCCGTAGTCGTCGGCCGACACCGCGACGCCGACGGCGCGGATCCGCTGGACCGCGGTCCGCACCGCCTCCACCGACTCGAGCGCGATGAGCTCGGGGACCTCGACGACGACGAGCGACGGGTCGATCCCGTGGCCGGCCATCGCGTCACGGAGCTGGTCGGGAAAGGAGATGTCGAGCAGCTGGGACCGCCCGAGGTTCATCGCCACCCGCAGGGGCACGACGCGCCCGCGGTTCCACTCGGCCGCCTGGGCCAACGCCCGGTCGAGGACCCAGAGCTCGATGCCCGGCAACAGGCCCGCCTCCTCGGCGACGGGCAGGAACTCGGCCGGCGGCACCAGGCCCACACCCGGCCGGTCCCACCGCAGCAGCGCCTCGACCCCGTCGGTCTCGCCCGAGGTCAGGTCGACGATCGGCTGGTAGTGGAGCACGAACTGGTCACGCGCCCGCCGCAGGTCACGCTCGATCTCGAGCCGCTCGGTGACCGCGGAGCGCATCGTCTCGTCGAACACCACGAACCGGCTGCCGACCGCCTTCGACCGGTACATGGCGTGGTCGGCGTCCGAGAGGAGGCTCTCGGCGGTCGCGCCCGGGCGACGGCCGACCGCGACACCCATGGCGCCGCCCGTCTCGAGCACCCCGCTCGTGAGCTGGAACGGCTGCGCCATCCGATCGAGCAGCCCCTCGGCGATGCCGACGACCTCGGACGGCTCGGCGACGTTGCAGATGGCCACGAACTCGTCGCCGCCGAGGCGCCCGAACGTGTCCTCGGACCGCAGGCTGCCCCGCAGCCGGCGGGCCACGTGGCGCAGCAACTCGTCGCCGACGGCGTGGCCGAAGCTGTCGTTGACCGCCTTGAACCGGTTGAGGTCGACGAACATCACCCCGACGTGGGTCCCGTCTCCGTCCGAGCGCTCGAGCGCCCGTTCGAGCGCCGCCATCGTGCCGAACCGGTTCAACGCCCCGGTGAGATCGTCGCGATGGGCCCGGGCCTCGGCGTCGTCGAGCTGGTCGGCCCACATCGTCCGTTGCTGCCGGCTGAGATGGTGGCTCCGCGCCCACAGCGCCACGAGCACGGCCACGAGCACGCCGGCGCCGAGCACGAGGTCGATGGCCCCGGCCGGGGGCGCGGCGACATCGGCGGTGTGGAGCGTCCACGGATGGGGCTCGTCACCGACGACGAACGACGCCTCGCGGCCCGGGTCCGCTACCGCGACCGGGCCCCGGGCGACGACGAGCGGGCCGGTCGGGGTGTCGACCTCGACCGAGACCGCGAGGTCGGTCCCCGTGGCCGCGACGACCGACGCCAGCGACGTGTGCATCTCCATCACCGCGGTCACGAACCGGCGCCGACGGTCGAACCCCTCCGCCAGCGGTTCGGTCCACAGGACGTACTGCACGAACGCGTCGTCGTCGGCCACGAGCTCCGCCGCCGGCGCGACCTGGCGCAGCAGGGCCAGCAACGACTCGTCGTCGACCGCCACGATCGAGGCCGCACCGGTCCCGTCGACCCGGCGCAGCTGCTCCTCCCACAGCCCGCCCGGGCGGTACCAGTACTCGAACGCGTTGCCCCCGACGATGGCCCGGGTGGCCGTGTAGACGACGTCGGGCCCACCCGGGGCGTTCCCTGCCCCCGTGCCCGCGGCCGCGTCACCTCGAGCGCCGGCGTCGACCCCCGCGGCCTCGGGCTCGGTCTCGGCGATCAGCACCGCCTCGAGCCCCGGTGCGTCGACGAACGCCCGCGACGCGTAGCGGTCGAGCTCGGCGGACGTCGGTGTGAACCCCGGCGCCCCGGCGAACGCCACCAGGTCGTCGATGCGGACCTGCTGTGCGCCGATGGCGGTCTCGAACGCGGCGGCGACCGCGGTCGCCTCGCCGCTGAAGCGCTCCCGGGCGTCGGCCTCGGCGCGGTGGCGGAACACGGCCCAGCACACGGCGGCGACGATCATCACCGCGGCGGCGAGCGCGAACGGGGTGCGTGCCCTCCTCCCCGTCCGCTCGCGGTGGCCCGCGCGCGGCTGATCGCCGCGTGGCATGTGCTCCTGTCGACCGCCCGCGGCCGGGGACTTGAGCGCGCTCCGCAAGACGAGCGAGGCGCGAGGGGGAGCCCGACCGGGTCACGAGGGCGCGTCGGGAGACGCGGCAGGTCACCGGATGGCGAGGTCGTAGACCCGGCGGCGGGGCACGCCGAGCGCCCGGGCCACCGCGGCCGACGCGTCGCGCCGGGACGCGCCCCCCGCCAGCTGCGCGTCCAACGCGGCGCGGATGGCGTCGTCGTCGGGCGGCGCGGGCTCGGGCGCGCCGTCGAGGACGATCACGAGCTCACCGCGGGTGCCCTCGGCGGCCCAGTCGACGGCCTCGGCGAGCGTGCCCCGCCAGATCTCCTCGAACATCTTCGTCAGCTCCCGCCCGACCGCGACCCGCCGCTCGGCACCGAACGCCTCGGCGAGATCGGCCAGGGTGCGGGCCGCCCGGTGCGGCGCCTCGTAGAGGACGACCGTCCGGCGCTCGGCGGCGAGCGTGTCGAGACGCTCGCTGCGGGCGCCGCCCTTGCGGGGCAGGAACCCCTCGAAGACGAACCTGCCGGTCGGCAGGCCACTGGCGACCAGTGCGGCGATCGCCGCCGACGGACCGGGGACGACCTCGACCCGCAGCCCGGCGTCGGCGACGGCGCGCACGAGGCGCTCGCCGGGGTCGGCGATGCCCGGGGTGCCGGCGTCGGTCACCACGGCGATCCGCTCGCCCCGCCCGACCCGGTCGACCACCTCCGCCACCCGCGACGCCTCCGTGTGGTCGTCGACCCGCAGCAACGAGGCGCCGCGCACGTCGGCGTGCTGGAGCAGGCGGCCGGTGCGGCGGGTGTCCTCGCACGCGATGGCGTCGGCGGCCGCCAGCTCCTCGACCGCCCGCGGCGACAGGTCACCGAGGTTGCCGATCGGGGTGGCCACCAGGACGAGGGCGCCCCCGGACGGGCGCGACCCCGCCGGCCGGTCAGACATCGCGGTCACCGTCGGCGGGGCCGTCACGGTCGGCAGGGCCGTCACCGTCGCCGCGGATCTCGAGCTGGTCGCCGACCTCGAGCTTCCATCGCTCGAACGAGCCGGCCTCGGCCTCGACGACGGCGTGGGCCCGCAGGACGGGGGCGCCGACCCGGTAGGTGGCCATCGTCACCGTCTTCAGCACCACCAGCTCCCGGTCGCAGTAGGCGACGTCGATCGGGAACCGCATGCCGATGGTGTGGACGGACTTGGCGGGACGGAGGACGACGGCGCCGGCGAGCTCGTCGCGCCCGAGGAGGCCCCGCGTGCGATCGCGCAGCGACGTCAGGACCTCGACCGACGCCAGGACGTCGGTGTCACGCAACAGCCACGGCATCGCCGAGCCCCCCGTGCAGCCGGATGGATGGATCCCTCGGTGTCGACGACGGGATCCTCGCGCGCCGCGACCGCGCACGCTCGGCCCGACGACGCTCCCGCGGGCCGCGGCGCCGCACCCACCGGGGGCGCCTCCGATCCCGGTCGCTCGAACGCTCGGCTTCGATCACCATGACCATCCCAAACCTAGCCGTGCCGTACCCACCGGCCCGTCGGACGACTCCCCGCTGCCGGTCGACGCCGTCGGCGGGCCCCGATCGGTGCCGGGCCCGCCCGACCTGCCCGTTCCCGGAGGAACCGCACCGAGGCGCCGCTACGGTGCCCGCGTGCGGAACCCGATGGCGGCATGGGTGGCAGCCGGGATCGTCGTCGTCGCCGTGACCGCGGCGGCGTGCACGTCCGGCGACGACGGCGCGGACGAGGCCGACGGGACGCTGCGACCACCGAACGAGGACGGCCGCGGCTTCGAGCTCCTCCTCGAGCGCGCCGCCGCGGCGATGTTCGACAGCGAGGAGGCGACGGCCGACTACGTCGACGTCGAGCTCGCGGAGATCGTCACCGGCCTCGACGACGCGTCCGAGGACGAACGCCTCGCCGCCCTGACCACGATGTTCGTCGACACGGTGCAGACGCCACCGGAGCTGTTCGCCCAGCGGGGCACCGAGATCGATGCGTTCCGCGAGGAGCTCGGGTTCAGCGTCCTCGACGTCGACCGCAGCCTCGACGTGCTCTCGCCACCCGAGCAGGCGCTGATCATGGAGACCTCGGTCGACCCGGCGCAGATCGACGAGGCCGTGCGGTCCGACCCGGTGTGGTCGCCGCTGCTCGACGTCGACACGGTCGCCGGGCACGAGGTCTACGACTGGGACGACGGCGCCGCGGTGTCGACGCCCGACCCGGGGCGCTCCACCGCGGCGCGACCCCTCGGGCGGGGCGGCCAGCTCGCGATCGTCGACGGCACGGTCACCCGGACGGTGTCCCGCTCGACGCTGGTGGCCACGCTCGGGGCCTTCGGTGACCCCGAGACCTCGATCGCCCGCCGCGACGACGTCGCGCCGCTCCTCGCCGAGGTCGCCGGTGGCGAGACCGAGGGCCGGGTGATCCAGGGCTACCTCCAGGCCCGCCCGCCGGCCGGCTGGTCGGGCCCGGTGCTGCTCGTCGACCTGGTCTCCGACACCGACGGCGAGCCCGCCGGCGATCAGGCCCCGGATGACCAGACCTCCGACGACCGGACCCCGGATGGGGCCGACCCGGCGGACGAGGGCCCCGGTGATGCCTCGGGAGGCTCCGGCGCGGGCCAGCGCACGGGACTGCTCGTCCTCGCGGCCGACGACGCCGAGGAGGCGAGCGCACGGGCCGACGCGATCCGGGCCACCTACGAGACGGCGACCTCACTCGCCTTCGCCCTGCCGTTCACCGACGTCGTCCCCGATCTCACGGTCACGACGAACGGGCCGCTCGTGGTCCTGACCTCACCCGCCGACCTGGCGTTCACCCAGCTCCGCATCGTGCTCCAGACCGCCGACCCCCTCCTCGACATCGCCTGACCCGGTCGGTCGGGCCGGGCCCGCTGACGGGATCAGGAACCGGCGGACCGCTGCATCATCGCCAGGCCGCCCGCGACCACCGCGGCGAGCCGGTCGACGTCGACCTCCCGGCCGTTCTGGTCGAGGATCGCGAGCCCCAGGAACGCGGCGCCGCCGAGCTCGGCCAGCAGCTGGGGCGACAGCAGCTGCGTGATCGGCGAGTCGCCGAGGACGCGGTTCACCTCGACCGTGGCGAACGCCAGGACCTCGTCGATCGCCGCGCTGACCCGCGCGGCCAGGACCTCCGACGTGCGGGCACCGACGAGCAGCTCCATGGCGGCCAGGGCGTCGTCGCCCTCCGCCTCGGCCCGCAGCACGGCACCGAGCCGGCTCGACCACTCGACCGGCGCGTCGTCGCCACCCAGGCCGCGGCGAATGCGGTCGAGGCCCCGCTCGGTGAGCGTGTCGACGGTTGCGCAGAGCAGCCCGTCCATCGAGCCGAAGTGGTAGTAGATCAGCCCGTTCACGCCGTCGGCCTCGCCGGCGATGGCCCGCGCGCTGGCGTGGGCGAACCCGTCGCGGGCCAGCACTCGGACGGTCGCGTCGATCAGACGCTCCTTCACGTCCTCGGCCCCCGCCCTGGAACGCCTCGGCCCGGCCTTCGCCATGGCACCGACCCTACCCCCGCGCCCCCGGACCGGCGTTCGCCCGTCGCACACCGGGCTCGCGGAGGGCATCGACGCAGTTGGGCAGTTGTTTTGGGCGATCGCATTGACCGATCGCCCAAAACGGCTCAGGCTCGTCGGTCATGAGGGTGAAGATGATCCTTCCGGCGCTCACCGAGGCCACGAGCCCGCGCTTCCGTCCGATCAAGTACTCGCTGTTCCCGCCGCTCGGGCTGGCGACGTTGGCCGCCCACTGCGGTCCGGAGGACGACGTCGAGGTGTGCGACGAGCACGTGGAGCGGCTCGACCTCGACGACCGGCCCGACCTCGTCGTGATCCAGGCGTACATCACCTCGGCCCGCCGCTCCTACGAGATCGCCGACCACTACCGGGCCCGCGGGGTCCGGGTGGCGATCGGCGGCCTCCACCCCACCTCGCTGCCCGACGAGGCCGCGGCCCACGCCGACCACGTCTTCTGCGGGCCCGGTGACGACACGTGGCCCCGGTTCCTCGCCGACCTGGCCGCCGGCACGCCGGCGGCCCGCTACCGGTCGACCGAGCGCACGCTGGTCGGCGCCCCGCCGGTGCGGCGCGACCTGATCAAGCGCAACCGCTACCTGGTGCCGAACTCGATCGTCGTGACCCGGGGCTGCCCCCACTCGTGCGACTTCTGCTACCGGGACGCGTTCTTCGCCGGGGGCCGGGGCTTCTACACCCAGCCCGTCGACGACGCGCTGGCCGAGATCGACCGGCTGCCGGGCCGCCACCTGTACTTCCTCGACGACCACCTCTTCGGCCACCGCCGCTTCGCCCGGGAGCTGTTCACCGCGATGGCGGGCACCGGCCGGCTGTGGCAGGCGGCGGGCACGGTGAAGTCGGTCCTCGAGGGTGACCTCGTCGAGCGGGCCGCGGCGTGTGGGCTGCGGTCGTTGTTCGTCGGCTTCGAGACGATGAGCGGCACCAACCTCGCGGCCCACGGCAAGGGCCACAACGTCGGCCGCGACTACGACCGGGCCATCCGCCGGCTCCACGACCTCGGTGTGATGGTCAACGCCAGCTTCGTCTTCGGCATGGACGACGACGGCCCCGACGTGTTCGAGCGCACCGTCGAGTGGGCCGTCGACCGGGGGGTCGAGACGGCCACGTTCCACATCCTGACGCCGTACCCCGGTACGGGCCTGTACGACCGCATGGAGGCCGAGGGCCGGATCCTCCACCACGACTGGGACCGCTACGACACCCGCCAGGTCGTGTTCCGGCCCCGACGGATGACGGCCGACCAGCTCGAGGCCGGGTACTGGCGGGCCTACGAGGACTTCTACCGATGGGGATCGATCGTGGCCGGCGCCCGCACCAAGCCCACGGTGCGGGGCGCGGCCCGCCACGTCGCCTACGCCGCGGGCTGGAAGAAGTTCGAGCCCCTGTGGGACCTCGTCGTCCGCGCCCGCCGGGTCCCGTCCATGCTCCCCGCCCTCGAGACGATCCTCCGCGGCTTCGGCGCCGTCAGCAACGACGACGGCCGTTCGGCCATCGACACGAACGGAGCCGCACCCGACCTCGCGGTCCCGACCGCCATCAGCCCACACGCCCCCGTGTCGGACGTGATCACCCCGGCGCTGACCTCACCCGACCCAACCCCGGTCACGATCGGCCGCTCCCCCACCGCCAACGCCACCCCCCACTGACCGAGCTGGCCGACCCTGTCCCCCTCCGCACATCGAGCAGGCGCCAGCCGTTCGCCCATTTGTTGCGCACGAACGATGATCCACCAGGTGACGCCACAACAACCGGGCGAACCCGCGAGCTCGAGCGGAGCGAGAGCCGGCGTCGAGCGAAGCGAATGCTCGAGCGGAGCGAGAGCCCTGCCCGGACGGAACCAGCAAGCTCGAGCGAAGCGAGAGCCCGACGCCGAAGGCGGACGTCGCCGCCCTTCCCCGGCAGGAGCTCGCCAGAGCTCCTGGATCTATACGTTGAAGCGGAACTCAACGACGTCGCCGTCCTGGACCTCGTAGTCCTTGCCCTCGACGCGGATCTTGCCGAGCTCCTTGGCCTTGGTCCACGAGCCGATGTCGAGCAGCTCGTCCCAGCGGATGACCTCGGCCCGGATGAAGCCGCGCTCGAAGTCGGTGTGGATGCGACCGGCGGCCTGGGGGGCGGTGGAGCCGGCGCGGAACGTCCAGGCCCGGGACTCCTTCTCCCCCGTCGTCAGGAAGGTGCGCAGGCCGAGCAGGTGGTACACCGCGTGCACGAACCGGGGCAGGGCACCCTCGCCGAGGCCGAGGCCCTCCAGCATCTCCTGGCGCTCCTCGGCCGGCAGCAGGGCGGCCTCGGCCTCGAGCTGGACGCACAGGGTGATGACCTCGGCCTTGTCGCCGAGCTCGGCCCGGACGGGTGCGGCGACCTCGTCGGCGCGCTCGAGCTGCTCCTCGTCGATGTTGACCACCGCGAGCACCGGCTTGTTGGTGAGCAGGAAGTACGGCCGCAGCAGGTCCCGGGTCGCGGCGTCGAGGTCGGACCGGTAGATCGGCGTGCCCTCGGCCAGCGCCGCGTGGGCGGCGTCGAGCGCGGCGACCTCGCCGGCGAGGGAGCGGTCGGCCCGGGCGGCCTTGCGCCGCTTCTCGAGCTGGCTGTCGACCGACTCGAGGTCGGCCAGGGTCAGCTCGATCTCGAGGACCCGCAGGTGCTCGAGCGGATCGGGCGGGCCGGGCACGTCGGGGTCGGCGAACGCCCGGAGGAGGAAGACGATGGCGTCGACCTCGCGGATGCCGCCGAGGAACCGGTTGCCGAGGCCCTCACCCTGGCTGGCGCCCTCGACGAGGCCGCCGATGTCGACGAACTGGACGCTGGTCGGCACCACGTTGCGGCTCTTGCTCATCTCGGCGAGCCGGTCGAGGCGGTCGTCGGGGACCTTGGCCACGCCGACGTTCGGGTCGGTCGTGGCGAACGCGTACGGCGCGGCGAGCGCGCCCCCGCCGGCGAGGGCGTTGTAGAGGGAGGACTTCCCCGCGTTGGGCAGGCCGACGAACCCGAATCGTTCCACGGCGGGCCAGGGTAATGGCCCCCGCCCCACCGCCGATCACCTCCCGGCCCCTCGCCCGGCCCGAGCGAGCCGCGACCGACGGCATCCAGAACACGCCGCGACACCCCCGAGAACCCGTTCTGGCCCGCGCAGAATGCCACCGGTGGC
>JAXHUH010000214.1:0-10314 GCA_034211175.1 Actinomycetota bacterium
CGGGCCCACGACCACCGCGGGGCCACCGCCCGGCCCGAAGCCCACTGTGACACCCGCACCGGGCCCGGTTCCGCCCGACTCGACGCCGGACGCCACCGGCACCGCCGCCGAGGGGGCGACCGATGAGTGACCAGCCCGGCCAACCCGCTTCCCCTCCCACGTCGCAGCCGGACGGGGCGCCGACGGCGACCGCCACGGTGGAGGCCGTCGTCGCCACCACCCGACTGACCAAGCGCTACGGCAACCTCGTGGCACTCGACTCGATGGACCTGATGATCCCCCGGGGGTCGATCTATGGGTTCATCGGCCCCAACGGCGCCGGCAAGTCGACGACGTTCTCGATCCTCGCCACCCTCCTCCTCCCGACCGGGGGCGAGGCCCGGGTGTGCGGGTTCGACCCGGTCCACGACCCGGTCGAGGTCCGCCGCAGGATCGGCTACATGCCCGACGCCATGGGGGTCTACGACCGCCTGAACGTCGCCGAGTACCTCGAGTTCTACGCCGGTGCCTACAAGGTGCCCCGTGACGAGTGGGACGGCCTCATCGGCAACCTGCTGGAGCTCGTCGACCTCGACGTGAAGCGCGAGTCGATGGTCGACAGCCTGTCGCGGGGCATGAAGCAGCGCCTCAGCCTCGCCCGGGCGCTGGTCCACGACCCGGAGCTGCTCATCCTCGACGAGCCGGCCAGCGGCCTCGACCCCCGGGCCAGGGTCGAGTTCCGCGACCTCGTGCTCACGCTCCGGGAGCTGGGCAAGACCGTGCTCATCTCCAGCCACATCCTCGCCGAGCTCTCGTCGCTGTGCACCGAGGTCGCCATCATCGAGGCGGGGCGCCTGCTGGCCGCCGGCTCGCCGGCGGCCATCCTCGACCAGCTCGGTCACGGCCGGCAGGTCCGGGTCCGCCTGGCCGACGGGACCGAGCAACTCCACGCCGTCGCCGACGAGGCCGCCCAGCACGAGCTCCTGCGGCGCCTGGTCGTCGACGAGTCGCTACCGGTCGTCGAGTTCGCCGTGGTCAGCACCGGGCTCGAGGAGCTGTTCATGAGCATCACCAAGGGGGTCGTCCAGTGATGGGCCCGGTCGGGCGGCTCCTCGCCGCCAACCCGGTGCTGGACCGCGAGCTGCGCCAGCGCAGCCGGAGCCGGCGCTCGATGATCGTGCTCGTCGCCTACCTGCTGCTGCTGTTGGGCGCAGCCGTGCTCATCCACCTCGGTGAGAGCTCGTCGTTCGGCGACACCCGTGGCTGGGTCGACCCGTGGTCGCTGCCCGAGCCGCCGGCGGCGGTCGGCCGCACGATGCTGGAGTGGCTGCTGGCGGCGATGCTGGTGATCCTCCTGTTCGTCGTGCCCGGCATCAGTGCCAACGCGGTGACCGGCGAGCGCGAGCGCCAGACCCTCGTCCCGCTCCAGGTGAGCCTGGTCGGGCCGACCGGGATCCTCGTCGGCAAGGTCGGCGCGTCCTCGGCGTTCGCCCTCCTGCTCCTGGTGGCGGCCGCGCCGCTGCTGGCCATCCCCTACCTGATCGGCGGCGTCAGCCTCTCCCAGGTGCTGCTCTCGCTCGGCGTGCTCGCCGCCACCGCGGTGATCCTCGCCGGGATCGGGGTCACCTGCTCGGCGCTGTTCCGCCGCACCCAGGCGGCGACACTCGTGGCCTACGGCATCGTCCTGTTCCTGGTCATCGGCACGCCGGTGGCACTGGCCGCGCTGGCGGTCATCGACTCGGCCCGCGGCACCGACGACGCCAACCCCCCACTCGAGGTGCTCTACCCCAACCCGTTCATCGCATTGGCGGACGCGGCCGGTGACGTGTCGGAGACCGGCAACGGCCCGTTCAGCCCGCTCAAGTCGGTGCTGCGCGACGACGAGGACGACTTCGCGGCCGGCGCGGCCGTGAACCCGGTACCGATGGCCGAACCGGCGGTCGCCACGTTCGTGGTCGAGGTCGAGGAAGCCGTCGAGGCGGTCGAAGCGGTCGAAGCCGATGTCATCGAGATCCAGCCGGGCGGGCGCGGGATCGGCCTCGGCGACGACGTGATCGGTGCCCCGGTCGTGATCGACGAGTCGGGCGGCCCCGGCCGCGACTGGTTCCCGGTGTGGGCGCAATCGCTCACCATTCAGATCGTGCTCGTGGCCTTGCTGGGCGTGTTCGCCTGGCGGCGGCTGCGGGCCCCCTCGGCGGTGGATCGATGATCGAACGGTTCCTCCATCGGATGGCCCGGCGCCTCCGGCTCGTGTGGCTGGTGGCGACGGCCGACTGGATCGCCCCGGCGGTGGCCGGCGCCGTGCTGGCGCTCGTCCTCGTCGGTTGGGTTGTGCCGTGGACGTGGCCCGAGCCGGCGGCGATCGTCCTCGCCGTGGCCTCGCTCGTGGCGCTGCCCGCGGCCGCACTGGTGCGACGCCTGCCGGTGGAGCTGGCGGCGCGTGCTGCGGACCGCGGCCTCGCCACCCGGGACGCGTTCACCAGCCACCTCGAGTTCGCCGGCGCCGGTGAGCCGTGGGGCCCGCGGATCACGGCGCGGGCCGAGCAGATCGCGACCGGCGCCGACCCCAAGCTCGCACTACCCACCCCGCCGCCCGGGCGGCGGACCCTGCTCGGCGTCGGCCTCGGCGCCGCGGCGCTGGCGCTGGGCCTGATCGCCAACCCCCAGGACGACGTGCGGGCCGAGCGGGCCGCCGCCGCGGCGGCCGCCGAGGAGGAGGCCGACCGGATCGACGAGCTCGCCGAGGAGCTGGCCGAGGACCCCGACACCGAGGAGCTGGCCGACGAGCTCGAGGAGCTGGCCGACGAGCTGCGCCGAACCGACTCGTTCGAGGAGGCCATGGCGCTGGTGCGCGAGGCCCAGGAGGAGCTCGACGCCCGCCAGCCGAGCGACCTCGCCAGCCGCCAGGCCGCGACCCAGGGCCTGGAGCGCAGCCTCGCCGCCGATCCGCTCACGCCGAGCTCGGGCGGCGACGCGGCGTCGCAGCTGGCCGCGGCGGCCGCCGGTCTCGACGGCATGGACGCCGAGGCGCTGGCGGCGCTGGCCGAGCGCCTCGACGACCTGGCCGAGACCCAGGAGGCCGGGTCCCCGGCGGTGTCGGAGGCGTTGTCCGATGCCGCCTCCGCACTGGCGGCCGGCGACCTGGCCGGCGCACGCGCCGCGCTCGGCGAGGCCGCCGCCGCCCAGTCGGCCGCGTCCTCCCAGCTGTCGTCGTCGCTGGCGACCGGCCGGGCGTCGGATGCACTCGGCGAGTCCGGTGACCGCCTCGGCCAGGCCGCCGAGGGTGCCGGGAACGGCGACGGCGACGGCTCGGGCGACGGGGACGGGTCCGGCGACGGATCGGGCGACGGGGACGGGTCCGGCGACGGATCGGGCTCGGGAGACGGGTCGGGCAACGGCTCCGGTTCCGGCGACGGCCAGGGCTCCGGTAGCGGCAGCGGCGGACAGGGCGGCAGCGGTGCGAGCGGCCAGGTCGGCGGCGCCCAGGGCGGCACCGGCAGCGGCCAGGGCGGCCAGGGGACCTCCGGCGGCACCGATCAGACACCGAGCGGCGGCGTCGGCGACGAGGACCCGAACGTCGTCGACCCCTCCTCGATGGGCGGCGACAGCGACGAGCTGCGCCCCGGTTCGAGCTCGTCGGGTGGCGAGGGCGAGACCATCGGCCGCGGCGACGGACCGTCGACCGCCGGCCCGGCCAGGGTCCCGCTCTCCGAGCTCGCCGGCACCTACGCCGAGCGAGCGACCCGGGCGCTGGAGCGCAACCCCCTCCCGCCGTCGTCGCAGCGCCTCGTGGGCGACTACTTCGACCGGCTCAGCGGCGGCTGAGCAAGCGACCCCACTGCGACCACCGACTGTGTCGTCACCGACCGTGCAGCCACCGACCGAGCAGCGACCACGACCAGGAGCGACGTGAGCGAGCCCCCCACCCAGATGCACCCCGAGCACGCCGCCGAGTACGCGGCCCGCATCTCCTCCCAGATCGGCTCGGTCATCGTCGGCCAGGAGAACCTCGTGCGCGGGGTGCTCATCTGCCTGCTCGCCGAGGGCCACGCCCTGTTGGAGGGTGTGCCCGGCCTCGGCAAGACCCAGCTGCTCAAGACGCTCTCCGACGTGGTCAGCCTGCGGTTCAGCCGCATCCAGTTCACCCCCGACCTGATGCCGGCCGACATCGTCGGCACCCAGGTCCTGGAGGAGACGCCGACCGGCGGGCGCAGCTTCCAGTACCGGGAGGGCCCGATCGTGGCCAACCTGGTGCTGGCCGACGAGGTGAACCGGTCCACGCCGAAGACCCAGTCGGCGATGTTGGAGGCGATGCAGGAGCGGGCGGTCACCGTCGGTGGCACGACCCGGCCGCTGCCCCGCCCGTTCTTCGTGATGGCGACCCAGAACCCGCTCGAGATGGAGGGCACCTACCCGCTGCCCGAGGCCCAGCTCGACCGGTTCCTGCTCAAGCTGCAGGTCCCGTTCCCGACCGCCGAGGAGCTGCGGGAGATCGCCCGACGCACGACCGGCGCCCACGCCGGCCAGGCGTACGCGGCCTGCGACGGCCCGACGCTGTCGGCGATGATCGCCCTGGTCCGCCAGGTCCCGGTCCCCGACACCGCGCTCGGCCACGCCGTCGACCTCGTCGTCGCCACCCACCCGGAGTCGGCGACCGCGCCGATGCCGGTGCGCAACTACGTCCGCTTCGGCGGCTCACCCCGCGGCGTGCAGGCGCTGATCCTCGCAGCGAAGGCGACGGCGGTGATCGAGGGCCGCCCGAACGCCTCGGCCGACGACGTGCGGGCGGTCGCCAAGGCGGCGCTGCGCCACCGCCTGGTGCTGGGCTACGAGGCCGCGGTCGACGGCGTCGACGCCGACGACGTGGTCGAGGCCGTCCTGGACGCGGTGTCGCCCACCGGTGCCGGTGTCCGGGGCGCGCCGTGACATGGGCCGAATGACATGAGCAACGGCGTCGGGGCGAACGACCTCCTCTCACCGGGCTTCCTCGCGCAGCTCGAACGGCTCCAGCTGGCGACCCGTCGCCGGCTGACCGGTCAGCTCAGCGGGGACCACCGGTCGCCCCGGCGCGGCTCGTCGCTCGAGTTCGCCGACCACCGGCCCTACCACCCCGGCGACGACTTCCGCCGGATCGATCACCTCGTCTACGCCCGGCTCGGCCAGTTGCTGATCAAGCTGTACGAGGCCGAGGAGGACCTGGCCATCCGCCTCCTCGTCGACACCTCCGCGTCGATGACCGGTGCCAAGCTCACGACCGCGGCCCGGGCCGCGGCGGCGCTGGGCTTCTCGGCCCTGGTGCGGCGCGACGCGGTGACCGTCCACACCGTGCCGCTCGACCGGCTCGCGCCGCGCTTCGTCGGCCGCAACGCCGCCGGGCCGCTGTTCCGGCACCTGGCGTCGCTCGAGGCCGAGGGCGAGACCCCGTTCGCGGCCGCGGTGGTCGACCTGCTCGCCCGCCCGGGCCCGCCCGGGCTCACCGTCGTCGTGTCCGACCTGCTGACCCCGGAGTGGGACGACGGCCTGCGCCGCCTCCCGGCCCGCCGCGGCGACCTCGTCGTGATCCACACCCTGGACCGGGCCGACCTCGACCCCGACATCGTCGGCGACCTCGAGCTCGTCGACCGCGAGCACGGCGGTCGCGTCGAGGTGAGCGTGTCGCCCGACGTCGCCGCCGACTACGCCCGCATCGCCCATGCGTGGGCCGACGACGTGGCCGGGCGCACCCGTGGCCTCGGCGGCGCCTACGTCCGGCTCATGACCGACGACGACCTCGAGGCCACGCTCCTCACCACCTGGCGCGACGCCGGGGTCCTGCGATGAGAGCGAGCCCACACGACGACGACCACGGAGACCGGTCATGACCTGGGCACTCCCCGCGGCGCTGTGGGCGTCCCTGCTGACGATCCCGATCATCCTCCTCCACGTCCTGCGGCCCCGGCGGACCCAGGCCGAGGTGTCGGCCACGTTCCTGTGGCGCAAGGTGGCGCGGCCGGTGTCGGCCGCCCAGCCGTGGCAGCGCCTGCGGGCCAGCTGGCTGCTCCTCGCCCAGCTCCTCGTCGCCCTCCTCCTCGCCGCGGCGTGGGCCCAGCCCCTGTGGCTCACCCCGCAGCCGCTGGCCGAGCACACCGTGTTCGTGGTCGATGCGTCCGCGTCGATGGCCGCCATCGACGGTGCACCGCTGCGCCTCGACGAGGCCGCCGACCGGGCCGGGGAGCTGTACGACCAGATCCCCGCCGGCGGTGAGGCCAGCATCGTCGTCGCCGGCGACCGGGCCCGGGTCGTGCTCAGCCACTCGACCGACGAGGGTGCGTTCACCGATGCCCTCGCCCGCATCGACACCACCCAGGGCACCGCCGACTTCGAGGGCGCGTTCGCCCTCGCCGCCAGCCTCGACGACGGCCGCCAGCCCCAGTCGGTCGTCCTGCTCTCCGACGGCGGTGTGTCCGACGCCGCGCTGCGCACCGTCCCCGTCGGCACCCGCTACGAGCGCATCGGCGACGAGGCCACCAACCGGGCGATCACCCGACTCACGGTCGAACCGAGCTCGGGCGGGCTCGTCGCCCGGGTCACGGTCCGCAACACCGGCGGGCCCGCGGCCTCCCAGACGCTGCGGGTCGACGTCGACGGGCGCACCGTCGAGGAGCGCACCCTGGAGCTCGAGCCGGGCGAGCTGGCGAACGAGTCGTTCGAGCTGCCCCAGGGCGAGCGGATCGAGGCGTTCCTCGCCGGTGAGGACCTCCTCGACGTCGACGACCGCGCCGTGGCGACGGTCGCCCGGCGCGGCGAGATCACCGTGGCATGGGCCGGCCCCGCCAACCCGTTCCTCGACGCCCTGCTCGGCTCGGCCGAGGGCGTGACCGTCGAGCGCCACGACGAGGTCCCGACCGGCTCCGATGGCCTCGACGGTGTCGACCTGCTCGTCGCCGACCGGGTCGCCGTACCCGACGACGTCGCCGTGGCGACCTGGGCGATCGCACCGCCGGGTGGCGCCGGCGGGTTCACCACAGCGGGGACCGTGTCGGAGCCGGTCGTGTCGCTGCTGCGCGCCGACCGGTCGCTGCTCGCCGGCCTCGACCTCGTAGGGCTCGGCGTCCTCGAGGCCCAGCGCGTCGATGCCCCCGACGACTCGGTGGTGCTGATCGGCGCCGAGGGTGCCCCGCTGCTCGCCCGCCGCGACACGATCTCGGGCCCCGTCGTCTACCAGTCGTTCGCGCTGGCCGACTCGACGCTGCCGCTGTCGGTCGAGTTCCCGCTCCTCGGCGAACGCATCCTGACCGACCTCGCCGGGGTGAACGCACCGGCGTCGAACCTCACGGTCGGCGACACGCTGCCGCTCGACGGGCGCGCCGAGGCCCGGGTCGCGCTGCCCGACGGCACCAACATCACGGTCTCACCGGGCCAGGCGGCGCCGAGCGCGTCGCAGATGGGGTTCTGGACGATCTCCCAGGACGGGCGGGCCGACCTCACGGTGGCGGTCAACCCCGACACCGTGGAGTCCGACCTCGACCCCGCCGTGTCGCTCGCCATCGAGGAGCCCCGCGACGGCACCGAAGCCGCCACCGGCCTCGGCGAGAGCCCGCTGCTGCGATGGGTGCTCGCTGTCGTGCTGGTGCTGCTCGTCGTCGAGTGGTTCCTCGCCCGGCGACGCCGGGGGGTCACCCCCCGCCAGTGGCGCATCTCGACGGTCATGCGGGGCGTGGTCGCCGCGCTGGCGATCGCCGCGATCGTCGGGGTCGGCTTCCCGGTGTCCGAGGGCCGGGTCGCCACGATCTTCCTCCTCGACGCGTCGGACTCGCTCGGCCAGGGCGGCAAGGCGGAGGCCGAGGCGTGGGTGCGCGAGGCCGTTGCGTCCCAGCCCGACGACGACCTCGCCGGCATCGTCGTGTTCGGTGCCGACGCCCGCCTCGAGTCGCTCGTCACCGAGGGCCTCGACTTCGGTGGCACGAACGTGCAGGTCGACGCCACCCGCTCCGATCTCGCCGCCGCGGTCCGCCTCGGTGCCGCGGTCGCCCCCAACGACGCCCGGCGGCGCCTCGTGCTGATCTCCGACGGCCGGGCGACCGACGGCGACGCCGCCGAGGAGGCCGCCCGCCTCGCCGAGGAGGGCGTGGCGCTCGACGTCGTCGCCATCGACGCCGGCGGCGCGGACGACCGGGCCGTGTCGGCCGTGCGGGTCCCGCCGGTGGCCCGCGACGGGGACCGGGTGCCGGTGGAGATCGACATCCGCTCCGACGTCGCCGGCCCCGCCCAGGTGCGGGTGACCCGCGACGGCGAGCTCGTCGAGATGCGCGACGTCGACCTCGTCGCCGGCACGACCACGATCACGGTCACCGACGACGAGCCCGCGGGCAGCATCGCCCGCTACCAGGTCGAGGTCCGATCGGCCGGCGACCCGGTCAGCGACAACGACGTCGGCTTCGCCGCGGTGCCGGTCGAGGGCGCCGAGACGGTGCTGCTCGTCGAGGGCCACGACGGCGCGGCCGACGGGCTCGCCGGCCTGCTGGAGGCCGCAGGCATGGAGGTCGACCGCATCGACAGCGACGACCTCGCCGACACGAGCGAGCTGTCGCGCTACGCGTCGATCGTGCTCGTCGACGTCGACCGCCTGTCGCTGTCCGACCAGCAGGTCGGCGCGCTCACCGGTGCGGTGCGCGACCTCGGCCGCGGCCTCGTGACCGTCGGCGGCACCCACGCCTACGGGCTCGGCGCCTACCGGGACTCCGACCTCGAGGAGCTGCTCCCGGTGGTGAGCGAGATCCTCGACCCGTTGCGGCGCCAAACCGTGGCCGAGGTGCTGGCCATCGACACGTCCGGCTCGATGGGTGCGTGCCACTGCGCGGACGGCGGCATGGGCGAGGTCCGCGAGGGCGGCGGGGTCAACAAGACCGACATCAGCCGCACCGCGGCCGCCCGCACGATCTCGGCGCTCAGCTCGAACGACGAGGTCGGCGTGCTCGCGGTGAGCGGCTTCGAGGACTGGGTCATCGACCTCCAGCAGCTGCCGCCCGAGGACGTCGTCCAGGACGGCCTCTCGAGGCTGCGCCCCGACGGCTCGACCAACCTGCGCATGACGCTGCAGACCTCGGCGGAGGCGCTGCGGGAGTCGAACGCCAGCCTGAAGCACATCATCCTGTTCACCGACGGGTTCACCGAGCCGTCGACCCTCGGCACGCTGGCCGGCGACGCCGCCGACCTGCTCGAGGAGGGCATCACCGTCTCCGTGGTGGCCACCGGTGAGGGCGCCGCGGTCGAGCTGGAGGCCATCGCGGAGGCCGGCGGCGGCCGCTTCTATCCCGGGCGGAACCTGGAGCAGATCCCCGAGGTGATCGTCCAGGAGGCGGTGCTGGCGTCGCGGGACTTCGTCACCGAGGGCGAGTTCCTGCCCGAGATCACCTCGTCCGCGGCACCGGTCGCCGGGCTGACGTCGAGCCCGCCGCTCGAGGGCTACGTGGCGACGACGGAGAAGGGCAACGTCGACGTGATGATGCGGATCGGTCCCGACCGCGACCCGCTGCTGGCGAGCTGGCAGGTCGGGCTCGGCCGGGTCACGTCGTGGACGAGCGACGGCGGCGAGCGCTGGGCCGCCCCGTGGGACGGTTGGGACGGCGCCGCCGAGTTCTGGAGCGGGGTCGTGCGGGACACGTTCCCGGTCGCCGGTGGCGACGGCGGCGTCCAGGCGTCGATCAGCGACGGCCGCCTCGACGTGACGGTCGAGGGCGCCGAGGACTGGCCCGACGGTGCCACCGCCACGGTGCGGGTCTCGGGCCCCGACGGCGAGAGCCACGAGGTCACCCTGGAGCGGGTCGACGGTGCCCGCTTCGCCGGGAGCCTCGAGGTCGACGAGGCCGGCACCTACGCCATCGGCGCCTCGGTCTCCGCCGACTCCTCCAACGCTCCGGCCGACGGCGACGACGGAGGCGACGGCGGGGATCGCGACGAGGACGGCACCACCACGGTGTGGAGCGGGGTCGGGCTCGCCACCCGCTCCTACCCCGCGGAGTACGAGCCCGGCACGACCGACACCGCCGAGCTGCTTCGCCTGTCCGAGCTCTCGGGCGGCCGGGGCGAGATCACGGCCGACCAGGCGTTCGACGTCGCCGACCTGCAGGCCGGCTCCCGGCAGTTCGACCTGACCCCGTGGCTGGTCGCCCTGGCCGTCCTCCTGTGGCCCCTCGCCGTGGCCATGAGCCGCCTGGCGTGGCGCCGGGGCGCGCTGGCCCAGGGCGCGGAGAAGGCCCGGAGCACGGCGTCGATCCTCGCGTCCCGCCGGCCCCGCCTCGACGACCCCGCCACCGGGCGCGGCGTCCGGAGCCGGGGCGCCGGGGCGCTCGCGCC
>JAXHUH010000215.1:0-43200 GCA_034211175.1 Actinomycetota bacterium
CCACCTCCACCGCCGGCTCGGACCGCTGATCTCGCCCCGGCCCCGGCCCCGGATCCGATCGCGACCCGGCTGTCAGGTGAGCCGCCGGGTGCCGGGGAGCCGCCGTTGGCCCCACCCGAGACGCCCGCGCCGCCACGGGCCGGGGAGCACGCCGACCTCGTCGTGGCCGTGCTCGGCCCGCTCGAAGTGACGATCGGTGGCGTCCAGGTCGAGCGGTGGGTGTCCGGTCGGGGCCTCGCCGTGTTCCGCTACCTCGTCCTCAACCGGGAGCGCGCCGTGCCCCGGGAGCGACTGATGGACCTCCTGTGGCCGTGGGCCGACCCCCAGGCGGCGCGGAACAACCTGAACGTCGCGATGTACGGCCTCCGTCGGTCGCTGCGCGAGGCCGATCCGGTCGAGGACCGGCCCCACGTCGTCTACCGCGACGGCTGCTACGGCCTCGCCCCGGGGCTCTCCGTCCGCTCGGACGTCGAGGACCTGGAGGCGAGCCTCGCCCGGGCCCGCTGCATGCGCGATGCCGGCCGCGTCGACGAGGCGATCGGTTGGCTCGAGCACGCCGTCTCGCTGCGGCGGGGCCCGCTCTTCGAGGACGACACGGCAGCCGAGTGGCACCTCTCCGAACGGCAGCGGATCGACGAGCTCTGCGCCGATGCGTGGGAGGAGCTGGCCGGCCTTCGCTTCGGCCGGGGTGACGTCGCCGGCTCGGCCGACGCCTGCCGTTCGCTCCTCGAGCTCGACAACTGCAACGAATCGGCCCATCGCATGCTCATGCGGACCTACGTCGCCCAACGCAAGTACCACCACGTCGCCCGGCAGTACGCCGAGTGCGTCACGAACCTCCGCGACGAGCTCGACATCGGCCCTGACTTCGAGACGACCGACCTCTTCCAGCAACTCCTCAACCATCGTAGAGACCACTGAGAGTGATGCGGGCGCCCCCGGTGAGGGCGGCCGCATCGTCGCGTCCGAGTTGTCGTTCACCGCGCCTTCGAACCCCATCTCACCTGGTGACGCACTGTTCGAGTCGCTTAATGACGGGTGAAGGCCCTTGTCTGATGCTCTAACCGGTAGTCACTAACCGAACTCGATCATGAACACAAAGCGTGAGCTAAGCGGTGGTCGGTACACCTCTCTCATCGCCTCGGCCGAACAGCCGGGATCGTCCGAACAGACAGACCACATGAGGTGAAGAGGGATGACAGACACGCGTTCTGCCGAGATCCAGAGTGGCAACGTGACGTTCACGATCGAGGACGGCAACGGCGGCAACGGCGGGGGTGGCGCCGCGTCGTCGGTCGCCCGTCGCGAGCAGCCGGCTGCCGAGGCGGTCGGCGGCGTCAGGGTCGTCGACGGCGATGCCGCCGCGTTCGAGGTGGACGATGCCGCGCTCGAGTCGTCGGGCAAGCACTTCACCTTCAGCTACTTCGAGCAGCTGAAGGTGCCGCGCCACCTCCTCGACGGCAGCTTCTACTCGGCGCTCTGCGATCCGTACGGCGTCTACCCGACGTCGATCATCGACGTGACCAAGCCGTTCACGATCAAGTTCCACTGGAGCGTCTACGGACCGCTCGCCAAGTGCCTCTGCGGGTACTGGTGCATCAACGCCCACTTCGAGAGCCAGGGCCCGGGCGAGGAGCTCGACTTCACGACGCTCTACGGGCGCAACCACTACGTGCCGTACGATCCGTGCGGCGACGGGAACTACTGGGTCGAGGTGACGATCCCTCCGGGCAAGATCGATCCGGCGAACTGCTCGACCCTCTACCGGTTGTCGACCAGCGTCACCTACCACACCACGTGCCGCACTCGTGACGGCCGTGACTTCCAGCCCGGCGGCATGGCGGGCTACGCCGACCTCGGTCTCATCCAGCTCTACGAGAGCCACTGAGCGAGACCGAACGAAGGCGGACGGGCGCCTCGGGTCACCCCGGGGCGCCCGTCCCGTTCGGTGGACCGTCATGACGGAACCACAGCACGACCTCACCCAGTTCAAGGTCCACGGGATCGGCACGGCGTCGATCGAGCATCTGCGCAAGACCGGCATCACCACGGTCGAGCAGCTCGCGCAACTGAACCCGTCACGTCTGCAGGCCAAGCTCAAGCCGGCGCGGCACGGCTTCACCGCCGCGGACGCCCGCAGCGTCATCAGCGCCGCGAGGGAGTTGCTGGGAGACGCTGCTCCCCCGGTGGCGCCGGACCCCGAGGGCTGGACGGCACTCGTCGAGCTCGGTGTCGCGATCGAGACCCGGGCGGGAGACGACGACTCGCTCGAGTGGCGCCTCTGTGCGAGCACCGAGGGTGTCGAGGAGCCACTCGAGGTGGCGTGGCCCGGGCTCGACCTCGAGCGCCTCGCCGCCTGGATCTCGATGTTGGTCGAGAGCGCGGCCGGCCAGTCCCGGCCGCTACCCCCGCCCAGCTCGCCTGCCGGAGACGCCGACGCCCGGCCGGAGCACGCCGCAGGGCACGAGCGAGCGTCTGCGGGCGACGGTGCGGCGGTCGCCCGGACAGCGGATCAGGCGGAGACCGCATCTCCGGCGGAGGGCCCGGACTCCGCTCCGGTGACCGTTCGTGTCGTGCCCTCCGGCCGAGACGGGCCCGAGATCCGCCTTCCCGGTGCCGACGGGGCGGTCGACGTGCCTGATGAGATCGACCTCGTGGTCGAGCTTGCCGACGGTGAGCCCGACGACGTCGAGCTCGTCGGCGTCCATGACTTCGTCGTCGGCGCGAACCGCCGGCGCTTCCTGCGCCATGCCAGGCCCGACGACGGGATCGTCCGCCTCCCGGGCATCCGGCTGGACGCCGGAGAACATCGTCTCGAGCTCGTGCTCTCCGGTGCTCGAGGCGCCCACCTCGTCGATCTGGACGTCGTGTTCGACGTCAGCCCGGACGTACGCGCACAGAGGAGCGAACCGAGCCCATGACCAGTGTCTCCAACCCGATCGTCCTCGAGCCGCGGAGCTACGACGGTTCGGGCAACAACGTCGCGCACCCTACGTGGGCCAAGGCGCACGAGCCGATCGTCCTGCGCCACGGCGAACCCGACCCGTCGCGCTTCCCGGGCTCGATCAACGCCCGGGCGATCAGCAACATCGCATGCCTCGAACGTGCGGTCGTCCCCGATCCCTACGGCCGCTCGAACATGGTCTGGGCCTGGGGCCAGTTCCTCGACCACGAGCTCGACCTGGTCATGGACGGGGACGAGAACCGTCCCATCAAGGTGCCCGCCGACGACCCGCAGTACAGGCGGGGCGCGACGATCCCGTTCCCACGCTCGAAGCGCGACGAGCAGGGGCAGCTCCGCAACGTGCACTCGTCCTACGTGGACGGCGCCGACGTGTACGGCACGTCGTCGTCGCACGCTCGGGCGCTGCGGACCCTCGCCGGCGACGGGAAGCTCCAGACCTCCGGGAGCCCGTACCAGGCTGATCTCCTGCCGCGCTACGAGCAGGTCGGACTCCCGGTCTCGAACGCGCGGCGCGAGCGGCCGGACGCCTTCGTCGCCGGCGACGAGCGGGTCAACGAACACGCCGTCCTGACCTCGATGCACACCCTGTTCGTGCGTGAGCACAACCGACGGTGCGACGAGTTGCGTGCCGCGGACCCCGACCTTCGCGGCGAGGAGCTGTATCAGCGGGCACGTCACTGGGTGATCGGCCTCATGCAGGTGATCACGTTCGGCGAGTTCGTGCCCGCTCTGCTGGGGCCGGGGACGTTCGTCTCGGTCGGCCGCTACGACCCCGAGGTCGACTCGACCGTCAGCCTCGATTTCGCAACGGTCGCCTTCCGTGTGGGTCACACGATGCTGCCCCGGACGATCCACGCCGCGGGGCTGGGCCGCCTGGAACGCCTGCGGGACCTGTTCTTCGACCCGCGCCTCGTGGAGTGGCACGGCATCGAGCCCTGGCTCGGCGGACTGCCCACGACGCCGATGTCGGCGATCGACAACCAGGTCACGGACGGTGTCCGGGACTTCCTGTTCGCCTTCGAGGGCCACCTCATCGATCTCGCGTCGCTGAACATCCAGCGGGGTCGCGACCACGGCATGCCCGCCTACAACGAGCTGCGCGCCCGCTGGGGGCTCGGTCCGGCCGCCGACTTCGCTGACATCAGCGACGATGCCAAGGTCGTGGACGGCCTGCGCGCGGCCTACGGCTCGGTCGACGAGATCGACCCGTGGGTCGGCGCCCTGGCCGAGCAGCACGAGCCCGGCCGACGGGTGGGTCCGCTGCTGTTCGCCATCCTCGAGGACCAGTTCGTGCGGCTCCGGGACGGTGACCGGTTCGCATGGAACAACGATCCGAACCTGACGGAGGACGAGCGGCACCACCTCGCCACCGTCCGTCTCGCCGACGTGATGCGTTGGAACCTCCACGGCGACACGAGCTGGGTGCCCTCCGACGTGTTCCACCTGTCCCACTGACGGGGCGAGGGCTCCGCGTCGGTGACGATGGCCCGGCTCCGGCCGGGCCATCGGCGCGCGTCGGCGGTGGCCCCCGCTCAGGGGCCGAGCTGGCCGGATGCCTCGATCGCGGGGAGGCCGTTGGCGTCGCGGCGTTCGTCGAGGTGCTCGAGCGCACTCAGCACGGTGGCGATCACGATCACCGCCACGAGGGCGCGGCCGCGGCGGCGGCCGCGGCGGGTCGGGGAGACGACGACCTCCGGCGCGGTGTGCTCCCGCAGCCAGCGGTCGCGTGCGTCCTCACCCGCCGCCATCGCTCACGCCACCTGTGCTCGACCCCATGCCCCCGCCTTCCGCCGTGCTCCGATCACCTCACCCGCGCGCCATCGGTTCGGGTGCTGCCGCGTTGACCGCTCGTCACACATCGTCATCCGACCGCAGACGACGTGCAACGCAGGACACATCCCGCTCCACTCGGGGTGTGACCTGCGTCTCGTGTCGATGGGGGGCCGACCGCCTCAGCCGAAGCCCGAGACCCGGTCCGCCGTGTCGGCGATCTCGTAGGACGTGGACGCCTCGTACGCCAGCCCGTCGGCGAGCGACGTTTCCCGCGCGACCCGGTACAGGTCCTTGTACGCGGCGATCGATCCGCGGCTGTTCGCCGTGATCGTCGCGGCCAGCTCGGCGACCGCGGCGTCGAGCTCGTCGACCGGGTGCGCGGCGACGGCGAGGCCCCACTCGACGGCCTCGGTGCCGGAGAACGTTGCGGCGGTGTAGGACAACATCCGGGCCCGGGCCAGGCCGATCGCCCGGGGCAGGCGCTGGCTCATGCCCCACGTCGGCCGCAGGCCCCACTTCGCGTGGGTGTCGCCGAGCTTCGCCTCGGTCGCCGTGACCACGAGGTCACACGCCAGGACCAGCTCGAGGGCGCCGGTGAAGCAGAAGCCGTTGACCTTCGCGATGACGACCTCGGCCATCGCCTCGATCAGCTCGATGACCCGCCGGGCCCGATCGTCGAGCGTGCCCCCGACGTTGCCGTCGCTCAGCCCGCCTCCGGCGATCGCCTTCAGGTCGACGCCCGCGCTGAACGCCCGGCCCTCACCGGTCAGCACGATCACCCCGATCGCCGGGTCGTCACGGAACCCGGTCAGCGCAGTCGTGACCTCGTCGAGCATCGCCGGCGTGATCGCGTTCAGGGCCTTCGGGCGGCTCAGCGTGATCGTCGCCACCGCGCCGTCCACCGCCGTGGTGATGGCCTCGTACGTGTCGCCCATGCCTCGTGCCCCCTTCGAGCGGTGCGGTCGGGGCCGGAGCGTAGGTGGTGTCAGGTGCCGCGACCGAACAGCGCCAGGTAGTCGGCGCGCTCGAACATCTGTGCCGTGGCGACCGCCGTTGGCGTCCCGGCATCCGGGTCGGCGCCTGCGTCGACGAGCACCTTCGCCGTGGCCATCTCGTCCTTGAACACGGTGCCGGCGAGCGGGGTCTGGCCCCGGTCGTTCGCCCGGTTCGGGTCCGCGCCCCGCTCGACCAGGGCCGTGACCGTGGCCGCGTGGCCGTGGTAGGCGGCCAGCATCAGCAGCGTGTCGCCCTTGTCGTTGGTCAGGTTCGCCGGCACCCCGGCATCGACGTAGGCGACGAGCTGCTCAGTGTCGCCGCTGCGCGCCATCCCGAACACCCGGGTCGCCAGCTCGACCATCTCGTCGTCGGGCCCGGCGGTGGCGGCGCCGTCGTTGTGTTGTGCGTCGTCGTTGTGTCGTGCGTCCCCGTCCACCCGCCGAGGGTACCGACGGCGTCGCCGCTGCCCGGACGATCAGACGAGGGCGGGGTCGCAGATGATCTCGACGAGGGCGGGGCCCCGCTGATCGAGGGCGGTGCGGAGGGCGTCGTCCAGCTCGGCCGGCTCGGTGACGCGGATGCCCTTGGCGCCGCACAGCTCGGCGAACGCGGCGAAGTCGGGGTTGTGGAGCGACGTCTGCCAGACGGCAAGCTCGGCGGCCCGCTGTTCCTTCGAGATCTTGCCGAGCTCGGCGTTGTTCAACAGGACGTGGGTGATGTCCATCCCGTACTTCACGGCCGTCGTCAGCTCCATGGCGTACTGGCCGAACCCGCCGTCACCGCTCACCGACACCACCTGACGACCGGAACCGTCCGGGCCGCCGACTGCGGCCCACGCGCCCATCGCCGCGGGGAAGCCGAACCCGATCGAGCCGAGGTAGCCCGACATCAGCACCGACTGGGCCTCGACCTCGAAGTAGCGGCCGAACGAGTACGTGTTGTTGCCGACGTCGACGCACAGCACCGCGTCGGGGGCGACCGCGTCGGTGAGCGACTCGAACACCGCGGCGGAGCCGATGCCCTTGCCGTGGTCGTCGGCCCGCCGGCTCGCCTTCTCGGCCCGCCACAGCGCCCACCGCTGCGCGACCTCGTCGCGGAGATCGACAACGCGCCGGTCCACGGGCACGGCGTCGGCCATCGCCCGGGCGGTCTCACCGACGTCGCCGAGCACACCGACGGTCACCGGGTGGAACCGGCCGATGGCCATCGGGTCCCGGTCGACCTGGACCAGCGGCTTGTACGGGGCGATGCCGGTGTGGTTCGAGAACGACGCCCCGAACACGACGATCAGGTCGCTCTCGTTCATGAACCAGCTGGCGATCGGGGTGCCGCTGCGGCCGAGCACGCCGCAGCCGAGCGGATGGCGGTCGCCGATCTGGCCCTTGGCCTTGAACGTCGTCGCCACCGGTGCGCCGACCGTCTCGGCCAGCGAGACGATGTCGGCCATGTCGTCGCGGGCGCCGGCGCCGACGACGAACAGCGGCCGCTCGCTGCCCGCCAGGAGCTCGACGGCCTCGGCGAGCGCTTCCGCCGGCGGCGTGACCGCACGGTCGCCGATCCGGCCCTGCGGGCCTCCGGCCGAACGGTCCGATGGCAGCGCCTGGACCTCGTCGGGCAGGATCAGGTGGGCGACGTCGCGCTCGACGAGCGCGGTCTTGCAGGCCAGCGTCATCAGCTCGGCGTGGTCGGAGCCGGCCTGGACGGTCGCCTGGTAGCGGGCGACGTCGGCGAACGCCGCGCCGAGGTCGAGGTCCTGGAACGCACCCCGCCCGGCGACCTTCGACGGCACCTGCCCGCTGATGGCCAGCACCGGCGCCCGGTCGACCTTGGCGTCGTAGAGGCCGGTGACCAGGTTCGTCGATCCCGGTCCGGCGATGGCGAAGCACGCGGCGAGGCGGCCGGTGAGCTTGCCGTAGGCGGTCGCCGCGAAGCTCGCCGCACCCTCGTGGCGGATCCCGATGTAGCGCAGCTCGTCGCGGTGCTCGGCCTCTCGCAGCGCGTCGGCGAAGCCGAGGTTGGAGTGGCCCACCATCCCGAAGACGACGTCGACGTCCCAGGCGACCATCGTCTCGACCAGCACGTCGGAAACGGTCCGCGCCCGCGGCGCCTCCGCGGGCAGCGCCACCCACACCTCGTTGTCGCGCACCTCGGTGGTGAAGCACGCCGGGCCGTCGTCGAACGGCGGGGGAGGGGTCCCGGTCAGCGGGTCGAAGTCGTAGCCGTGCCACGGGCAGCGCAGCCAGCCGTTCTCGATCGAGCCCTCGCCGAGCGGACCACCCTGGTGGGTGCAGCGGTTGTCGAGCGCGCCGAAGCGCTCGCCGACGTGGCACAGCGCGAGTGAGCGGCTCCCGGCGCTGACCGTCACGACCCGCCCGTCGGGCAGCTCGCCGATGTCGGCGAGCACCCGGTGCCACACGACCTCGGCCGTCATCGGGTGCTGGTCGGCGCTGGCGTCGCTCACGTGGGCTCCTCGGGCTCGGACGAACGGGTCGGTGGACGGTTCGGTCCCGCCCGCCGGCACCGGTACGGCGCGAACGCGGCGTCGGTTCGCGGTGAACGTACTGCGCCGACGGCGGTCGCGCCCCGGCTGCGGCGACCACGCCGCCGCAGCCTGGCACGCTGCGTGCCCCCATCCTGAGGGGCCGGCTGGCCAGGCGTCACAGCGGTAGAGTCCGCGCATGCCCGATACGACGCCGCCCGACATGAAGCCCCGTAGTCACGACGTCACCGACGGAGCCAACCGGGCGCCGGCGCGCGCCATGCTGCGGGCGATCGGGATGACCGACGACGACTGGTCGAAGGCCCAGGTCGGCGTCGCCTCGTCGTGGAACGAGGTCACGCCGTGCAACATGCCGCTCGACCGCCTCGCCAAGCGCTCCAAGGACGGCGTCCGCGCCGCCGGCGGCTACCCGATCGAGTTCAACACCATCGCCGTGAGCGACGGCATCTCGATGGGCCACGAGGGCATGCACGCCTCGCTGGTCAGCCGCGAGGTCATCGCCGACTCCGTCGAGTGCGTGATGCACGCCGAGCGCCTCGACGCGCTCGTGTCGTTCGCCGGTTGCGACAAGTCGCTCCCCGGCATGCTGATGGCCGCCGCCCGGCTCAACCTGCCGTCGGTGTTCGTCTACGGCGGGTCGATCCTGCCCGGCAACCACAACGGCCAGGCCCTCGACATCGTCAGCGTGTTCGAGGCCGTCGGCGCCCACGCCGTCGGCCAGATCAGCGACGACGAGCTCGACGCCATCGAGCGCAACGCGTGCCCGACCGAGGGCAGCTGCGCCGGCATGTTCACCGCCAACACCATGGCGTCGGTCGGCGAGGCGCTCGGCATGTCGCTGCCCGGCTCGGCGTCGGCGCCGGCCGTCGACCGACGCCGCGACGACTACGCCTACGCCAGCGGCACCGCGGTGATGAACCTGCTCACCCAGAACATCCGGGCCCGCGACATCCTCACCAAGGGTGCGTTCGAGAACGCCATCGCCTCGGTCATGGCGCTCGGCGGCTCGACCAACGCGGTGCTCCACCTCCTGGCCATCGCGTACGAGGCCAAGGTCGACCTCGAGCTCGACGACTTCAACCGCATCGCCGCCAAGGTGCCCCACCTCGCCGACACCAAGCCCCACGGCAAGTACCACATGCTCGACGTCGACCGGGTCGGCGGCGTCCCCATGGTGCTCAAGATGCTGCTCGACGAGGGCGTGCTCCACGGCGACGAGATCACCGTCACCGGCAAGACCATGGCCGAGAACCTCGCCATGATCGACCCGCCGGCGCCCGACGGCGACGTCGTCCACCGCTGGAGCGACCCGATCCACGACGTCGGCGGCCTCGCCGTCCTCACCGGCTCGCTCGCCCCGAAGGGCAGCGTCGTGAAGGTCGCGGGCATCGACATCGACCGCTTCGAGGGCCGGGCCCGGGTGTTCGATGGCGAGGCTGCGGCGATGGACGCGGTGCTCGGCGGGCGCATCGAGGCCGGCGACATCGTCGTCATCCGCTACGAGGGCCCCAAGGGCGGCCCCGGCATGCGGGAGATGCTGGCCATCACCGGCGCGATGAAGGGCGCCGGGCGGGGCGGCGACGCCGCACTCATCACCGACGGCCGCTTCTCCGGCGGCACCCACGGGTTCTGCATCGGCCACGTCGCCCCCGAGGCGGTCGACGGTGGCCCGATCGCCTTCGTCCACGAGGGCGACCGGATCGTGATCGACGTGACCGGCCACAGCATCGACCTCGACGTCGACGCGGCCGAGCTCGAGCGGCGCAAGGCCGACTGGAAGCTGCCCGAGCCCCGCTACACCTCCGGGGTCCTGGCCAAGTACGCCCGCCTCGCCGCCGGCGCCGAGAAGGGCGCCATCACCGAGGCGTGAGCGCGGGAGGGGCCGGCAGCCGCCGGTCCCTCCCCCGCACGCGGTCGTCAGGCCGTGGCCGGCATCCGCAGCTCCTCGTCGAGGATCGTGCGGTCGTTCGCCGGCGAGCGCCGGGCGGCCCACAGGACCCGGGCCATCATCGCCGGCGTCATCAGCGACTCCGGCCGGGCCAGGAGGTTCTGCACCTCGAACATGCGGCGCGACACCGGGACCGACGTGTGGTAGGCCCGCAGCACCTGGTCGAGGTAGCGGTTGGTCAGGTCGGTGCCGAACGGCTTGCGGCCGGTCGTCGCGGGGTGGGCGAAGTCGGTGCCGGCGGCGATCTTCCACGGCACGTCGACCACCTTCGCAGCCCGCCGGTAGAACGCCCGGGCCAGCTCCGCCGATGCCGGGCCGTGCTCACCGACGGCCTCACCGAGCACGTCGGCCTGCATGGCGGCCGACGACATGCCCTGCCCGTAGATCGGGTTGAAGCTGCAGATGCCGTCGCCGAGGACGACGTAGCCGGCGGGCGTCTCCCGCAGTCGTTCGACGTGGCGGCGCTGGCTGGTGGCCATCCGATGGGTCATGACCGGGGTCAGCGCCTCGTTCCCGTCGAGGAGCTCGGCGACGTCGGAGGCCGGCAGCGAGCGGGCGAAGCGCTCGAACTCGACCGGGTCCGACGGCGGCGCGTCGCCGTGGAAGCCGCCGAGCGTGATGATCCACCGATCGTCCTCGACCGGCACCGCGACCCCGATGCGATGGCCCCGCGCCGGCGAGTCGACGACCCCGATGAACGCGTCGGCGACGTCGCTCGGGCGGCGGGGAACGATCCGGGTGCCGTAGGCCATGTCGATGCGGATGGCGGTCACGTCGGGCGCCGGGAAGCCGAGCGACTCGAGCTGGGTCAGGAACCGGCCCTGACGGCCCGAGCAGTCGACGACGAGGTCGGCCCGGCGGTCGACGCCGTCGACCGTCACGCCGCTGACCCGGCCGCGCTCCACGATGAGCCGGTCGACGGACACACCATCGGTGATGGTCACGTTCGGCAGCGACACCAGTCGACGCCGGACGGTGCCCTCGAGCAGCGGACGGGTCATCGACACCTGGGTGAGGCCGAGATCGGCCTGCACCCGGTAGCCGCCGGCCTGGAACCACACCATCCGCTCGGTGCCGCACCGGACGGCGCCCCGTGCGAGGAGCTCGTCGGCGAGACCGGGGAACCAGCCGTCGAGCAGCCCCTCACCGGCCGCGAGGAGGATGTGGGCGTGGCGGCCCTGGGGCACGCCCCGACGGGTGGCGGCCTCGACGGGCAGCGCATCACGCTCGATGACCTCGACCCGGTCGACGTGCTCGCTCAGTACCCGGGCCGCGGCGAGACCGCCCATGCTGGCGCCGATCACGATGGCGGTCGTGGCCTGGGTCATCGTCGTTCCTTCGTCCGTTGCCGGCCCCGTCGGCCGGGCGTTCGGACGGGCTACGAGCGCCACGTCGGGTCCGGTTCACGTTCTGACGTGTGAACCGCGGCACCGGCCCGGTCCCGGTGGCGTGTCGCCGCACACCGGGACCGGACCGGGGGGAGGGGCGGTTCAGGTAGCGGCCTGCGGGTCGAGGAAGCCGACGACGTAGGCGATCCGGCCGGCGTCGTCGAACAGCGCGGCGTCGAGGCCGCCGATGACCACGCCGCCGGCGCCGTCGACCATCTCCCACGCGAAGCGGGCGACGTCGTGGTGGGCGTCGATCGGCCCGGCGAGGCGGAAGGTGTGGCCCGGATAGGCGTCGGCGACCGCCCCCATCATCGCGGCGATCTGCTCGTGGCCGGTCGCGTCGGCCAGCGGGTCGACGTAGCGGGAGCCCTCGGTCCAGGTCGTGGCGATCGCCGCGGCCCGCGCCTGCGGGTCGGGGGTGTTCCAGCAGGTGAAGTACGCCTCGACGACGGCGCTGCGGTCGGTGGTGGTCGGGGTGGTGGTGTCGGTCATGTGGGCATCCTCCGCCCGGCCGTTCGCCGGGGCGATGACCCGCCACGTCATGGCTGGGCGAACCGGGCGGGTGGCCGCCACGCCACGGAGCCCGCCGACATCGGCGCCGTCCGGGGTGATAGACCACGGCGGACCTCCCGACGCGTTCCGAGCCTGATGGCCTGATGGAGAGGGTGCGACCGTGACCGCCGACGGCGACCGGGGATCGGCATGAGCGCCGGTGGCCGCGTGCGGGCTCCGGTGGATGACGACGACCAGGTGCTCCCCGCGCGCGTCCCCGGCGGTGAGGAGCGTCCGGGCCGCCCGGGCGGTGTCGTCGGCGTGGTCGTGCTCGCCATCGCCACGATGTGCGTCGGTGGTGCGATCGTCCTCGGCGGCAGCGAACCGACGCCGGCGATCGTGGCCGGCGGGGACGACGACGAGCCGTCGCTCACCGTCACCGAGCTGGTCCGTCCCGACCCCGGTGCCGCGACGGCCACGTCGGCGGTCCCGTCGCCCGCCGAGGCGCCCGTCGACGAGGCGCGACCCGGCGAACCACCGGCCGGCGCGGTCGACGATCCACGCCCCGGCCCGGCGGAGGGACCATCCGACGAGCGGCCGGCCGCGCCTGCGCCGGAACCGCCGGGGACGGGGACCGGGACGCCGACGACGACCACCCTGCCGATGTTCGAGCCCGCCGAGGCCGGACCCGACGATGCGGTGTACGCCGTGGTCGGCTCCGGGCGACCGGTGATCGTGCGGGCCGCGCCCGACACGTCGAGCGACGCCGTCGCCGTGCTGCCCGACGCGGCCACCAGCCTGCCCGGCGAGGCGACGGAGGACGGGTGGCTCGAGTTGCGCGGCGACGGCGGCGGCTGGGTCGACGCATCGGACCTCGTCGTTCAGCACGGCACCGCGCCGCCGGGCGTCCACGCCCGGGCCCTGGAGGTCGCCGCGGCGCTGCATGCGGGGGACCGGGCCGCGCTGGCGTCGGTCGTGCACGCTGGCCGGGGCGTCCTGATCTCCACCGATGCCTTCGTCGAGGGGACCGACGTCGTGCTCGGCGCCGACGACATCGCCGCGGACAACGGCAAGGAGCTGACCTGGGGCCGCCAGGACGGGACCGGCGAACCGATCGTGCGCACGATCGGCGAGCAGCTCGACGTGCTCGGAGCCCTCGGCGCGGTCGCCGGGCCGGACGCCGTCGGCTTCGACACCGCGGTCGGCACGGGCAACACCGAGGACAACCTCGCCGCCTGGTTCGGCGGCGCGACCGTCGTCGAGCTCCACGACGAGGGCACCGAGGCCTACGGCGGCTTCGACTGGACCAGCCTCCGCATGGCCTTCGTCCCCGACGCCACCGGCACCTGGTGGCTCGTCGCCCTCACCCAGGACAACTGGACCATCTGAGGCACCGGGTGCCACTAGGGTATGCCCAACGGTGGCACCCGGGTAGCATGCGGCTCATGAAGCTGAGCGTCAGCATGAGCCAGGAAGACGTCGACCTTCTCGATGGGTATGCCGCTCGTCGGGAGGTCGGGTCCCGGTCAGCTGCCATCCAACGCGCGGTCGCGCTCCTCCGCGCGGCCGAGCTCGGTGACGCCTACGAGGCAGCATGGAACGAGTGGGCCGAGTCCGAGGAGGAGCCGTGGGAGGTCACGGTCGGCGACGGTCTCGATGACGCCGCAGACTCGCGCTCGGGACGCTAGATGCGTCGTGGCGACGTCGTATGGGTCGACCTGCATCCGGTGCGGCGCCACGAAGCGAACAAGGTCAGGCCCGCGGTCATCGTGAGCAACGACGGGGCGAATCGCCGAGCCACCGACCTCGGTCGCGGCACGGTCACGGTCGTCCCCATCACGTCGAACACGGCGAGGGTGCACCCGTTCCAGGTCGAGCTGCCGAAGGGCTCGTGTGGCCTGTCGCGCGAATCGAAAGCACAGGCGGAGCAGGTGCGTGCGGTATCCGTGAGCCGGGTCGGCCGAGTCGCAGGCCACCTACCTCCCGAGCTCCTGGACCAGCTGGACGACGCACTCCGCCTCCACCTCCAGGCCTGAGGGGACCGCCGCGCGTCAGTCCGAGCGGGCGTCGAGCCAGGTGCGGTAGCGGGTGGGGTCGCTCCAGGCGCCGGTGTCGGCATCGAACGCGGCGGCCTCGGGGGCCATCCAGTGGTGGGTGCCGTCGCGCACGGCCGAGGACGAGACCTCGCCGAGCTCTTCGGGCAGCACCAGCGCGCGCTCCGGGGGGATCTCCAGCGGCGGGCGGGGCGCCACGGCGACGTCGGGTAGGCGGGCGAACGCCTCGTCCCGGGCGGCGGCGGAGTCGCCGTAGTAGCGGGGGTCGAGGACCTGGTGCCACTTGTCGGCCCCCATCACGACGAGGTCGTAGCCGTCGGCGATGTCGACGATGAGCTGGGCCTCCGTGACGAGGACGCCGAGCCAGTCGCGGCTCGCCGCGGTCCGTTCCAGCACCTCGATCCGGTGCTCGAGCAGCGGCAGGCTGACGTGCTCCTTGTCGAGCGCAGCCACGGAGATGGCCAGATCGACCCGTGCCAGGCCCCGTTGATGGCACGCGGCCTCGGCGATGGCCAGGTGGGCCACCGTCGGCGGGTTGAACGAACCGGGGTAGACGCCGGTACGGGTCATGGACCGGATCCTGTCACGACGCCGGTTCCCGGACCCCGGCCACGAAGCACGCAGCCGCCAGCGCGGTCATGAAGGCCCCGATCACGGCGGGCCCGGTGATGCCGCTCAGCTCGTAGGCCGTGGTCGCCACCACGGTGCCGATGGCGCGGGCGACGGTCATCACCGCCAGCGCACGCCCGAGGGCGCGGGCCGGCGCCGCCGGGTCGAGCTCGGTGAGCAGCGGCAAGGTCGCCACGAACGAGAACTCGAACAGCAGCACCCCGCAGCCGAGCGCGGCGACGGCCATCCACGGGATGGTCGGCAGCAGCGGGAGCACGGCGAGCACCACGATCAGCGGGAAGATACCGGCCAGGGCGCTGCGACGTTTGCCGATGCGGTCGGATGCCAGGGCGTTCGCGCCGCTGCCGACCAGCTCGAACCCGCCGAGCACGAACGCGACGACCCCGAGCCCCGCCACCGACAGGCCGATCTCGTCCTCGAGCCACGCGGCGTGGATCACCATCGCCTGCTGCATGCCGAACGCCATGAGCGCCACCCCGCCGACGAGCGGCCAGGTCCGCTCGGGCCGCTCCGGCGGCGGGCCGGCGCCGTCGGTTGCGGGCGCCGAAGGGGCACCCGGTTGCGGGGCGGGCGGCGACTCCACCGGCAGGACCCGGGCGACGACGACCATGGCCGCGACGCTGGCGAGCGCCACCGCCAGGAACGGCGACCGCCAGCCCCAGCCGGCCACGGGACCCCAGCCGTCGATGAGCAGGCCCAGCACGGGCACCCCGGCGAGCAGGGCCACGGCCCACGACAGCTCGACGACCGCGATGGCGCGCCCCCGTTGGCGGAACGGCACCCGGTGGCCGATCCAGGTGGTGTTCGCGACCACGAACGTGGCCGCCGCGGCACCGATGACCAGCTGGCCGATCGCGAACCCCCAGAGTCCGCCGACCGTGCACACGAGGGACGCGACCGCGGTCGCACCGAGCGCGCCGAGCAGCCAGCCCCGGGTGTGGCCCCGGTCGACGTGACGGCCGACGAGCGGGCTCGTCAACCCGGTCAGGTCGCGGGCGCTGAGCACGATGCCGAGCGTCCCGACGGACGTGCCGAGCCCCCGGGCCAGCACCGGGAGGAACGAGTAGACGAAGCGGATGGCGATGTTCGTGACGAACCGGCCGAGCGTGTGCGCGGCGATCGGTGCGGTCAGCGAGGCCGACGGGCTCGACGGCGCGGCGCTGCTGCGGTCGGGCGGATCGGGCGCGTCGGTGCCCGGGCGGGCGCGGCGGTTCAACGGTGCGACCCGGCGACGCTCAGCTGCCGAGCAGCATCTGGTAGAGCACGTACAGGGCGATGAGCGCGGCGATGCCGAGGAGCACGAGCCCGACCAGTCGCCACGGCCGGGCGATGCGCTTGCGGGGTACGGCGTCGATCGCGGCGCCGAGCCGCTCCAGCCCGGAGCGGAAGTCGCCCGACAGGTCGATCGGCGGCCGCTGGGACAGGTACCACGCGAGCTCGGCCGGCAGCTCGGCCGGTGCGAGCACCACCGGGATCACCGGCGTGCGCTCGCTGCCCGCCAGGTGGACCTCGCGGTGGATCCGCCCCGACCGCCCCGACGCCGGCGACACGACGAACACCGCGACGTCACACGACCACACGGTGTCGAGGAGCCGGCCGCCCCAGCCGTCGCCGTGCTCGGCTCGGTCGATCCAGACCTGGTGGCCCGCCCGCTGCAGGTACTGGACGATGCGCTCGGCGTCGCCGCGGTCCGGCCCGGCGTGGCTGACGAGGACGGTGCGGGGCGTCTCGGTCGGCGTGACGTCGACCGGGGTCTCGGGCAGCACGGGGCCGGGGCGCCCGGCGCCGCCGGTGTCGACGAGCAGCTCGACCGCACCGAGCAGCAGGAGGTCGCCGCGCCGCAGCGCGGCGTGGGCGACGCGGACGCCGTTCAGGTAGGTGCCGTTCGTCGAGTCGAGGTCGGTGACCTCCCAGCCCTGCTCGGAGTGGCGGATGTGGGCGTGGCGGCCGGAGACGTGGGGCGAGGCGATGACGACGTCGCTCGACGGGTCGCGCCCGACGACCGCCTCCTCACCACCGACATCGACCTCGCGTCCCGCGAGCGGCCCGCCGGTGACGGTGAGCCGGAGCGAGGGGGCGGCGGTCATGTCGACAGCGTGCTCCTGTGCGGGCGTGGGCGCCACGTCAGGACCGTCGCGAAGCCGGGTTGCCGGTTGCGTCTCGGCGTGCGAGCATGTGTCCCAGTATGACCGTGATGAGCCAGCCGCAGGTTGCGGCCCCGGTGACGAGCGATGCGACGACGGCCGCCCCGGCCCATGCGCGCGCCATCGCCCCCGGGCTCCTCACGCTCGTAGTTCTCATCTAGCGCGCCGCGTCCCACATACCACGCAGCGCGCGAACGACCTCCCAGCCGGGAGGTCGTCGTCGTTTTCGCCCGCAGAACCCCGACCGACCGCCGCCACGCAGACCGCACCTCGAGACCCGCAGCAACGCCATGACGCGAGACCGGAGCCGACCATGACCAAGCCAGGAGAGAAGATCGACGGGGGGCGGGCGTTGATCCGCAGCCTCGAGATGGAGGGCGTCGACGTCATCTTCGGCCTCCCCGGTGGCGCGATCCTCCCGGTGTACGACCCCATCATCGACTCGCCGATCCGCCACATCCTGGTGCGCCACGAGCAGGGCGCGGGCCACATGGCGGAGGGGTACGCCCACGCGACCGGCCGCCCGGGCGTGGCGATGGTGACGTCGGGCCCGGCGGCCACGAACATCGTGACCCCGCTGTGCGACGCGTACATGGACTCGGTCCCGATGGTCGTCATCACCGGCCAGGTCGCCTACGGCGCGATCGGCACCGACGCCTTCCAGGAGTGCGACACCACCGGCATCACGATGGCGGTGACCAAGCACAACTACCTGGTCAGCGACCCCCAGGACATCCCGCAGATCGTCCGCGAGGCGTTCCACATCGCCACGACCGGCCGGCCCGGGCCGGTGCTCATCGACGTTCCCAAGGACATCGTCGACCCGACCAACCCACGCTCGGCGATGGAGTGGTACTGGCCCGACGGCGTCGACCTGCCCGGCTACAAGCCGACCACGAAGGGCCATCCTCGCCAGATCCGGGAGGCGGCCGAGCTGATCAGCCAGGCGAGCCGGCCGGTGATCTACGCCGGTGGCGGCATCCTCAAGTCCCGGGCCGCGGAGTCGCTGCGGGCGCTGGCCGAGCTGTGCGGCATCCCCGTGGTGACCACGCTCATGGCCCGGGGCGCGTTCCCCGACAGCCACCCGCTGTGCCTCGGCATGCCGGGCATGCACGGCAACTACACCGCGATCACGGCGATGCAGGAGTCGGACCTGCTGATCACGCTCGGCGCCCGCTTCGACGACCGGGTCACCGGCAAGCTCGACGGGTTCGCCCCCGACGCCAAGGTCGTCCACGTCGACATCGACCCGGCCGAGCTCGGCAAGGTCCGCACGCCGACCGTCCCGATCGTCGGCGACTGCCGCTACGTGATCGACGAGCTCGTCGACATCCTCACCAAGCGCGGTGGTGCGCAGGCCCAGGCGAGCCGGGACGCGTGGCGCTCGAAGATCAGCGGCTGGCAGGAGCGCTTCCCGCTCACCTACGAGCCTTCCGACGGCCGCGACGGCTACGTGAAGCCCCAGCACGTCATCGAGCGGCTCCGCGACCTCAGCCCGCCCGACACGATCGTCGCCTCCGGCGTCGGCCAGCACCAGATGTGGACCAGCCAGTACTGGCGCTTCGACCACCCCTACACCTGGGTCAACTCCGGCGGCCTCGGCACCATGGGCTTCTCGGTGCCCGCGGCAATCGGCGCCAAGGTCGGCATGCCCGACCGCACGGTCTGGGCGGTCGACGGCGACGGCTGCTTCCAGATGACGGCCCAGGAGCTGGTCACCGCGGCCAGTGAGCGCATCCCGGTCAAGATCGCCCTGCTGAACAACGCGTACCTCGGCATGGTCCGCCAGTGGCAGGAGATGTTCTACGAGGAGCGCTACTCCGAGGTCTACCTCTCGCCCGACCTGCCCGACTACGTGAAGTGGGCCGAGGCGATGGGCTGCGAGGCGTTGCGCATCGAGTCGCCCGAGGAGATCGACCCGGCGATCGAGAAGGCCAACGAGATCGACGACCGCCCCGTCGTCCTCGAGTTCCGCACCGACGCCCGCGAGAAGGTGTTCCCGATGGTCCCGTCCGGCAAGACCAACAGCGACGTCGTCGTCGACCCGTCCCAGGCGGACGACCTCGAGCGCGATCGGGGGTCGGTCCAGTGAGCCGCGACCCCCGCGCCCAGCACCACACGCTCGTCGTCCTCGTCGAGAACAAGGCCGGCGTGCTCGCCCGGGTCGCCGGGCTGTTCGCCCGCCGCGGGTTCAACATCACCTCGCTCGCCGTCGCACCGACCGACGACGAGAGCTTCAGCCGCATCACGATCGTGGTCGACGCCCGCGATGCGCCGATCGAGCAGATCACCAAGCAGCTGTTCAAGCTGATCAACGTCGTCAAGATCCAGGAGCTGGCGCCCCACGAGGCCGTCGCGCGCGAGCTCATGCTCGTGACCGTGCGGGCCGACGCCCAGGGCCGGGCCGCCGTCCTCGAGCTGGTCGGCATCTTCGGTGCCGACGTCCTCAACGTCGGGACCAACGACATCATGATCAGCCTCGACGGCTCGCCGGCGAAGCTCGACGACTTCGAGGACCTGCTCCGCCCCCTCGGCATCTCGGCCATCCAACGCACCGGCCGGGTGGCGCTCCCGAAGCTCGACCGCTCCGACACCCGGCTCCGCTCGGTCGGCTGAACGAGCGGTCTCCCGACGGCGCCCGTTGCGGCCGGTAGTGTCACCGCCGGCCTGAACGGGCTCCACCCGTTGCGGGCCGCCGGCCGGCAACCCGCACCGACCATCGCCGGAGGGCGCGCCCGGCCGAGCGCGCGAGAGCACCACGCACGAGAGGAAGTCCAGTGGCAACCGTCTACTACGAGAAGGACGCCGACCGGTCGCTGATCGCCGACCGCAAGGTCGCCGTCCTCGGCTACGGCTCGCAGGGCCACGCCCACGCGCTCAACCTGCGCGACTCCGGCATCGACGTGCGGGTCGGCCTCCGCGAGGGCTCGTCGTCGGCGGTGAAGGCCGAGGCCGAGGGCCTGGCCGTGCGCACGATCGCCGACGCGTGCGCCGAGGCCGACATCATCATGGTGCTGCTGCCCGACACCGAGCAGGGCCGCATCTACCGCGAGTCGATCGCCCCGAACCTCAGCGACGGCAACGTCCTGCTCTTCGCTCACGGGTTCAACATCCGCTTCGGCCAGATCGAGCCGCCGGCCGGCGTCGACGTCGCCATGGTCGCGCCCAAGGGCCCGGGCCACCTCGTGCGCCGCACCTACGTCGAGGGCGGCGGCGTACCGTGCCTCGTCGCCGTCAGCCAGGACGCCTCCGGCAACGCCCGGGCGATCGGGCTCGCCTACGCGGACGCCATCGGCGGAACCCGGGCCGGTGTGCTCGACACCACCTTCGAGGAGGAGACCGAGACCGACCTCTTCGGCGAGCAGGTCGTCCTCTGCGGCGGGCTCACCGAGCTCGTCCGGGCCGGGTTCGAGACCCTGGTCGACGCCGGCTACCAGCCCGAGTCGGCGTACTTCGAGTGCCTCCACGAGCTGAAGCTGATCGTGGACCTCATGTACGAGGAGGGCATCACCGGCATGCGCTACTCGGTGTCCGACACCGCCGAGTACGGCGACATGAGCCGCGGCCCCCGCATCATCAACGACGGCGTCCGGGCCGAGATGCGCAAGATCCTCGACGAGATCCGCTCCGGCGAGTTCGCGAAGGAGTGGATCGCCGAGTCCGAGTCGGGCCGGGCCAACTTCCTCCGCATGGAGGAGGCGGGCAAGGACCACCAGATCGAGGTCGTCGGCCGTGAGCTGCGCGGCATGATGCCGTGGATCTCCTCGGGCAAGAAGAGCGTGGCCGAGACCTCGGGCGGCCAGGGCTTCTGACCCTGCCACCACCCCGGTTCCGCCCCTGAACGGCGAACTGGCGTGGTTCTCTGCTCTGTCGGCCGTCGTTTCCCCACGCCAGTTGGTGGCCGGCGTGCTCGCACCGGCGTCGCGGTGGGCTCGGGCCCGCCCGGCGCCGGTGGCGCGCCCGGGCCGCGGTCGTGCCGCTGCGAATCCCGAACCCTGAACGGTTCCTGGCGTACGGTGTAAGGGCTGGACATACGACGTAAGGGCAGCGGTACGATTCGGTCAGACAGTCTGAGGGAGGATCGAGCAACGTGACCGAGATCGACGCGATCGTGTCGCCGGACCTGCGCCGCAAGGCCAGTGAGTGGACCTCGCCGAAGGGCCTGCATCGCGAGAGCGTGCCCATGCGGCTGTGGGAGAAGGCCAAGAAGGGCTTCTGGGACCCGGCCGACCTGGACTTCAGGCAGGACCGGGCCGACTGGGAGGCGATGGACCTGGAGACCCGCATCTCCGTCTTCCGGCTCGCCCGGGGGTTCATGGTGGGCGAGGAGGGCGTCACCCTGGACATCCTCCCGCTGATGATGGGCCTGAGCGACCAGGGCCGCCTCGAGGAGGTCATGTACCTCTCGACCTTCGCGATGGAGGAGGCGAAGCACGTCGACTTCTTCCGCCTCTGGTTCGACGAGACCGGCGTGGACGACGCCGAGATGAACGAGATCCTCGTGGAGCGGGCCCGCGCCCGCGGCGTGGAGATCGACATGGAGCGCGACGAGGGCATGTTCGAGTCCGAGCTGCCCAAGGCGATGCGCGCCGCGGCCAGCGGCGACGACGCCCTCATCCTCAACGCCTCGGTGACCTACAACCAGTTCGTCGAGGGCTGCCTGGCGCTGTCGGGCTACACGCAGTGGAGCGAGATCTTCGGCGCCTTCGGCGTGCTCCCCGGGCTCCAGGAGGGCCTGCGCCTGATCCGCAAGGACGAGGGCCGTCACATCACCTACGGCACGTACCTGTGCCAGCGCATCCTCGCCTCGCGTCCCGAGCTGCTCGACCAGGCGACGAGCCGGCTCGCCGAGCTGCGGGACATGTACTTCTCCGTCGAGGTGCCTGCGGAGGAGCTGGACGAGACCAGCCCGTCCGACCAGGTCATCCTCGACTTCCGGAACAAGGTCGCCGAGCAGGTGAGCCGCCGGACCAAGGTCCTCGAGAAGGCGGCGGGCATGTCGCCCGAGGAGGTCGTGACCTCCGAGAGCGCCGAGCAGGCCGAGTTCGAGTTGGCGCTCGCAGCCACCGGCGGCGGCTGAGCCGAGATCGCCGGCAACCGGCGAGACGAACCGTGCGACGCCCGCCCTCGTGGCGGGTGTCGCCGCGTCCGGGCCCGCTCGCGGGCACGGGTTCGGCCGGCGTTCACCCGGTGTTGGCTGTCACGTAACGGAGATCGGCCGCGCCGATAGCGTGACGTGGTGAACGTCCTCACCCGGCTCTCGGCGCTGCAGCGGCGGGCGCTCCTGCTGGCCGTGGCCGTCGTCGGCGCCCTCGTCCTCCAGTCGTGGCTGCCCTTCGACGCCGAGCTGCCGCTGTTCCGCCGGACCGAGCCGGTGCGGACGACGAACGGGACGATCGTGCTCGACGGGCGGGCCGTGCTCGAGAGCGACGACGCCCCGGACTGGCTCCGGGGGGCCCGGTCCGGCGGGGAGATCCACGTCGACCTGGAGGTCCGGCCCTCGACGTGGCGCCAGGGCGGCCCGGCGCGGATCCTGACCGTGAGCGACGGCACCCGCCGGTCGGACCTCATGATCGGCCAGAACGAGACCGACCTCGTCGTCCGCCTGCGTCATCCCGGCTCCGACGACAACGGCGAGCCGGGCTGGTCGGTGCGGGGCGCGCTGACCCCCGACGTGTGGCACACGGTGTCCTTGACCGTGTTGCGTGGCGACCTGACCGTCACGGTCGACGGGGAGCGCGTGATCGACGAGGACCTCGGGTCACACCTCCCGCTCGCCGGCTGGGACCCGGGCTACACGGTCGCGCTCGGTGACGAGCCGGTCGGCGAGCGCGGCTGGTCGGGCGAGATCCGCCGCGCCGTCGTGTCCTCGCCGAGTGGCACCAGCAACCTGCTCGGCACCGGCGAGCTCGACCCGGGCACCGGCGAGATCGTCCGCTCCCGGGTGCGCACGTTCCCGACCACCTCGGCCGGCGACCCGGCGTTGATCACGTTGGCCCGCCTCCTCAGCTTCGCTCCCGTCGGCGCCGCCGCCCACCTGCTGTGGCGCCGCTGGCGTCGCACCGGCCTCGCGGTCGTGGTCGTGGCCACCGGCCTCACGGCCGGCAAGCTGTTCATCGCCGGGCGACATCCGCTCCTGGCCGACGTGCTCGTCGGCGTCGTGGGCGGCTTCTGTGGGGCGCTGGCAGCCGCGCTGTGGATCCGCTGGCGGCGGACCCACGCCCACGCCCGCATCTGAGGCCCACCCCGCCCGGGCCGGCGATCATCCCGCCATCCAGCCGGTGTCGGTGAGCACCCGGTGGGTGCGCTCGAGGGCACTGAGGTGGCCGGCGGCGTCGAGTCCGGCGCCCAGGGTGCGCATGCACAGGTGGGTCACGCCCTGCTCCGCCCACGCCCCCACGGTGGCCAGCCACTCGGCCTCACCGACGCCCACCGCGGCGACGCTGGCCTCGCCGCCGATGTCGCCGGGGTCGCGGCCCGCCTCGGTGGCGAGGGACTCGATCCGTCGGCGCATGCCGGCGTAGGCCTCGGGCTCGCACAGCGCGAACCAGCCGTCGCCGTGGTGGGCGATGCGCCGGAGGACGGGCTCCGACAGCTCGACCCCGCCGCCGACCCACTGGGGGATCGGGCGCTGCACCGGCAACGGGTCGATCCCGACCCGGTCGAGGTCATCGAACTCGCCGGTGAAGCTCACCTCGGGCTCCGTCCACAGCCGGCGCAGGAGCGCCATCTGCTCGCTGCACCGCCGTCCCCGGGTGGAGAAGTCGACCCCGAGCGCCCGGTACTCGTCGCGGTCGAAGCCGACCCCGACGCCGAGGCGCAGACGCCCGCCGGACAACACGTCGATCTCGGCCGCCTGCTTGGCGACGAGCGCGGTCTGGCGGGCGGGAAGGATGAGGATCGACGGCACGAGCCCGATCCGCTCGGTCTTGCCGGCGAGGAACGCCAGGAACGTCAAGGGTTCGTGGAGATGGCCCGAGTCACGGCGGACGATCTGCTCGGGGATGCGCAGGTGGGTGAAGCCGAGCGCCTCGGCCCGGGTCGCGAAGTCGACGATGGCGCCGATGTCGTCGGTGAGCTCACGGACCGGCAGGGAGATGCCGATCCTCGGTCGGGTTGGGGCTGCGGGCACGGTGCGCCTCCGTGGTTCGGCGGGAACGTGGCGGGTGCCGACGGCGTCGCCACGCCGATCATGATCGCGGCCGGTCGCAGCCTGCGACGGCTGACGGTCGGTCGCCGGTGCTCACGCCCGGGTGGCGGGGACCGGACGCGCCGGTGCCGCCAGCGACGAGACGCTGGTGGCCCGGGTCCGGTCGGTGACGGGCGGGCGGCGCCGCCGAGTGTGACGTGGCCGGATCAGACCTCGATGGTGGCGACGGCGTAGACGCCGTCGTCGGGGAGGTGGAAGGTGACCTGCTCGTCGGCGACGCCGGCGGCGCGGATCACGTCGAGGAACTGCTCGAGGCTGCGGGGCACGATGTAGGGCCACTGCACGCAGCGCATGACGAAGTCGAGCTGCGGGTGGGTGTCGAGCATGTTGCCGAGCACGAGCACACCACCGGGACGGACCATGGCGAGCGCGCCGGCGAGGTACTGGGAGGCGCTGGGGAACAGGCCCTCGATCGGCTCGTCCGGCAGGTACTCGAAGAACCCGACGGTCTCGACCACGTCGAAGCGGGCGCGGGCCCGGCCGAACTCGGCCGGGTCGAGCAGGTTCACCTGGGCGGTCTTGAGCGGCGACGCGAGGCCGTGGCGCTCGGCGAGGTCGAGGCCCATCGTCAGCGCGTCGGCGTCGAGGTCCCACAGCTCGAGGGCGCAGTCGACCCCGACCCGCTCCAGGGCGTGGGCCGTCTTCATGATCGGCACCAGCGCGCCGCTGGCGAGCGACAGCCACGACAGGGTGTCGGCAGTGGCGTAGCGGGCCCGGAGGATGGCGGCGACGACCGCCGCCCGGGAGCGGATCCCGACCGCGTCGGCGACGTGCGTCAGCGCCCGCCAGTCGTCGGCGTTGGGGATCGCGCCGCCGTCGAACGGCAGCGTCTCGCCCGGGTGCTGCAGGGGCCACAGCGCCTTGGCCGAGGGGACGTGCTCGCGCCAGCGGGCCAGGTACTCGAACTCGAACCCGCTCCGGGGCCGGCCCTCGCCGGTGCCCCACCACTCGCTGAGCACGTCGTGCTTCTCGGCCAGCTCGGCCCGGCCCTTCGGCCCGGCCAGCGGCAGGTCCGGGCGGTCGACGCCGTCCTCGATCAGGCGGCGCACGTGCTGGGCGACCATGTGGTTGACGTACCAGTAGCCCGCCGGGTCACGCTGGGCCGCCAGGTTCATCGTGGCGACGGCGTACACGTCGACCCCGAGGCCGAGCTGCTCGATCGGCTGGCAGCCGATGATCTCGACCTGCTCGTCGGCGTAGCGCAGCCGCATCGCCCGCTGGTCACGGGCCTGCTCGGTGCCGGTGCTCGCGGACGGGGCGGGGGTGTTGCTGTGCACGGTGCGCTCCTGAGTCTTCGAACGATCGCCCAGTGATTGCTGGCGACAGCCCTGACTACGTCCCAACCATCTGAATGGGTTCGAACGAATCGGCCGGCACCGAATGATCGGGCGGTGCCGCCCAGCGGGAACCTGCGAGCCGCCCGGGTCGTCGCAGGTACGTGGACGACCGACGCCGGAGCACGGGAAGCATCCGCCGAGATGGCGCGGTCGCGTGTACGGCAGTGGTGCTTGCCGCGCTCGCCGCCTGCGCTGGCCCGGAGCCGAGCGGTACCGGCGCCGGCTCGACGGCGGCGCCGGCGGTCACCACCGCGTCGGGGCTGAGCTGTCCGCGAGACCTGTTCGAGTCCGAGACCATCGACCGCGCCGCAGGTGCGGCGGGTGCGTCGTCGCCGCTCGACGCGGCTGCGGCGTGGCTCGGGGTCGAGCAGGACGACCCGCGGTTCGACGTGCATGCGCTCGACGCCGATCGGGCGCGAGTGCGCTGGTCGCCGAGCGACGACCGCACGACCGGCGTGCTCACCGTCGTGGACCACGGCAACGGTTGGCTGGTCGAGACCGTCGAGTCCTGCGCCTGACGGCGCGGCCCATCGCGCCGGCGGCTACCAGCCGGGCCAGGTGGCGCGGAGGGCCTTCTTGTCGAACTTGCCGTAGGCGGTGACCGGGAGGGCGTCGACGATGCGGACGGCCTTGGGGCGCTTGTAGGCGGAGAGGTCGTCGCGGCAGCGCGCCAGGACCGTGGCCTCGTCGATCGCGCCGGGCTCGGTGGCGACGACGAACGCGACGACCGCCTCGCCCCAGTCGGGGTGGTCGATGCCGGCCACCGCGACCTGGCGGACGCCGTCGTAGGTGGCGAGGACGTTCTCGACCTCGGAGCAGTACACGTTCATCCCGCCGGTGATGATCATGTCCTTCTTGCGGTCGAGCAGGTAGACGTACCCCTCGTCGTCCATCCGGCCGACATCGCCGGTGTGGAGCCATCCGTCGACCAGCGTCTCGGCGGTCACCTCGGGCAGGCCCCGGTAGCCGATCATCGTGTAAGGCGTCCGGGCGCAGATCTCGCCGACCTCACCCCGCGGGACCTCGTCGCCGTTGTCGTCGAGCACCCGCACCTCGGCCATCGCCACCGGTTGGCCGCAGCTGGTGAGGCGGTGGACGTGGTCGGGGTCGTTGCGGTGGTCGTCGCGACGCAGGCGGGTGATGAAGTTCGGCGCCTCGGACTGGGCGTAGAGCTGCATGAACACCGGGCCCAGCAGCTCGAGGCCCTGGGTGAGGCGCTCCTGCGTGATCGGCGCCGCGCCGTAGAGGATCGTCCGCAGGGCGGACAGGTCGAGCGGTGCGGCGGCCGACCGGTCGACCGCACGGTCGAGGACCCGGTAGATCATCGTCGGGACCATGAACGTGTAGGTGACCCGGTCCCGTTCGATCCGGTCGAGCACGAGGTCGGGGTCGAACGCCGGCTCGACGAAGTTCACGGCACCCCGGACCAGGCCGGCCTGGAGCAGGAACCCGGCGCTGTGGGGCAGCGGCGACATGAGCAGCAGGCGCTCGTCGTCGGCCAGGCCCATCTCGATGATGTGGGACAGCAGGTTGAGCACCAGGTTCTGCTGGGTGTGGACCACGCCCTTCGGCATCCCGGTCGTGCCGCCGGTGTACATGATCAGCCCGACATCGGCGGGGGAGACGTCGCCGGGCGCGACGTGAGCCGGCGCATCGGCGAGCAGGTCGTCCCAGGCGACGAGCCGCTCGTCGTCAGCCGCGCCCGCCGGCGGCTCCAGCGTGACGATCGTGCGCAGCTCGGGGGCGTCGGCCGCGAGTCCCGCGGCCAGCATCCGCGGCCCGCTGAGCGCCACGACGGCGCCGGAGTCGCGCAGGATGTGGCCGATCTCGGTGGCCGAGAGCATGTCGTTGAGCGGCACCTTCGCCGCTCCGAGGCGGATGATGGCCAGGTCGGCGACGACGTAGGGCGCCCCGTTCGACAGCAGCAGGGCCACCGGCGTCCCCGGCCCAACGCCGAGTGCGGCCAGGGCACCGGCGAGCCGGTCGGCTGCGGCGGCCAGGTCGGCGTAGGTCAACGTGTTGTCGCCGCTGATCACCGCCGGGCGGCCACCGAAGCGCTCCAACGTCGCGCTGAACAGGGCGCGCATCGTTGGCTCGGAGCCGCCGGTGAGCAGGTGGGCGGCGGTCGTCTCGGTAGCGGTCAACGCGGCCTCCCTCGTGGTACCCGCCGCGCCCGATGCGACGGATTGGTCAGACCATAGGACCAAGCGGTCTGATGCCTCCAGACGGTAGGCCGGCGGCCGGTGGTCGCGCAGGGAGGCGGCGGGCGCGCGCCCGATGGTGATGGGATCGAATCGTCTCGAAATTCTTGACCAAGGGGGTCGGGTTTCGATGTACTGGCGGGCGCACCAGGGGACCGAAACGATTCCGACCGAAGAAGAGGACCGCCATGGCTGAAGACGGCTGGGGCTTCGAGACCAACCAGATCCACGCGGGTCAGGAGCCCGACCCGACGACGGGCGCCCGCGCCGTCCCGATCTACCAGACCACGGCGTACTCGTTCCGGGACTCCGCCCACGGCGCCAAGCTCTTCGCTCTCGAGGAGCTCGGCAACATCTACACCCGGATCATGAACCCGACGCAGGCGGTGTTCGAGCAGCGGATGGCGGTGCTCGAGAACGGCATCCACACCGCGCCCCCCGGGCTCCCCGGCGCGCTCGCCGTCAGCTCGGGCCAGCAGGCCGAGACCGTCGCCCTGCTGAACCTGTGCTCGTCGGGCGACCACATCGTCTCGTCGTCCGCCCTCTACGGCGGCACGTACAACCTGTTCCACTACACGCTGCCGAAGATGGGCATCGAGGTGGACTTCGTCTCCGAGGCCGACGATCTCGCCGCGTGGGAGGCGAAGATCAAGCCGAACACCAAGGCGTTGTACGGCGAGTCGATCGGCAACCCGAAGAACGACGTCTTCCCGATCAAGGAGGTGTCGGACCTCGGCCGGTCGCACGGCATCCCGCTGGTGATCGACAACACCGTCGCCACGCCGTACCTGTGCCGGCCGCTCGAGCACGGCGCCGCGGTCGTCGTCCACTCGGCCACCAAGTTCATCGGTGGCCACGGCACCGCCATCGGCGGCGTCATCGTCGACGGCGGCAACTTCGACTACGGCGCCAGCGGCCGCTTCCCCGGCTTCACCGAGCCCGACCCCAGTTACCACGGCCTCAACTACTGGGAGATGCTCGGCTTCGGGTCGTTCATCGTGAAGGCCCGGCTCCAGCTGCTGCGCGATCTCGGCGGCGCCGTGTCGCCGTTCAACGCCTTCCTGTTCCTCCAGGGCCTGGAGACGCTCAGCCTCCGCATGGAGCGCCACGTCGCCAACGCCCAGAAGGTGGCGGAGTTCCTGGAGAGCCGCGACGAGGTCGAGCGGGTCCAGTACGCGGGCCTGGCGTCGTCGCCGTGGCACGCCAGGGCGCAGGAGCTGATGCCGCTCGGCGCCGGTTCGGTGCCCGCGTTCATCATCAAGGGTGGCCGCGACGCCGGTGAGCGGTTCACCGACGCGCTCGAGCTGCACTCGAACCTCGCCAACATCGGCGACGTGCGCAGCCTCGTCATCCACCCGGCGTCGACGACGCACCAGCAGCTGTCGCCGGAGGAGCAGGTGGCGACCGGTGTCGACCCGGGCCTGATCCGCCTGTCGGTCGGCATCGAGTCGATCGACGACATCATCGCCGATCTCGAGGCCGGTTTCCGCGCCGCCAAGTAGCGGCCGGCGGTCTCGCGTCGAGGGCGCACCGGCGGGTCGGACCGTCGGCGTGCCCGGAGCATCGTCGTCTGGTCGGTCGGCCTCTCAGGGTCAACGTGTCGACCGACCAGACGATGAGTGCGTCGTCCGGGCCCCGGCCTCAGTCCCGGTCGAACGGCACGATCACGGTGGGGACGGTGGCGTGGTGGGCGCAGTGGGTGCTCACCGAGCCGAGGAGCCCGCTGAGGGCGCTGTGGCCCCGGGCTCCGATGACCAACATGTCGCACTCCGTCCCGACGTCGACGAGGACGCTGCCGGCCGAGCCCTCGACGGTTCGCTGCTCGATCTCGACCTCGACGTGCTCGCGACGGTCGACGACGGTGTTCACCGCGGCCTGGAGCAGGCCGACGGCGTTCTCCTCGAGCGGCTTGCGCTCGGGCAGGTACGGCTCGAGGCCGCTGGTGCCGAACACCACGTACTGCCAGGAATGGACGGCGAGGATCGAGCCCGATCGGAGCGTGGCCTCGTCGATGGCCCAGTCGAGGGCGGCGAGCGAGGCGTCCGAACCGTCGACGCCGACGGCGATGCGTGTCATGGCCGCCATGTTGGTGGTCACGGTGGGCGCTCGTCACGTCGGTCGGCGAGGCAGCGACCGTTGGTGTCTCAGGGCGCCGTTTTGACCGATCGTTCGATCATGGGATCGGATGTCGCCATGACGGCGCCTCCCGAACCGGACCTGCCGGTGCTCCACCGGCGGACCTACGACGTGACCGCCTACCGGGAGTCGGACAGCCGACTCCGCCTGCGGGGCACGGTTCGGGACCAGAAGCCGCCGGGTCTCTACGTGGCCGACGACCCCGAGCCGCTGACCGTCCACCACATGATCGTCGACGTGGTCGTCGAGTACCCGTCGATGCTCATCGTCGAGGCCGGCGCCGTCCTCGACACCCACCCCCACACCGAGTGCACCGGGATCGAGAGCCACTACGACAAGCTGGTCGGCCTGTCGATCGCCCGGGGGTTCACCCACAAGGTGCGCGAGCTGTTCGGCGGGCCGAGGGGCTGCACCCACACGACGGCGCTGATCCAGGCGATGGCGCCGGTGGCGATCCAGTCGACGTGGTCGATGATGGCCGGCCGGTCGGACGGCTCGAACGACGGCACACCGGTCCGCCCGCCGCTGCCGGCCAACCCGTCGCCCGAGCAGCTGCGCGAGCGGTTCGCGTTCAACCTCAACACCTGCCACGTCTGGGCCGAGGACGGCCCGATGATCACGTCGATCGCCCGCGGCGAGGAGCCCCCGCCCCCGCTGTGGGCCGTCGAGCGCATGGAGGAGCTCGGCCTCGACCCCGACGAGTGGCGCTTCGGCGGCTGACCCGCCGACCGGTTCAGCGCACTGCAGTCGAGCCGGACCGCTGGAAGCGGATGCCCTCCTTGAACGCCGAGAGCAGTCCCAACGGGATCTGGGCGAGGACGACCAGGCCGGCGGACACCAGTGGGACCACGCCGCCCAGCGCCAGGACACCGATCAGCGCCGGGACCAAGAGCGCCGATGCGCTCGGTGGCCCACTGGCGATCGACGAGTCGTCACCGCGAAGGATCTTGCGCAGTTCCCAACCGCACGCGATCCACATGCCCGCGGCGCTGATCACGAGTAGCACGTTCACAGCCAGCTCGATGTTCATGGCCACTCACCGTAGTGGCCGTGGTTCGGTGGACACTGTTCGAACTGCCGTCACGGATCAGGTCGCTGCTGTTCGGAGCGCGGTGCGCAGGGCGGTGGCGGCGCGGCTGAGGTAGCCGCCAGTGCGGGTGGCGAGGGTGACCGGGGTCGGCGGCATCGGGCGGCGGAGGTCGATGGTGGCGAGGCTCCCGGCGGCCAGTTCCTCGGCGACCATGCTCTCGGGGACGAGGGCGATGCCGAAGCCGGCCTCGGCCAGGCGCTTCTGGGCGGTGAGGCTGTCGATCGGGCGGAGTGACTCGTCGGCGACGCCGACGGCCGTGAGAGACCGGCGGATCCGGTCGCCCGAGCTCTCCGGGCGGGTCCCGATCGTGGGGAACACGAGCCAGGTCTCGTCGGCGAGGTCGGCGATGCTGCCGACGGTGCGGCCGGCGAGGTGGTGGTCGGGGGCGCACACGGCGACGAGTGCCTCGTCGAACAGCGGCTCGACGTCGAGGCCGGGCAGGACGCCGGTGGCGTAGCTGACCCCGAGCGCGGCGTCACCCCGGCGGACCTGGTCGCACACCTCGGCGCTGGTCGCTGTCGTGATCGCGAGCTCGGCGTCGGGGTGGTCGCGGGCGAAGTCACGGAGCGCACCGGTCAGCCACGAGCCCGCGAGCGAGCCGACGATGGCGATGGTGACCGGCCCGATCGGTTGGGCGGTCAGCTCCCGTACGGCGTCCACGCCGTCCTGCTCGGCGGCGAGCGCGGCCTCGGCGTGGGGGAGGAGCGCGTCGCCGGCGGTGGTCGGCCGAAGCCCGGCGGCCAGGCGCTCGAACAGCGGCGCCCCGAGCTCCCGTTCGAGTGCGGCGAGCCGACGGCTCACGGCCGGTTGTGACAGGTGGAGCGCCTCGGTGGCGCCGACGATCGACCCGGCCCGGTGGACGGCCACGAAGGTCTCGAGCGCCTCGTTCCGCATGGCCGAAGGCTATGCGCAGAGCGCATAGGCAGGCGCCGATACTTGCACTGGTCACATGGCTGGACCGGTCGTACCGTCCGAGCGGCAACACGGCTCCGGGAGGGAACCATGCCGACGACCAGCGCACCGACCCATGCAACAGACGCAACAGGCGCAACAGACGCCCGCGTCGCCCGCGGCGAGCGCCTTCGCCAGCTCCACGAGGGGCCGGGTGCGTTCGTGGTGCCCAACCCGTGGGACCCGGGCTCGGCCCGCCTGCTCGAGCAACTCGGGTTCGACGCGCTGGCCACGACCGGCGCCGGCATCGCCTTCTCGCTCGGCCGCCGGGACGGCTCGGTCGGCCGCGACGGCTTGATCGCCCACATCGGCGCGATCGCCGCGTCGACGACGCTGCCGGTGACGGCCGACCTGGAGGGCGGCTTCGGCGACGACCCCGCGCAGGCGGCGGCCACGATCACCGCCGCAGCTGAGGCGGGTGTCGTCGGTGGGTCGATCGAGGACCGGGCCTACGACGGTCGGGCCGGCCTGTTCGACCGGGCCCTCGCCGTCGAGCGGATCGCCGCCGCGGCCGAGGCCGCCCGTTCGCTGCCGTTCCCGTTCACGCTCACGGCCCGTTGCGAGAGCTACCTCGTCGGCGAGCCGGACCTCGACGAGGTGATCGCCCGCCTACAGGCCTACGCGGAGGCCGGCGCCGATGTCGTCTACGCCCCGGGCGCGAACGGTCGGGACGAGATCGCCGCCATCGTCGGGGCCGTCGATCGCCCCGTCAACGTCGTCGTCGGACTGGTCGGCGAGGCCATCCCGGTCGCGGAGCTGGCCGAGCTCGGCGTCCGCCGCATCAGCCTCGGCAGCACCCTCGCCCGCCTCGCCTACGGCACGCTCGTCGACGCGGCCCGCGAGATCGCCAACGACGGCACGTTCACCCTCAGCGCCGCCGCCATGCCCTACGCCGACATCAACACCCTCATGGTCGACTCCTGAGGGGTGGCGCCCCGGAACGTGAACTGGCACGCACCCACGACCACCTGGTGGTCGGAGTGCGTGCCAGAACGGGAGACAGGGCGGGAGGGTTGCTGGCTAGAGCTTCTCGATGACGTGGTCGACGCAGCGGGTGAGGGCCTCGACGTCGTCCGGGTCGATCGCCGGGAACATGGCGATGCGGAGCTGGTTGCGGCCCAGCTTCCGGTACGACTCGGTGTCGACAACGCCGTTGGCTCGCAGCACCTTCGACACGGCGGTGGCGTCGATGCTGTCGTCGAGGTCGATCGTGCCGACCACCGAGCTGCGCAGCGCCGGGTCGGTCACGAACGGGGTCGCCACCGCGCTCTTCTCGGCCCAGCCGTAGAGGCGCTCGGCCGAGGTGTCGCTCCGCTTGGCCGCCCACTCGAGGCCGCCCTGGCGGTTGAACCACTCGATCTGCTCGACGGCCATGAGGATCGTGGCCAGCGCCGGCGTGTTGTAGGTCTGGTCCTTGCGGGAGTTGTCGAGCGCCGTCTTCAGGTCGATCGACGTGGGGATCCAGCGGTCCGAGGCGGCGATGCGCTCGATGCGCTCGACCGCGGCCGGCGAGCAGCACGCGATCCACAGCCCGCCGTCGGAGGCCAGGCACTTCTGGGGGGCGAAGTAGTAGACGTCGACCTGCGACGGGTCCCAGCGCAGACCGCCGGCCGCGGACGTGGCGTCCACCGCGACGAGGCCGTCGGCGCCCTCGGGGCGCTCCGGCGCGATGGCCACACCGGTCGAGGTCTCGTTGTGGGTCAGGGCGTAGAGGTCCACGCCGGACTCGGCGCTCGGGCGAGCGGCCTCGCCGTAGGGGGCCTCGATCACCGTCGGCTCACCGAGGAACGGTGCCGCGGCGGCCGCCTTGGCGAACTTGGACGAGAACTCGCCGTGGGCGCAGTGCTGGCTGCGCTGGTCGATCAACCCGAAGGTCGCCGCGTCCCAGAAGACGGTCGTGCCCCCGTTGCCGAGCACCACCTCCCAGCCGTCGGGAAGCGAGAACAGCTCCGAGATACCGGCACGCAGGCGTCCGACCATGGACTTCACGGGGGCCTGCCGGTGGCTGGTCCCGAGGTAGGTCGTCAGCGACGCGGAGAGCGCCTCGACCTGTTCGGGACGCACCTTGGACGGGCCGCAACCGAAGCGGCCGTCCGCCGGGAGGAGCTCGGAGGGGATGGTGATCTCTGGCGTCGACACAGAGGCGATTAAACCAGCGGATCGTGGCCTCCCGGCGCGTCTTCGGGTGCACGAGGAGTGAAATTCGAGGCGGGGAAACCCCGATCCCACCTCATTGGGCGCGCCGATTCGTCCGATCACGTGCCACGATGCGAGGCATGACCGATGCACGAGTCTCTCGCCGGGTCGCCTCCATCGCCCCCTCCGCCACCCTGGCGGTCGACGCCAAGGCGAAGGCGCTGAAGGCGGCCGGCGAGCCGGTGATCGGCTTCGGCGCCGGAGAGCCCGACTTCCCCACGCCGGAGCACATCGTCGACGCCGCCGTCGCCGCGTGCCGCGACCCCCGCAACCACCGCTACACCCCTGCGGGCGGTCTCCCGGAGCTGAAGGAGGCGATCGTCCACAAGACGAAGCGCGACTCCGGCTACGACATCTCGGCGAGCCAGGTCGTCATCACCAACGGCGGCAAGCACGCGGTCTACAACACGTTCGAGACGCTCCTCGACCCCGGCGACGAGGTCCTGCTGCCCGCGCCGTACTGGACGACCTACCCCGAGCCCGTCCGCCTCGCGGGGGCCACGCCCGTGGTCATCCCGACCGACGCCGAGTCCGGGTTCTGCGTCACCGTCGACCAGCTCGAGGCCGCCCGCACGCCCCGCACCAAGGCGATGGTGTTCGTGTCGCCGTCGAACCCGACCGGCGCGGTCTACACGCTCGAGCAGGTCGCCGAGATCGGCCGGTGGGCGGCCGAGCACGGGATCTGGGTCATCACCGACGAGATCTACGAGCATCTCACCTACGACGAGCACGTCTTCACGTCGATGCCGGTGGTGGTGCCCGAGCTGGCCGAGCGCTGCGTGGTGCTGAACGGGGTGGCCAAGACCTACGCCATGACCGGGTGGCGGGTCGGCTGGATCATCGCTCCGCCCGACGTGGCCAAGGCCGCGACCAACCTCCAGTCCCACCAGACCTCGAACGTGGCCAACGTGTCCCAACGGGCCGCGCTCGCCGCCGTCGCCGGCGACCTGGAGGCCGTGTCGATGATGCGCGACGCCTTCGACCGGCGCCGCAAGACGATCTGGCGGCTGCTCAACGAGATCGACGGGGTGACGGCGCTCGAGCCCCAGGGTGCGTTCTACGCGTTCCCGTCGTTCGAGGGTGTCCTCGGCCGCGAGATCGCCGGCCGCACCCCGACGACCACCGTCGAGCTGGCGGAGGTGATCCTCGACGTCGCCAAGGTCGCGATCGTGCCCGGTGAGGCGTTCGACGCACCCGGCTACGCCCGCCTGTCCTACGCGCTGGGCGACGACGATCTCGCCGAGGGCGTCGGCCGGATCGCCGACCTGCTCGGGCGCGCCTGATGGCGGCCCCGCAGACCCTGCCCCACGGCGCCTGGCCGTCGCCGATCACCTCGGAGCTGATCACCCGGTCCGCGGCCGCGCTCGGTGAGGTGTGGCCGATCGGCGATGCGGTCTGGTGGTCCGAGCTGCGTCCCGAGGAGGGCGGGCGGGTGGTGCTGGTGCGCCGCGCCGCCGACGGCACCGTCACCGACGCGCTGCCCGAGGGGTACTCGGCCCGCACCCGGGTCCACGAGTACGGCGGCGCCGCGTGGTGGCCGGGCCCCGACGGCTCGGTCGTGTTCGCCAACTGGGACGACCAACGGCTGTACCTGCTGCGAGACGGCGCCGCGGAGCCGATCACGCCCGCGTCCCCGGCTGCGGTGCCCCACGGCTGGCGCTTCGCCGACGGCCGCGTCATCCCCCACCACGAGCGCTACAGCGTGTGCGTGCGGGAGCTCCACGACGACGACCTGCCCGAGGCACGCAACGAGATCGTCGCCGTGTCCCACGACGGTGAGGAGCACGTCGTCGTGCTCGCCTCCGGGCCCGACTTCGTCGCTGCGCCACGGCCGAGCCCCGACGGTCGGTACCTGGCGTGGATCAGCTGGGACCACCCGGCCATGCCGTGGGACGGCACCCGGCTGTGGGTCGGCGAGCTCGGCTACGAGGACGAGCAGCTCGTCGTCCACGACGCCCGCGTCGTCGCCGGCGGCGACCAGGAGTCGGTCATCCAGCCGGAGTGGAGCCCCGACGGGCGCCTCCACTACGTGTCCGACGGGTCGAACTGGTGGAACGTCCACGCCTTCGAGACCGAGGGCCGACCCCACGGCGACGCCACCGTCCACGGCGTCGAGGCCGAGGTCGGCGTGCCGGCATGGCAGTTCGGCCAGTCCCGCTACGGGTTCGCCCGAGACGGCCGGGTCGTCGCCACCTGGACGACACCCGACGGCGCCGTCCTCGCCACCTTCGACGACCCCGTCACCCACGACGCCCACGTGATCGAGCTCGAGGGCGAGCCGGCCTCGACGCTCGCCAGCCTCCGGGTGGTGGGCGAGCGGGTCCTGGCCATCGCCGCGTCGCCCGTGTCCGAGCCGCTGGTCGTGTCGCTCGACCTGGCGCCGCTCGATCCCCGCCACGAGGTGCTGCGCCCCGCCCGGGACCTGGGCATCGACCGCTCCTGGTACTCCGTGCCCCGTCACGTGAGCTTCCCGTGCGGCGACGGCCACGACAGCCACGCCTGGTACTACCCGCCGGTCAACCCCGACGTCACCGCGCCCGTGGGGGAGAAGCCGCCGCTCATCGTGCTCAGCCACGGCGGGCCGACCGGCGCGTCGGGCCCCGAGCTGACGCTCGGCATCCAGTACTGGACGAGCCGCGGGTTCGCGGTCGTCGACGTCAACTACGGCGGCAGCACCGGCTATGGGCGGGCCTACCGGCGCCGCCTCGACGGTCGTTGGGGCATCGTCGACGTGAACGACTGCATCTGCGCCGCCCGGTTCCTCGCCGACTACGACGAGGTCGACGGCGAGCGGCTCCTGATCCGGGGCGGCAGCGCCGGCGGGTTCACCACGCTCGCCGCACTGACCTCGACCGAGCTGTTCGCCGCCGGCACCAGCCGCTACGGCGTCGCCGACCTCGCCGCGCTGGCGGCCGACACCCACAAGTTCGAGTCCCGCTACCTCGACACCCTCGTCGGCCCCTACCCCGAGGCCGAGTCGATCTACGCCGAGCGCTCGCCGATCAACCACACCGACGAGCTGAGCTGCCCGCTGCTGCTCCTCCAGGGCGCCGAGGACGAGATCGTCCCGCCGGCCCAGTCGGAGCAGATGGCGGCGGCGCTCGACGCCAAGGGCATCCCCTACGCCTACGTGCTGTTCGAGGGTGAGCAGCACGGCTTCCGGCGGGCGGAGAACATCCGCCGGTCGATCGACCTCGAGCTCGCGTTCTACGCCCGGGTCCTCGGCTTCGAGGTCGCGGGCGGCGCCGAGCCGCTCGAGCTCCACCACGAGGAGGCGCTGAAGCGATGACCGACGTCGGCTGGGGCGGAACCCGCATCGAGGCGGACGACGCGGGCTACGAGCCGGCCGACCGGCCGGTGGTGCTCAGCGACTTCGTCTCGCGTCGTGAGGCCCACGTCGTCGCCGCGCGCCTGGTCGCCGAGGACATCCCGGCGGTCGTCGTCGACGACCCGTACCGGGCGCTGCCCGAGGGCCGCATGCCGATCGGGCCGATGGTGATGGTCCGCTCGGCCGACCGGCGGGAGGCGGCCGACCTGGTCCGGCTCCTCGACGAGGTGGACCGGGGCATCAGCCGGGTGGCCCCGCCGCTGCACGCGTCGATCTGGACGCTGCCCTACCCGTGGCCCCTCGTCGGGCTGCTCGTCCTGGTCCTGATCCTCGGCCCGGTCGGCTTCCTGGTCCTCGCCGCCCTCTGACCACGCCCGGCACCCTCATCACCACCCGCTCCCCGAACTGGCGTGGGAAAACGACGGCGCACAGAGCAGACAACCACGCCAGTTCGGGGTTGTTGTGCTGGCGGGGCCACGGGGGGTGGTGGGAACTGGGGGTGCGGCGCCATCGTCGTAGGGGCATGAGGCGAACGACGGCCATCGGAGTGGGCTGCGCGCTGGTTCTTGCCGCGTGCGGGGGAACGACGACGTCGACGGGGGCGAGCCCGGACCCGACCGTGGAGCGGGCCGACGTGGACCCGTCGGCCCCGGTCGAGGGGTGGGTCGCCGGCGTGAACGACGCGGGGTGGGGGTTCCACCGCACGCTCGACCTCTCCGACAACGCGGTGTCGAGCCCGGCCAGCATCGGGATGGCGTTCAGTCTGGTCCGGGCCGGTGCGTCCGACGAGGCCGGCGCCGCGCTCGACGAGGTCTTCGCCTTCCCCGCCGACACCGCCGTCCACGAGGCCGCCAACGCGGTCGATGCCGCGCTCGCCGCGTCGAGCACCGGCACCACGATCCTCGAGGTCGCCAACCGGCTGTTCCCCGACGACGACTTCGAGCCGTCGAGCGACTTCGTCGACGTCGCCGCCCGGTTCTACGGCGCGACTGCCGACCCGGTCGACACGTCGGACGGCGCCGCGGCCGCCGAGGAGATCAACGGCTGGGTGTCGGACCGGACCCGGGAGCTGATCCCGCAGATCGTCGACGCCGGCACCGTGCAGGACGCCGAGCTGATCTCGGTCAACACCGTCTACCTGTTCGCCGAGTGGGCCGACCCGTTCCTGGCCGAGCTCACCACCGACGACGAGTTCACGACCCCCGATGGCGGCACCGTGACCGCGCCGTTCATGCAGTTCCACGCACCCCGCGAGATGCGCTACGCCACCCTCGACGGCGCGGATGCCGACGCGGTGAAGCTGCCCTACGCGGAGGGCGACCTGGCGATGTGGGTCGTCGTGCCCCGCGACGACACCGGCCTCGCCGCGGTCGAGGAGACCGTGACCGCCGCCGAACTGGCTGCGCTCGACGACATCGCCAACGACGGCCGGGTCGACCTGTCGATGCCGAAGTGGGAGGCGGAGCTGCCGCCCGAGGACCTGTTCGCGTGGCTGTGCCCGCTCGGCTTCTGCGCCGGTGCGGCCTTCGACGGGATCGCCCCGGGCCTCTTCATCACCGACGCGCTGCACGGCGCCAAGGTGATCGTCGACGAGAAGGGCACCGAGGCCGCCGCGGCCACCACGACCGGGTTCGCCACCTCCGAACCGCCGCCGCCCGACCTCGACGTCGATGCCGATCACCCGTTCCTGTGGACCATCGTCCACGAGCCGACGGGCACGCTCCTGTTCGTCGGCCGGGTCACCGACCCGACCGCCGGCTGACCGGCCGCCTCATGGCGCGGCATGGCGCCGCGCCTGCGTCGGTCAGGCGGGCTCGAAGTAGGTGCCGGTCGCCGGGTGGTCGAGCAGGGTGTCGAGTGCGCCGAGCGTGGTGACCGGGGCATCGGTCGCACCCGAGAGGGTGAACAGCACCTCGCCCGCGTCGTAGCTCGCGGCGGGGAAGCCGGGCTCGACCTCGTCGACGAAGACCACGGCGACACCGCCCGCAGCGGCATCGGCCGGTTCCAGGCGCACCCGGAGCTCCTGGTCGAGCTGGAAGCCGTTGTTCGCCAACGTCGCCGTGCGGGTGGGTTCGCCGGCGTCGGCCGGGTCGAGGATCAGCTCGTGGTTCCAGATCGGGTCGCTGCCGACGTCGCTCGTCGCGACCTCGGTCCAGGTCCAGGTGCCGGCCAGGTCGGCGGGCGACAACCCGGCATCGGGCTCGGCCGCCGTCGGGGTCGTGGTCGGGGCCGGGGTCGGGGTCGGGGTCGGGGTCGCAGGCTCGGTCGATGGTGGCGCCGTGGACGGTTCCGCCGGGACGTCCGTGGCCGTGGTCGCGGTCGCCGAGACCTCGGCCGAGGTCGCCGGGGCGTCCGACTCGTCGTCGCCGCACCCGGCCACGACCAGGCATGCCAGCGCCACCATCGCCACCCGCTGCAGAACGCTCCGGTGGCCGGGGGAGCGCGTCCCGTTCGGTGTCACCGTCAGGTCCCGATGCGACGTCATGTCCGGATGAGACGACGGCCCGCGGCTCGCAGTTCGCTCACGCCGTGTCGAGGCGCTCGGCGACCGTGCGGGCGGCGGCCAGACCGGAGCGGTACGCACCCTCGACCTTCGGGCCGTTGAACGCGTCGCCGGCCAGCACCAGCGGCGCCGGACCGTCGACCGCCACCGTGGCGGCCTCGGGCCACGGCTCGACCGGGCCCGCGTAGCGCCAGCGCTTCAGCTGGGCGGTCCGGATCGAGGCGTCGCCGAGCCACGGTCGGGCCTCCGCCACCAGGTCGGCGAGCACCGTCGACTCGTCCTCCTCGTAGCGGGCCGCGGACAGGTCGTGGGCCGCGTGGAACGTGATCGCGTCCTCGTCGGAGATCCCCTTGCGACGGTTGTCGGCAACGAACGTGAACGGTCCGTCGTCGAGCTGCACCCCGCCCGGGCCGGGCACCGCCGGCGCACCGTCGAGCGTCGCCAGCACGGCCAGGGTCGAGAAGTAGCGCACGTCGCGCAGCCCGGCGAGGTCCGAGCGGAGCGTGACCCCGCCGGCGTCGAGCAGCGCCAGGGTCTGGGGCACCGGGGGCGTGGCGATCACGGCGTCCGCCTCGATCGCGCCGCCGTCGAAGGTCAGTCGCCACCGCCCGTCGACCGCCTCGATCGCGCCGACCTGGGTCTCGACCCGCACGTCGAGGCCCGTCGCCAGCTGCTTCGCCAGGTTGTTCATCCCGCCGGCCGTGGCGTAGCGGGGGTGGCCGTCGGGCTCGGGCCCGAAGCCGCGGCACCACTCGTAGACCACCGACTCGCCCGACAGGCGCTCGACCAGGGCGCGGAGCTCGTCGCCGCGCACCGTGAAGAACTGGGCGCCGTGGTCGAGGCGGGCACCGTCGATCCGCCGCGTCGCCAACCGCCCGCCGACCGAGCGCCCCTTGTCGACGACCACGACCCGGTGACCGCCTGCGACCAGGGCACCGGCGGCGGCCAACCCGGCGAGGCCGGCCCCGAGGACGGCGACGTCACGGCGCTCGCCGGTCACGGCTCGACCCCGCGCCTGGTCACGATCGTTGCTCGATCACCCATCGACCGAACGGTAGATCGGTTCGCGCCCGGATGCCGAAGGCCACGAGCCCGACGGTCGCCACGTGCCTCACGACCGCCATGTGATCGACGACACAGGGGAACGAGCGAACAGCGTGCGCAACGCGCGTCGAGCAGGTGTGCGCAGCACCTACCCTTGTCGACATGGCCCGCATCTTGGTCACCGAGAAGATCGCCGACGGTGGGTTGGAGCGACTCCGCTCCGCCGGCCACGAGGTGGACCTCCAACTCGGTCGCTCCCCCGAAGAGCTGCTGGGCCTCGTTCCCGGCGCTCATGCACTGATCATCCGCTCCTCGACCCAGGTGACCGACGAGGTCCTGGCCGCGGGCACCGACCTCGTGGTGGTCGGTCGCGCCGGCATCGGCCTCGACAACGTCGACACCGAGTCCGCGACGAACCGCGGCGTGATGGTCGTCAACGCGCCCGAGTCGAACATCATCACCACGGCGGAGCACACCGTCGCGATGCTGATGTCCCAGGCCCGCAACATCCCCCAGGCCCACGCCGCGCTGACGCAGGGCCGGTGGGAGCGGTCGAACTGGACCGGCGTCGAGCTCTCCGAGAAGACGCTGGGCATCATCGGGCTCGGCCGCATCGGCCGCCTCGTCGCCCAGCGGGCCGCGGCGTTCGGGATGCGCCTCGTCGCGTACGACCCGTTCGTCAGCCCCGAGCGGGCCAAGCAGATCAACGTGACGATGATGGACCTCGACGAGCTCCTCGCCGAGTCCGACTTCATCACGATCCACGTGATCAAGACGCCCGAGACGGTCGGGCTGCTGGGCAAGGACGCGCTCGCCAAGGCGAAGAAGGGCGTCCGCATCGTCAACGTGTCCCGCGGCGGGATCATCGACGAGCTCGCCCTCGCCGACGCCATTCGCTCCGGCCAGGTCGGCGGCGCCGCGCTCGACGTGTTCGAGACCGAGCCGACCACCGAGTCGCCGCTGTTCTCGCTTCCCGAGGTCGTGGTCACGCCCCACCTCGGCGCGAGCACGGTCGAGGCCCAGGACAAGGCCGGCGACACCATCGCCGAGCAGGTCCGGCTCGCGCTGGCCAACGAGTTCGTCCCGTTCGCGGTGAACGTCCAGGCCGGCCCGGTCGACGAGACGGTGCGGCCGTTCCTCGACATCGCCGAGCGGCTCGGTCAGCTGTGGTGCGGGCTCAACCGCTCGGTGCCGTCGTCGATCGAGGTCTGCTACCAGGGCGCCATCGCCGGTGCCGACACCCGGATCCTGACGCTGTCGGTGCTCAAGGGTGTGTTCGGCCGGGTGAGCGACGAGCCGGTCTCGTTCGTGAACGCGCCGCTCATCGCCGAGACCCGCGGCGTCGAGGTGCGGGAGACGTCGTCGACCACGTCGCAGGACTACGTGAACCTGATCACCGTGCGAGGCGGCGACCACGCCATCGCCGGCACGCTCGTCGGGCTCAACGAGGAGCAGCGCCTCGTGATGATCGACGAGCACACCATCGACGTGCCGCCGTCGGAGAACATGCTCATCGTCCGCAACGACGACACCCCGGGCATGATCGGCTACGTCGGCACCGCCCTCGGCGCGGCCGGCGTGAACATCGACGACATGGACGTGGGCCGCAACCCCGAGGGCCAGCCGTCGACCATGGTGCTGTCGACGTCGGAGAAGGTGTCCGAGGACGTCCAGGAGACGCTCCGCAACCAGCCCGGCATCGTCAGCGTGTACGCCGTCTGAGGGGCTCTGGCGAGCCCCTCGTGCGAGGGCGACGGCGCCTTCGGCGGCTGTCCTCTGGTTCCGCCAACGCAGGTCTCGCTTCGCTCGACGCCTTGGCGGCGATCGCCCGGATGCTTGCCTGACGGGAGCGGCTCACGTCGCGTCTGGTGCGGCAACATCCGGGCGCTCGGGGCCCGCACGTCGGTCGAGACCACAGACCGAGGCGTCCGGATCGTTGCGTCGCCGGGATGCCGGACGGACGTCGGGAACCCTTCAGGGGGAGCGCAGCGCTCCTCCCTCGCCGTCTGGCACGCGCTCACGACCGCACGTGGTCGTGGGTGCGTGCCAGTTCGGGTTTTGGCGACGTGTCTTGGTGAGGCGTCAGCGCTTGGCGGCGCGGAGGCCGTCCTTCTCGGCGGCTGCCGGGGTGGCGTAGCAGCGGTCGGGCTTGGTGCGCTCGTAGGACAGGCCGCCCTCGACGTGGAAGATGCCGCTGTCCACGTTGGCCTTCACCGGGTGGGTGAGCGGGCACGCCCCGTCGACCGGTTCGACCCACGGCGCGAGCTCGGGCTCGGCCTGGGGCTTCGTCGATGCCGGGGCGTCCGCCTTCGCG
>JAXHUH010000216.1:0-35481 GCA_034211175.1 Actinomycetota bacterium
CCGACCTCCACGACGGCGTCGACCACCACCACGACCCGGCCCACGACGACCACGACGACCCCGGCCGACCTGCAGGACGAGCGGGCCGCCGGGATCGTGGAGCTCGTCGAGGACGGCGTCGACCTCGGCGTGTGGACGTTCGAGGACACGCTGGCGATCGACCTCGCCGACGCGTTCGCCGCCGGTGCCGCCCCCCGCTTCGTCGTCGTCTCCGACGCGGCGTGGGTGGACGAGGCCTCCGCCGCGCTCGCCGGCGACGTGCTCGTCCCGCTGCTCGAGGAGCTGGCCGACGTCGACGAGATGGCCCTGGCCGTCGTCGCCGAGACCTCACCGGCGGCGTACCCGGTCATCGAGGTCGACGAGGCGGAGGGCGGCGAGGAGGACGGCGGCGGCGAGGAGGCCGAGGGCGGCCCGGAGGGCCGCTCGCTGGCCATCACCGTGCGCACGACGCCGGAGATGGCCGAGCGGGTCAGCACCGTCGACGACGTCGATCGCTTCGCCGGCGCGGTCGCCCTCGTGCTCGCCCTCGAGGACCTGCCCGATCGCGTCGGCGCCTACGGCGTGCGACCGTCGGCGACGGCCCTGGTCCCGCCGCCGTGACCGCCGTGACCGGCGTGGCCGGGCGCCCGTGCGCACGGCCGGCCGGCGCGCGTGGAGAGCGGTGGACGTCCCCCTGACTCCGGGGGTCCGTTGGTAGGTTGGGACCCCGTCGGGTTGGGTGGCGACGGAAGGGCTCCATGACCAAGCACATCTTCGTGACGGGCGGCGTGGTCAGCGGTCTCGGCAAGGGGATCACCGCCTCGTCGCTCGGGCGGCTCCTGCGCAGCCGCGGCCTGCGGGTGACGATGCTGAAGCTGGACCCGTACATCAACGTCGACCCGGGCACGATGAACCCGTTCGAGCACGGTGAGGTCTTCGTCACCAAGGACGGCGGCGAGACCGACCTCGACCTCGGCCACTACGAGCGGTTCATCGACGCCGAGCTCACCCGCGAGTCGAACGCGACGACCGGCCAGATCTACTCGTCGGTGCTCTCCGCCGAGCGTCGGGGTGACTACCTCGGCAAGACCGTCCAGGTGATCCCCCACATCACCGACGAGATCCGCCGCCGCATCCGGCTGCTCGCCACCGACGACGTCGACGTCGTCATCACCGAGGTCGGTGGCACGGTGGGCGACATCGAGATCCTCCCGTTCCTCGAGGCGATCCGCCAGTTCCGCCTCGACGTGGGCCGCGACAACGTCTGCTACATCCACGTCACGCTGGTGCCGTTCCTCGGGCCCTCCGGCGAGCAGAAGACGAAGCCGACCCAGCACTCGGTGACCGAGCTGCGCAGCCGTGGCATCCAGCCCGACGCCATCGTGTGCCGCAGCGAGCAGCCCCTCTCCGACGACCTGAAGCGCAAGATCTCGAACCTGTGCGACGTGCCGGTCGGCGGGGTCGTGAACGCGGCCGACGTGGCCAACCTCTACGAGATCGCCCTCGTCCTCCACGACGAGGGCCTCGACGAGGTCGTCTGCGAGCACCTCGGCCTCGGCGACCGTCCGGTCGACCTGAGCGGCTGGCGCGAGCTCGTCAACCGCGTCGAGCGGGCCACCACCCCGGCCCGCATCGGCATCGTCGGCAAGTACGTGAGCCTCCCCGACGCCTACCTGTCGGTGGTCGAGTCGCTCAAGCACGCCGGCTACGCCCACGGCGCCACCCCGGTGCTCGAGTGGATCCAGGCCGAGGACGTCGAGCCGCTGTGGTGCGACGGCCGCCTGCGCGAGCTCGACGGCATCGTGATCCCCGGCGGGTTCGGCGAGCGGGGCTTCGAGGGCAAGGTCGCGGCCGCCGAGTACGCCCGCACCAACGACATCCCGTGCCTCGGGCTGTGCCTGGGCATGCAGGCGATGACCATCGCCTACGGCCGCCACGCCCTCGGCCTCGACGGCGCCCACTCCTCGGAGATGAACCCGTCGTCGCCCCACCCGGTGATCGACCTGATGGAGTCCCAGCGCGGCGTCGTGGACAAGGGCGGGACCATGCGCCTCGGTGCGTACCCGGCCGAGCTGACGCCGGGCACCCGGGTCGCCGAGGCCTACGGGCGCTCGTTCGTGACCGAGCGCCACCGCCACCGCTACGAGTTCAACAACCGCTACCGGAGCCGCTTCGACGACGGCCACTTCGTCTGCTCGGGCGTGTCGCCCGACGGGCTGCTCGTCGAGTTCATCGAGCTGCGCGACCATCCGTTCTGGGTCGGCACCCAGGCACACCCCGAGTTCAAGAGCCGTCCCGAGCGCCCGGCGCCGCTGTTCACGGCGTTCATGGAGGCCGCGGTGGCCCGAACCGAGGGCCGCAACCCGCACCTGCTGCGCATCGAGGCCGACCGGTCGCCGGCATGACCGGCGACGGCAGCTTCCGCAAGATCGGCGAGCGCGAGGTCCACCGCGGCTACGCGACCAGGGTCGTGGTCTCGACCTTCGTCGGTCCCGGCGGCGAGGAGTTCACCCGCGACGTCGTCCACGCGCCCGGGGCCGTGGCGGTCGTCCCGATCGTCGGGCCGCCGGGGGAGGAGCGGGTCGTGCTCGTCGAGCAGTTCCGGGCGCCGCTCGAGGCGCCGCTGCTCGAGATCCCCGCCGGCCTGCGGGACAAGGAGGGCGAGCCGACCGACGAGACGGCACGCCGCGAGCTGGCCGAGGAGGCCGGGTACTCGGCGGGGTCGCTGGAGCTGCTGTCGACGTTCCACAACGCGGCCGGCATGACCGACCAGAAGACGTGGGTCTACCTCGCCACCGACCTCACCCCGACGGCGTCGGCCGCGGACGGCGTCGAGGAGGACTACCTCGAGGTGGTCGAGATCCCGTTGGCCGACGTGCCCGCCCGCCTGGCGTCGGGTGAGGTGAGCGACGCCAAGACCGTCATCGGCCTCTGCCTGACCCTGCGCCGCCTCGGGCGGTGAGCATGCGTCGCGTCGGTCCGGGCGACGCCCGGCACCTCGTCCGCCGGTTCACGGTCGCGCTCACGGCATCACCGCCGTCGGCCGCTGACGAGGCGTGGGCGCTGAGCTGGCTGTCCGACGCCGAGCGCCTGCTGTGGTCGTCCCAGGCCACCCGCGACCGCCGGCACACGGTGGCCGTCGCCCGTGCCGTGCTGGCCGACGTACCCGCCGCGACGGCGGTGGGCGCGGACGCCGACCCCGACCGTGAGGCGGCGTGTCGCGCCCTCACCGAGTGGGTCGTGCCGGCGGCGCTGCTCCACGACGTCGGCAAGGCCGAGGCGCCGCTCGGGGTCACCGGTCGGGTCGTGGCGACCGTGGTCGAGCTGCTCGGCGGCGGGCGGCTGGGCCCCCGCCTCGCCGAGCGGGACGGACGGATCGGCACGTTCGGGCGCTACCTGGACTACCCGGCACGCGGGGCGTGCACGCTCGAGCGCGCCGGCTCCCACCCGCTGGTCAGCGCCTGGGCCCGGGAGCACCACCTGCCGCCGTACCGCCGCACCGTCCCCGACCCGTGGGCGTCGCGCCTCGCCGCCGCCGACGACACCGCCGTCTGACCGATCCGGTACGCGTTCGTGCCATCCGGTGGTCGGTTGCGCGTACCAGTTCGGTACCTCGGGTGATCTGGTACGCGTTTGCGCCGCCGCCATCTGGTGGTCGGTTGCGCGTACCGGTTCGGGTTGCGGGGGTGGTCAGAGGCGGCGGGGGAGGAGGCCCACGGCGTCTCGGGCGCGCTGGAGCACCTCGACGGCGATCGTGTTCGCCTTGTCGGCGCCCTTGGCGATGAGCTCCTCGGTGGCCGCCGGGTCCGCGGACAGCTCCGCGAACCGGGCCTGGATCGGCTCGAGCAGCGCGACGACCGCCTCGGCCGTGTCCTTCTTCAGGGGGCCGTACTGGGCGTACTCGTCGGCCAGCTCGGCCGGGTCGCGGTCGGTCGCGGCGGCGAGGATCGACAGCAGGTTCGACACGCCGGGCTTGGCCGCGACGTCGTAGCGGACCTCGTTGTCGGTGTCGGTGACCGCACGCTTGATCCTGCGCTCGACGTCCTTCGGGGCGTCGAGCACGCCGATCGTGCCCTGGGGTGACTCGGCCGACTTCGACATCTTGTTCGTCGGGGTCTGCAGGTCCATGACCCGGGCACCGGCGCGGGGGATCGCCGCCTCGGGCACGACGAACGTGTCGCCGAAGCGTCCGTTGAACCGGATGGCGATGTCGCGGGCCAGCTCGAGGTGCTGGCGCTGGTCGTCGCCCACCGGCACCTTGTCGGCGTCGTAGAGGAGGATGTCGGCCGCCATGAGCGCCGGGTAGGTGAACAGGCCGGCGGAGATGAACTCGGCCCGGTCCGACTTGTCCTTGAACTGGGTCATGCGCCGCAGCTCACCGAAGCTCACGTTGCACTCCATCAGCCACGCCAGCTCGGCGTGGGCGGGCACGTGGCTCTGCACGAACAGGGTGCACACGTCGGGGTCGAGCCCGATGGCGATCAGGAGCTGGACGAGCTCGACCGTCTTGGCGCGCAGCTCGGCCGGGTCCTGGGGGACGGTGAGGGCGTGGAGGTCGACCACGCAGAACAACGAGTCCCGCTCGTGCTGATCGACGACCCAGTTCCGGTTGGCGCCGAGGAGGTTGCCGAGGTGGAGGTCACCGGTGGGCTGGATGCCGGAGAACACGCGGGTCATGGGCCGAAGCGTACTGTCGCCCGGTCGGGCGCCCGCGCACGATTGGCCCGGCCCCGGGGGCGACACCGTCGGCACACGGGCGGCCGCGCACCGCATGTGGGGGAGACGGCCACAATTCCGTGACACAACGCGGGTGAACGGCCACACTGGCGAGCGTCATGGAGATCGTGCTGGTACGACATGCCGAGCCGGAGTGGGATCGCGACGGCCTGAACATCGACAACCCCCCGCTCACGACCCGGGGTCGGCGCCAGGCCGACGCCCTGGCGGAGCGGCTGGCGGACGAGCACTTCGACGAGGTGAAGGTCTCGCCGCTCGTGCGGCCGCGTCAGACGCTCGAGCCGCTGCGGGGCCGACGGGGTTGGGACGAGGACGTCGACCCGTGGCTGGAGGAGATCCGCAGCCCGGTGTGGCACGGCACACCCCGTGAGAAGGCCGCCGAGGCGTTCCGCGAGATCCGTGCCCGGCCGGCCGAGGACCAGTGGCGCGGGATCGAGGGCGGCGAGCCGGTCCACGAGTTCGTCGCCCGCATCCGCGAGGGCGCCGGGCTGTTCCTGGCCGAGCGGGGCATCGAGCCGGTCGGTGACCGCCTGCCCGTGTGGAAGGTCCCCGAGCCCGGCCGCAAGCTGCTGCTCGTGGCCCACGCGGGGACGAACTCGGTCGTCATCTGCCACCTGCTCGGCCTCGACCCGACGCCGTGGGAGTGGGAGCGCTTCGTGCTCGGCCACGCGTCGATCACCCGGCTCGAGGCGCTCGAGCTCGGCGACGGCTACACCTTCAGCCTCACGCGCCTCTCCGACGTCGAGCACCTGGCCGCCGACGACCGCACCCGCTGAGCAACCGGTGACGGCGGGCCACGACCCCGCGTCGGCCCCGTCCGGGGCGGCGCGGGCGCCCGTACCATGGGGCACACGGTGACCACGGTGGGTGCGCAGCTGAGCGCCCAGGGGATGGCCCGGCGCTCGAATCCGGCCGACGGTCGCCAAGTCACATCGATGTAACTAGGATGTGGGCGTGGCCTACGAGGTGCAGACTCCGGTGTACACGGGTCCGTTCGACCTGCTGCTGCACCTGATCCTGCGCGAGCAGGTCGAGCTGTACGAGATCTCGCTCGTCGAGATCGTCGACGCCTACGTCACCGAGCTCGAGCGGATCGAGTCGCTCGACCTCGAGATCGCCACCGAGTTCCTGCTGATCGCGGCCACGCTGACCGAGCTCAAGGCCCGGCGGCTGCTGCCCGACACCGACGACGGCGAGCTCGACGAGGACCTGGCGCTGTGGGAGGAGCGGGACCTGCTCCTCGCCCGCCTGGTCGAGTGCAAGACGTTCAAGGACGCCTCCGCCGTGCTCGAGCGGATGGCCCTGGCCGCGGCCCGCACCCGGGCCCGCCACGTCGGGCTCGACGACCGCTTCCGCGACCTCGTCCCCGACGTGCTCGCCGGCGTGACCCCCGAGGACCTGCGCGACGCGTTCATGGCCGCCACCCGGCCGCGGCCGCGGCCCCGGGTCGAGCTCGACCACGTCGCCCCGATCCGGGTCAGCGTCGCCGACGCCCTCGCCGAGGTCGCGGAGGAGGTGCGCCAGAACGGGCGGTGCTCGTTCCGGTCGCTCACCGCCGGCTGCACCGAGCGGCTCGAGGTCATCGTGCGGTTCCTCGCCGTCCTCGAGCTGTGCAAGCAGGGCGTCGTCGACCTCGACCAGGCCGGCGTGCTCGGCGAGATCAGCGTGAGCTGGGCCGGCGGTGCCGCCGAGTCGGTCGACCTCGCCCTGGTCGACGCCTACGACGGTTGAGCGTGTCGCTGACCACCCGAACCGAGCAGGCCGCCCGAGCCGCCCGCCTGAACCGAGCCGACCGACCGCACGGAGCCTGACGATCGTGGACCGTAGCGAGATGAAGCGGGCCATCGAGGCCGTCGTGCTCGTGGCCGACGAGCCCGTCGAGGCCCAGCTGCTCGCCGAGCTGCTGGAGCTGCCCCCGGCCATCGTCGAGGAGCTGTGCCGCGAGCTGACCGACGAGTACCAGCGCTCGATGCGGGGCTTCGTGCTCGCCCGGGTGGCCGGTGGTTACCGCTACGAGACCCATCCGGACCTGGCGCCGTACGTGGAGCGCTACGCCCTCGACGGCCAGGCGTCGCGCCTGTCGGCCGCCGCGCTCGAGACGCTGTCGATCGTCGCGTACAAGCAGCCGGTGTCGCGGGCCCAGGTGGCCGCGATCCGCGGGGTCGCGGTCGACGGCGTGATGCGCACGCTCACCCAGCGCGACCTCATCGCCGAGGTCGCACGCGATCCGGGCCCCGGCCAGGCGGTGCTCTACGGGACGACGCGCCACTTCCTGGAGCGCCTCGGCCTCCACGACCTGTCGCAGCTGCCGCCGCTCGGCGCGTTCGTGCCCAGCCCCGACGTGGTCGAGGCGCTCGAGCACGGCCTGCGCTTCGCCCCCGACGAACCCGATCCCGACGCCCCCACCGGCCCGGTGGCGGACGACGACGCGCCGGCGGACCGGCCGACGGAGGAGACCACCGACGGTCCGGTCGACGGGGTCACGATCGACGGGATCTCGATCGACGACCTGGCGATCGACGGGGTCACGATCGACGGTTCCCCGATCGACGACCCGCCCGGTCCCACCACGGGGATCGACCGCGACCCCGAGGGCGACGATGACTGATCCCGTCGACGACGGCCCCGAGGGCGAGCGCCTGCAGAAGGTGCTGGCCCGCCTCGGGTTCGGCAGCCGCCGGGTGTGCGACGACCTGATCGCGGACGGCCGGGTCACGGTCGACGGTGCCGTGGCCGAGCTCGGCGTGCGGGTCGACCCCGAGACGGCCCGGGTCGCGGTCGACGGCGCCCTCGTCGGCATCCGGCCCGGGCTGGTCCACTACCTCCTGAACAAGCCGGCCGGCGTCGTCACCACGGCGTCGGACACCCACGGCCGTCCCACGGTGGTCGAGATGGTGCCGGCCGAGCCCCGGGTGTTCCCCGTCGGCCGCCTCGACCTGGACACCGAGGGCCTCCTGCTGCTGACGAACGACGGCGAGCTGGCCCACCGGTTGACCCATCCGTCGTTCGGGGTCGAGAAGGAGTACCTGGCCCACGTCGAGGGCGACCCGGTGCGCAAGACGCTGCGGTGGCTGCGCGAGGGCGTCGAGCTCGACGACGGCATGACCGCGCCGGCCCGGGTGAGCCGCGTCTCCGAGGGCGTGCTCAAGGTGACGATCCACGAGGGCCGCAACCGCCAGGTCCGGCGGATGTGCGAGGCCGTCGGCCATCCCGTCCTGCGCCTGGTCCGCACCCGCATCGGCCCGCTCACCGATCACTCGCTGCGCCCCGGCTCGTGGCGTGAGCTGACCCGGGCCGAGGTCCGCGAGCTGGAGAAGGCGACGGCACCCGAGGACGGCGCCGGCGGCGACGAGCCCGGCCCCGACGACGTCCCCGCGAGCGGCTCGGACGGCCCTGCCAACGGCTCGGACGACCATGACGACGGGTCGTTGGCCCCGGGGTGAACCCGGGTGGCTACGATCGTCGACCGTGCCTGCGACCGCAGTGAGAGCGATCCGGGGGGCGACGACCCTCGACGAGGACACCCCCGCCCAGATGCACGAGCGGGTGACCGAGCTGGTCCGGGTGATGCTCGAGCGCAACGGCCTCGCCACCGATGACCTGATCAGCATGCTGCTCACCTCGACCGACGACCTCCACTGCATGTTCCCGGCGACCGCGGCCCGCACCGTCGCCGGCATGGACGCCGTGCCGCTGATGTGCGCCCGCGAGCTCGACATCGACGGCGGCCTCGAGCGCTGCGTGCGGATCATGGCCCACGTCGAGACCACCCGGACACGGGCCGAGCTCGAGCACGTGTTCCTCGCCGGGGCCGTCGTGCTGCGCCCCGACCTCGAACCATGATCGGTCGTGCCGCAGCCCGGCCGCGGGCGCAGATCGTCGGCATGGGGCTCATCGGCGGCTCGCTCGGCCTCGCCCTGCGCGACCGCGGGTGGATCGTCACCGGCCGCGACGCACAGGAGTCCCGGGCCGAGCGGGCGCTCGAGATGGGCGCGCTCGACCTCGTGGGGTCCGACCCGGACGCCGACCTGACCTTCGTCGCGGTGCCGGTGTCGTCGATCGCCGACGAGGTCCGCCGTGCGCTGGACGAGACGACCGGGCTGGTGACCGACGTCGGCAGCGTGAAGGCGTCGGTGACGGCCGCGATCGACGATCCCCGCTTCATCGGCGGCCATCCGATGGCCGGTTCCGAGCGCGAGGGCGTCGACGGCTCCGACGCCTCGTTGTTCACCGGTGCCGTCTGGGTGCTGACGCCCACGGCGACGACCGACAACACCGCGTTCACCCAGGTGCGGGGCGTCGTGTCCCAGCTCGGCGCCGAGGTCGTCTCGCTCACGCCGACCGACCACGACGCGCTGGTCGCCATCGTGTCCCACGTGCCCCACCTCACGGCGGCGACGCTGATGGTGCTGGCCGACGCCCGATCGTCGGACCAGCGGGCGCTGCTGCGATTGGCCGCCGGCGGCTTCCGGGACATGACCCGGGTCGCGTCCGGCCATCCGGGGATCTGGCCCGACATCTGCGCGGAGAACCGCGAGGCGATCGTCGACGTCCTCGACGAGCTCATCGACCGGCTCGGCTCGGTGCGTGAGCTCGTCGCCTCGGACGACGCCGACAAGCTCGTCACCCACCTCGAGCGCGCCCGCACGGCGCGGATGAACCTGCCGATGCGGTTCGGCCGCCCGACCCGCCTGGTCGAGATCCTGGTGCCGGTGGCCGACGAGACCGGCGCGCTCGCCCCGATCGTCACGTTGGCGACCGAGCTCGACGTCAACATCTGGAACCTCGAGCTCAGCCACTCGGCCGAGGGCCACGCGGGTGTGCTCCACCTCGTCGTCGAGGAGAAGCGGGCCGACGAGCTGCGCGCCGCGCTCGTCGATCTCGGCCACGCCGCATCGTCCAGGAGGCTGGTGTGAGCGGTGACGCACCGATGACCGTCATCGCGCTCGACGGGCCCGCCGGGGTGGGCAAGTCGACCGTGGCCCGGGCGCTGGCCGAGCGCCTCGACCTCCAGTACCTCGACACCGGCGCCATGTACCGGGCCGTGACGTTCGCCGCGCTCCGGCGCTCGATCGACCCGGCCGACGAGGACCTCGTCGGTGAGCTCGCCCGGTCGGTCGAGCTCGACATCGGCGACGGGAACGTGCGGGTCGACGACGTCGACGCGTCGATCGAGATCCGCGGCCCGGTCGTCACCGGTGCCGTCAGCATCGTCGCGGCGAACCCCCAGGTCCGCGCCGAGCTGGTCGAGCGCCAGCGGGCGTGGGCGCAGGAGCGGGGCGGCGGGGTGCTCGAGGGCCGAGACATCGGCACCGTCGTCTTCCCCGACGCGGCCCTGAAGGTCTACCTGACCGCCAAGCCCGAGGTGCGGGCGGCGAGGCGCTCCCGAGAGGTGACCGACCTCGACTACGACACGGTCGCCGCCGACCTCGCCCGGCGGGACGCGCTCGACTCGTCCCGCCAGCACGCCCCGCTGGCCGAGGCGCCCGACTCGGTCACCGTCGACACCTCCGAGCTCACGGTCGACGAGATCGTCGACCGGGTCGTCGCCCTGCTCGACGAGCGCCGGGTCGCCACCGGCGAGGCACCGGTCGGGTCGGCCACCGGCGAGTCGGCCGACCCCGGGACCTCGGCCGACGAGCCCCCGGCCGACGAGCCCCCGGCGGATCGTCCCGACGGCTCGGTCGCCGTGGCCCAGAGCTCGGCGTCGCGCACCCGTGCCGCCACGGCGCGGGTCGCCGCCGCGTCGGCACTGCCGGCCGCGGGCTCGATCGAGGACCGGATCGGCCGGGTGCTCTACGAGCTGGCCCGCCTCACCGTGGTCGCGCTGTCCCGCCTGTGGCGCATCGAGGTCGTCGGGCGCGAGCACATCCCGCCCGGGCCGTTCGTCCTCGCCCCCATCCACCGCTCGTACCTCGACACGCCGTTCGTGAGCGTGCTCACCCGTCGCCGCCTCCACTACATGGGCAAGGAGGAGGTGTTCAATAACCGGGCCGTGTCGCGCCTCATCCGGGCGATGGGCACCTTCCCCGTCCGGCGGGGCAAGGGCGACCGCGAGGCACTGCGCATCGCCACGTCGCTCCTCGTCGCCGGCGAACCGGTCGTCGTGTTCCCCGAGGGCACCCGCCGCGAGGGCCCGGTCGTCGAGACCATCCACGAGGGCCCGGCGTTCCTGTCGGTGCGCAGCCAGGTCCCGATCGTGCCGGTCGGCATCGGGGGCAGCGAGGTCGTCATGGGGCGCGAGACGCGCCTGGTGAAGCTGGCGCCGGTGAAGCTGGTGGTCGGCGAGCCGATCCACCCGCCGGCGCCCGAGGGCCGTCGGGCGCCCCGGCGGGCCGTGCGCGACGTCACGGACGAGCTCCACGAGGTCCTCCAGGACTTGTTCGACCGGGCGCAGGAGCTGGCCGGCACGCCGAACCCGCCTCGACCCGACTGAGCCGGCCCACGCAGCGCCCGGCCCCGGACGACGGGGTCCGCGACGACGGCCGGGGCCGGGCTCAGGCCCGGCGCTCGACCCGTTCGGCCGGGCAGGGCAGCTGGTAGGAGTCACCCTCGACCGGCCCGTAGCGGGGGATGCGCGACGGCGGCTCGGGTGGGCCCACGACCTCGACCACCGCGCAGCGGGCCGCCACGTAGTCGCCGGCACCCGGGTCCCACGCCCAGGCGATCTCGAACAGCCCGGTGTCGGTCGCGTCGTGGGTGACGATCTCGTAGACGTCGTCGGCGGTGAACCCGTCGTCGTCGATGTCGCGCACGTACGCGGGCGTGTCACTGGCGAAGCGCCCGGCGGTGGAGGAGAAGTCGCGGAACCGGCCGTCGGCGAGCTCGAACACGAGCAGCCGGCCGCCGTCGTCGGGGTGCTGGACCCCGAAGAAGACGTGGCCGCTGGTGCCGCGCTGGCTGAAGCCGTTGTCGGGGTTGCGGACCCGCTCGACCGGTTCGCCGCTCCATCGCAACCCGCCCGAGGCGTCGAGGACGTGGAACGTGAACGTGCGATCCGGCCGGGCGACCGCGGTGAGCAGGGCGGCGCCGCCGTCGGCGGCGATCGCACGCCGGGCGTGGACGTTGCAGCCGTCGCTACAGCCGTCGAGCGCGGCGAGCACCGCGGCGTCGTCGAGGCCGGACGCGTCGCCCTCGAACGCCCCGACCTCCTCGCCGGGCGGCGTCGACCCCCCGGCGGCCGTGGTGCTCGGCGCCGCCGCCCCGGTGGTGCCGGTCGGGTCGGTCGCGACCTCGTCGCCGTCGTCGGCGGGGAGGAGGACGGGCAGGAGCAGCAACCCGGTGACGACGACCGCGGCCGCCGCGAGCAGGAGCAGGACGATCGATCGGGCGCGCGACCCGCGTCGGCCGGCTGGCTGGGGCTGGGGCCGGGGCTGTGGCGGGCGGGGGATGGGCGGGTCCGCGGCGTGGCGCGGGGTCGGGCGCACCACCGGGATGTCGGCCCGCGTCGGTTCGGCCTCGGGGCCGGACGGGCCGCGTCCGCCGTGGGCGGCGGGCCAGACGATCGGCGCCGCCGCGGTGGGTTCACCGGCCGCGGGGTCCGGCCCCGAGGCGCCGGGCCAGGCGCTGCGACCCTCGCCGGGCGCGACCGGGGCCTCGTGACCGGAGACGGGAGCGGCGTCCGGGCCGGGCACGGCCCACCGATGTGGGTCCCGCCCGGGATCGGTGCCGTCGCGGTGGAGGCCGACGACGCGGCGGTGGATCTCCTCGGCCGAGGGGCGATCGTGGGGGTTCTTGGCGGTCGCGGACCGGACGAGCTCGGACACCTCGTGGTCGAGCTCGGTCACGTCCGGCGGTTCGTGGGCGATCCGCATCATGACCACGCGTGCGTCGCCGTCGCCGAACGGGGCCCGGCCCGTCGCCGCGAACGCCAGGGTGGCGCCGAGGGCGAAGATGTCGGTCGCCGGGGTGACCAGGCCGTTGGTCACCTGCTCGGGCGCCATCCACGCCGGGGTCCCGACCGAGAACCCGGGGACGGTGAGCGACGAGGCGTCGTCCACCATCGCCAGGCCGAAGTCGACCAGCTTCGGGCCGAAGTCGGCCAGCACCACGTTCGACGGCTTGACGTCGCGGTGCACGAGCCCCGACGCGTGCACCGCGGCGAGGGCCTCCGCCAGCGCCGAGGCCAGCGCCAGCAGCCGATCACCGGAGAACGGCCCGGCGGAGCGGACCGCCTCGGCAAGGGTGGGGCCCTCGACGTACTCGGTGGCCATCCACGGGGTGGCGGCGTTCGGGTCCGCGTCGACCAATCGGGCGATGCGCAGCCCGCCGAGGCGGCGCAACGCCTCGACCTCCCGGGCGAAGCGACTGCGCGAGTCGGGGTCGTCGAGGCGCGACTCCCGGATCACCTTCACCGCGACCCGCCCGCCGGTGTCGTCCTCGCCCAGGTAGACGACGCCCATGCCGCCGTGACCGAGGCGGCCGCTGATCGTGAAGCGGCCGATCCGGTCGGGGTCGTGGGGCTCGCGGGCGCGGATCGGCACGTTGCGAGCGTAGACGTGTGGTGTGGCGGCACCATCGCGTCGCACCGGCGCGAACCGATGGTCTCGCCCGTCGACGCGACCACGAACTACGCTCTGTCGAGCTCCGATGCCGTGGTTGGCGGGACCATCCGGGGCGCCCAACGCTTCTACCCCCGGCGAGCGGGAGCACGGCACAGGATGAGTACGGCGCTGGGTGTCGATCTCGGCACGGCGTACCTGTCGGCCACGCTGTGGTCGTCGGGTCGGTTGGTCGATCTCCCGCTCGGGGATCGCTCGCGCCTCCTGCCCGCCAACGTGTTCGTGCGCGACGACGGCTCGGTCATCATCGGCGACGGTGCGACGCGCCACGGGATCGTCGATCCGGACGGTCTGGTCACGTCACCGGCGTCGCTGCTGATGGGTGGTGCCGCCGCGGTCGCGGGCGGCCGGCGGGTCGATCCGGTCGACCTCCTCGCCGAGCAGCTGTCGTGGGTCGGCACGAGGGCCGAGGAGATGGGCGGGCGCCCGCCGTCCGATGTCGTGGTCGCCGTCCCCGCCGGATGGGCTCCCGATGCCCGTCGGCGGTTGCGCGACGCGGCCGAGCGCATCGGCTGGCCGTCGGTCCGACTGGCCCACCAGGCGGCCGCCGCCGTGACGTGGGCGAAGCACTCGCAGCGGTCGCTGGGCGAGATCGTGGCGGTCGTCGATCTCGGCACGACCGGGTTCCGGGCCTGTGTCGTCGACGCCCGCGGCCGCCCGTCGGTGCTGGCGTCGACCGTGGTCGAGGCCGGCGTCGGCGGTCGCGACCTCGACCGGCTGATCCTCGGCCACGCCATCGATCGCATCGACGACGAGGAGGTCCGGCGCCATCTGGTGTCGGGCACGGTGGAGGGCCGCCGGGCCACGGCGGCACTGTGGCGCTCGTGCAACTCGATCAAGGAGCGGCTCGCCGCGGACGGTGGGGCCACGATCGAAGTGCGCGCGCTCGGTCGGACGACGACGGTCGAGATGCGCGGCGTCGACCTCGACCGGGTCGTCGATCGGGCCGCGGCGCCCGCGGTCGGCGAGATGCTCGACGCACTCGCCGCGAGCTGCGCCAGCCTCGCCCTGCGCCCCGCGTCGGTGCAGCTCATCGGCGGCTGGTCGAGCGTGGCCCGCCTCGCCGACGAGGTCGGTCGCCGCCTGGGCGCCGAGGTCGCCGATCCGCTGGTGCCGACCGCGGTCAGCTCCGGTGCGGCCCTGCTGGCCGCCGGGGTGGCGGCGCCGGCCGGGACGCCGACCGGAAGCGCCGCCCACTCGACGACCGGTGTCGGTGGGCGACGACCACTCCCGGTTCCGCCGCCCGCGTCGGACCGACGGTGGCCGGGGCGCGTGTCGGCGGTCGCCGGCATCGCGGCGCTCGCGCTGCTGGCCGCCGGGACGGTCGCCGGTGTGGGTGCCCTGTCCGACCGCTCGACGCCCGAGGAGACGACGGTGGTGATGGGCGGGCGCCCGGTCTCGGCCGCATCGACAGCCCGGCTGCAGCGCATCGAGTTCCCGGCGCCGGAGCCGCTCGCGGTCGGCAGCGAGCCGGTCGGGCTCGCCGCGGAGGCGACGTCGGGGCTGGCGGTGGCCTACGACGTGGTCGAGGGCCCGTGCGTGATGGTCGACGACGACGAGGTCGCGGCGTTCGACGTGGGCACGTGCACGATCGAGGCGTCCCAGGCGGGCGACGACTCGTGGCTGGCCGCCAACCCCGTCGTTCGCGAGGTCGACGTCAGGCCGGCGGCGCCGTCCCCGTCCTGAGGGGCACGGCCACCGCCGACGGCTCGGCCTCGGACTCGGCCGTGGGCAGCCCGCTCCGATGGGCCCGGTCAAGCGCGGTGAGCACGTCGCTCGCCGCGAGCGAGCGGTCGTCGACCGCGGGCCGCCCGCCGAGGGAGCCGCCGACCCCGGCGGTCGCCGCGACGTCGACGGCCGTGAGCAGGTCCCGCAGGTGGCGCGGCGGCGGGAAGTACTCGCTCTCGGTCGTCACCTGGACCTCCTCGGTGCCCTCCCGTGGCGCGAGGTGGGCGATCACCGCGGCGACCAGGTCCTCGGGGGCCGACGCCCCGGCGGTGACGCCGACGGTGCCGGAGAGGTCATCGGGCAGCTCGCGGGCGTCGTTGATCCGGTAGACCCGAGGGCAGCCGGCCTCCGACGCCAGGCGGGCCAGCGCACTGGTGTTGGACGAGTTCGCCGAACCGATGACGACCATGGCGTCGCAGCGCGTCGCGATCTCCATCAGCGCCGACTGGCGGTTCGTCGTGGCGAAGCACAGGTCGCTGCGTCCCGGCATCCACAGCTCGGGGAACCGCTCACGGGCGGCGTCGACCACCCCGGCCCAGTCGCGGTGGCTGAGGGTGGTCTGGGCGAGCACCGCGACCGGTTCGTCGAACGGCTCGAAGGCGTCGACGTCGGCCGGGGTCTCCACCAGGTGGATCGACTCGGGGGCGACGGCCATCGTGCCGACCGCCTCCTCGTGGCCCTCGTGGCCGACGTAGACGATGCGGTAGCCCTTGCCGGCCCGGACCTTCACCTCGTGGTGCACCTTGGTGACGAGGGGGCACACGGCGTCGACGACGTAGCCGCCGCGCTCACGGGCGGCGGCGACGACCTCGGGCGCGGAACCGTGGGCCGACAGCATGATCGGTCGGCCCGGGGGGACCTCGGCGACGTCGTCGACGAACACCACCCCGAGGGCCTCGAAGCGCTCGACCACCCGGCGGTTGTGGACGATCTCGTGGTAGCAGTAGACGGGCGGTTCGAACGCCCGCACCATCCACGCCAGGGCCTTGATCGCCATCTCGACGCCGGCGCAGAAGCCACGGGGAGCGGCGAGCAGTACGCGGTCGACATCCATCGCGTGCCAGGCTAGTGGCGGTCCGGGGGCTCCTTCGCCGACCTGCCCGGAGCGCGGCGCGCGCCGGTGCGCGGGCGCGGCGCGTTCCGGGGGCCTCCGGGACAGTAGCATCGGCCAGATGTCCGCCCCTCGTGTCGTCGCCGTCGCGCCCGCCTCGCCCGCGGCGCGCGCCGGTGTGCAGGTGGGCGACCTGATCACGGCCGTCTGCGGGGAGCCCCCGCGCGACGTGATCCGCTACCAGCTCCTCACCGACGGCGCCGACCCGTCGCTCGACATCGACCGCGGCGGCCTGGAGCTGACCGTCGAGGTGGCCAAGGCCGACGGCGAGCCGCTCGGCGTCGAGGTCGACACCCCGGTGTTCGACCGAGTCCGCACGTGCGACAACCACTGCTCCTTCTGCTTCATCCACCAGCTCCCGCCGGGCATGCGCCGCAGCCTCTACCTGAAGGACGACGACTACCGGCTGTCGTTCCTCTACGGGAACTTCACGACGCTGACCCGCTTCACCGAGGCCGATCTCGAGCGGGTCGTGACCGAGCGGCTGTCGCCGCTCAACGTGAGCATCCACGCGACCGATCCCGAGCTGCGGGCCTCGATGCTGCGCAACCGGCGTGGCGCCACCAGCCTGCGGTGGCTGCGGGCGCTGCTCGACCACGGCGTGGAGGTCCACGGCCAGGTCGTCGTGTGCCCGGGCGTGAACGACGGCGCCGCGCTCGAGCGCACGTTGTGCGACGTCGCCGACCGCTACCGCGAGCTGGCCAGCGTGTGCGTCGTGCCGCTCGGGGTGAGCAGGCACTCGACCGAGGCCGAGCTGCGGCCCCACACCGCCGCCGAGGCAGCGTCCGTCATCGACACGGTGGCCCGTTGGCAGGACGTGTTCGTCGACCTCGTCGGCCACCGCCTGGTCCACGCCGCCGACGAGTACTACCTGCTCGCCGGCCGCCCGTTCCCGCCCTCCGACGTGTACGGCGACTTCGCCATGCACGAGGACGGCATCGGCATGGCCCGCTGCTTCGAGGACGAGTTCACCGGCCGGCGCGACGGCGCCACCGGGCCCCGCGCCGGGTTCTTCGCCTGGGTCGACGGCGCTCCCGCAGCGGGGTACCGGGCCCCGCGGACCACCGGCTGCGCGGTCGTCGCCCCCGATGGCGGCGACGGCGCCGCCGATGTGGCGGCGGCCCCCGCCTCCGGCGCGACCGCCGTCGCGCTCCGTCCCCGGCGCTCGGCCCCCGTCGCCGTGCTCACCGGCCCCCTCGGTGCGGCCGTGATCGGTCCGCTCGTCGAGCGCCTCGGGCGTGACGACGTCCGGGTCCTGACCGTGGCCAACCGGTTCTTCGGCGGCAACATCGGCGTCACCGGCCTGATGGTCGGCTCCGACGTCGCCGCGGTCCTCGCCGACGAGCCCGCCGGCCACCGCTACCTGCTGCCGGACGTCTGCCTCTCGGGCGGGCGCTTCCTCGACGGCACGAGCCCCGACGACCTCCCCCGTCCCGTGGAGGTCCTCCCGACCGACGGCGCCGCGCTGCGCGCCGCCCTGGAGCAACGATGAACGTCGTCGACAGTCCCGAGCCGGTCGCCACCGAGGTCGGCCTCCCCCTCGTCGCCATCGTCGGGCGCCCCAACGTCGGCAAGTCGACGCTGCTCAACCGCATCATCGGCCGCCGCGAGGCGATCGTCGAGGAGCGGCCCGGCGTGACGCGGGACCGCAAGGAGGTCCGCGCCGAGTGGAGCGGGCACCGGTTCCGCCTGGTCGACACCGGGGGCTGGCTGCCCGGCGGCGACGCGCTCGACGAGAAGGTGAGCCGCCAGAGCGAGCGGGCGATGGAGGAGGCCGACCTGATCCTCCTCGTCGTCGACGTCGTCATCGGCGTCACCGAGGAGGACGACCGCGTGGCCGAGCTCCTGCGCCGCAAGGGCCGGCCGGTGATGGTGGTGGTCAACAAGGTCGACTCGTCGCTGCGCAACGGCGACGCCTGGGAGTTCGTGCGCCTCGGCCTCGGTGACCCCTACCCGGTGAGCGCGGTCCACGGCCTCGGTACCGGTGACCTGCTCGACGGCCTCGTCGAACGGCTCGTCGCGGCCGGCGCGCTGCGCAGCCACGCCGAGGTCGAGGCCGAGCTGGCCGAGACGGGCCCCGTCGAGGGCCTCGCCGCCCGCTCGGCGCGCGAGGCGGCGGCCGCGGAGGACGAGGCCGCGGAGGGTGCGTTCGCGGTGGCCATCGTCGGGCGGCCCAACGTCGGCAAGTCGACGCTGTTCAACCGCCTCATCGGCGAGGAGCGCTCGGTCGTCCACGACCTCGCGGGCACCACCCGCGACACCGTCGACACCGTGGTCGTGACCGACAGCGGCGCGGTGCGGTTCGTGGACACGGCCGGCATGCGCCGTCGCTCCCGGGTCGACGAGGCCACCGAGTACTACTCGGTCCTGCGGGCGATGCGGGCGGTCGACACCGCGGACGTCGCCCTCCTGGTGATCGACGCCACCGACGGCGTGACCCACCAGGACCAGCGCCTCGCCGAACGGGTCGACGGTGCGGGCTGCCCGATCGTCGTCCTGTTGAACAAGTGGGACCTGGTCGACGACGCCGAGGACCGGGCCGACGTGATGCGCGAGGTCGAGCGTCGCCTCGCGTTCGTGGGTGACGCCACGGTGCTGAAGATCAGCGCGCAGAGCGGCAAGGGCGTGCACAAGCTGATGCCCGCGCTCGGCGAGGCCATCACCGGCTACCACACCCGCGTGCCGACCGCCGCGCTGAACCGGGCGCTGCGCGAGGCCCAGCAGCGCCAGCCGGCCCCCGGCGGGGCCCGGGTGCTCTACGCGACCCAGGGCGCCACCGACCCGCCCACGTTCACGCTCTTCGCCAACCGGGAGATCCCGGCGACCTACCTGCGGTACCTCGAGCGCACGATCCGCGAGGGGTTCTCGCTGGGGGCGACGCCGCTCAAGCTGCGCGTGCGACGCCGCTGACGCACCATCAGCGGGCTCCGGGTGACCCGGATCCCGCATCGCCCACTACGCTTGTGTGGTCACATGGAGAAACCGGTCCTTGTGCTGGTCGCCGTCGCCTGCCTGGTCGCGGCCGTCGTGTGGGCCCGTTCGGCGCGCACCCGACACAGGATCGCGACGCGGGTCGAGCGTGACCTGGGCTCGCCGGACGCCATCGAGCTGTCCGAGGCGACCTGGGTCAAGGAAGGCCTTGCCGCCGCGACCTTCGCGGCGGCCGCCATCGCGGCCGTCGTCGCCGCCACGATCGGCGGGTCGGGTGGCGCCGTGGCGTTCATCCTCCTGGTGATCCCCGCCGGCCTGTCCGCCTGGTACGGCCGCGGCTTCACCCGTCAGGCCCGCCTCGCCCAGGCCCGCTGGGACCTCGAGCGCAAGGCCGAGGAGACTCTGTCCCAGCAGGAGCTGGCGCCGCGACGGTGGGCCGAGCGCCTGGCCCCCGAGCAGCTGCCCCACATCCCCGGCTTCGAGCTCGGCGGCGTCTACCAGGCCGGCACCGGCCTGATGGCGGGTGACTTCTACGACGTGTTCCGGGTCGGCAAGTCGCGCCTCGCCGCGGTCATCGGCGACGTGACCGGCCACGGCATCGAGGCGTCGATCACCGCCTTCCAGGCCAAGTACCTGCTGCGGGTGTTCCTCCAGCAGTTCCGGGACCCGGCGCAGGCGCTCGAGCAGCTCAACACCCAGATGTCGGCCCAGGACCGGGGCGAGGAGTTCATCTCGCTGTGCGTCGTCGTGTTCGACACCGAGGCCCACACGCTCCGGTACTGCTCGGCCGGCCACCCGGCCGCGTGGCTGTGGCACGACCGGGAGGTGCGCCCGCTGCGCTCCACCGGCCCGCTGCTGATGCTCGACCCGAAGGGCACCTACTACAGCCGCGAGATCGACCTCGACGAGCACGATCTGTGCCTGCTCTACACCGACGGGCTCGCCGAGGCCCGCTCGGGGGCGGAGATGTTCGGCGAGGAGCGCATCGCCAACGCGCTGCGCCGCGACCCGGGCGCACCGCCGGAGGTGCTGTGCAAGGAGCTGCTGGAGGCGGCCAAGGACTTCGCCGCCGGGGTCATCCTCGACGACGTGGCCATCGTCGCCGTCCGGCGGAGCTGAGCGCACGGGCTCGGGGTCGTCCGGCCGCCGAGTTGACGCCGGTGGCGCCTCTGCCGCGAGGATCGGAGCGCTCCACCGGAGCAGAAGGGGGACCGCCGTCGTGACCACCTCCCACCCCGTCGGTCAGGATCCGGCGACGAGCACCGCCGAGTCGCTCGCCGCCGCGACCCGACGTGCCGTCAAAGGCAACGTGGAGCTCGTCGGTGACAAGCTCGACCGCCAGAACAAGCTGTTCGTGCGCGACCGCATCGACCTGCTGTGCGACCCGGGCACGTTCGTGGAGGACGCGCTGCTGGCCAACGCCTCGGCGGACGACCTGCCGGCCGACGGCGTCGTCACCGGCAGCGGCGAGGTCGACGGCCGGCCGGTGCTGGTCATGGCCAACGACCCGACGGTCAAGGCCGGCTCGTGGGGGGCCCGGACCGTCGAGAAGATCATCCGCCTCACCGAGACCGCGCTGCGCGACGAGCTGCCGGTCGTGTGGCTCGTCGACTCGGCCGGCGCGCGGATCACCGACCAGGTCCAGCTGTTCCCCGGCCGGCGGGGCGCGGGACGCATCTTCTACAACCAGGTGCGACTGTCGGGCCGCGTGCCCCAGGTGTGCTGCCTGTTCGGTCCGTCGGCCGCCGGCGGGGCGTACATCCCGAGCTTCTGCGACATCGTGATCATGGTCGAGGCCAACGCCTCGATGTACCTGGGCTCACCCCGCATGGCCGAGATGGTCATCGGCGAGGTCGCGACGCTCGAGGAGATGGGCGGGGCCCGGATGCACGCCACGGTCTCGGGCTGTGGCGACAACCTGGCGAGCGACGACCACGACGCCATCGACCAGGCCCGGGCGTGGCTCACGTACTTCCCCCGGTGCTTCCGGGAGGACCCGCCGACCTACCTGGCCGCCGCGCCGGCCCGCGAGCTCGACGACACGATCGTGCCGGAGACCGACACCGCCGGCTACGACATGCACGAGCTGGTGGACGGGATCGTCGACGCGGAGAGCTTCTTCGAGCTCAAGCCGCTGTTCGCCCCGGAGCTGATCTGCGGCCTCGGGCGCCTCGACGGCCACCCGGTCGGGATCGTGGCCAACAACCCGGCGCACAAGGGCGGCGTGCTGTTCGTCGACTCGGCCGACAAGGCGGCCCGGTTCATCTGGCTGTGCGACGCGTTCGGGATCCCGCTCGTGTTCCTGTCCGACGTGCCCGGCTTCATGGTCGGCACCGAGGTCGAGCGCAGCGGCATCATCCGCCACGGCGCCAAGATGATCACCGCGGTGTCGGAGGCGACGGTGCCGAAGGTGTCGGTCATCGTGCGCAAGAGCTACGGCGCCGGCCTCTACGCCATGTCCGGCCCCGCGTTCGACCCCGTCGCCACCCTGGCCCTGCCGACTGCGAAGATCGCGGTCATGGGCCCGGAGGCCGCGGTGAACGCGGTGTACGCCAACAAGATCGCGGCGATCGACGACGAGGGGGAGCGGGCGGCGTTCGTCGCCCACCAGCGCGAGGTCTACGAGGCCGACGTCGACCTGCTGCGCCTCGCCTCGGAGCTGGTCGTCGACGCGGTCGTGCCGTTCGAGTCGCTGCGGACCGAGATCGCCCGGCGCATCGAGCGGTCACGCCACCGGGAGCGCCACTTCAGCGACCGCCGCCACGGCGTCCCGCCGGTCTGATCCCATGCCCTGGTGCGACACCTGCGAGCGCTGGCACGCCCCGAACGCCCTGACCGAGGACGGCCGCTGCCCCGTGTGCGGCGAGGACGTGGGCGCGCCCCGCGGTGGTGACCGGGCCGCGGCGCCGGCGTCGGCCGGGGCCGCGGTCGACGAGTCCGCCATCGACGGGGCCGCGGCACCGGGTCGGTCCGGGGTCGACGAGGCCGCGGGGGAGCGGGTCGGGTTCCCGTGGCACTTCAAGCTGCTGCTGGTGTCGCTCGTCGCCTACCTCGGCTGGCGGGCGGTGGAGGGCGTCCAGTGGGTCATCCAGCAGTTCTGAGCCCACGCGCCGGCCGGTGACGGGCCCGTCCGGGCCCGGAAGGCCGCCGCAGGTGGCCGGCGGACGGCGATGAACCACCGCGGCGCGATCTTCGGCTACGATGGCCCGCCGCAACGGGCTGTGGCGCAGGTTGGTTAGCGCGTCGGTCTGGGGGACCGAAGGTCCCCGGTTCAAATCCGGGCAGCCCGACGAATGGGCGGCGGTCCTCGTGGCCGCCGCCTCTTCGCGTCCGACCCCCGCCCCGCCACGCTGCCGATCGGCCGTGGGCCCGCCCACCACGGTGGCCCCCACCTTCCTCGGGCGGTCGCTCGCCCCGTTTGTCCCGCACCCGGTGGGGGTAGGCGATCGCCACCCGCGAGGGCGGGTGGAGGAGGAACTGACGAGATGGACCTCGTGCTGATCATCGTGGCGATCCTGGTGGTCGCCGCCATCGCCGTCGCCGCCACCATGCTCTGGACCCGGTCCGGCCGCTCGGCCGAGCTCCGGGAGCGCTTCGGCGACGACTACGACCGACGGCTGGAGTCGACGGGCGACCGCAAGGCCGTGGAGGCCGAGCTGCGCGACGTGCTCGACCGTCGCGAGGAGCTGTCGATCCGGCCGCTGCCGGCGGAGGACCGTGATCGCTACGCCCACCGCTGGCAGGAGGTGCAGGCGTCGTTCGTCGACCGCCCCGGTCGGGCCGTGAACGAGGCCGACCTGCTCGTCACCGAGGTGATGGAGCAGCGGGGCTACCCGGTCGACCGGTTCGACGAGCAGTACGACATGGTGGCCGCCGATCACGCCGCCGTGGCGGACCACTACCGGGCCGCCCACGCCATCCACGTGCGCAACGTCGCCTCGGAGGCGACGACCGACGACCTGCGTGACGCCCTGCTCCACTACCGGGCGCTGTTCGACGAGCTGCTCGCCGACGAGACGACCGCCAGGACGTGACGTGGCAGCCGCTCCCGCTCCGGGAGGCGGCCGCAACCCACGGGCCCGTCCCGGGTGCCGTGGATCCCGCTCGCCGAGGACGACCGCGCCGGGGCTCACCGCGCCCGCGGACGGCTTCGCTCCCCGACGTCGGGGAAGACGAGGAGAGGAAGCGACCATGACCACCGACCACACCGCACCCACCGGCACGACCGGCTCGAGCACCGTGTCGACGAGCGCGGCGCCGCCGCCCGATCGCACGGCCCCATCGTCATCGGGCGCTGCGGCTCCCGGCGCGACCGCCACCGCCTCGAAGGGCGGCGCCACCACGCTGATCGCCGACACCGAGGGCCTGCGCAGCCGCTGGGACCAGGTGCAGACCGGTTTCGTCGACGAGCCCCGCGACGCGGTGCGACAGGCGGACGAGCTCGTGTCCGAGGCGATCGACGAGCTCACCCGGTCCCTCGCCGGTGAGCGTCACCGGCTCGAGGAGCGGTGGTCCACCGGCGACGACGCCTCGACCGAGGACCTGCGTCTCGCGCTCCAGCGCTACCGGGACTTCTTCGACCGGCTCCTGACCCGCTGAACCCGGCGGCACGACGGAGTCGGGCTCCGCGCCCGGGACGGCGCTCCCTCCGCCCGGCGTCCGGACGCGGCCCCGCCCCGACGGGCGGGGGCCGCGGCGCGCCACGGTCGGTGTGACAGCTGACCACCCCAGGTGGGCGACACGACGACCGATGCTCTTCGTTGGTCCCCGGACGACCGTCGCTTCGACGGTCCTCCACGGCCCGTCACACGGGCGGTGGTCCCCAGCGGAAAGGAGGCTCCGACCATGGCCGCACACGTCAGCGTCGATCCTCTCCAGCTCGCCTGGCGGCTCGCCGAGCCGTCGATCGCCCCCGACACCCGGGCCCGGGTGCTCGAGCACCAGCCACGCCCGGTCCGGCGCGCCGCCGAGCGCCTGCTCTGCGCCTGGGGCGTCGATCTCGCCTCGTAGCCGGCTCCGCCGTCCGCTCCCGCCCAGCGGGTAGCGTCGAACCATGTTGTGGCTGCTCGTCGCCGCACTTCTGCTCGTGGGCGCCTGGCTCTGGTGGTCCTGGGCCGCCCCGTCGCCCGCGTTCGTGGACGAGGGCTTCGACGACGAGTTCGACGGCGACGACGTCTACGAGGATCCCGTCGAGCCGCCACCCGCGGAGCCCGCCGAGGACACGGTGCCGGCCGGCGAGTACGAGCAGCTGCGCGCGGAGATCGACAAGCTCCGCGGCCAGCTCCAGGGCGGCGACTTCTTCCTCGAGGGTGTGGCGGACGGGCTCTACCAGCACGCCCGCGGGCAGGCCCGGCGCCTGGCCGCGCTCGAGATCTCCCGCTCGCTGCTGATCGACCGCGCCCGGGAGCAGACCGAGGAGCTGGAGCGCCAGCGCAGCGAGCTCTCCGACGCCGAGGCGGAGCTCGATGCCGCCACCCGCCGCGCCGCGGACCAGGAGCGGCTGATCACCGAGATCCGCGACGAGCTGTACCGCGTCCGGGCCCACGGTGCGGCCGAGGTCGAGCGCCTCCGCGGCGATCTGCGGGCCGCGAAGGTCGACGGCGACGAACGGGTGGCCGCGGCGCGGGCGGACGCCGACGAGGCGATCGCCGGCGCCAGGGCGGAGGGCGAGGAGGCGCTGGCCGCCGCCCGGGCCCGCGCCGCGGCCGACGTGGCCGCGGTCGAGGCGGCCGCCGCAGCCGAGATCGAGGCACTCGAGGAGCAGCTGAGCGCCGCCACCGAGCGCCACGCCCGGGAGCTGGCCACGGCCCGGGAGGAGCTCGAGGAGCGAGCCCGGGTGGCCGACCGCCGGCGGGTCGCCGAGATCGAGGCGCTCGAGCGTCAGCTCGACGCCGCGGAGACCCAGCACGCCGAGGCGCTGCGCCGGGCGCGCGAGGAGACCGACCGGCGGCTCCGGGAGCTGGAGGACGACCGCGACGAGGCGGTCGAGGCCATCCGCGCCACGCTGGGGCGTCGGCTGCACGAGGTCGAGGAGCGCAGCTCGGCCGAGGTCCGCCGGGCCCGTTCGGAGCTGGCCGCGGCGAGGAACGCCCGCGAGGAGGAGGCCGAGCGCTACCACACCCTGCTCGAGCAGTTCGAGGGCATGCGGTCCTCCGCGGCGGAGTCCTCGGGCCGGGCGTGGGAGTGGAAGCGCCAGGCCGAGCTGCTGTCGTCGCGCCTGTCCGAGCTCGACGAGCGGACCCGGGGCCGCGAGGACGAGGTCGCGTCGCTGACCACCGAGCTGGAGTCGATGGCGTCGCTGCTGCGCCAGCGCTCCGACGAGAGCCGCCACCTCGAGTCTGAGCTCACCCGGGTGCGCCGTCTCGTGAGTGAGCGCGACGCCCGCCTCGAGACGTTGGCGTACGAGGCGACGAGGGGCGAGGCGGCGGTGTCACGGGCGTCCGAGCTCGACACCGCGCTCGGCCGCCTGGAGCGCGAGCACGCCGAGCTCACTCAGGAGATCGCCCAGCGCGACCAGCTGATCGGGCGGCTGGAGGCCGATCTGTCGTCGCGCATCGACGAGTCCCGCGACGACGCCCGCCAGCTCGAGGAGCTCCAGCGTGACCTGGCGCGCCTCGCCCGCCGGGAGCGCGACCTGTTCGACGACCCGCCCCCGAACGGTCCGCCCGACTCCTGACCCGGCACCCGGCGCGCCGGACGGGCCGGGCACCCGGTCCAGCGCACATCGTGTTGACCAGGGCACTCGCCGTCGCCGCGTCCCGGAGGGGTGTGGGAGAACCACTAGAGTCCGCGCCCGTATGACCACGACCTGGCGGGGCCCGACCGGGCGCGCGATGCGCCATTCGCTGGCGGCCTGGGCCCTCGGCGCGGTCGTCCTGCGGGTGATCGTCGTCCCGCCCGAGCGGTGCGGACCGGTCGAGCGGGCCGACGTGTGGGCCGCCGCCGAGTCGGCGACCCGCTGGCTGGTGCGCAACCAGCAGCCCGACGGCACGTTCCTCTACCGCTACGACGCGGACTCGGGCGAGGACCTCGACGGTTACAACCTCGTGCGCCACGCCGGGGTCACGATGTCGCTGTACCAGGCGGCCGCGGCCGGCATCGACGGCGCGCTCGAGAGCGCCGACCGCGGCCTGGAGCACGCGCTGGACCTCGTCGAGACCGTGGGCGACCGGGCCGCGCTCGCCGACGACGAGACCTCCTGGAAGGCCGGCTCGACGGCGCTGCTCGTCGTCGCCCTGGTCGAGCGGCGGGAGCTGACGGGCGAGACCGACCACGACGAGGTCCTCGAGCGCCTCGGACGGTTCCTCGTCGGCCAGGTCGAGCCGTCCGGGGCGGTGTCGGCCCGCTTCGACCCCGTGGCGGGCGAGCCCGTGGTCGGCTCCCGCTCGATCTTCTACACCGGCGAGGTCGGATGGGCCCTCGCCCGCCTCGCGTCCGAGCTCGGGCCCGAGTGGCGCGATCCGTCCGACGCCGTGGGTGCGTACCTGGCCAACGATCGCGACGACGCGGAGGGGCGGTTCCCGCCGGTGTCCGACCACTGGGCCGCCTACCGCCTCGAGGCCGACGCCGCGCTGAGCGGCCTCGACGATGCCGAACGCGCCCAGGTCGACCGGCTCGGGCGGATCTTCGGTGTCCAGGTGCGCTATGAGTCGCAGCGCACCGGCAGCCTCCTCAGCTGGGCGACCAGGGGCCGACCGACCCTCGCCGCCGGCCTCGGGACGCTGGGGGAGGGCCTCGGCCGGCTCGTGCTCGCCGCGGAGCGCGAGCCCGCACTGGCCGACGTCGCGGAGCCGGCCGCCGAGCGGATGACGTGCGTGACCTCGCTCCTCGTCGACCGCCAGGCGGGCGCCGACGACGTCGGCGAGGACGCGTCGCCCGACGCCGTGGTCGGCGCGTGGTTCCAGTTCGGCGTGACCCAGATGGACGACCAGCAGCACGCACTGTCGGCCCTGCTCGTCCACCTGGAGGCCACCGCGGCATGAGCGGTTCGGTGTGGGTCGTCGCCGCCGTCCTCGTCGCGCTCGTCTCGCCGCCCCGCCGGGCGGAGGAGATGCCCGCCTCGGGCCGGGCCCGGCGGGATCGGCTGCGTGCCGCCTCGGTGGGCGCCGCGCTCGCCGCGGTCGTCTACCTGGCGCTGGCGCTCGCCGCCATGCCGGTGCTCGACGCGCTGCGCATCTCCGGGCCCAACGCCCGCATCGCGGCCGGTCTGGTGGCCGTGCTCGTCGGTGCGCTGACGCTGCCGGCATCGGAGCCCGACGAGCTCGGCGGCGCCAGCGGCCTGCGGGTCGTGCTCGTGCCGGTGCTGTTCCCGATGCTGGTGCGCGCCGAGGTGGCGGTGCTCGTGCTCTCGGCGTCGGCCGACCACGGCATCGGTCCCACGGTCCTGGCCGTCGCCGTCGGCCTGGGAGCGTTCGTGGCGTGGCTGGCGGCCAACCACCGCATCGCCCGGGCGGTCTCGACGGGGACGTCGCGGGTCCTGGCGCTCGTGGCCGTGGCCGGTGGTGTCGACCTGCTCATCGACGGCGTGCTCGCCATCTGAGACCGCGGCGCGCCAGCCATCGGCGACCGGAACCGGGCGCGCACCAGCGCCCCGGGGTAGGGGGGAGGGACCCGGGGCGCTGGTGCCACTCGACCTGTTCGGCCGGACGCGCTCAGTGAAACACGGGCTGGCGGAGCGGCCAACGAGCAAGAACACCCATCGGGCCGGGCCCCCTGCGCCATGCGCGGGCGGTGGCGGGCGGGCGAGGTAGCGTCGGGCCCGATGTGCGGCCGCTTCGTCTCATCGTCGCCCCCCGAGGACCTCGCCGCGTACTTCGGTGCCGAGCAGACGACCAACGACCACACCGAGCCGAACTTCAACGTCGCCCCCACGACCGACGTGCTCGTCGTGGTCGGGGCCGAGGACCGACGGCTCGAGTCCTTCCACTGGGGCCTGGTCCCGATCTGGGCGAAGGACCCGTCGGTCGGCAACCGCATGATCAACGCCCGGGCCGAGACCGTGCGGTCGAAGAACGCGTTCAAGCGGTCCTACGCCAAGCGCCGCTGCCTGATCCCGGCCGACGGCTTCTACGAGTGGACCAAGGTGGCGGGCCACCGCAAGAAGCAGCCGTGGTTCATCCACCACCGCGACGACGAGCCGTTCGCGTTCGCCGGCCTGTGGGACCTCTGGCGGGGCCCGGACCGCGACGGCTCGCAGGAGCTGCGGTCGTGCACGATCCTGACCGGCAGCCCGAACGAGGCGATGGCCCGGATCCACGACCGGATGCCGGTGATGTTGCCGCCGTCGGCGTGGGAGCGCTGGCTCGACCCGGACTTCGGCGACCTCGACGCACTCGACGCGCTCATGGTGCCGGCGCCGGCCGACCTGCTCGTCATCGAGCCCGTGTCGATCGACGTGGGCAACGTCCGCAACAAGGGCTCGTACCTGATCGAGCCCATCGAGGGGATCGACCCCGACGGCACCGGTGAGCCGCTGACCGTCGACGAGGCGCTCGAGGAACGGGACCGCTCGACCTGATGGGCGTCCTCGGTGGGCGGGACGTGCGGCGGAGCATCGACAACGCGTTGCTCAGGTGGCAGGGACGGCTCGACGGGGACGCCGCCGATCGCTGGCTCCCGTGGGCGATCGCCGCGGCGCAGGCGATCTGCCTGTCGGCCCTGGCGCTCGCCCGGGTGCGCTCGCTGGAGGCGGGCGCGGACCTGGCCACCTACGCACAGGCGGCGTGGCTGATCGGCCGGGGCGAGGTCCCCCACCTGACGATCCCGGGCGCCGACCTGCTCGAGATCCAGAGCTCGCTGCTGTTCTACCCGCTGGCCGTGCTGATCCGGCCGTTGCCGACGACCGCCGCGCTGATCGTGGCCCAGTCGGTGGCGATCGCGCTCGGCGTGGTGCCGCTGTGGCGCATCGCCCGCGAGAGCGTCCGGCTGCGGGTCGGCGGGGCCACCGTCGTGGTCCTGGCGTACTGCTTCCACCCGGCGGTCCACAACATCAACCTCGCCGACTTCCACCCGGGGGCGCTGGCCCTGCCGGCGCTGATCGCCGCAACCCGCAACGGGCTCGCCGGGCACCGGGCCCGCTTCGCGATCTGGATCGCGGTGGCGGTGGCGTGGCGGGCCGACCTCGCGTTCGTGGCGTTCGGCCTCGGCGGGTACGTCGCCTGGAAGGGCCAGCGTCGGGTCGGCCTGGCGGTGGCCGGCAGTGCGCTCACGTGGCTCGGTCTGGTCGCCGCGCTCGGAGGCCTCGGTGCCGCCACCGGCCTCTCCGGCGGCTCCGGCGCGGCGGCGGCCCAGCCGGAGACGGCGCTCGACGTCCTGGCCCGGTTGTTCACCGACCCGGCCGGGGTGCTCAACGCGCTCATCGGCAGTCCCAACTTCGAGTGGCTCGTCTACCTCCTCGCGCCCGTCGCCTTCCTGCCGCTGGTGACGTCGCGGTACCTGCTGCCGACCCTGCCGGCGTACCTGATCTACGCGGTGGTCGACGTGCCGGAGTCGGTGCGCCGCACCCAGCTCGCGGTCGCCATCCTGCCGCTCGTGGTCGTCTCGACGACCCACGCGCTCGGCCGGATGGGCCGCATCTCGGTCGATCGGGTGACCGTGAGCTCGCGCCTCATCGGTGCGCTGGCGCTCACCACGCTCGTGTTCTTCACACAGGACTCGGCGTCGAGCCCCTACCGCCACCCGTGGGAGCTCGGCGGTCGCGACGCGGTCGACCAGGCGAGGCTCGAGGCGGTGCGCGACATCCCCCGCACCCTGGACGTCCGGGCCTCCGCCTCGATGCTGCCCGAGATCTCCGAGCGCCACGGCCTGCTGCTCCTCGAGACCGGCGAGGAGCCGGACGTCGCGCTCGCGCTCGCCGGTTCACCCGATGCGATCGTCGTCGACGGCGAGGAGATCGAGCACTGGACCCTGCCCCAGCGGGACGAGTTCGCCGGTGGCCTGCGGTTCGCCGGCTACGAGGTCGACTTCGACCGCGAGGGCGTGACCCGCTACGTGCGCCCCGACGAGGACGGCCGATCGCCGGTCCCCGGTGGCGAGCTCGACGCCGGTACCGATGGCGTCGGCCCGGGTGGTGGCGCGCCCGACGACGCGACACCCGACGACGCGAGCTCCGACGCCACGCTCACCGACACGAGCTCCGACGACGCGTCGACCGGGTGAGCGCCGGGCCCGGCGCGACGGTCGTCGACGGCGCTCGGGGGAGCTCAGGCGCCCGGTACGTCGTGACCCGCGGCGCGCAGGGCCACGCGCAGGCGCTCCGCGGCATCGTCGAGGTCGGCGGCGGCCGGTGACGCCGCGGCGTTGGAGAAGTCGAGGTCGGCCATGGTCGTCGTCGGGATGACGTGGACGTGGCAGTGGGGGACCTCGAACCCGGCGATGATCAGCCCGATGCGCGTCGGCGAGAACGCCTCCATCTGGGCGTTGCCGATCAGCCTCGACACCTCGGTGAGATGGGCGACGTCGGACGCGTCCAGGTCGAGCCAGTGGTCGACCTCGGCGATGGGGACGACGAGGGTGTGGCCGGTCGAGATCGGGTTGATGGACAGGAAGGCGACGCAGCGGTCGTCCCTCCAGACGAAGCGGCCCGGCAGCTCGCCGTCGATGATCCGCGTGAAGATCGTCGCCATGGCGGCGAGACTAGCCCTGATGCCCCGTTCCCCGGCCAACGTCCCGGCACCGCCCGACCGACGCGACGTGGAACACCGGGGGCAGGGGTGAGTCCGGCGCGCGGTCCCCGATCCCCGCTGGTCGGGAGGGCTACGCTCGCAACGTGCGCGCCGAGTCCGAGTGGGCCGGCCGGGCCGAGGGGTCCGGTGGCTCGTCGTCGATGCTGACCATCCCGAACGCCATCACGCTCGTCCGCCTGATGTGCCTTCCCGTGTTCCTCTGGCTCCTGTTCGAACGGGAGAACGAGGCCGCGGCCGCCTGGTTGCTCGCGGTGCTCGGGATGACCGACTGGGTCGACGGGTTCCTCGCCCGACGGCTCGGGCAGGTGTCGACCCTGGGCAAGATCCTCGACCCCGCGGTCGACCGGTTGGTGCTGGTCGTCGGGATCCTGGCCATCCTCATCGACGGCGCGGCGCCGCTGTGGTTCGGCGTCCTCGCGCTCGTGCGGGAGGTGTTCGTGTCCGGCGCCGGGGTGGTGCTCGCCGCGCTGGGTGCCCGCCGCATCGACGTGACCTGGTGGGGCAAGACCGGCACGTTCATGCTCTACTTCGCGTTCCCGATGTGGCTCGGCGGCGCCAGCACCTTGTCCTACGCACCGTTCCTCGACACGGCCGCCTGGGTGTTCGCCATCCCGGGCCTGATGGCGGGCCTCGTGTCGGTCGTGCTGTACGTGCCCGCCGGCCGTGACGCGCTGCGCGAGGGCCGCGAGCACCGTCGCCACGGGGACGTGCCGGCGTCCGGCGCCCCGGAGCCCGTGGACCCGGGTGAGCCACCCGCCGGGGAGGACCCCGCTTCGTGAAGGCCGTCATCATGGCGGGCGGCGAGGGCTCGCGGCTTCGGCCCCTGACCTCGAACGTGCCCAAGCCCATGGTGCCGATCGTGAACCGCCCGCTGATGGAGCACGTCGTGACCCACCTGCGGCGCCACGGGTTCTCCGAGATCGTCGTGACGGTGGCGTACCTGGCCAACGCCATCCGCACCTACTTCGGCGACGGGTCCGAGCTCGGTGTGCGGATGGTCTACGCCACCGAGGAGGCGCCGCTCGGGACGGCCGGCTCGGTGCGCAACGCCCGCGACGTGCTCGACGAGACCTTCGTCGTGATCAGCGGCGACGTGCTGACCGACATCGACCTGACGGCGATCGTCGCCCGTCACCGCGAGCGGGAGGCGATGGCCACGATCGGTCTCGTGCGGGTCGAGGACCCGCTCGAGTTCGGGATCGTCATCTGCGACGAGGACGGGCGCGTCGAGCGGTTCCTCGAGAAGCCGACGTGGGGCGAGGTGTTCAGCGACACGATCAACAGCGGCGTGTTCGTGCTCGAGCCCGAGGTCCTCGAGTGGATCCCGCCGGACCGACCGGTGGACTTCTCCGGCGAGGTCTTCCCCCGCCTCCTCGACGCGGGCCGCCCGATCGCCGGAGCGGTGAGCGCCGGCTACTGGGAGGACATCGGCACCCTCGAGGCGTACGTGCGGGCCCACCGCGACGTGCTCGACGGCCGGGTCGACGTGGACATCGGCGGGTTCCCCGTGGCGGACGGCGTGTGGCTCGGGCGGGGCAGCCAGATCGACCCCGACGCACTCGTCGAGGGACCGGCGGTGGTGGGGGACAACTGCCGGGTCGGGCCCGGCGCCCGGCTCGGCGGGTACACGGTGCTCGGCGCCAACGTCCGGATCGGGCGCGACGTCGATCTCGAGCGCGTCGTCGTCGGCGAGGGCGCGTACGTCGGCGAGGCGGCCCGGCTGCGGGGGGCGGTGATCGGCCGGGGCTGCGACCTGCGCCGCCAGGTGCGCTGCGAGGAGGGTGCCGCGCTCGGTGAGGGCTGTCTGGTCGGCGAGGACGCGTTCATCGGCACCGGCGTGAAGGTCTACCCGCAGAAGACGATCGAGGCCGGCGCGACGATCACGTCGTCGATCGTCTGGGAGTCCCGCGGCGCACGCTCGCCGTTCACGCGCGACGGCGTGGTCGGCATGGCCAACGTCGACGTGACCCCGGAGCTCGCGGTCCGGGTCGCGATGGCCTACGGCACGACGCTCGACGTCGACGCCCTCGTCGCCGTGTCCCGCGACTCGAGCCGCTCGGCCCGCATGCTCAAGCGGGCCGTCATCGCCGGGTTGAACTCGGCGGGCGTGAACGTCGTCGACCTCGAGGTCGCCTCGATCCCCGTCACCCGCTACCAGGTCGGGCGGACGGCGCTCGTGGGCGGGGTGACGGTGCGGATCGCGGAGCGCGACCCCCAGCGGGTCGTCATCCGGTTCCTCGACGCGGACGGCGCCGACCTGCCGGAGACGGCGCGCCGACGGGTCGAGCGGTCGTTCAACCGGGAGGACTACCGCCGGGTGCTTCCCGGCGAGATCGGCGACATCCTCGTGCCGCCCGGGGCGAGGGGCCAGTACGCCGCGGCGCTGGAGGCGACGGTCGACCTCGAGCGCATCCGGCGCCGGCGGTTCCGCCTCGTCGTGGACTACAGCTGCGGCTCGACCTCGATCGTGATGCCCAACGTGCTGGGCAAGGTCGGCGCCGAGGTCCTGGCGGTGAACCCGTACGCCTCGACGCCGCGGATGCTCGCCGCGGAGCCGGCGGCGCTGGCCGCGGACGTCGCCCGCCTCGTGGAGGCGTCCTCGGCCGACGCGGGCGCGGTGATCGGGGTCGACGGCGAGCGGCTCACCCTCGTCGACGACCGCGGCCGGGTGCTCGACGACGTCGAGGCGCTGCTGGCGTACGTGTCGCTGCTCGGTGATCGCCTGACCGGCCAGCAGGTCGCCGTCCCGGTCGCCGCGCCGACCGCGGTCCGCCGGCTCGCCAACGACGTGGGCGCCGCGGTGCGGGAGACGAGGATGTCGACGGCCGCGGTGAGCGAGGCGGCGGCCGGTGCGGGTGTCGCGTTCGCCGCCGACCTCGCCGGCGGGTTCGTGGTGCCGGCGTTCCTGCCGGCCTTCGACGGCGCTGCGGCGCTGCTCCTGCTGCTCGACCTGCTCGCGGAGCGGGACCGCTCCCTCTCGGCCGTCGTCGACGCGCTGCCCCGCACCCACCGGGCGACCGAGTCGGTGGCGACCCCGTGGGAGCGCACCGGTGCGGTGATGCGCGAGCTCGTGGCCGGCGCACCGGGCGACACGGTGCTGGTGGACGGCGTGAAGCTCCTCATCGACGACGGCTGGACGCTCGCCGTGCCGGACCCGACGGGGCCGGTGACCCGGGTGTGGGCGGAGGGGCCGACCGCGACCGAGGCGCAGCGTCGGGCCCGCGAGCTGGCGGGGCGGATCCGTCGTCTCGTCGGCTGATCGCCGGGCGCCCGCGTCCGCCGATCGGGCGCGGGACCACACCCGAACCCGCGCCCGGACGGTGCCGCGATCGTGGTGAAGCGCCGAAACCAACGAGCGGCGGTGCGCGCGGTCCCTCGCCGGTCCGGTAGCGTTTCGGCACATGAACATCCCCGAGGAGCTGCGCTACTCGAAGGACCACGAGTGGGTCCGGCTCGAGGCCGACGAACTCGTCAGGATCGGCATCACCGACTACGCGCAGGACGCGCTCGGTGACGTCGTGTACGTCGAGCTCCCCGAGGTGGGCGCCACCGTCGCCCGTGGTGGCTCCTTCAGCGAGGTCGAGTCGACCAAGTCCGTCTCCGAGATCTACGCCCCGGTCTCCGGTACGGTCGTGGAGGTCAACGCGGACCTCGCCGACGCGCCCGAACGACTGAACGAGGACCCCTACGGCGAGGGCTGGATCTGCGTGATGCGGCCGGATGACCGATCGCAGGTCGACGAGCTGATGGACGCGAAGGGGTACCACGAGCTGATCGACGGGTAGGGGAGGCGATGGCCGACGTCACGTGCCCACGTTGCGGGCACGGCAACCCTCTGGGTTCGAACTTCTGTTCCTCGTGCGGGATGCCGCTCAACCAGCATCCCGACGAGACGACGACGGTCATCTACACGCCCGAGTCGCCGGCCGAGACCGATCGGGAGGACCTCCCGATCGACCTCGCCGAGCTCCGCGGCCGACCCGCGGTCCTCGTCGTGACACGCGGCCCCAAGGCGGGGTCGCGCATCGAGCTGTCCGCGCCGATGACCACGGCGGGCCGCCACCCCGAGAGCGACATCTTCCTCGACGACATCACCGTGTCGCGGCGCCACGCCGAGGTGAGGCGCACGGCGACGGGCTTCGAGGTCGTCGACGCCGGCTCGCTCAACGGCACCTACGTGAACCGCCAGCGCATCGAACGGGCCGGGCTCGTGAACGGTGACGAGCTGCAGATCGGGCGGTTCAAGCTGGTCTTCTTCTCCGACCCGGCCGGTCATCCAGACGACGTCGGATGACGATGGCTGACCGGACCCACCTGTCGATCGGCGAGGTCCTCAGCCTGCTGCAGGGCGAGTTCCCGGATGTCACGATCTCCAAGATCCGGTTCCTCGAGAGCCAGGGCCTGCTCGACCCCGAGCGCACGCCGTCGGGGTACCGGAAGTTCTACGAGGACGACATCGCCCGGCTGCGCTGGATCCTGACCCAGCAGCGGGACAACTTCCTGCCGCTGAAGGTGATCAAGGGCCGCCTCGACGAGGGCGTCCACAAGGCCGGCGATGCCCCGGACGCCACGGGGGACGAGCCCGACGACGCGGGCGATCCCGCGGACGGCCGCCTGTTCCCGATGCACGAGGCCGACCGGCCGGCCGGTGCCAACGGCGGGCGCTCCGTCGCCCCCTCGTCGGACGGCCCGCACGCCGCCACCGAGCGGCTCGGACGGCGGGACCGCCCGCGGCCGCCGGCGGGCGGTG
>JAXHUH010000216.1:35491-48663 GCA_034211175.1 Actinomycetota bacterium
GCCGGGGGCGGACCACGCGGACGGCAACGGGCACGGCAACGGCCGGAGCGATCCGTCGGCGGCGACGGAGCCGGCCGTGCCCGGCCACGCGGACGACCCGGCCGATGCGCCCGTCGGCGCCACCGATCGTGACCGGAGCCGGCCCGACGTCTCGACCTTCCTCGCCGGCCTCAGCGGCTCGACCCTCAGCCTCGACGAGCTCGCGTCGGTCGCGGGGGTCGACACCGAGCTCGTCGCCGAGCTCGAGCGATTCGGCCTGGTCCGCAGCCGGCGCCAGGGCCCGAACACGGTCTACGACGACGAGGCCGTCTCGATCACGAGGCTCGCGGCCGCGTTCGTCGAGCTCGGCCTCGAACCCCGTCACCTGCGGATGTACAAGATCGCCACGGAGCGTGAGACCGGGATCTTCCTCCAGCTCGTCGGCCCGTTGCTCGCCCAGCGCAGCCAGCCGAGCCGGGCCGATGCCGCGGCACGCCTCGGACGGCTCACCGGCCTCGGTGAGGACCTCCGACGGGTCCTGGTGCGGCGTCAGATCACCGACTACCTGGGCGACGACTGATCAGGGTGCCGCGGGCGCCGTTGCATGCCCCGGCATCGGGCGGGCCCGCTCGCCGTACCCCGGAGACTTTCGCCGCCCGGGCCCGCACGGACCCGTCGGCGGCAAGCTATGGTGCCCGAGATGGTCGAAGTGGAGCTCGTTGGGGTCCGGGTCGAGCTGCCCTCCAACACCCCCATCGTCCTGTTGCGGGAGCTGCGCGGGGCGCGTCGATTCCTGCCCATCCTCATCGGCGCGCCCGAGGCGACGGCCATCGCCTTCGCGCTCGACCGCGTCGAGACGCCGCGCCCGATGACCCACGACCTCATGAAGGACGTGCTCGACGAGCTCGCCGTCGGCCTCGAGCGCGTGGTCGTGACCGAGCTGCGTGACCGCACGTTCTTCGCGGAGCTGCACCTGTCGACCAACGGCTCGCAGCGGACCGTCTCGAGCCGACCGTCGGACGCCATCGCCCTCGCGGCCCGGACCGGTACGACGATCTTCGTCGCCGAGCAGGTGCTCGACGAGGCCGGCTACACCGACGCCGGCGACGCCTCGGACGACGAGGAGCAGGACGACGAGGTCGTCGAGCAGTTCCGCCAGTTCATCGAGAGCGTCAACCCCGACGACTTCGCCTCCTGATCCGGGCCGCGCCGCCGCTTCGCGTTGACGATCGCGCGCTCCGGGCGTACCCTCCTGAGGGTTTCATCACCGTAATTCCGGCCGTGGCATCCCCTGCCCGTCAGGGGTCGGACGGGTTCGCGGTGATGGACGTGTCGGCGATCGAGGGAGTGCGCGCAGTGGGAACCGAGCCTGGGGTCGACGAGGGCTTCAGCGGTCGCCGAGCCGCCGAGATCGTGGGCATCACCTACCGCCAGCTCGACTACTGGGCCCGCACCGACCTCATCCGGCCGTCGTTGGCCGACGCGCGGGGCAGTGGCTCCCGTCGGGCCTACTCGTACCGGGACCTGCTCGAGCTCAAGGTGGTCAAGAGCCTGCTCGACGCCGGCATCAAGCTCGAGTCCGTGCGCGAGGCGTTCAGCTACCTGCGTGAGCACCTCGGCGAGGACGTCGCCTCCGTCAACCTCGTGATCAACGGGCGCAACTCGGTGCTCGTGCGCAGCGGCGAGGAGATCGTCGATCTCCTCGGTCAGGGCCAGGGTGTGCTCAACATCCTGCCGCTGTCCGGGGTGAAGCAGGAGGTCGACGCAGCGATCGTCGAGCTCTTTCCCTCCCGGACCCCCGTGAGCGACGGCGCCCCGACCGAGAGCCCGGCCGCCGCCGACGGCTGACCGCGGCTCGGCCAGGGCGCTGGCCCGAGGGCGAGCGAGGCTCAGCCGAGCTGAACGTAGCTCGTCCGAGCTGAGTGGAGGTCGCCCTGCGACCGGGCTCGGCCAGGGCGCTAGCCCGAGGGCGAGCGAGGCTCAGCCATCGTCTGAGCCTGAGCGGAGGTCGCCTTGCGACCGAGCTCGGCCAGGGCGCTAGCCCGAGGGCGAGCGAGGCTCAGCCGAGCTGAACGTAGCTCGTCCGGAGGGCGCTAGCCCGAGGGCGAGCGAGGCTCAGCCATCGTCTGAGCCTGAGCGCAGGTCGCCTTGCGACCGCAGCTCAGCCGGGCTCTGCCCGACAGCGAGTGAGGCTGAGCCACTGTCCGAGGTGCCGAACGCGGCGCGGTCGCGGCCGGCCGCCTTCGCCCGGTAGAGCGCCACGTCGGCCCGTTCGAGGGTCTCGCTGCCGGAGCAGGCGGCGTCGTGGAGGGCGGTGCCGATGCTCACCGTCGTGCGAGGCGCCCGGTCCCGCCACCCGTCGAGGAGCGCGGCGGCGGTGGCTTCGAGGTCGTCGCCCACGTCGCGGGCGACGACGATGAACTCGTCGCCGCCGTAGCGGGCCACGTTGTCGGCGTCGTGGACCGCGGCGCTCAGGTGGGCGCCGAGCTCGCGGAGCACGCCGTCACCGGCGCCGTGCCCGAAGCGGTCGTTGACGTCCTTGAAGTGGTCGACGTCGACGACGATGAGCCCGTCGCCCGGCCGCAGACTGTCGAGGAGCTGGCTGGCGTGGCGGCGGTTGCCGGTGCCGGTCAGCTCGTCGCGGTGCGCGGCGCGGTCGAGCGACCGGATCCGCTGGTACTGGTCGATGGCGGTGCCGGCCTGGGCGGCGAAGAGCTGGGCGAGGTTGCGGGTGAACGCGTCCTCACCGTCGGGCCGGCGCACGAGCACCGCCCCGACCGGCTGGGTCGCGCCGCGCAGGACGATGGCGAGGCGGCCGTCCGCGAGCTCGACGAGGGCGTCGTCGTCGGCGCCGGCCGGCTCGTCGAGGGCCGGGGGCAGCAGCTCGTCGCCCATCTCGCCGACGGTCCGGACCGTGACCCGGCCCTCGTCCTCGACGATCGTGACCCGGGCGTAGGGGCTGGCGAAGATGCGTCGGGCGACGTCACCGAGCATCTCGGCGGCGTCGGCGGCCGAGCCGGCGCTGGAGAGGCGCTCCAGGGCCAGCGTGAGCAGCTCCAGGTCGGTCGCCCGGCGTTCGTCGAGGCGCAGCGCGGAGCGCAGGTCGGCCATCACCCACGCCATGCCCTCGCCGAGCAGCGCGCCGGTGGGCAGGGTGACCAGCAGGCTCATGAGCGAGATGGTCGAGTCGGGGACGACGAGGAGCGCGTGGCCGAGCACCGCGCCGGCGCAGACGGTGAACGCGAGCGCGGTGCTCTTGGGCTGGGTGAGGCCGACCCAGGCGACGACCACGATCAGGTACGCGGAGTAGATCGCGGACGCCGGCTCGGTCCTCGGCAGGTCGGTGGTGGCGCTGAGGGCGAGCAGGAGCGCCAGCGCGGCGACCGCGAGGACGAGGGTCGCGTTGTGGGGGAGCCGGTGCCACGGCAGCAGCCGGGTGACGACGGCGAGGGCCAGGGCCCCGGCACCGATCCACACGAGGGCGCGGAGCCCGATGGCGAACCCGAGGTACGCGGGTGTGGCCAGGCAGACGGCGCCGACGCTCGCGAAGAAGAGCGCCGCGGTCCGGGTCGCCACGAGGGTCGCCATCGACTGGGTCATCGGTAGGGGCGCCGGACGGTTGGGCGGCGATGGGGTGCTCCGGCACCGAAGGAACGGTGAGGGACCGATGCACTCGACGGTGTGGCCGCCCGGCGGGGAGCAGCACAGCATAGCGGTCGGGCCCGACGACGCCCTTCGCGACAGCAGCCGGGCGTGGAAGTGGCCCGGGGGTCGGCGGGCCGGCGGACGGGATCAGTCGGCGAGGCGTTGCACGGCGGCGGCGCTGATGATGCGGCCCTCGTCGATGTAGGCGTCGTGGTTCGTGTCGATCCGGTCGGGCTCGTAGCGGTAGTTGACCATCAGCCCACACGAGCGCTCGAGCCCGGTGGGCGACGCGTTGGCCAACCAGTTGATCCGCTCGACCCGGGCGCCGTTCGAGAGGTGGAAGTTGGCGACGCGGTCGATCGCCCGCTCGTCCGCGCCCACCGTCAGCAGGTAGCGGGCGCACAGTCGCATGAGCGGGGGACGCAGCGCCTCCGCCCGGCTCGGGGTCGCCGGCCACTCGGGGTCGGCGATGAGGCGACGCACGATCTCGGCGGGGCCGGCACCGTCGACGATGGTGGCGAGCCCGGCGGCCTCCTCGGGGCTGAACAGCTCGTCGGCCTCGTCGTCGAGGCGCTCCTCGAGCCAGGGCCGAAAGCCGGGGATCGGCGACAGCGTGACGAACTGGCGCAGCTGGGGGAGCTCGGCCTGCAGGGCCCGGACGACGCGCTTGATCAGCGCGTCACCGAGGCTCACGCCGGCGAGGCCGGGCTGGCAGTTCGAGATCGAGTAGAAGACGGCCGTGTCGGCGGCGTCCGGGTCGTCCGGCGGTGCGGTCGGGTCGAGCACCGAGCTGATGTCGTCGGCCATGCCCTCCGTGAGGGCGACCTCGACGAAGATGAGCGGCTCGTCGGGCATCGCCGGGTGGAAGTAGCCGAAGCAACGCCGGTCGATGTCGAGGCGGTCCTTGAGGTCCTCCCAGGACGCGATCTCGTGGACCGACTCGTACTCGATGAGCCGCTCGAGCATCGCCGCCGGGGTGTTCCACGTGAGCTCGCGAAGATCGAGCAGGCCGATGTCGAACCAGGAGCTGAGCAGGTCGAACAGGCCCCGGTCGAGGTGGGCGAGCGCGGGGTCGTCCTTCGCGGCGCGTCGCAGGTCGGCGCGCAGGTCGACGAGGAACTTGATGCCGTCGGGCAGGCCCGCGTAGAGGGCGAGGAACCGGCTCCAGGGCGGTTCGAGCGCCCGCCGCAGCCGGGCGTCGGCCTCCCACAGCTCGCCGATGTCATCGGAGAAGCGAGCCCGGTAGCGGTGCTCGACGGCCTCGTCGACGGCTCTCGGGTTGGTGGCGTACTCGTCGACGAGCAGCCGCAGCAGGCGACGCCGGCCGGCGTCGGAGGTCTCGAGGTAGTGGGCCCCGACCTCCTCGGCCCGGGCGCGGGCTGCGTCGTGGCCCCCGGTGCCCGCCACCGCGGCGTCGATCAGGAGCCGGATGCGTCGCAGCTCCCGATCGTTCACTCCCGAGCGCCGGGTCGAGCGGAGGAGGGCGGCGGTGCGCAGGCCCACCCGGCCGAGGAACGAGCGGGGCTCACGCGCCGCGTCCTCGGTGTCGCCATCGCTGCGCGAGGCGGTCACGGCCTCCACCACGTGGCGGGATGGTCGACTCGTCGGCGCAGGCCCCGTCCCGGGCGGCCGTGGTGCCGTGGGCCGCGATCGTGCAGGCCGCGATCCTGAAGGCCGCAATCCTGAAGGCTAGGTGCCATGAGGGCGACGATATCTGCGAACCGGACCCTGGCAGCGTCCCCGCGTCCGCCGCGGCGGACGTTCAGGTGCGTTCGAAGAAGACGTCCATGGCCGGGCACTCGACCTCGCCCGACGGGCACTGCGGGTTGCGACGACTGCCGAACTGGTTGGCCGTCACCAGGAGGAAGCAGCCGGTGCAGAGCACCTCACCCTCGCGCTTGAGGCCGACCTCGCCGTCACCCTCGCGGCCGACGGGGCGGGGCTCCTCTTCGTCCTCGTCGTCCTCGTCCTCGTCGAAGGCCTCGAGGCGGTCCTTGAGGATCGTGTCCAGGTCCGCCTCGACGTCGTCCGGGTCGGGCTCCTCGTCGTCGTCCTCGTCGTCGTCCGACTTCTTGGCCTTCGCGGGGCGCCGAGCCTGGTCCGACTCGTCGTCCGAGTCGTCGTCGGAGTCGTCGCCGAGGTCGTCGGAGTCGTCGCCGAGATCGTCGGGATCGATGTCGTCGTCCCCGTCGAGCTCGTCGTCGTCCAGCTCGTCGTCGTCGTCGAGCTCTTCGTCCTCGAGCTCTTCGGCGTCGTCGTTGTCGATGTCGTCGTTGTCGGATGTCATGAAGGAGCGTTGACTCCGGGAGAGGAAGGGGCGACCGGATTTGCGCGCCGGATCATAGAGGTTTCTGGGGCGATCGCCGCAAGACCTTCCCGAAAAAGACGCGAATCACACGACCGGGCGTTCCAGGACGTCGACCGAGCGCTGCACCAGCCAATGGTCGGCGAGCACGGTACACACCACAGCCTCGACCAGTGGCACGGCGCGTGGAAGGACACACGGGTCGTGACGACCATGGGCCGCCAGAGTGGTCGGTTCGTTCGACCTTGTGACCGTCTTCTGCTCGGCCGCAATGGTGGCCGTCGGCTTGAACGCCACGCGCACGACGATGTCGGCGCCGTTGCTGATGCCGCCCTGGATGCCTCCGGAGCGATTGGCCGTGGTCACCGGTCGACCGTCGGGGCCGGGCTCGAACGGGTCGTTGTGGCGGCTCCCGGTCAGCCTCGTGCCCGCGAAGCCCGAACCGATCTCCACGCCCTTGGCCGCGGGCAGCGACGTGAGGGCGCCGGCGAGGGTGCCGTCGAGCTTGTCGACGACGGGGTCGCCGAGCCCGGCGGGGACGCCACGGGCCACGCAGGTGACCACACCGCCGAGCGAGTCGCCGGCGCGGCGTGCCGCGTCGATGGCGTCCTCCATCCGCTCGGCGGCCACCGGCTCGGGGCAGCGCGTCGGATGGGCCTCGACCTCGTCGAGGGTCAGGGTGCCGGCATCGACGTCGGCCTCGATGTCGGCGATGGCGCTCACCCAGGCGAGCACCTCGATGCCGGTGGCGTGGCGCAGGAGCTTGCGGGCGACGGCGCCGCCGATGACCCGACCGATCGTCTCCCGGGCGCTGGCGCGCCCCCCGCCGCGCCAGTCCCGGAAGCCGTACTTGGCCTCGTAGGTCCAGTCGGCGTGCGACGGGCGGTAGAGGTCCCGGAGGTGGTCGTACGCGCCGGAGCGCGCGTCCTTGTTGCGGACGACGACCGCGATCGGGGTGCCGGTCGTGTGGCCCTCGAACATGCCGCTGAGGATCTCGGCGGTGTCGGACTCGCCCCGCTGGGTCACCAGCCGGCTCTGGCCCGGGCGCCGGCGGTCCAGGTCGAACTGGATCTCGTCGAGCCCGAGCGGCAGGCGCGGCGGGCAACCGTCGACGACGGCGCCCACCGCCGGGCCGTGCGACTCACCGAACGTCGTCACCCGGAAGAGGCGACCCGTGGTACTGCTCACCGCACGACGCTACCGCGCCCGAACGGCCCGGCCGGCAGGCCGTGCCGGCCGGGGTCCCGGTGCCTCAGGACTCGGTGATCGTGACCGACTGGATGACGACGTCGTCCTTCGGGCGATCACCGCGACCGGTGGCCACGCTCTGGATCTGCTCGACCACGTCGAGGCCCGAGGTCACCTGGCCGAAGAGCGAGTAGTTCGGCGGGAGCTGGACGCCCTGGGAGCCGCTGATGATGAAGAACTGGCTGCCGTTGGTGTTCGGACCGGCGTTGGCCATGGCCAGCGAGCCGACCTGGTACTCGCCGGCGCGGGGCAGCTCGTCCTCGAAGCGGTAGCCGGGGTCGCCGGTGCCGGTGCCCTTGGGGCAGCCGCCCTGGGCGACGAAGCCGTTGATCACCCGGTGGAAGATCAGGCCGTCGTAGTAGTGGTACCGGGCGAGGAAGACGAAGTTGTTGACGGTGCGGGGCGCCTTGGCTGCGTCCAGCTCGATCCTGAGCGGCCCCTTGGAGGTCTGCATCTCCGCCACGTAGGAGCGGGCGGGGTCGATGCACATGGGCGGCGGGCCGTCGAAGCGCGTCTGGCGTTCGCTCGAGCCGTCCGGTGCCGGGCAATCGGTGGTCATGGCGCCCACCGTAGGAGACCGGCCACCACCCCGGACGGATCCGGGCCGGCTCCGGCTCAGCTCCGCACCCTGGTGAGCAGGTCGGCGACCGCCCGGAACGTCTCCGGATCGGTCGCCAGGCCGTGCGCGTCGGAGAACACCTCGATCGGTTCCGGGTCGCGGTCCTCGCACGCGTGCTCGCCGACACTCGGGTCGGACCGCGAGTACACGATCGTGTACGGGATGTCCTCCGGGACGGGCTGGCGGACGTCCGCGAGGAACCGCTCCGACGCCCGGCGGGTCGACGGGCCCTGGCGGGTCGCGGCGAGCTCGTCGGCGCTCAGGCGGGTCTGGATGGGCACGCCGATGGCGCACAGGCCGGCCACGTGGTCGCCGTAGCGGACCGCGGCGACCTTGGCCATGCGCCCGGCCCAGCCGTGGCTCACGACCACGACCCGCTGGCGCCGCTCCCGGTAGACGTCGCGCAGGGCCCGCTCGACGCGGGCCAGGGCCCGGGCGTCCTGGGGCGCATGACGGTTGACCGGCGCGTGGAGGGGCGCCCAGCCGGTGCGGCGCAGCCAGCTCGCCATGTCCCGCAGGCCGCGGCGTCCGGCCTCGGGCTCGGCGACGAGCAGGACCGGACGTCCGTCGCCGCGCTCGACGGCGACGCCGCGCCACACCGAGTCGCGCCACAGCGACGCCCGCTGGCCGATCGCGCCGTCACGCGCGGACGGGGGCATCCACCGGCGGCTGTCGGGCCGTTCGAGCTCGACGACGCCGCGGTCGAACCGCCGATCGTCGGGCACGGGCCGGGCTCCCGGGTCGGGGACGGGTCGCGGCCGATGCTACCGGTCGCCGCCGTGGAGGAGCCGGGTGCGGCGGCGGGGCGCCGGGTCAGCCGGTGAACCAGCCGCCGTCGGGATGGAAGATCTCGCCGGTCACGTAGGCCGACTCGTCCGACGCCAGGAACAGCGCCATGTTGGCGATGTCGCCGGGCTCGCCGAGCCGCCCGAGCGGGATGCGGGACTCCAGCTCGTTGCGACGGTCGTCGGGGAGCATCTCGATGACCTTCGTCATGTTGGTGCGGATGTAGCCGGGGCCGATGGCGTTGACCCGGATGCCGGCGGGCCCGAGCTCGAGCGCCGCCTTCTTGGTCAGCATCCACACGCCGGCCTTCGACGACGTGTAGGCGACCGGGCCCGCACTCGGGTCCTTGGCCGCGATCGAGGCGATCGTCACGATCGAGCCACGGGTGCCGCGGTCGAGCATGCGCCGGGCGCACGCCCGCACGGAGAGGAACGTGCCGGTGAGGTTGACGTCGATCGTGCGGCGCCAGCTGTCGGGGTCGGTCTCGACGAAGGCGCGGCCCGGCTCGTCCATGAGCGCGACCTGCTCGGTGAGGCGCTCGACCTCGCCGGCGACGTCGCCCGAGACGTAGTCGCCGTGGCTGATGCCGGCCGCGGTGACGACGACGTCGAGGCGGCCCAGGTCCTTGAGGGCGGCGTCGGCCATCTCCTCGTTGGCGTCGACGTCGGCGGCGTCGAGGCGGAACGCGATCGCCTTGCGGCCGAGGCGCCCGACCTCCTCCGCGGTCGCGGCCGCGGCGTCGTCCTGGAGGTCGGCGACCAGGATGTCGGCGCCCTCCTCGGCGAAGCGCAGCGCGCACGCCCGTCCGATGCCGTTGGCCCCGCCGGTCACCACCGCGACCGCTCCATCAAGACGACCGGCCACACGTCCCCCTCCGGTTCGTCGCCCCGCACCGGTGCCTGGGCGTCGTGCCCGCAACCTACTCCGGGCACCGTCGGGGCGCGCCAGCCGGACGGCCGTGTGACCCGTCCCGATCGGTGCGGCTGGCCCCAGTTGTCCACATCGCTACGTTCGGCCTGGGCAGGGCGTTGTCGGCCGGCCACGGCAGGTCCTGCATCTGTGCAGGTCACCGACGGTCATCTGGGAGCCCATGAACGATCAGGGCTAGCTTCGCCGCCATCGCGTCGGCGCCGCCCGCCGTCGTGTGATCGCCGACGTCGAGGGGGACGCAGCGTGGACGCCAGCCCGGACCGGGACGAGACCGCGACCGAGTGGTCCTACAGCCGCCGCCTGTCGGAGCTGGCCGCCGCCGAGCCGGACCGGCCGGCGCTGGTCGTGGCCGGAGGCCCCGAGCTGACCCGCGCCCAGCTCGACCGGCGGGCCAACCAGGTGGCCCGGCTCCTCGCGGACCTCGGGGTCGGCGAGGGCGACCTGGTGACGATCGCCTACCCGAACGGCGTCGACTTCGTGGCGACGACGATCGCGTGCTGGCGACTCGGTGCGGTGCCCCAGCCGGTGTCGTCGCGCCTGCCCGACCTCGAGCTGGCGGCCATCGTCGAGCTCGCCCAGCCGAAGGTCGTCGCCGGTGTCGCCGAGGGGCGGGTCGTCGGTGTCGCGCAGCTGCCCGAGCGGTTGGCCGACGACCTCGGCACCGACGACGGGCCGCTGCCCGATGCGGTCTCGCCGGCGTGGAAGGCCCCGACGTCGGGTGGTTCGACCGGTCGCCCCAAGCTCATCGTCTCGGGCGCGCCGTCGATCTGGCGCCTCGGTGAGGGCGACGGGCTCGGCTACCGCGACGGCGGCTGCCTGGTCATGCCCGGGCCGCTCTACCACAACGGCCCGTTCGTCTGGAGCTTCCGGGCGCTGCTCACCGGCGCCACGGTCGTTCTCGACACCCGCTTCGATGCCGCCCGCACGCTCGAGCTCATCGAGCGCCACCGCGGCGAGGTCGTCTACCTGGTGCCGACGATGATGCACCGGATCTGGCGCCTCGACCCGGCCGAGCGGGAGGCCTACGACGTGTCCTCGCTGACGACGGTGTGGCACCTGGCCGCGCCGTGCCCGGCGTGGCTGAAGGAGGCGTGGATCGACTGGCTCGGTCCCGAGGTGATCATGGAGCTCTACGGCGGCACCGAGGGCCAGGCCGCGACGACGATCCGGGGCGACGAGTGGCTCGCGCACCGCGGGTCGGTCGGTCGTCCGATCTTCGGCGAGATCGTCATCGTCGACCCGGAGGGCAACGAGGTGCCCCGCCGCGAGGTCGGCGAGGTGGCGATGCGCATCGGCGGGGGAGCGCCGGCGACCTACCGCTACATCGGCGCCGAGATCCGACGGGTGCGCGACGACTGGGAGTCGCTCGGCGACATGGGGTGGATGGATGAGGACGGCTACCTCTACCTGGAGGACCGCCAGTCGGACATGATCCTCTCGGGGGGCGCGAACATCTACCCGGCCGAGGTCGAGGCGGCCATCGAGGGCGTCGACGGTGTCATGTCGTCGTGTGTGATCGGCCTGCCCGACGACGAGCTCGGCAACCGGGTCCACGCCATCGTCCAGGCCGCGCCGGGTACCGACGAGGACGCGCTGCGCGAGGCGCTGATCGCCCACCTGGCCGAGCGGCTCGTCCGCTACAAGATCCCCCGGACGTTCGAGCTCGTCGACCATCCCCTGCGCGACGACGCGGGCAAGGTGCGCCGCTCCGCCCTGCGCGCCGAGCGGATCGCGGCCGCGACCGCCTGAACGGGGTCGGGCGCCCCGAGCTGCTCGACCCCGAACGGGGTCGGGCCGGCCGATCGGATCGTCGTGCCGGGCTCAGCCGCCGGGGAGGACGTGGGCGTCGAGCCAGGAGGGGTGGTTCGCGCCCACGGTGATGGTCTGGGTCGAGGGGCTCGTCTCGCACGCCTCCCACGGGTCGGCGTCGGTGCCCGGGTGGGGCACGAAGTGGGGGAACCTGCTGGAGGCCAGCTCGAGGCGCAGGCGGTGGCCGGGAAGGAACCGGTAGGCGACCGGGCCGACGTCGATCACGACCGGCGCACCGGGGTCCTCGACGACCCGGCCGACGAACGCCACGCGCAGGGCGCGGCCGTCGGGCTGCACGTCGACGAGCTTGGCGATCACGTGGGTCGACGGCGCGGTCGTGTCGAGGTCGAGGCCGAGGGTGACCGGCCCGACGAGGTCGAGTGGGTCCTCGACCGGCGCGGTCGTGTACGTCGCGACGTCGGGGCGCGACTCGACCTCGCACTCGTCGGGCAGCCCTTCGAGCAGCGGGTGCCACGGGTCGCCCTCGAGGTCGGGCACGAGATCGGTCGGGTCGTGGGTCCACCGGGTGGTGCTCGCCGTCGGGTCGGGCTCCGGTGCCAGCGTGCCGCCGTCGGCACCGGCGGTCGCGGCGTCGCCGTCGCCGAGGTACCACCGGATCGCCACCAGCCCGGCGGGGGGCCAGTCCTCGGCGGTTCGCCAACCGGCGTTGGGGAGGTGCCAGCGGACCCGGGGCGGCTCGATGGTGGTGCGCCCGGCGAGGAAGCGGTCGAAGAACGCGATCGCCGGATCGAGGTAGACCGGCAGGAACTCCGCGAGCGCGCCGTCGTCGCTGAGCGGGTCACGGTCGGGCGGCCCGTCGAGGCTGAACGGCGTGTCGAAGTGGTCGGTCGCGTCCATGATCAGGAACTGCTGCCCGGCCGCGCCGGTCGCCCGCATCCGGAGGTAGTCGTCGATCTGGCCGACCCGGAAGTTGTCCCACCAGCCGCCGACGTGGAGGATGGGCAGCTCGATGTGGTCCCAGATCCGCTCGCTCCCGTACAGCAATCGGCTCCAGCCCGCCCCGTCCTTGCCGTGGCGCTGGATCTGGTCGAAGGTCGCGCAGCGGGCGCCGTCGTGGGCCTCCGGGATCACGTCGACGAGCGGGCGCACCGTCCAGTCGAGCCGGGTGAACACGCACTCGGCGTCGCTGTAGGTGTTCGCCGCCCAGCCGACGCCGGTGTGGAGCTCGGGGACCGAGTCGGACCCCATCCAGCGGGGGATGAACGAGCTGGTGACCCGGGGGACGATCGCCTTGAGGGCGGGGTGGCCGCTGGCGGCGGCGGCCCACTGGGTGAACCCGTAGTACGAGTCGCCGAACATGCCGACGCGCCCGTCGCACCAGCCCCGGCCGGCGATCCAGTCGATCGTGTCGTGGCCGTCGTCGCGCTCGTGGACGAACGCGAGCCGCTCGCCCTCGCTGCGGGCCTTGCCCCGCACGTCCTGGGCCACGAACACGTAGCCGGCCGCGTTGAACCGCGACGCGATCTCGTCCATGAACGAGAACCGGCTGGTCTTGTCGTAGGGGAGGCGCACCAGCACCGCCGGGAGCGGGGTGTCGATCGAGTCGCCGCCACCGGGCAGGTACACGTCGGTCGCGAGCCTCACGTCGTCGCGCATCGCCACCATGCACTGGCGTGCGCGGGGGCTGATCTCGCCCAGCGGGATGCGTTCGATCCGTGCCGTCACGTCTGTCGCTCCTCGTCGTGGCTGTCGTTCGTGGCTGTCGGGTCGTGGGCTGTGTCGGGTGGCCGGTCGTCGGGGGCAGGTCGTCGTGGGGTTGCCGCTCGACGGCGCGGGACGCAGCCCGGCGGGCCGGGCCCGACCCGGGCGCCGTTGCTCCGGGTCGGGTCG
>JAXHUH010000217.1:0-15657 GCA_034211175.1 Actinomycetota bacterium
ACCACGTCAGGTATGGGCTTGACCGCATCGGGTATGGGATTAACCACATCGGGTATGGGCTTAACCACATCGGGTATGGGCTTAACCATGTCCGGTATGGGCTTAACCATTCCGCGCCCGTCGCCTCCTCCGGTGCGGCCGGGTCGGCGGGGTCCTCCGGCGGCTCCGGCTCGGCGGTCGCGCCGGGCCGGTCGATGTGGGACAGGGCCCGCTGGGCGACGACCGAGGCGATGAGGATCACCCCGATGACCCCGGTCTGGGTCGAGCCGTCGATGTTGGCGAGCCCGAGGCCGTTGCGGACGTTCAACACGATGAGGATCGCCAGCGCGACCCCGGCCATCCGGCCGGACCCGCCGAAGATCGACACCCCGCCGAGCAGGACGACGGTGATGATCTCCAGCTCGTAGCCGTACGCCATGTCGCCGCGCACCGAGCCGAGCCGGGCGGCGAAGAGGATCCCGGCCACCCCCGCCGAGAGGCTGGAGGCGACGAACAACCCGACGCGGACGCGGTCGACGGCGACGCCGGCGAAGCGGGCGACCTCGGCGTTGTCGCCGATCGTGTAGAGGTGGCGGCCCAGGCGGCTGCGCCCGAGCACCACACCGCCGACGGCGAGCATGACCAGGAAGAGGACGACGCTGGCCGGCAGCGGGCCGACGAGCTCCTCCTGGCCGAGGGTGTCGAACCACGAGGGGAAGTCGCCGATCGAGCGGTCCTCGACGAGCACCCGGGCGGCACCCCGCCAGCCGATCAGCCCGGCGAGGGTGACGACGAGGGACGGGATGCCGAGGCGGGTGACGACCAGCCCGTGGACGAGCCCGACGGTGGCCGCCGCGACCAGGGCGACGAGGATCGCCACGAGGAACGGCCCGCCGTTCTCGTGGATCGACGCGACGACGGCGGCGGCGAACACCATGACCGAGCCGACGGAGAGGTCGATCTCGCCGGCGACGATCACGGAGGTCATCACGACGACGACGATGATCCGCTCGACGGACAGCTCGAACAGGTTCACGAAGTTGGCGACGGTGAGGTACCCGTCGGAGCTGGCGACGTTGTAGACGGTCGACGCCACGAGGAAGCCGGCGAGGAGCACGAGCCAGCTGCGGTCCCACAGCCATCGGGTCATGTCGCCGCTCCCCCGGTCGGGGCCGCCACGCCGTCGCGCCGTCGGCGGCCTCGCAGGCGGCCGTTCACGACCACGTCGAGGATCACGGCGCCGAGGATGAGCAGGCCGAGGATGGCGTCGCGCCAGAACTCGCTGATCTGGGGCACCCGCACGAGGCTGAGGTCGAGGATCTCGATCAGCACCGCGCCGAGGAACGCCCCGAGCACCGTGCCCGAGCCTCCCTGGATGCTGACCCCGCCGACGACGGCGGCGCCGATGGCGGCGAGCTCGAGGTTGGCGCCCGCGGTGACGTTCACGGTCCCGAACTGGCCGAGGAACATGAACCCGGCGAGCCCGGCGAGGGCGCCGCAGAGCACGAACGCGCCGAGCACCAGCCGCCGGCGGGGCAACCCGGCCTGCGTCGCCGCGTCGGGGTTCGAGCCGATGGCGTAGATCCGCCGCCCCCACCGCAGCGAGCCCATGGCGAGGTGGAGCACCACGCCGGCGACCAGGGCGATCACGAACATGGTCCGCAGGTCGAAGTCGCCGGCGCTGACGATGGTCGAGCGGGGCAGGTCGACGACCCAGTCGGGCAGGGCGTTGGTCGTGAGCGTCGTGCCGCCGGCCACGTTGGTGAGCGCGGCCCGGTAGATGGCGAGGGTGCCGAGGGTGACGATGATGGCCGGCACCCCGGCGAACGCGACGAGCGTCCCGTTGACCAGCCCGAGGCCGGCGCCGATGGCGACCGCCAGCGCGACCGCCAGCACCGGGGACAGATCGGGGTTCGAGGTGAGGACGTCGCCGGTGACGTAGGCCGACACCCCCACGATCGAGCCGACCGAGAGGTCGACCTGGCGGGCGATGATGACGACCGCCTCACCGGCGGCCAGCAGGGCGGTGATGGCGACGCTGATGGCGACCCGGTTGAAGAACCGACCGCTCACGTAGTCGTCGATCACGAGGTTGAACACCACGAGCGACAGGACGATCAGCCCGGCGAGCGACGCCTCCTTGACCCGTTCGGGGGCGAGGAGGAACCCACCGCCGGCGCCGCCCGGGCCCGCCGTCGTGCCGACCGCCGTCATCGGGCGCCGACCGCCGCGGTCATGACCCGCTCCTGGTCGGTGCCGTCGACACCCAGCGTGTCGGCGACCCGTCCCTCGCGCATGACGAGGATGCGGTCGCTCATGGCCAGCACCTCGGGCAGGTCGGACGAGATGAGGATCACCGCCAGCCCGTCGCGGGCGAGCTCGTCGACGAGGCGGTGGACCTCGGCCTTCGCGCCGACGTCGATGCCCCGGGTCGGCTCGTCGAGGATCAGCACCGACGGCTCGGTGTTGAGCCACTTGGCCAGCATCGTCTTCTGCTGGTTCCCGCCGGAGAGGTTGCCCACCGGCGTGGCGACGTCGGGCGTGCGGATGTTGAGGTCGGTCCGGAAGCGGTCGGCCACGGCGGCCTCGGCCGCGCGGTCGACGAGGCCGAACCGGCTCGTGTAGCGCCCGAGCGTCGGCAACGTGACGTTGGCGGCGATCGACTGCGGCAGGCTCAGGCCGAGCTTGCGGCGGTCCTCCGACAGGTAGGCGATGCCGAGGCCGAGCGCGTCCTTCGGCGAGTTGATCGAGACCTCGTCGCCCGCGACCTCGATCGTGCCCGAGGCCGCCGGGGTGATCCCGAACAGCGCCAGCGCCACGTCGGTGCGCCCGGCCCCGACGAGGCCGGCGAAGCCGAGGACCTCGCCCCGGTGCACCTCGAACGAGACGTCCTCGAACGTCCCCGGCAGGCTCAGGTCGCGCACCCGGAGGGCGACCTCGGTCGGTGCGTGGCGGGTGCGGACGAAGAACTCACCGAGCTCCCGACCGACCATGTCCCGCACGATCTGGGACTCGCTGGCCTCGGCGATCGGTCGGGTCGAGATGTGGCGGCCGTCGCGGAAGACGCTGACCCGGTCGGCGATGGCGAACACCTCGTCGAGGCGGTGGCTGATGAACAGCACGGCGACGCCGCCGTCACGCAGCCGCTCGACCTGGCCGAACAGGCGCTCGACCTCGTGGGCCGACAGCGCGGCGGTCGGCTCGTCCATGATCAGGACCCGGACGTCCTGGGAGATCGCCTTGGCGATCTCGACGGCCTGCTGCTCGGCCACGGTGAGTGCGCTGGCCGGGGTGCGGGGATCGAGGTCGATGTCGAGGTCGGCGAGGATCGCCGCGGCCTCCCGCTCGGTCGCGCGGCGCCGGACGAGGCGGCCCCGCTCGCCGTGGCCCATGAAGATGTTCTCGGCGACCGTCAGGTCGGGGAAGATCAACGGCTCCTGGTAGATGGCGACGACGCCGAGCCGCTGGGCCTCGGCCGGCGAGGAGACCTCGACCGCCTCCCCGGCGATCGTCACGGTGCCGGCGTCGGCCCGGTGGAGCCCGGTGACGATCTTGATCAGGGTCGACTTGCCGGCGCCGTTCTCACCGACGAGCGCGTGGACCTCGCCGGGCCGCAGCCGCAGGTCGACGTCGCGCAGCGCCTGTGTCGCACCGAAGTGCTTCGAGATGCCGTCCAGCTCGAGGACGGTGTCGTGCGACGCGGGCGTCACACCCATGTTCCGGCCCCCATGGGCCCCTCCACCTGTCCGTGACGGCAGCGCACGCCATGGCGCGTCGCACCGTCCACGCGGCGGCACCGTGCCGGCACCGTCGCGAGCCCCTGCTGCGGTGCGCCCGGCGCACCCGTCACTCCTGCCGCGAGCGCCGGAACCCGGCACCGTCTTGTGCGAACAGTTGCTAACTCACAGCTTCTAACATGTGACCCTAGCCACTCGACGGGTTCCCCACAAGACCCCCACGCGGAGGTCCCGCTCGGTCGACCCGGACGAACCACCAGGCCACGGCATCAGCTCCCCGGTTCGCCGACCGGGGTGGCCGCCGAGCCGCTCCCCGCGGGTGCCGCCGCCGGCGACGAGAGCCGCAGTCGCCGACCGTCGCCGACACCGGGTTATTCGAACCCGTGTGAACGGCTCACAATGTTGCACCCATGACGCCGGACCGACGCGAGCTGAGCAGGACGGACGCCGACGGCGCGCGGCGGCCCGGGCGCAACCCCGGTTCCGGTCGATGACCGTGTCGGGCCGGCGACCCGTCAGCCAGTCGCTGTCGTCGGCCGATCGCGACGAGCGCACGCTCGAGCTGCTCGGCTCGACGGGCAAGGTCGAGATCGGGGGCCTGGCGGAGCTGTTCGCCGTCAGCGAGATGACCGTCCGCCGTGACCTCGACCGCCTCGCCGGCGCCGGGCGGCTGCGTCGCGTGCGCGGCGGCGCCGTGGCGGTGGGTCCCGAGCCGTTCGCCGAGCGCTACGCCCGGCAGTCGATCGAGAAGGACCTGATCGCCGACAAGCTGGCCGACCTGGTCGGTGACGGCGGCGCCATCGCCATGGACGCGTCGACGACGATCCAGCGGCTCGCGCCGCGCATCGCGGACGTCGGGCACCTCACCGTGCTCACCAACGGCCCCGACACGTTCTTCGCCCTCCAGGGGGTGCCCGGTGTGACCGCGGTGCTCACCGGCGGCCAGCTCGACAAGCGAACGGGGAGCCTCGTCGGCCCCGTCGCGGCGCGCTCGACCACCACCCTGACGCTGCGCAGGGCGTTCGTGTCGGCCACCGCCATCTCACCCGAGCTCGGAACGACCGAGCAGACGCTCGAGGACGCCGAGGCCAAGGCCTCGCTCGTCGACGCCGCGGCATCGGTCGTCGTTGCGATCGACCACACCAAGCTCGGCCGCCACGCGACCGCGCGCTGTCTCGACACGGACCGGATCGACCTCCTCGTGACCGACCTGGATCCCGCCGACGCCCGCCTCGACGACTACCGCGACCGCTGCGACCTGCTCTGACGGCCGAGGCGTCGGCTCAGCCGGAGACGTAGATGGTGGGAGCCGGGACGCTGTGGTCCCCGTCGCCGCCTCCGTCGCCGTCGCCGAACCCGGTGGCCATCGCCCACAGGAAGGCGATGGCGAGCGCGCCCGCCGCCAGGCGTGGGATGAAGATCACGAAGTGACCGGTCTGCTGCCGATGTGAGAGCTCCGCCATGGGAGACCCGTCGGCGGGGGCTGACCCGGAATCAGTGTTCGACCGTGGATTTCACCGTCCGGCCGGCCGCCGCGTCACCGGCCGGCCGTGGCGTCACCGACGGGCGGCGTCACCGGTCGGCGTCGATGTGGACCTCGGCCACGATCGTCAGCCGGTCCTCGGCACCGGCGTCGTGCACGCCGACCCGTACGAGCGCCGTGCCGCCGTGGCGGGCGACGATGGTCGGCGCGGCCCGGAACGGCCCGACCATGCCCGGCGCCAGGTAGCGGACAGAAGCGCTCCGGCACGTGGCTGTCACGTCACCGCCGCCACCGCCGGCATCGACGACGGCGCCGACGGCCGCGGCCTCGACGAGCGCGATGGCCACACCGCCGTGGAGGCCGCCGAAGCCGTTGCGGCTGGCGTCGCTCAGCCCGAGCTCCCACACCGCGGCGCCGTCCTCGTCACGGCGTTCGATGCCCAGCACCTCGCCCATGGGCGCGTCGAGGCTGCAGCGCCCGTCGAACATGCCGTAGAAGCGGGCGCGCATCTCGCCCCGGTCCTCCGGCGGCCGCTCCGGGCCGACGAACACCAGCTCCTGGGTGCTGCGGGCGACGTGGGTGCCGAGCTCGTCGTGGACGTCGAGCTCGACCACACCCGTGCGTCGACCGAGGCGCAGGGCGGTCGACGACGCGGACAGCACGGAACCCCGGGGCGGGGCCAAACGGTGTGCGGTGATGTCGGCGTGGACCCAGGGAGCGGTGCGGGCCGAGGCGATCTGCCCGGACGCCATGTCGAGGTAGACGCCGAGCACGCCGAAGTCGAGGTGCCCGTCGCCGTCGAGGAGGACCGGCTCGAGGTGGAGGTCGAAGCGCGGTGGCCCGTCCTCCACCGCGATGCGGAGCCCGATCTTGGCGAGCACGTGGCCCGCCATGTCGTAGGGGGGATCGTGCGCGGGGGAGGCGTCGTCGGGGCGCGACGGCTCGCCGGGGGGAGCTGAACCGACCATCGCCCGGATGGTAGCGCCGAGCCCCCGGCGGCCCCGATCCCGGCGCCGTCACCGTCCGCAGCGTGAGCCGACACGGGCGGGCGCGTCGGGACCCAGTGGGCCGGGACCAACGCGCCGCGCGCCAGGACGACTCGGCGCGGGCGGCTCAGCTCGGCGGCGCGTCGTCCGACGGCGTCACGCCCAGGAACGCACAGCCGAGGCGGAGCAGCTCGGCGCGGAGCGTGTCGTCGTCGATGTCGGCCACGAGGGCGTGGGAGGCGGCGCCGGTGAGGGCGGACGAGACCATCGCCGCCCGGACCCGCGCCGTGGGGCTGTCGTCGCCACTGGTGAGCAGGCGCCGTTCCCGCTCGCGGAGGCGTTGGAACCGCTCGTGGCCGTCGACGAGGCGGCCGATCGCCGGGTCGGTGCTGAGGCTGCGCAGCTGCGCCCGGTGGTCGACGACGAGGTCGATCAGGTGGGACAGGAACACCTCGACGGCACCGGAGGCCGGCGACTCGGTCTCGGCGGCGTCGGCCGCCGCCTCGAGCTTGGCCAGCGGCTCCTCCACCGCGGCGAGGATGATCGATTCCTTCGTCTTGAACTGGTGGTAGACCGCGGCCTTGGTGACACCGATCTCGTCGGCGATCATCTGCAGCGACGTCCCGCCGACGCCGTGCTCGGCGAAGAGCTCGAAGGCGGCGTCGATGATGCGGGTCTGCGCGGCGCTCCGCCGAACGGTCGGCGATCCTGCGTCGTGCGTCCGTGCAGCCATGGTCGCTGAAGGGTACCCGTGTGCCCGCGTCGTGCCGGGCCTCAGCCGGCCGACCAGCCGCCGTCGACCGGGATGACCGCGCCGTTCATGTTCGACGCCTCGTCGCTCGCCAGCCACGAGATCAGCGCGGCGATCTCGTCGGGCTCGGCGATCTTCGAACCGAGGCCGATGACGGCGCCGATCCGCTCGAGCGTGAACTCACTGGGCGACGTGAGCGTGGAGGCGATGTTGGTCATCACCCCGCCCGGCAGCACAGCGTTGGCCCGGATGCCGTCGGCCGCGTACATCCACGCCACCGACCGGGTCTGGCCGAGCACCGCGTGCTTCGATGCGGTGTAGGCGAAGCCGGCGGCGCCGCCCCGGATCGCGGCCTCGGACGCGACGTTCACGATGGCACCCCGACCGGCCTCGCGCATGGGGGCGAGCGCGGCGCGGGTGAGGCGCATCGGGCCCTCGACGTTGACCCGCATGACCCGCTCCCACGTGGCGTCGTCGAGGTCGTGGAGCGGGAGCATGTTGTCCATGATCCCGGCGACGTTGGCGACCACGTGGAGACCGCCGAACGCCTCGAGCGCACGCGCCACCACCCGGTCGACGTCCTCCTGGTTGCCGATGTCGGCCACCACGGTCTCGACCCTGCCCTCGGGGGTCTCGCCGGCCAGGGCGGTGAGGCCGTCCTCGGCGACGTCGCAGGCCACGACCCGGGCGCCCTCGGCGACCATCCGCACGACCGTGGCCCGGCCGATGCCGGACGCCGCGCCGGTCACGATGGCGACCCGTCCGTCGTGGCGGGCCTGATGCACGTTGGTGGGTTCGCTCACGGCGACTCCTCTGGATCGGGGTGGCGCCCGCGGCTCGATCCGCATCGAGCGGGCGCCGCCCTCCGGTTGAGACCGGGCGGCATACTAGCCGATCGGCTAGTGCAGCCGTCGGGGTTCGACCCCCGGTTCACCCGACCCGGGGACGCGGGTGGCGCACGCCACACGACGATCATCCGGTTGAGGCTTGCGTTGGCTAGCCGAACGGCTAGTCTGCGTCGGCAATAGCCGTTCGGCTATCCCTTCCCTGCGATCCCGTCCCGGCAGCCGGCACCCCGCCCGCCGTCGGAGAGAGTCGAGACCCACCCCATGGCTCCCCTGCTGTACCGGCTCGGCCGGTTCTCGTTCCGACGACGAGGCCTCGTGAGCCTCGCCTGGCTCGTGGCACTCGTCGCCATGATCGCGGGCGCCGCCACGCTGTCCGGCCCGACGTCGGACGCGTTCTCGATCCCCGGCACGCAGTCCCAGAAGGCGCTCGACCTGCTCGAGGAGCGCATGCCGGCCGCCGGTGTCGGCAACGCCTCGGCCCGCGTCGTCTTCGTCGCACCCGACGGTGCGTCGATCACCGACCCCGACGTCCGGGCGTCGATCGAGGGAGTCGCCACCGAGGTCGCCGGCCAGCCCCACGTGACCTCGGCGCTGAGCCCCTACGACGTGCAGGCGGTCTCGCCCGACGGCACGACCGCGTTCATGTCGGTCTCGTACTCGGTCACCTCGGACGAGGTCACCGACGAGGACCGCGAGCTGCTCGAGGACGCGATCGCCGCGGTCGAGGCCGACGGGATCGGCGCCGCCGCCGGCGGGTCCGCGACCCAGGCCCAGCCCCACGCGGCCCCGATCGGCGAGATCATCGGCCTCGGCGTCGCCGCGGTCGTGCTCTTCCTCACCTTCGGTGCCCTCGTCGCCGCCGGCCTGCCCCTGCTCACGGCCATCGTCGGCGTCGGGTTCGGGCTGCTCGGCATCCAGATCGCCACCGGGTTCTTCGACCTGTCGTCGACCACGATGACCCTGGCCACGATGCTCGGCCTCGCCGTCGGCATCGACTACGCCCTGTTCATCATCTCCCGCTACCGCCACGAGCTGCTCGGGACCCACGACCCGGCGCATGCGATCGGCATGGCCATCGGCACCGCCGGCTCCGCCGTGGTGTTCGCCGGCCTCACCGTCGCCATCGCGCTCGTCGCCCTCGTCGTCGTCGGGATCCCGTTCCTGTCGGCCATGGGCCTCGCCGCGGCCGGCACCGTCGTCGTCGCCGTGCTGCTGGCGCTCACGCTCCTGCCGGCCCTGCTCGGCTTCGCCGGCATGCGGGTCCTCGGCCGCAAGGGCTACCGGGCGCCCGACACCGAGCACGACAGCACCGCCAAGCCGACCTTCGGCGACCGCTGGGCCGAGGTGATCCTCCGCCACCGGGCCGTCGTCGCCGCCGGAGCCGTCGCGCTGCTGGTCGTCATCGCCCTGCCGGCCACCTCGCTGCGACTCGGCCTGCCGACCGACGCCACCGCGGCCGAGGGCAGCTCGCCCCGCGAGGCGTACGACCAGATCACCGAGGCCTTCGGCCCCGGCCTGAACGGCCCGCTCGTGCTCGCCGTCGACCTCGCCGACGCCCCGGACCCGACCGCCGCGCTGGCCGCGATCCGGGCCGACCTCGACGGCCTCGACAACATCGCCAACGTCGGCGCCGAGAACCTCAACGAGGCCGGCGACCTGGCCATCGTGTCGATCATCCCGATGACCGGGCCGTCCGACGCCGCCACCGAGGACCTGGTCGGCGACATCCGCTCCCGGGCCGACACCTGGGCCGACCAGACCGGCGCGGACGTCTCGGTGACCGGCGAGACCGCCGTCGCCATCGACGTGTCGGAGACCCTGGCCGACGCGCTCATCCCCTACCTGAGCATCATCGTCGGGCTCGCGTTCGTGCTGCTCGTGCTCGTGTTCCGGAGCCTGCTGGTGCCTCTGAAGGCCACCCTCGGCTTCCTGCTCAGCATCCTCGCGGCGTTCGGCGGTGTGGTCGCCGTGTTCCAGTGGGGCTGGCTGAAGGACCTCATCGCCCTCGAGACGACCGGTCCGATCATCAGCTTCCTGCCCATCATCCTCATCGGCATCCTGTTCGGCCTGGCGATGGACTACGAGGTCTTCCTCGTCACCCGCATGCGGGAGGCGTTCGTCCACGGCGACTCGGCCGAGGACGCCATCAAGGACGGCTTCCGCCACGGCTCCCGGGTGGTGACCGCGGCGGCCGTGATCATGATCGGCGTGTTCGCCGGCTTCGTGTTCGCCGACGACCCGATCATCAAGTCGATCGGCTTCGCCCTCGCCCTCGGCGTCGCGCTCGACGCGTTCGTGGTCCGGATGATCCTGGTCCCCGCCGTCCTGTCGCTGATGGGCGATCGGGCCTGGTACCTGCCCGGTTGGCTCGACCGGGTGCTGCCCGACATCGACATCGAGGGCAGTCAGCTCGAGCGCTCGGGCGGCACCGCCGACGACGCGGCGAGCGGTGCGACGAGCACCGACGAACCCCTCGCCGGAACCCGCGCCGGCCACTGACCGCGCGACCCACCTCGGCAGGATCCCCCGAGGAGCCGCCCCCGCCGACTCGCGGCGGGGGCGGCGTCGCGTCCCGGGTCGCGCCGACCGGGCACCCCGACGGGCCGGGTCGTCCGGCTGGGCCGTCCGGCTGGGTCGTCCGGCTGGGTCGTCCGGCTGGGTCGTCTGGTCCGGCCGGAGGTGGCCGTGCCAGCATCGGCCGCCGAGCACCCGGGAGGACGGGCCGAGTGGCCCGGGCGACCGGTGGAGGGGGAACAGGTGGAGTACACGACGCTGCAGGTCGAGCGCGACGGCGAGGTCGAGGTGCTGACGTTGAACCGCCCCGAGCGGATGAACGGCATCACCGGGACCATGGTCCACGAGCTCGCCCACTACTGGACGGCCAAGGCCGCGGACGCCTCGACCCGCGTCGTGGTCATGCGGGGTGCGGGGCGGGCGTTCTGCGCCGGGCTCGACATCAAGGAGCAGTCGGCCGACGGTGACCGCCCCACGTTCCGGCCCGGCGAGCCGACGCTCAGCGACCTGCCACCGCTGATGCGCCGGGCGCCCCAGCCGATCATTGCCCTCCTCCACGGCGGCGTGTCCGGCGGTGGGTTCGCCATGGCGCTGGCCGCCGACTTCCGGTTCGCCGCGGACACCCTGAAGATGAACGACGCGTTCGCCCGCATCGGCATGTCGGGCTGCGAGATGGGCGTCAGCTACTTCCTGCCCCGCCTCGTCGGCGTGCCCGTGGCGCGGGAGCTGATCTACACCGGCCGCTACGTCGATGCGGAGCGGGCCCTCGCCATCGGCCTCGTCTCCGGTGTCGCCTCGGAGGAGAAGTTGCGGGACGAGGCCCAGCCGCTGATCGACGATCTGCTCGCCGTCTCGCCGACCGGCCTGCGCGAGTCGAAGCGCACCCTCAACGCGTCGCTCGGCATGGACGACCTCGAGGCGGTCATCGATCTCGAGATCGGCGCCCAGCAGCGCTGCCAGCAGACCGGCGACTTCGACGAGGCGATCACCGCCTTCGTCGAGAAGCGCCCGCCCCGGTTCCGCCCGCTCACCCGGACCGGCGGTTGAGCCGTGGGCTTCGCTCAGACCCGTTCCGCCGAGTCCCGCCGCAGCGATGGAGACAACCGATGACCGAGACCGACCAGCACGACACGACCACGGCATCGGCGGCGGTGCTCGTCGAGCGTGACGGCCCCGTTGCCGTCGTCCGGCTCAACCGCCCCGCCGCCCGCAACGCGGTGAACGTCGACCTGGCCACCGCCCTGGTCGAGGCCATGGAGCGCACGGCCGATGCCCGTTGCATCGTCGTGACCGGTGAGGGCCCCGCGTTCTGCGCCGGGCTCGACCTGCGCAACCTCGGTACCGACCGCCTCGCCGACCTGCCGCCGTTCATCGAGGCGGTGCGCCGCTCGCCGGTGCCGACGATCGCCGCGGTGAACGGCCCGGCGGTGACCGGCGGGTTCGAGGTCGCGCTGGCGTGTGACTTCATGGTCGCCTCGACCAACGCCGCGTTCGCCGACACCCACCTGCGGGTCGGCGTCTACCCGGGGCCGGTCCTCGTCGACCTGCCCCGCCGGGTGGGCATGGCCAAGGCCCGGGAGCTGTCGCTCACCGGCAACTTCGTCGACGCGGCCGAGGCCGCCCGGATCGGTCTCGTCAACCACGTCGTCGAGCCCGACGCGCTCATGGACGCCGCCCTCGGCCTGGCCCACGCCATCGCCGAGCAGGACCCGGCGATGGTCGCCACGATGCGGCGCGACTGGGACGACACCGGCAGCCTGCCCTATGCCGACGCCCACCGCCGCCACCGGGAGAACGCGGTCGCGGCCGGCTTCGCCGACGCCGGCTCCGACACGCTCCGCTCCAACATGGCCGCCGTCGTCGACCGCTCCCGCACCCAACGGGCACCCCGGGACTGACCACCGGGTCGGGACGGTGCCGCGTCGATCGGCGGCACGCAGCGGACCTCCGAGCGGATGCCGGTGACGTCGTAGAGCTCGCCGCGGTGGTCGACCCATTCGTCGGCGGTCCACACCGCACGCGCCCGGTCAGCGCATGCCGGAGGCGGGGTTCTCGTCGGGCGGGAGTGGCGAGTTGGTCTGGCGCTGTTGGCGCAGCAGGTCGGCGTCGCAGTGCTCGCACAGGTGGCGGACGCTGATGTAGGAGATCGACAGCTGCGTGCCCCGCGACTTCTCCCACGCCGCCTGGGGCACACCGACGACGTCACCGCTGCCGCAACTCGGGCACGTCGGCGAGGGGTCGCGGTCCCACGTCAGGTCGCACGCGGCGCAGTGCAAACGGATCAGCTCGCCGTTCGGCTCACCGCTGAGGTGCTCGTCGGTTCCGCAGGTCGGGCAGACGATGTCGCTCACGTGCACGCTCCCCTGCATCGGGTCGACGGTCCCGCATCGTCGCGCCAGGACCAGGGCTCCGGGGGTCCGTCGATCGTACCGGCCCGCGCCTCCCCGCTCCGGGGCCGGACGAGCGGCATGGGTACCATCGCCGACCCCGGCCGTCGCCACCACGCCCGGCCTCCCCCCTTCCCTCTCCCCCGCCGAGCCACCTCCATGCCACTCCGACCCGCACCGGCCCTCCCCCTCGCCCGAGGGGGGTCCCGGTGACCACCACACCGACGTTCACCCAACGCCTCCGCGCCGCCCGAACGCCGGCGTGGTCCGCGCTCGTGGCGGCGATCATCACCCAGATCGCCTCCGCACCCGGCCAGACGGTCGGGGTCTCGGTGTTCGTCGACCACCTGATCGACGACCTCGACCTGACCCGATCGACGGTGTCGGGCGCCTACCTCGTCGGCACGCTCACCGGCGCGATCTCGATGCCGGTCGCCGGGCGGTTGATCGACCGGCGCGGCCTGCGGTGGGCGACGCTCGCGTTCAGCGGCGGCTTCGGCACCGTCCTCATGGCGATGGGCGGCGTCACCGGGCTGGTCACGCTGACCATCGGCTTCGGGTTCACCCGGATGCTCGGCCAGGGTGCGCTGTCACTGACGTCGACGACGACGGTTGCGGTGTGGTTCGAGGAGCGGCGGGGCTGGGCGATGGGCCTGCAGGGCGCGCTCGGCGGCGGTGCCATGTCGCTGGTGCCGCTGGCGTCGGCCGCCGTCGTCGGCGGCGTCGGCTGGCGCATGGCGTGGGTCGTGCTCGGCTGCGCCGTCTGGGCGGTGATGGTCCCGCTCGGCCTGTTCGTGGTGCGCAACCCGCCGGGGTTCGGGCCCGTCCCCGGGGCGTCGGACCACGCCGATCCGCCGGACGGCAGCGCATCGGGTGACCCCGTGATCGCTCCCGCGACGGCCGACGCGACCACGACCGACCGAACCGCGACCGACCGAACGACGACCGATCGGACCGCGGCCGACCCGTCGATGGCCGAGATCCTGCGCCATCCGGCCTTCCTCGTCGTGGTCGGCGCGGTGTCCCTGTCGGCCCTCGTCGGCACCGCGCTCATCTTCCACCAGGTGGACGTGCTCGGTCGGCAGGGACTGAGCGAGGTCGAGGCCGCGGCCAACTTCGTGCCGCAGACGGTGGCGACGATCGCCGCGGCGCTGACGATGGGCCGCCTGGCCGACCGGCTGAAGCCGCGCTGGTTGCTGGCATCGTCGATCCTCGGCCTCGCCCTGGCTCCCCTCGCCGTCGGGCTGGTGTCCGGCCGGCTGACCGCCGCGCTGTACGGGATCCTCCTCGGCGGTTCGGGCGGCGCGATCCGCACGCTCGAGGGGGTCGTGCTCCCCCGCTGGTTCGGCCTCGGCCGCATCGGCGAGCTGCGTGGCGTCGTCATGGCCGCCGGCGTCGGCGGGTCCGCCATCGGCCCCGCGATGCTGTCGGTCGGCGCCGACCTGACCGGCGGCTACGGGGTGACGCTGTGGGTCTTCGCCGCGGCCGCGCTCGTGCTGGCGGCCGCGGCCGTTCTCGTCCAGGAGCCGGCCCGGCCGGCAGGGGGTGGACCCGGCGGGACCTGACCGGCGCGACGGTCACGTCCCCTGGCGTCCGGCCGGAGGTCCCGCCATCTTCCCGCCGAGAGGTCAACTCCCGGCGGCAACTGCCGACTCTGAGCATGGTGACGGGCGCGGCGGTGGAGGACGAGGTCTTCAGCGACCTCCTGCATCGGGCCCAGATCGGTGAGCCCGCCGGCTACGACGGCCTCGTGGGCCTCGTGGACCGGCGCCTCGTCGGCTTCGCCCGCGCCCGCGGTGCGGACGACCCCGAGGGCCTGGCGAACGAGGTGCTGGTCGTGGTCTGCCGCTCCGTCGGGACCTTCGCCGGCAACGCGGCCCAGTTCCGCGCCTGGGTGTTCACCATCGCCCGGAACCGGCTGGTCGACGAGCGACGTCGCTTCGGTCGAAGGGTCCACGCCCTTCCGGTCGACCCCTCGACGATGCCCGAGGCCGGCTACGCGGACGACGGCTTCGCGGCCGTCGGTGCCCACGAGCGGCTCTCCGAGCTGCTCGCACCACTCACCGACGAACAGCGGGAGGTCCTGGTGCTTCGCATCGTGGCGGAGCTGAGCGTCGAGGAGACCGCGGCGGCCACCGGCCGCCAACCGGGCGCCGTGCGGGCGTTGCAGCACCGCGCGCTCCGCCAGCTCCGCTCCCAGCTCTCGGTGCAGGAGTGAGACGTGGCACACGACGACCACCCCGACCACCGGCCGATCAGCGAGTCCGGGCGCGGCGCGACCGCGGCCGACCCGATCGATGCCGTGCTCGCCGGCGAGGACGGTGACGACCTGGCGGCGATCGCGACGCTCGTCGCCGATCTGCGCACCGCCTACGTGCCGGACCAACCGCTGCGCCACTCCCCCGAGCTCGCCGCGTTCACCCGGGGGCCCTCGGCAGCGACCGCCGAGGGGGCGACGGTCGCCGGCATCGACCGGAGGCGACGGCTGCCAGCGGCCGCGGCGGTGACCGCCGTCGCGGGCAAGGTCCTGCTCGGCGGGGCGCTCGCCGCGGCGACGGTCGGCGGCCTCCACGCCGCGGACGTCATCGACGTCGGCGACCTGCTCGGGCTCCACGACGCGCCGGTGGGCACACCGGCGTCGGACGGCGATCGGTCGCCCGGCGACGACGGCCCCGGACCGGCGCCCGGTGCGCCCGGTTCCACCGGCCCGAACGGCTCGGCGGACGGGGACACGACCGTTCCCGACGCCCCAGCCGCCGACGAGGGGCCCGGAGCCCCGTCGCCGAGTGCGCCACCGGCCGCGCAACCCGGGGCGATCGACGATGGGCCGCCCGTCGCGGCGCCCTCGTCGACGTCGCCGACGGCCGGGCCGGGCGACGCGGAGCCGGCAACCGCCGGGTCGGGCACCACCGGCCCCACCACGACGACCGTGGCGGGCCCGGTGAACCCGGGCGGCGGCGCGACACCGGCCG
>JAXHUH010000218.1:0-64715 GCA_034211175.1 Actinomycetota bacterium
CGGGGCGGGACCGACCTGGTCCCGCCCCGGCGGCGGTCAGTGGGGTCGGCGCCCGGGGGCGCCGGTGGTCAGTGGGCCGAGCCCTCCACGGCCCGCGAGGCCGGGGTCTCGGCACCACCGGCCGCCGCGGCGGGCGGCTCGTCCACCAGCGGCTTCTGGAGTCGGAGGATGCCGAAGCCGAGCACGCCGGCGACGAAGCTGCCGCCGAGGATGCCGATCTTGGCGGAGTCCTGCAGCGCCGCTGCGTCCGGGTAGGCGAGGTTCGCCACGAACAGGGCGACGGTGAACCCGATGCCGGAGCACATGGCGAGGCCGACGACGTGCGACCAGTTCGTGCGATCGGGGAGCCGGCCGATGCCCGCCTTGACCGCGATCCACGTCGCGCCGAAGACGCCGATCGTCTTGCCGAGGATGAGGCCGGCGGCGACACCGAAGGTCACTGCGTTGTCCATCCCCTCGACGCCGTCGACGAAGCGCACGCCGGCGTTGGCCAGCGCGAAGAGCGGCACGATGCCGAAGGCGACCCACGGCTCGAGCAGGAAGAGATGACGCTGCAACGGCGACATCGTCTCCCGGCTGAGCCGCACGAGGTCGGCCATGACGTGCTCGTTCTCCTCGGCCTCCGCGTGGGTGAGGCCGTCGTCGAAGTTGCGCTGGACCCGGTTGACCAGCGGCAGCGCCGACCCGGCGAAGCGGTGCGGGTCGTAGAACGGCCAGGCCGGGGTCAGGAACCCGAGGGCGACACCGGCGATCGTGGCGTGGATGCCCGACTCGAGCACGCACAGCCAGACGAAGATGCCGAGCGGGAGGATGAGGGCGTGGGAGCGGACGTCGATGCGCCGCATCACGTCGACGACCACGAGGCCGACGACCGCGGCGGCGAGCCAGCCGAAGCTCACGCTCTCGGTGTAGAAGAGCGCGATCACGATGATGGCGCCGATGTCGTCGACGATGGCCAGCGACAGCAGGAACACCCGGGCGCCGGGCGACACCCGCTTGCCGACGAGGGCGACGACCCCGACCGCGAACGCGATGTCGGTCGCCATCGGGATGCCCCAGCCGTCGACGCCGGCACCGCCGGCGTTCATGGCGAAGAAGATGCTCGCCGGGATGACCATGCCGCCGACCGCGGCGATGGCGGGCAGCGCCGCGGCCCTCGGGTCACGGAGGTGGCCGAAGAGCAGCTCGCGCTTGATCTCGAGCGCCATCATGAAGAAGAACAGCGCCATCAGGGCGTCGTTGACCCAGTGGGCCAGGCTGTGCTCGACGTGGAGCAGGTCGCCGATCTCGAAGCCGATCTCGGTGTGGTGCCACAGGTCCTCGTAGCTGTGGAAGAACGGCGAGTTCGCCCACACGATGGCGACGAGGGCGGCGATGAGCATGACGACGCCGCCCGTCGTCTCCTCGTGCATGAGGCGCTGGAAGGGCTGAACGAACGTGCGGGGAACGAAGCGGTTCGACTCGCCCCAGCGATGGCGGGGGAACGCTTCGTCGGGTCCATGATGGGGCGAGGCGACCTCGCCGTCGCGATCCGTGCTCATGCAGGTGCTCCGAGGGTGACCGAACCGTAGGTTCGCGGACGCCGAATCGTATGCGCCGCGCGCTCATCACCTCGGCGCGGGGACCTCCGGGCTGGAGCAATCGGCCCCGACACGCCCAACAACGGTGATGGGCGCGGTCCCCAGGCGGGGGACGACGGGGCTCAGCTGGCCATCTGGGCCGACGGCTCCCGATACATGATGATCCGGATCAGGGTGCCCTGGGACGACGACACGATCTGGGTCTCGTCGGTGAGCAGCCTGATCAGGGTCAGGCCGAGCCCGCTCTCGTGATCGAGGCGCTCGGGGCGGTCGGGCTCGGGCAGCTCCGGCACGGTGTCGGGGTCGAAGCCGCCGCCCTGGTCGAGCACCTCGACGGCGATGCGCTCGTCGTCGATCTGGCAGCGCACCAGGATCTCCTCCTGCGTGGCGCCCGACGCCTGCTGCGCCTCGATGGCGTTGGTGCACGCCTCGGAGACGGCGAGGCGGAGGTTGTCGAGACGCTCCTCGCCCAGCGCCGGCTCGATGGACGCCGCGGCCACCACCACCAGCCGCGCGACGGCCAGGTAGTCGGTGCGCGAGGGGAAGGCGAGCTCGACGAGCCGGTTCATGGGCGGTCGCCCACCTCCCGGGTGGACACGATCGTGAACACGGAGTCGAGGCCGCACAGCTCGAGGAGATCGAGCACCCGCGGGCGCGGGTCGCGCAGCGCGACGTCGCCGCCCGCCTGACGCACCCGCCGGAGGGCGCCGATGAGACAGCCGATGCCGGTCGAGTCGACGAGGTCGACGGCGGAGAGGTCGATGGTCAGGTCGCGGCCGGGCTCGACGGCACCGATGATCGCCGCCCGCAACGCCGGCGCGGACGCGAGGTCCAGATCGCCGCGCACCACCAGTACGGGCTCGGACCCGTTCGGTGTGCGATCGACCCTGGACTCCATGACTCCATTGTGCCTTCCCGCGACCCGAGATCGGTAACCACATCGTCACGGCATCGAAACCAGAATGTCCTTGCGTGGCCGGATGAGCGCAGGCAGTGAGAATGATCCGGGGACCGGTGGGATCCCCGCAGTGTCAGTGCCCCCTCCTAGTCTGAGGTCGGTGTCCATCGCTGCCGTGACCGGCCCCGACGTCTCCGGGACCGACCTCGACCGGCTGGAGCGCACGCTGCGCGACCGGGCGGTCGAGGACCAGCTCGTCGCGCTGGTCCGCCAACCCCGCCGGGACCCGACCTGGGGCGAGCTCCGCCGGCCCCTCCCCGACCACGTGCGGGCGGCGCTGGGCGTGGACCGGCTGTGGAGCCACCAGGCAACGGCGATCGACCTGGCCCGCGACGGGCACTCGGTGGCAGTGGCGACGGGCACGGCGTCGGGCAAGTCGCTCTGCTACGTCGCACCGATCGTCGAGGCCGCGTCCCGGTCGGTGCGCACGGCCAGCTCGCTCCTGCTCTACCCGACGAAGGCGCTCGCCCGCGACCAGCTCCGCACGTTCACCGAGCTGGACCTGCCCAAGGTGGCGGCGGGTGCCTACGACGGCGACGCGGATGGCCAGGAGCGGGCCTGGCTGCGCTCCAACGCCAACGTGGTGCTGACCAACCCGGAGATGCTCCACCACGGCATCCTCCCCCACCACGACAAGTGGTCGACGTTCCTCGGTCGTCTCCGCTACGTCGTGATCGACGAGATGCACGTGCTCCGCGGCGTGTTCGGCACCCACGTGTCCCACATCCTGCGACGGCTGCGCCGCCTGTGCGAGCACTACGGGTCGTCGCCCGTCTTCGTCTTCACGTCCGCGACGATCGGCGAGCCCGGCCAGCTCGCCCGCGCCCTGTGCGGGCTCGACGTCACCGAGGTCACCGAGGACGGCTCACCGGCCAGCGAGCGGCTGCTGGCGCTGTGGAACCCGGCCGCCGGCGGCCGGGTGTCGGGTGACGCGGCCGCGCTGACCGCCGCGCTGGTCGACGACGGCCGGCGGGTGATCACCTTCTGCCGCTCCCGCCGCCGGACCGAGCTCATCGCCGCCGATGCCCGCCGCCGCCTCGACGGGCGACGGGACCGGGTCCGGCCCTACCGGGGCGGGTACCTGCCCGAGGAGCGGCGCGCCATCGAGGACGAGCTGTGGGACGGTCGGCTCCGGGGTGTGGTGACGACGTCGGCGCTGGAGCTGGGGATCGACATCGGCGGGCTCGACGCCTCGGTGCTGTGTGGCTTCCCCGGCACGTTCGCGTCGCTGTGGCAGCAGATCGGCAGGGCGGGCCGCGACGGCCGGGCCTCGCTCGCCGCGCTGGTCACCGGCGACGACCAGCTCGACCAGTGGCTGGCGCGCCACCCCGACGAGATCCTCACCCGCCGGCCGGAACCGGCGGTGGTCAACCCGTCCAACCCCCACCTCCTCGGGCCCCACCTCGAGTGCGCGGCGGCCGAGCGCCCGCTGCGCCGCGGCGACGACCGGTACTGGCCCGACCTCGACGAGGGCATCCGCCGCCTGGTGCACGACGACCGGCTGCGGGTCCGGCGGCGGATGCGCCGCGGCCGCGCGGACCCGATCGCGGTGTGGGACGGGCACGGCTGGCCGAGCCACGGCATCAGCCTGCGCAGCAGCTCGGCCGGTCAGGTGAAGATCCTGGCCGCGGACGACGAGCGGGTGATCGGCACGGTCGACGCCGATCGTGCGCCGGCGGTCGTGCACCCCGGCGCCGTGTACCTGCACCAGGGGACGGCGTGGCGGGTGATGGACCTCGACCTCGACCTGCGCTGCGCCCATGTCGAGGAGGCCCTCGACGACGAGCGGTGGACCCGCGCCCGCAGCGAGATCGACCTGCGCATCCTCGAGGAGGAGCGCAGTCGGGCGGTCGGAGGGGCCCGGCTGGCGATCGGGACGGTCGAGGTCAGCTCCCGGGTGATCGGTTACCAGGAGATCGACGGGCGCTCGGGCGACGTGATCGGCTCCGAGCCGCTCGATCTCCCGCCGTCGATCCTGGTGACCCGGGCGGTCTGGTACACCCTCGACCCCGGGCTCATCGCCCGGGCCGGGGTCGGCGTCGACGCCCTCCCCGGCGCGCTGCACGCCGCCGAGCACGCCGCCATCGGCATCCTGCCGCTGTTCGCCATCTGCGATCGCTGGGACGTCGGCGGCGTGTCCACGGCGCTGCAGGCCGACACCCGGCTACCGACGATCGCCATCCACGACGCCTACACCGGCGGGGCCGGAATCGCCGAGCTGGCGTGGGACGCCGCCGACCGCCACCTGGCGGCGACGCTGGAGGTGATCGAGCGGTGTGCATGCACGGACGGCTGCCCCTCGTGCGTCCAGTCGCCGAAGTGCGGCAACGGCAACCAGCCGCTCGACAAGGACGCGGCCGTCGCCCTCCTGCGCACGCTCCTCGACGGCACCTGATCGCGGCGACCGCGCCGCGCGGCCGAGCCCCGTCAGGCCGATCCCATCAGCTCGTGGCCGTCTCGTCCCGCATGGTGACCTCGGCGCTCAGCGGCACGTCGCCGACGAGAGCACCGACCACCGGCACGACCGTGGCGGACGCGTGGTCGACGCGCACGGTCACGACCCCGCCCGCGCGGCTGACGGAGACCACCGTGCGCTCCGCCCCCACCGCAGCCGCGGCAGCGGCCGCCGCCGGCGCGGTGCCGGGCTCGACCGCCGCGGCCCGGGCCGCCTCGCGCGCCGCGTGGGTCACGAGCACGGCCTGGCGGAGCACGACGCCGACCTGGGCGACGGCGAGCGCCGCGACCAGCACGACGGGGAGGACGAGTGCCACCTCCACCGCCGCCTGGCCGCGATCGCCGCCTGGCCGCCGAGTGGCGGCCCCGGTCACGCCACCTGACCGATGACCTGGTCGAACACGGCGTCGAGCAGCGCTCCGATGCGGCCGGAGCCGCTGGCCCAGGCGAGCACGAGCAGGGCGACCGTCGCCGCCCCGAGCACGACGAGTGCGTACTCGACCGTGGTCTGGCCCCGGTCACCACCACGGGAGGGCGACGCGGGAGGCGCCGCCGTCGTCTCCGCGGTGCCGGCAGGCGCCGGATCGCCGGCGGCGGGCATCCCTCGACCGAGCGCAGGGGCGTCGGTCGGGCTGGCGTCGACCGCCAGCTCGTCCGGGACGGCCGGCGCGGCAGGTGTCGGGGCGGTCGGAATCGGATCGATCGTGTGTTGGTGGGTCGACATGTTGGACCTCGTCGGTCGTGGGAACGCGGGAGCGGCCGGGGCCGCGAGCGGGTGCGCCGCGAGGGCGGTCAGCGCACGAGACCGTCGAGCGCGCTCAGCGCCACCGGCCCGACGGTCAGCACGACGAACGCCGGGAGCACGAACAGGGCGAGGGGGAAGAGCAGCTTGACGGGGACGGACCGGACGGCCGCGTCCATCGACCGCCGATGGGCGGTGCGGAGGTCGTTCGCCGCGGCGACGCACGCGGCACGGACCGGAGCGCCGTACCGGACCCCGTCGACCAGCACCGCGACCAGCGGGCGGCTCACCGGTTCGCGCCGGCCGAGCGCCTCCAGGCGATCGGCCACGTCGAGACCGTCGCCCACGCAGTCACGCAACGCCCGGGCCGCAGGGCCGCCGAGCCGGCGGGACACGGCGTCGAGCGCGTCGAGGAGCGGCAGGCCGGCATCGAGGGCGAGCACGAGCAGCTCGCAGGTCACGATCAGCTCCGGTCGCCAGCGGTCGGGTCGGCGGCGGTTGCGGCCGCGGTCGCGGACCACGGCCGCGAGCCACACACCGGCGCCGACGAGGACGCCGGGCGGACCGGCGACGACGACCGCCGCGACACCGCCGGCGACGGCGAGCACGATCCGCTGATCGGATCGCGCATCCGGCGGCCGACCGAGCGCGGCGCGGACCGCGGCGACAGCACGCGCCGGCTGGCGCGCCAGCGAACGGCGCGACCCGTGGCCGCAGCCGGTGGCCGGCGCCGCGACCAGGGCGCGGGCCCGCGGCGGTGCGGGGCGGTGGCCGATGCCGAGGAGCAGCAGCCAGGCGAACCACAGTGCGCCGAGCACGGTCATCGGGGCATCGCCCGGCCGACGGTGCGCAGCATGACCGCGAAGCCGATGAGGTCGAGCATGACCCCGGCGACGAGGCACATCCGTCCCGCCGGGGTGTGCAGCATCGTGTCGGCGACCGAGGGGTCGATGCCGACCGAGAGGGCGAGGAACCCGACGGGGGCGACCGCGAGCACGGCGGCCGACATCCGGGCCTGGGTGGCGGCCGCCGCCACCTCGGCGCGGGTGTCGAGCTCGGCCCGCAGCAGCCGGGCCGTCGCGTCCAGCAGCCGCGCCCGTCCGCCGCCGAGGTCGGCGGCGAGGCCGAGGGTCGCGGCGGCGATCTCGTGGTCCCGGCCGAGCGCGACCGGCCACGACGCCACCGCGTCGGTGAAGCCGGCCTGGGCGACGAGCACCGAGCGCACGTCACCGAGCGAGGACCGCAACCCGGGCCCGGCACCGTCGAGGCCGTCCTCGAGGGCCCGGCTCAGCGACGCCCCGGAGCGCAGCGACCGGGCGGCCCGCTCGAGGACCACCACAAGCTCGTCGGCGTCCGAGCGCGCCCGGCCCCCGCGCCGGGCCCGTCGGGCGAGCACGAACGACGCGGCCGAGAGCGCGACGAGGCCGATGGTGGCGCCGGCGCCGACGAGGCCGTACGCGACGACCGTGGCCAACACGATCACGCCGGCGGCGACCGCCGGCGGCACCCGTCCGCCCGTCCGTCGGGCGAGGTGATCGACCGCGGCCGGGGGCGCCGCGCGCCCCAGGCGTCGGCGGACGAGGACGGCACGCGTCGACGGCGCGTGTCGCAGGAGGAGCGCCACCGCAACGGTCGCCGCGGCGACGAGTGCGGCGGTCACGGCCCGTCCGACGACGACGCGGCGACCGGTACCGGTTCGAGGCCGTCGCCGCTCGTCCAGTCCGCGTCGGGGCCGACCCGGACCACCGAGGTGACCGCGCGGGTGCCGTCGTCGCGGCGTTCGACCTGCACGACCAGGTCGACGGCCGACCGCAGCTGGTCACGGATCGAGTCGACCGGCAACCGGGAACCGGCGAGCAGGGCGAGCGACTCCAGCCGGCGAAGGGCGTCCCGTGGCGAGTTGGCGTGCACGGTGGACAGCGACCCGGCGTGGCCCGTGTTCATCGCCCACAACATGTCGAGGACCTCGGGGCCCCGGACCTCGCCGACGATGATGCGGTCGGGGCGCATGCGGAGCGCGTTGCGCACCAGCCGCCGGATGTCGATGGCGCCGGCGCCGTCCCCGTTGGCCTCGCGGCTGCGGAGCCGGACGACGTGGTCGTGGGCCAGCGCCAGCTCCGGCGTGTCCTCGATGGTGACGATCCGCTCGGTGGGGCCGACCGCACCCGCGAGCGCACCGAGCAGGGTGGTCTTGCCGGCCCCCGTCCCGCCGCTGACGACGATGTCGTCGCGTCGTCGGACCGCCTCGGCGAGCTCCGACGCCACCGGCGCGGGGCAGAGATCGGCCAGGGATCGCCGACGACCGCCGACCCGGCGCAGCGCCACACACGGGCCGTCCACCGCGACGGGCGGCAGCACCACGTTGACCCGGAACTCGTCGCCCAGCGTGAGGTCGGCCAGCGGCTCGGCGCGGTCGAGGCGGACGTGGCCGTGCGCCCGGAGCTGCTCGGTCAGGCGGGCCAGCGCGACCTGGTCGAGGGGCCCGCCCTCCCGCCGCAGCCCGGCCGGGCCCTCGATCCAGATGCCCCCGTTCCCGTTGACCAGGACGTCGGTCACCGCCTCGTCGTGGAAGTGGGCCATCACGAGCCCGAGGCCGTCCGCACGGCCCAACAGGCGGTGCGTCGCCGCGTCGAGGTCGTCCTCGGCCACGAGCGGCGGCGCCTCCGTACGGACATGGGCCCGCACCTCGTCCTCGGCGAGGCTGCGCAGCGACGGGCCGACGGAAGACCAGATCGCCTCGACGATGGCATCGACCGTGGCGGCGGAGGGACCGGTACCGGGCGTGGCCGCGACCGGTTCGGTGGCGGACGGGACCGCCACGTCGCTCACGCCGCGCTCCGCAACGACCGTTCGAGTGAGCGGGGCAGCCGGCGGGCGAGCAGGCCGGCATCGACCGCCCGGGCGATGCTGGCGTCCTGGGGCACCTCGGCGACGACGGGGGCCTCGACCACGGCCTCGACGTCGGCGGCGCGCAGCGAACGGCCGTCCTCGGTGACGAGCACGACCCCCGATGGCCGGATCGGCGCCGCGGCCACGCGACGCAGCGCCAGGTAGCACGGTCGGGTGACGAGGAGCGAGTGGGTGGCGCCGGCGGCCAGGCAGCGGGCCAGTTCGTGGTCGGCGTCGCCGTTGGCCGCGAGCAGCCCGGCGTCGACGACCACCGGCCGCGGCTGGCCGGTCAGGGCGTCGAGGAGCTCGTCGGCCCGGGAGGCGTCGAGCGGGCCGTCGCCCCGGGGGAGCACGGCGAGGCCCGAACCGGCGGGCTGCTCGAGGCGGGACAGCGCGGCGGCGCCCTGCGCGCCCGCGGTCCAACCGGCGAGGCCCGGGCCCTCGGGCTCGGCCACACCGAGTACCGCGGGAGCGTCCCCGTCGCAGTCGACCAGGAGCGCACCGGTCGCGGAGCCCCGGGCGAGAGAGAGGGCCAGCCCGGCGGCGACCACGGATGCACCGGAGCCGCCCTTGACCGACCAGCAGGCGAAAAACATGAGATCCCCTTGCGCGCGCAGAACGCAGACAAGGGGAAGAGGAAGCAGAACCTAGCCGACCGCGGGGACGACGACAAGCCGCCCCCACGATCGCGTCGGTCAGGTCACGGGGTGGTCACTCACCGCGCAGCTTGCGGGCTGCGACCGCCGCCAGGGCGATCGCGACGACCACGGACATCAGCTTCTTCATGTCGGGCGAGTGTAACCCCGGTACCCCCAGGTCCCGTCCCTGCCCGTCCACCGTTCCGGGAAGCGGCGACCGACGCGCGGCGCGGGGTTCGGCACCGAACGGGTGCGACGGGTCGCCGCTCGGTAGCCCCAATTGTTCACATCGCTCCGTTTGGCCTGGTCAGGACGTTGTCGACCCGAGATGACGGGGTCTGCATCTGTGCAGGCGGCTCATCGGGCTCGGAGGATGAGAGCGGAACCGGACACGCACGCCCGATGAGCCGTCATCGGTGGTCCTCGGGGGTGCCCGTGAACGATCAGGGCTAGGGTCGCGCCGTCGGTGCGATGGAGGTGTCCGAGCACCTGGTGGGCTCCGCCGCCTTCAACGCGGTCGGGAGGGGCGATCCCCCTCCGGCGGGTTCGATTCCCGTCCACCTCCGCCACCGACCAGGACCGTGCCCGGACGCCGGGAGTCAACCCCGGGGCCGAACGGGTCGACGACCAGGGTGATGCGCCACGGCCCCTCCGCCCGCTGCCGGGCACGACGATCGACCCTCGTCATCCATGCCGTCTTCGCGGTCCTCGTGGCCGTCACCGCCACGGCCGTGGGTCCCCTGCGCGCCACCCCGGCACGGGCGGCCGACGGCCCGTCGGCGTCGACCGACGTGACGACGGGCGCCACCGTCTCCGGCGTGCCCGCCGCGTCGACCACCGCGGTGCCGACCTCGGGGGCACCGGGCGCCACGACACCGGCCACGACTGCGCCGGGGGCGACCACGACGATCGTGGCCAACCGCAGCGACGACGGGACCACCGGGGACGGGTCCGCATGGGCGGAGGTCCGAGCCGACACACCCGCGTCCGGCGGCGCCGTCGCCGTGGAGGGCGGGGTCTTCGCCGCCGCGTCCACCGTCGAGATCTGGTTCCCGGCCACCGACCGGCGCCTGGCCACGACCACGGCCGATCTCGACGGTGAGATCGCGGTCACCGTCGCCCTCCCGTCGGTCAACCCCGGGACCTACGAGATCGAGCTCGTCGGCACGACCGGCGGCGGCGAGCTGCTGACGGTGACGACCGAGGTGGACGTGGCCGAGGCGAGCGTCGTGCGAGAACCGGTCACCGGAGACGAGGCCCTCGGCGACTCCATCCCGTTCGCGCTGGTCTTCCTCGTCCTCGGCGGGCTGTTCCTCGCACGTTGGACCTCGAGTCGCGCCAGGCGGGAGGCCGGCCGGCGCTGACCGGGCCCGGTGCCGCCCCGCCATCGCCCCGACCGCCGTCATCTGGACGACCGCCGTCATCCCGACGACCGCATGGGCCCGGACGCGACGAAGCCCGGGGCGAACCCCGGGCTTCGTGCTCGATCGTTGTTCGACCGGCGGCGGCTCAGACCGCCAGCAGGTCGCGGGCGCCGGTGTCGCTGCTCGGGTGACGCAACTTGGACATCGCCCGGGCCTCGATCTGGCGGATCCGCTCACGGGTCAGGTTGAAGTGCTCCCCGACCTCCTCGAGCGTCCGGGGCTCACCACGATCGAGACCGAAGCGGAGCTTGAGGATCTCCCGCTCCCGCTCGTCGAGCGGGGCGAGCAGCCGCGAGATCTCCTCGGGCAGCAGCGCCGTGGCCGCGACCTCGAACGGGGACTCGGCGGACCGGTCCTCGACGACGTCACCGAGCTCGGCGTCGCCGTCCTCACGGAGGGGCTCGGAAAGCGACAGCGGCTCCGCGGCGAACCGCAGGGCCTCGGTCACCTTGTCCTCGGGCATCTCGACCTCGGTGGCCAGCTCCGAGAGCGTGGCCGGCCGGCCGAGCTTCAGCTCGAGGCGGGCCCGGGCCTTCTGCAGGCGGGCCAGCGTGTCACCGGCGTGGACCGGCAGGCGGATCGTGCGGCCCGTGTTGGCGATGCCGCGGGTGATCGCCTGGCGGATCCACCAGGTGGCGTAGGTGGAGAACTTGAAGCCCTTGCGCCAGTCGAACTTCTCGACCGCGTGCATCAGGCCGAGGTTGCCCTCCTGGATCAGATCGAGGAGAGGCAGGCCCGAGGCCTGGTACTTCTTCGCGATCGACACGACCAGACGAAGGTTGGACTGCACGAACGTACGTTCGGCGTTCTCGCCTTCGCGCACCCGACGACGAAGCTCGCGCTTCTTCGCCGGCGTGAGCTCGTCCCCGCCTCCATCGAGAAGGGTCCGGGACTCGTTGCCGGCCTCGATCGCCTGGGCGAGGCGCACCTCGTCATCCTTGGTCAGCAGCGGGTACTGACCGATGTCGGTGAGGTACAGCCGGACGAGGTCCTCTTCGTCCCGCTCAACGCGCTCCTTCGGCAACGTGCACCCTCTCTCGACGCTGTCTCATCTCGCACGGGCCCCGAACGCCGACGGCGGCAGTCCCTCGAACTGCCGCTTCCGCCGGCGCCCTCGCACAGGGCACCGTCCTTACCTACATGTGTGCTACAGGTTACCTGTGCGGTCAAGAGGCCCAACCTCCCAACCACCTCCGCACGACCCCTGTGAGAACGGTGTTCTATCACTCGGATCGCGGACGGGACCGAGTCGGACGACCGCGGAAGACCGAAACGCTCGGCTCACGGATCGCCCGGGCCCGCCCCGGTGGCGGCGGCCCTGCGCAACGTTGCGAGGTTAGCCACGTCGGTCCAGTCGTTTGCCGCCTTCGTCGCGAAACCCTCGATCTCCCGGTGACGGGCGTGGGCCCGATCGAGGGCTGCGTCGTCGTCCAGCAGGCCCTGCAGGAGCATCTCCCCGGTGGCCCAGTCGTCGCGGAGATCCTCGATCACCAACCGTGACCAGCGTCGGAGCGGCCCGGCGGCCGCCACCGGCACGGAGGCGACCAGCGAGCGGTAGGCGATGAGGAGCCGGGGCAGCACGACCCGATGCGTCCCGACCAGCCGCTCCACCGAGCCCGTCGCGCCGGCCGTCAGCGCGTCGCAGAGCGCGGCCCCGCCGGGCCCCGGGCTCGTCAACGTCTCGGCATCCTCACCCCAGAGGGTGGGCAGGTGCTCCAGCCAGAGGTCGGCATGCCACGCATGGTGGTACGACGTCCGGGCGAGAAACGCGCTGATCTCGGGTTCGTCGGTCCCGGGAACCCAGGAGCCGAGGATCTCGAACAGTCGCAGCTCCATCCACCGGAGCCGGCCGAGGCGGGTCGAGGTCTCGACCAACCCGGCGGTGGCGGGCGCGGCGGACGGGGCGTCGTCGTGCATCGGCGTGAGCGTAGCGAGGTGGCCACACCGCCCCGGAACGGCCACGGCCGGCCGCACGGGGCGGCCGGCCGTGCCGGGATCTCGACCGGGAGCGGGTCGTCGGCCGGGACGGACCCACCGCCGGGTCGGCCCGCCGTCTCGCCGGCGGGACCCGGCACCCGGCGTCAGCCGTCGCGACCGAACCAGCCGCCGCGGGGGCCGCCGCGTCCGGGGCCGAAGCCGCGGCCGAACGGGCCCTCGTACTCGCCGGCGACGATGGCCTCGGCCCGCTCGGCCACCTCGGCCTCCTTCTCGGCTGCTTCCTCCGCCGTCAGGCGCCCGTCCTCGACGAGGTCGTCGATGCGCTCGCCGGCCGCGGTCACGATGGCGTCGACGACGGCCGCGGCGTCGACACCGGCGGCCTCGGCGAGCTCCGCCAGGGTCTGGCCGTCCCGGAGCGCGTCGCCGAGCTCGTCAGGCTCCATCCCGAGGACCTCGGCGACCGCGTCGGCCGCGAGGAACGGGCCGTGGGGACCGAACCGGCCGCCGCGGGCCGGGCGGGCCTCCTCGAGGGCGTCGGCGACCGCGTCGGCCTGCGTCGCGGTCAGCGTGCCGTCGGCCACCAGCCCCTCGAGCACGTCGTCCACCCAGGACGGGGGCGAGGTGACGTCGTCCTCGGCGTCGGCGGTCGTCGACGTCGTGTCCTCGACCGTCGTGGTGGTCACCTCGTCGTCGGACTGGGCGCCGGCGAGCGTCGGCACACCGGCGGCCACCGCCGCCGCGGCGCCGCCGACCAGCACGGACGCCATCGCCGTTGATGCGATCAGGCGCTTCATCGGATCGTCTCCTCCTGGGGACCACGTCGGAACGGGACCCACGATGCGGAGGAGTTGTTAGGAGCCCGTGAAGGCGAGGTCATGATCCGTCGCGTAAAGATCCGCGAAAAGCCGCCCCGAGACGCGACGACGGCGAGGGCCGAAGCCCCCGCCGTCGATGTGATCGCATGTCTGAGCCAGAGCTGAACGCAGCTCGACCGGCGAAGCCGGCGAGCGAGTATCAGCCGAGGCCGGCCTTGGCCTCCGCGGCGCAGACCGTCTCGGTCATGAGACGGGCAACGGTGTACGGGTCCATGTTGGCGTTCGGGCGACGGTCCTCGATGTAGCCCTTGCCCTCGACCTTGACCTGCCACGGGATGCGGACCGAGGCGCCACGGTCGGAGACGCCGTAGCGGAACTCCGAGAAGTGGGCGGTCTCGTGGAGGCCGGTGAGGCGCTCCTCGTAGCCGACGCCGTAACCGGCCAGGTGCTCCTCGGGCTTGCCGGGGGCGCCGAGGGCCTCGCAGGCCCCGAGGATGGCCTCGTAGTTCTCGCGCATGGCCTTGGTCGAGTAGTTGGTGTGGGCGCCGGCGCCGTTCCAGTCGCCCTTGATGGGCTTGGCGACGATCGAGGCGTCCACGCCGAAGTCCTCGGCGATGCGGAACAGGAGGTAGCGGGCCATCCACATCTGGTCGCCGACCTCGAGCGGGCCGACCGGGCCGATCTGGAACTCCCACTGGCCGAGCATGACCTCGGCGTTGGTGCCGGAGATGGCGAGCCCGGCCTCCATGCACGCCGTGGTGTGGGCCTCGACGATGTCACGGCCGGCGATCTCGGTGGCGCCGACGCCGCAGTAGTACGGGCCCTGCGGACCGGGGAAGCCGCCGTTCTCGGGCCAACCGAGGGGGCGACCCTCCTGGAAGAACGTGTACTCCTGCTCGATGCCGAACAGGGACTCGTGGGACGCGTACTGCTCGGCGATCGCGGCGAGCGGGGCCCGGGTGTTGGTCGCGTGCGGCTCCATCGACTCGGGAAGGAGGCACTCGGCCAGCACGAGGCGGTCGTCGCCGCCGCGGAGCGGGTCCGGGCAGTCGAACACCGGCCGGAGGACGACGTCCGAGTTGCTGCCGGGCGCCTGGTTGGTGCTCGAACCGTCGAAGCCCCAGATGGGGAGATCGGCCCCATCGGGAAGGATCTTGGTCTTCGAGCGCATCAGGGGGGTCGGCTCGGTTCCATCGATCCAGATGTACTCGGCTCTGTAAACCACGCTTGTCGCTTCTCCCTCTCCGACCCGCGGGGTCGTGTGCGAATTCGGGGACTGGACCTGCTGTCGAACCAGCGGTCGGGAGCGTACCGCTCGCGTCCGCTGGCGATTCCGACGCATGACGGTTCCAGCCCCCAGTTTCCGCGCTATTGCCCCTATGTGAACGCTTGATGAACCGCCCCCGGATGTCGACGCCGGAGGGGGATCCCGACTGGCGGGACCGGCGCCGAGCGTGTTCCATCTTCGCAGCCGGGACCGCGCGCACGGCAGCGCCGGGCACCGGCAGAAGCCATTCGGAGGGTCGATGAACCGCCAACAGGACTACGTGCTCCGCAGCGTGGAGGAACGGGGCGTGCGCCTCGTCTGGTTGTGGTTCACGGACGTGACCGGCCAGCTCAAGTCGGTCGCCATCAGCCCCGCCGAGCTGGAGACGGCGTTCGAGGAGGGCATGCACTTCGACGGCTCGTCCATCGAGGGCTTCAGCCGGATCCAGGAGAGCGACGTCCTCGCCCGACCGGACGCCAGCACGTTCGAGGTCCTGCCGTGGACGGTCGGGCGCGACACCGCCGCCCGGGTCATGTGCGACATCGAGAACGTCGACGGGACGCCGTTCGCCGGCGACTCACGCCAGGTGCTCAAGCGCAACCTGGATCGGGCCCGTGAGCTGGGCTACTCGTTCATGGTCGCCCCGGAGATGGAGTTCTTCTACTTCGCCGACGGCGACCCGACGACCGGTCCCCGCCCGCTCGACACCGGCTCCTACTTCGACCTGACGACCCGCGACGTGTCCACCAACCTGCGGCGCGAGACCATCTCGATGCTCGAGCAGATGGGCATCGCGGTCGAGTACAGCTTCCACGAGGACAGCCCGAGCCAGCACGAGATCGACCTGCGCTACACCAACGCGCTGGAGATGGCCGACAACGTCGTGACCTTCCGGCTCCTGGTGAAGGAGCTGGCGCTCGAGCGGGGGGTGCACGCCAGCTTCATGCCCCAGCCGATGGCCGGTGTGCAGGGCTCGGGCATGCACACCCACATGTCGCTGTTCCGCGACGGCGAGAACGTGTTCCACTCCGCCGACTCGTCGCTGTCGGGCGTCGCCGAGGGCTTCATCGCCGGGCTGCTCCGCCACGCCCGCGAGATCACCGCCATCACGAACCAGCTGGTCAACTCGTACAAGCGGCTGGTGATGGGCTCGGAGGCCCCGGCGTTCGTCTCGTGGGCCCACAACAACCGCTCCGCCCTGATCCGGGTGCCGGTCACCAAGCCGAACAAGACGACGTCGACCCGGATCGAGTACCGGGCGCCGGACCCGGCGTGCAACCCCTACCTCGCCTTCTCGGTGATGCTGGCCGCCGGCATGAAGGGCATCCAGGAGGGCTACGAGCTGCCGTCGGAGACCTCGGCCAACATCTGGGGCATGTCCGAGGACGAGCGGGAGAAGGCGGGGCTGTCGGCCCTGCCCGCGACGCTGTCGGAGGCGCTCGACGAGATGGAGCGCTCGGAGCTGGTCGCCGAGGCGCTGGGCGACCACATCTTCGAGTGGTTCCTCCGCAACAAGCGCGCCGAGTACAGCGAGTACCGGACCCAGATCTTCCCGTGGGAGCTCCAGCGCTACTTCCCGAACTGGTAGGCCCGCCCCCAACCGAGCCAGGACGATCATGGAACCCTTGATGCTCTACCCGGACCCGGCACCGCCGGAGCTGGCCCAGGCCCTCGACCTGGCCGGCTACCCGTGGAAGGCCGTGACCGACGAGTCGAACGCGACCCGCACCGAGCCCGACGACGGCTGGGCCGGGGCCATCATCGTCGCCGACCGCTCCCCCGAGGGCGCGTTCGCGCTGGCGCGCTCGCTGCGACGCCGGGACATGCCGCTGTCGCCCCTGCTGCTGCTGATCAGCGGCACCCAGCTCGACGACCTGGAGCTGCGCGACGACCTCTTCGACGACTTCGCGCTCACGCCGTTCCACCCCCGCGAGCTCGAGGCCCGGCTCAAGCACCTGTTCTGGAAGACGGGCCGGGGCACCCGTCCGGAGCTGGTGGAGTACGGCGAGCTCGTGCTGAACCTGGAGACCTACCAGGCCGCGGTCTCGGGGCGACCGCTCGACCTCACCTACATGGAGTACGAGCTGCTGAAGTTCCTGGCGTCGCACCCGGGCAAGGTGTTCACCCGCGAGCAGCTGCTGTCGCGGGTCTGGGGCTACGAGTACTACGGCGGCGCCCGCACGGTCGACGTCCACGTCCGGCGTCTGCGGGCCAAGCTCGGCGAGGAGCACTCCGGGCTGATCCAGACCGTTCGCTCCGTCGGCTACCGATTCGGCCAGTCCCGCTGGACGAGCTGACCCGCCCCCGCGGGGCGCCGTGGGTGTGCCCGGGCCGATGGGCCCGCCCGGAAGTCGGACGCCGTCGAGCCGATAACCTTGACGCCCTCATGGAAGACCGAACGCCACGCTGAGCGTGCCGACCGGCGGGCCGACCGGGCCCGAGCTCTACCGGTGGCAGCTCGACGCGCTGACCTCGTGGGTGCGGTGCGGCCGTCGTGGCGTCATCGAGGCGGTCACCGGCTCCGGTAAGACCGACGTGGCGCTCGCCGCGATCGTCGACGCGCGTCGTCGCGGCCGGTTCGTGCTCGTCCTCGTCCCCACCCGGATCCTGATGGACCAGTGGTACGGCCGCCTCGTCGCCGCGTTACCCGATGCCCGCATCGGCCGGCTCGGCGACTCCGGCCGCGACCAGCCGGCGTCGTGCGACGTCCTCGTCGCCACCCGCCACTCGGCGGCCTCCCACCGCCCCGCGCCGCCGGGTGAGGGGCCCGGGCTCCTGGTCGCGGACGAGTGCCACGGCCTCGGCGGCGGTGTCCTGCGCCGTGCGCTCCTCACCTCCTACGGCGAGCGGCTCGGCCTCACCGCCACGCTGGAGCGGTCGGACGACGCCGTCACCGACCTCCTGCTCCCCTACTTCGGCGGGATCTGCCATCGCTACGGGTTCGAGGAGGCCATCGCCGACGGCGTGTGCGCCCGCCCGCGGGTGGCGTTCGTCGGCGTCCGGCTGGCCGAGGAGGAGCGCAAGGAGTACGTGGCGACCGAACAGCGCCTCGTCGACGCCCGCCATCACCTGCGCGGCGTTCCCGGCATGCCGTTGACACCGTTCGGCGACTTCATCGCCGCCGTGTCCCACCTGGCGGAGCACGACGGCGGCGCCGACGGGCGCGCGGCCCGCGACTACCTCGACGTCTTCTCGGCACGCCGCCAGATCGTGGCCCAGAGCAGCGCCAAGTACGAGCTTTTAGGCCAGCTGGCTCCGGCGATCCGCGACGCCGAGGGCGCCCTGCTGTTCACCGAGACCGTCCGGGGCGCCAACCACGCGGTCAACCGGCTCGACCCGTTCGTCGACATCGAGCCGATCACCGGCTCGACCGCGCGTCGTGAGCGCAAGGAGATCCTCGGCGACCTGCGCGGTCGGCGGCTCGATGCGATCGCCGCGCCGCGGGTGCTGGACGAGGGCATCGACGTCCCCGACGCCGACCTCGGCGTCGTGATCAGCGCGAGTCGCACCCGGCGCCAGATGATCCAGCGGATGGGCCGCATCCTGCGCCGCAAGGGACCGGGGGGCCGGGCACGGTTCGTCATCATGTTCGCCCTCGACACGCTGGAGGACCCCGCCCACCGCGTCGATCGCGACGGCTTCGTGGAGGAGATCGAGCGCATCTCCGAGGCGTCGGGCACGTTCGACGCCGGCCGCTTCGAGGAGCTCGACGCCTTCCTGGCCCCCGCAGGGCCCGAGGTGGTCCCCGAACCCGAGCGGCTGGGTCATCTCGAGGCGGTGCTGACCGACGTCCGCACCCGTCTCCGCGGGCGATCGGGTGGCCCGGCGGAGCCCTCCGACGCCAAGGTCGTCCGGGCCCTCGCCGACGAGGTCGGGGTCGAGACGGCCTACGCCCACCTGCGCTTCGCCCGACACGGTGACCCGGCCCTGGGCGCCGTGGCCGAGCAGGAGCTGGCGGACCGTCTCCCCGAGCCCGGCCCGGACGCGGCGCCGTACGTCGAGATCGAGCTGGCGGTGCTCCCCGAGATCTCCGCGCCGAAGGCCCGGCCGAAACGCCTCTCCACCGGCGAGTCACCGCTGGCCATCCGGGCCGTGGCCGACGGCTTCCGGCTCACCTGCACCGGCTGCGGCCGCTCGTCGCAACCGGTGCGGTTCCGGTGGCAGGTCCACGAGCAGACGGTGGCGTGCTGCTGCGAGTGACGGGGGACCGTCGGTCGCCGCGCAGGTCGGTTCGGCGGGGCCCGGAGCCCGGGGAAGGTCGGCGCGACCCGATCCGGTCGCGGCTGGTCAGGTGTTCAGGTCGGTGAACGGGCTGTCGGGGTTGCGGGCCTCGGCGTCGGTCTTCAGCAGCGTGCCGAGGACCGCGCTGGCGGCCAGCCCCGACCAGATGACGGCCAGGGGGATGGCGACGACGAGGACGACGGCGATGATGACGGCTCCGACCACGCCCCGAGCGTAGAGCGGCGGGCAGGTCCGGCCAAAGCGGGACCACCCCTCGTCTCAGCGCCGCATGATCCCCACGAGCACGACGACGACGGCGACCAGCGTCGCGATCGCGAGGATCGCCAGGATGAGGGCGAAGACGGTCATGGCCGAACCCTAACCCCGGTGGTTCCCGCCCGGCCCGGCGCAACGGCCGCTCCGCACCGGTCCATCAGTCGCCCCGGCCGCCGCCGGCCATCAGCTCCCGGGCCCGACGAGCCCGACGAGGGCGGCGACGCCGGCCGGCAGCTCGGGCGGGAAGCCGAGCCCGGCCCACGCGGCGGCCGCGGTGGCGGCGAAGACCGCGTCCGACCCGTTCACGGCCTCGCCGTCGTCGGGCTCGATGCGCACGCGCACGAGGGGCATCTCCGCAGGACGGAGGATGCCGAACGAGCGGATCGTGAGATCGGCGACGCCGCCGTCGGGGTCGACCGCGATGGCCTCCGAGCACACCCAGCCGAGCGCCATGTGCACCGCGCCGATGCAGTACGAGCGCAGCACCACCTCGTCGAGCGGCTCACCGCAGCGCAGCGCGACGTCGACACCGTCGGGGCCGAGGCGCACCTCGGCTCGGGCACCCTCGGGCGAGGTCACCGGCGCGGCCGCGCCGGTGAGCGCCGCCCGCACCAACGCCGCCTCGGCCCATCCCGCGGCCCGCACGTCGGTGCCGGTGGGCGGGCCGACCACGTCGACCTCCTCGACCGTCACCTCCGGTGACGTGGCCCCATCGGCGACGTCGAGCTCGGCGAGGTGGGCCCGCAGCAGCTCGGCGTAGCCCGGGGTCCGGGCGACCCGGACCGCCACCCGCCCGGCCGGGTCGACGCCGACGGCGATCGGCGGCCGCTTGGCGCCGAGGCGGACCGTGTCCTCGCGCCCGAGCAGCACCCGCACGGGCCGGCCGTGGAGGTCGGCGAGCTCGCGAGCCGCGGCGACGACGATCGAGTCGCGCTTCGCCCCGAACGCGCCGCCGTTGCCGAGCGGGGTCGCGGGCTCGCCACCGGGCGAGCACCACGACGCGTCGGTCTCGAGGTACGCGGGCTCGGTCCAGCTCGTGCGCAACGTTCGCGCCCAGTTGCCCGCCGGCACCTCGATCGGCGGTGCGTGGTCGAGCGTGGTGCGCCGGCCCTGCACCTTGCCGGCCCGCACGCGGGCCTCGGTCAGGCTCTCCCCGACGGCCCACCCGCCGGCGCCGTCGGGTACCGCGACGAGGGCGTCGGCCGGGGCCGTGTCGTCGGCGAAGCCGCCGTCGCCGAGCGCGACACCGGGCCCGACCTCCTGGGGCGAGCGGCCCTCGATGGTCGCTCGGCGGGCCGCGGCCGCCGGGTCGCGGGGCCGCTCGGCGGACGGGTCGACACCGGCGGCGACCGCGGCCGCCGCCTCACGGATCGTCTGCCAGCCGGTGCAGCGACACAGGTGGGCGGCGAGCGCACGATCCACCGCGGTCCGCTCGGCCAGCGCCGCCGGGTCGCGGGCCTCGAGCCCCGCGAGGCGCACGACGATGCCGGGGGTGCAGAACCCGCACTGGCTCGCGCCCGACGCGGTGAACGCGTCCGCCCAGCGCCCGGTGGTCTCCTCGTCGAGCCCCTCGAGCGTGGTCACCTCGCGGCCACGCACCCGCCGCACCGGCGTGACGCACGCGACGCGGGGCTGGCCGTCGACGAGCACGGTGCAGCAGCCGCACTGGCCCTGGGGGCTGCACCCGTCCTTCGCGCCGGTGAGGCCGAGCTCCTCCCGGAGCGCGGCGAGCAGCGACACGTCGCCACGCACGGCGACCTGGCGCCCGTTGACGGTCAACTCGACGGGCGGGGTTCCGGAGGCGGGACGGGCTCCGGTCATGAACGTCGGGCGCGCGAGAAAGTCACGGCGCAGAGGTTAGGTTGCGCCTCATGCCCCCCACGATGCACGGCTCGTTGTCGCGCCGCCGCTTCCTCGGTCTCGCCGGAGCGGCCTCGGGTGCGATCGCGCTCGGAGCATGCGGGTCGGGCGCGTCGGGTTCGAGCGAGTTCGACGACGTCGGCTCGATGATCGGCATGTTCCCGCCGGACGGCACGACGCTGCGCACCGGGATCCCCCAGCGCACGCCGTTCCTCCTCAGCGATGCCCAGGGCGCCTTCATGCGGACGGTCCCGGAGACGCTCGAGATCACCGTGACCCACCTCGACGAGGCAACCGGCTTCACGGTCGAGGCGGTCGCCCACGGCGACGGCATCCCCATCCCCTACTACCCGGTGACGTTCACGCCGGAGCGGGCGGGGAACTACCGGGCCGTCGCCCGCGTCGGCGGACGCGAGCTCGAGCACAACTTCATGATCTCGGACCCGCAGAACGTGGCGCTGGTCCAGCCCGGCGAGGCCGCGATCCCGGTCGAGACGCCGACGATCGACGACCACCGCGGCGTCGACCCGATCTGCACCCGCGACGAGCAGTGCCCGTTCCACGAGGTCACGCTCGCCGAGGCGTTGACGCTCGGCAAGCCCACCGTGCTCCTCATCGCCACGCCCGGGTACTGCCAGACGACGGCGTGCGCACCGGCGACCGACCTGCTCGTCGACCAGCTCGCCGGGCGGAACGACCTGGCGGTCGTGCACGCCGAGGTCTACGTCGATCCGGAGGGCGCCGACGGTGTCGGGTTCGGCGAGGCGACCGAGGTGCTGTCGAAGTACCGGATGGACTTCGAGCCGAGCCTCTACACGTTCGACGCGTCGGGCATCACCCGCGCCCGTCTCGACTACGTGATGGACGGTGCGGAGATGCGCGAGGCGATCGAGCTCGCGATCGCCGGGACGGGCTGAGGCCGCGCCCGGCGCGGGCCGCGGCGCCGGGATTGGCATCGACGGTCGGCCACGACGGGCGAACACGTCGGCCATCCGGGCGCGAAGGAACCCCGGCCGACGTGGTCGACCGGGGAACCAGGCGGCAGATCAGCTGTTGGTCAGCTGAAGGACTGGCCGCAGCCGCAGGTGCGCTGGGCGTTGGGGTTCGTGATCTGGAACCCCGCCTGCAGGCCGTCGGTGTAGTCGAGCGTCGCGCCCGTGAGCAGCTGGGCGCTGGACGGGTCGACGATCACCCAAACCGGGCCGTACTCCTGCGCCACGTCGTCGGCGGCAACCTCGGTGTCGAAGAACATCTCATAGGAGAAGCCGGAACAACCACCGGGGCGGACGGCGACCCGCAGCGCGAGCGCCTCGTCGCCCTCGGCGGCGATGAGCTCCTTGACCTTGGATGCGGCGTTGTCGGTGAGCGTGATCACGCTTCGTGTGCCTCCTCGAGCTCACGGCCGTCCCGGGGTACGACCGTCTCCTTGGTGAACGTAGCGAATCCGCCGACCATTCCCGATGGCCGGCGATGAATCCCGTTCCGTGCCGCACCGCTGGCGAGCGGCCGGCCCGGGAGGGTCGATCCGTCGGTTGGCGGCGCCGGGCTCATGCGTCACCGACCGCCGAGGTCGCCGCCGGTGGTCGGTCGAGCCGGACGTCGACCTGGCACGGGTCCCGGTCGACCAGGTTGCGGAACGCGGTCGTCCTGCCGCCGCCGACCCGGTCGACGAAGCCCTCGACCAGCCCCCGGTGCAGGCCGCACACGAGGTCGGGGTTGGCCACCGCCAGCTCGCGGAACGGGCAGTGCGTGAACGCGATCGTGGCGCCGGACGGCTGCGGTGCCACGGCCGGGTCGAACCCCCAGTCCGCCAGCCGGCCGACGAGGGCATCGAGGCACGGCACGCCGACGGAGCGCCCGCCCTCGGCCTCGCCCTGCTCGCGCCCGGCCTCGCCCGCCTCCTCCGGCCCGAGCCCGGCGTCGGACGCCATGCGGAACAACATCCGCGACAGCATCGGGAACACCGCGGGCTCCAGCCCGAGCGAGGGGGAGTCGGTGGCGACCGTGTACCGGTTCTGCGGTCGTCCGGGGCCGCCCCGGGCGTCGGCGTGGACGTCGAGCAGGCCGGCCTCGCGCATCCGCTCCAGGTGGGGACGGACCGTGTTCACGTGCAGCCCGAGGAACTCCGCGACCTCGGCCGTCGCCAGCGGGCGCGGCGAGCGGGCGAGCTCGAGGTAGATCGCGTACCGGGTGTTGTCCCCGAGCGCCTTGAACACGGCGAGGCGGGTGGCGTCGTCGCTACCGGGGCCCGATGAACCGTCGTCGGTCAGGGTGGTGTCGCCGTGGGCGTCGACGTCCGCGTCGGCATCCCCTCGAGCGTCCACGTCGGCATCGACCTCGGTGCGCGGCCCTGGACCCGTCGGTCCGGGCGGTCGGCCATCATCGGCGGAGTCCGTCCCGGTCACTGGAATAGATTACACGGGCGGGGCCGTTAAAATCATGTCGTGAGCACCTCCGCCGCCCTCCCGTCCCCCGAGGACATCATCGGCGTCCTCCGTGGGGTGATCGATCCCGAGCTCGGGAGCGACATCGTCTCCCTGGGCATGGCCAAGCGCGCCGACATCGACGACGACGGCGAGGTCGTCGTCACCATCGCGCTGACCACGGCCGGGTGCCCGCTGCGCGCCCAGATCCAGAAGGACGTGCGAAGTCGGGTCGGCTCGATGCCCGGGGTCACCAAGGTCCGCCTCGACTGGACCGAGATGACCCAGGAGGAGAAGTCCGCGGCGATGGCCCACGCCCGGTGGAACGTCGCCCAGGACGCGCCCGACACCGAGATCCCGCCGACGACGAAGGTGATCTGCATCGCGTCCGGCAAGGGCGGCGTCGGCAAGTCGTCGGTGACCGTGAACCTGGCCGCGGCGCTCGCCGCCCGAGGGCTCACCGTCGGTGTGCTCGACGCCGACATCTGGGGGTTCTCGGTGCCGCGCATGCTCGGCGTCGACGGGCGCCTCCAGGGCGCGGGCGACGCCAAGAAGATCGTGCCCCACACCAAGCCGTGCGGTGACGGCCAGCTCAAGATCGTCTCCATGGGGTTCCTGGTCGACGACGAGCAGGACGCCCTCATGTGGCGCGGCCTGATGCTCAACCGCGCCGTCCAGCACTTCCTCGAGGACGTCCGCTGGGGCGACATGGACTACCTCCTCATCGACATGCCGCCGGGCACCGGCGACGTGCAGATGGGCCTCGCCCGGATGTTGCCCCGGGCCGAGATGATCGTCGTGACCACTCCCGCGGTCGGCGCCCAGAAGGTGGCGACGCGGGCGGCGACGATGGCCCGCAAGAGCTACCTGCGCATCGCCGGCGTGATCGAGAACATGAGCGTGTTCGTCGCCCCCGACGGCACCCGCCACGAGGTGTTCGGCGCCGGCGGCGGCGAGGCGCTGTCGTCGGCGATCGGTGCGCCCCTCCTCGGTTCGGTGCCGATCGAGTCGTCGGTCGCCCACGGCGGCGACACCGGCTCACCGATCGCCCTCGGCGAGGGCCCGGCCGCGGACGCGTTCCGGGCGATCGCGGAGCGGATCGTGTCCGAGGCGGTCCCGCCGGTCGACATGGCCGGCTGCAGCGCCCGGATGCTCGACACCGCGATGGCCGCGCTCGACGCCCTGGACGACCTCGACAAGGTCGACACCGAGGCCGCCGCCAGCTCCGACTGATCGATCGCGGCGCCGCCGCCCGCACCCTGGGCGAACACGCCACCCGGATCGTTCGTCCGGTCGGGGCGGGGCGCTCAGCCGGGTGGTGACGGCGCCGGACCGGCACGGCCGATCGCGCTCGTCAGCGCCGCCCCGATCCGCTCGGGCGCCTCCAGGTGGAGCGCGTGCCCGGCGCCGGCGACGACGTCGAGGGCCGCGCCCGGGATCCGCTCGGCGAGCAGCCGGGTGTTGCCGAGCGGCATCGTCCGGTCGAGCTCACCGCCGACGACGACGGTCGGCACCGACAGCTCGCCCAGACGGTCGGTGACGTCATGGGACACGAACTGGGCGATCTGGCTGTCGGCGAGGCCGGGAGCGGTCGGCGTCGCGGCCGATCGGCGGACGACCTCCCAGAAGAGCGCCGGCTCGATCGCCGGGAACGTCGGCCCGAACGATGCCGCGACCTCGATGGCCTCGGAGCGGAGACGCTCGTCGGCCGCCGGTGCACCCGGCGGCGGGTCGGGCGGTGGCGGAGGATCGGGGAGGTCGTGGTCGGCGAACGACGAGAGACCGGCGAACGTCGCCACCAGCACCAGGGCCGACACGTGGCCCGGTTCGGCGAGCGCCAGCTGCAGCGCGGCGGCTCCGCCGAGCGAGATGCCGACGACGGCGAACCGCTCGCCCAGGGCCCGGCGGCCGACCGCCAGCGCGTCGCGGGCGTACGCCTCCGCCGAGGTGACCGCAGGGACCGCCACCGAGGCGCCGACACCGGCCTGGTCGAACGTGGCCACGCGCCGGTCGGCCAGCGCCTCACCCCGGGGCATCAGCAGGTCGGGGCGCTCGGCGGCGAACGCCGGGTGGAGGCGGCCCCAGCTCCACATCGCCCCACCCCCACCGCAGATCAACAGCACGGGCCGCCCGTCGGCCGGGCCGGCGACCGCGTAGGTCAACTCGCCACGATCGACCGGCACCGTGGGCAACGAACGACGCCCCGGTCAGCGGCGGGTCGACACCGCGATGCTCACGGGTCCAGGCGGGCGCGGGGCGGGCCGGGGTCGTCGGGATCGTCGCCGTCGGAGGGATCGGTCTCGACGGTCCCGGTGTCGACCACCGTGCCGTAGTGGAACACCCGGCTGCGGCCGAAGCCGTACCCCGCGTCCGTGCCGTAGGTCGTGATCCGGTCGCGGAAGCGGCGGATGAGGATCGTGCGCACGGCGGCCCGCGTCGGCGGCACGAGGAGGAGGAAGCCGAGGCCGTCGGTCAGGAAGCCCGGCGTGAGCAACAGCGCGCCGCCGAACAGGATCAGCAGCCCGTCGACCAGCGTCTTGGTCGGCATCTCGCCGCGCTCGAGCTCACGCTGGACCCGCACGAAGGCGCTGAGGCCCTCCCGCTTGACCAGCCACGCGCCGGCGATGCTCACGACGATCAGGAGCGCGATCGTCGGCAGCACGCCGCCGATCCAGTCGGAGACCTGGACGATCACGGCGAGCTCGGCGATCGGCACGACGAGGAACAGGATCATCAGCAGCCCGGCCACGCGCCCATCGTAGGAGCACACCCGCACCTGGTGCCGACGAACCGGGCGGGCCACCGGTGGGTCCCGGGCGCCGGGCAACGGGTAGGTTCGCCCGCGTGCGCCCGCCCTCGGTTGATGCGCTCGCCCGCTCGATCGCGGATGTCGGCCTGCCCCATCCGCTGCTCGTCGACGCGGCGCGCGACGCCATCCGGGCCGGGGACCCCGACACCGCCCGGGACCGTGCCGTGTCGCGCGCCCGCCAGCTCCTACGACCGGTCGTGAACGCCACCGGCGTGCTGCTCCACACGAACCTCGGCCGCGCGCCGTGGCCCCACGTGCAGGAGGCGACCTACTCGAACCTCGAGCTGCGCCTCGACACCGGCCGCCGGGGCTCGCGCCAGGACCACGCCGCCGACCTGCTCGCCCGGGCGTGCGGCGCCGAGGCGGCGCTGGTCGTCAACAACGGCGCCGCCGCGGTGCTCCTCGCCCTGGCCGCCCACGCCACCGGGCGCGGCGTGGCGGTGTCGCGGGGCGAGCTGGTGGAGATCGGCGGCGGGTTCCGCATCCCCGAGGTGCTCGCCCAGTCGGGAGCGACCCTCGTCGAGGTCGGCACGACCAACCGCACGAGGCTCGGCGACTACGAGCGGGCCGTCGCAGGCGGCGACGCCGAGCTCGTGCTCAAGGTCCACCAGTCCAACTACCGGATGACCGGGTTCACCGAGGCGGTCGAGGTGCCGGCGCTGCGCGGCCTCGACGTGCCGATCGTCTACGACCTCGGCTCGGGGTTGCTCGACGCCGCGTGCCCGTGGCTGGACGGCGGACCGCCGTCGTGGCTGGCCGGCGAGCCCGGCGTCCGCCAGAGCATCGCTGCCGGCGCCGACCTGGTCACGTTCTCGTGCGACAAGTTGGCCGGCGGGCCGCAGGCCGGGGTCATCGCCGGGCGGGCCGAGCTGGTGGCGGCGTGTGCCCGCCATCCCCTCGCCCGGGCGCTGCGCCCGGGTGGCCTCGTGCTCGCGGCCCTCCAGGAGCTGGGCCTGGCCTACCTCGAACGTCGCGGCGGCGACATCCCGCTGTGGCGCATGGCGACCCGGACGGTCGAGGAGCTGCGGGCCCGGGCCGAGGGCCTGGGCGCCGGGCGGGTCGTCGAGCTCACCTCGGTCCCCGGCGGCGGCACCCTGCCCGGCACGGAGATCCCCTCGGCGGGCGTGGCGCTCGGCGGGGACGTGGCCGCGCGACTTCGGGCCGCCGAGCCACGGCCGATCATCGCCCGCGTCGCCGATGGTGCGACGCTCCTCGACCTGCGGACCGTGGACCCCGACGACGACGAGGCCGTGCGCGACGCGCTGGCCGGGACCTGACCGCGATGCACGTCGTCGCCACCGCCGGCCACGTCGACCACGGCAAGTCGACGCTCGTGCGGGCGCTGACCGGCACCGACCCCGACCGCCTCGCCGAGGAGAAGGCCCGGGGGCTCACCATCGAGCTGGGCTTCGCCCGCCTGGTGCTGCCGTCGGGCCACGAGCTGGGCTTCGTCGACGTACCCGGTCACGTCCGGTTCATCCGCAACATGCTGGCCGGGGTGGGCGCCGTCGACGCGTGCCTGTTCGTCGTCGCCGCGACCGAGGGCTGGAAGCCCCAGTCGGAGGAGCACCTGCGGATCCTCGAGCTGCTCGGCATCGGCCGCGGGGTGGTCGCCCTCACCAAGATCGACGCCGCCGACGACGAGCTCCGGGAACTGGCGGCGGCCGACGTCGCCGAGCACCTCGACGGCACCTTCCTGGCCGATGCCCCGATCATCGGGGTCGACGGCCTCGGCGGGGCGGGGCTCGACGAGCTGGTCGAGGCCCTCGACGAGCTGACCCGCTCGGCGCCCCGGGCCGCCGACCGCGGCCGACCCCGCCTGTGGGTCGATCGGGCGTTCGCGGCCCAGGGGGCGGGGACCGTCGTGACCGGCACGTTGACCGGCGGCACGCTGGAGGTGGGCGACCAGCTCGTCGTCGGCTCGACGCCGACGACGGTGCGGGTCCGGGGCCTGCAGTCCCACGGCGAGGACCGTGCGGGCGTGCAGCCGGGGCGCCGGGTCGCCATCAACCTGGTCGGCATCGCCCACGACGACGTGGCCCGCGGTGACGCCATCGTCCGCGACGGCCAGTGGCACCCGTGCACGACCGCCGACGTGGAGCTGCGGGTGCTCGACGGGCTCACCCACGAGGTGTCCCGACGTGGGGCCTACCTCGCCTACCTCGGTTCGGCCGAGGTCCCCGTCCGCCTCCGTCTGCTCGGTCCGCGTGCGTTGGCGCCGGGCGAGCGGGGTGTCGCCCGCCTCCACCTCGACCGGGCCGTCCCGCTCGTGCGCGGTGACCGGTACGTGCTGCGGGAGTCCGGCCGGGGCGAGACCGTCGGCGGCGGCGTGGTCTACGACGTGGACCCGGTCGTGGCCGCGAGCCGGGCCGCACCCGACCTCTCGACCGACCGCGTCGTCACCGAGCGGGGCTGGATCGAGGCGACGGTGCTCGAGCGACTCACCGGAGAGCGACGCGCCCCCGACCTCGGGCCGTGGGTCGTGGCTCCGGACGCCCGGCGGGCCGTCGAGGATCGGGTGCGGGACGCGGTGGCCGGGGCGGGGACGCTCGGGCTGGACACGGCCGCGCTCGACGAGCGGGAGCGTCTCGTCCTCGACACGCTCGACGACGTCGAGGTCGTCGACGGCCGGGCCCGACCGGCGGCGGTGGCCGACCCGCTGGAGGGCCACTGGTTCGTCGAGGCGCTCGAGCGCGACCCGTTCCGGCCACCCGATCCCGACGGCGTTGCCGGCGAGGAGCTGCGCGGCCTCGTGCGACGGGGCGACGTGGTCAAGGCCGACGGCGGCCTCTACTTCGCCGCCTCGGCCGTCGATCGCGCCGGGCGCGAGCTGGCGGTGCTCCTCGGGCGCTCACCGGAGGGGGTCACGATGAGCGCGGTGCGGGAGCACCTGGGGACGACGCGCAAGTACGCCCTGCCGCTGATGGCGCTGCTCGATGCCAGGGGGATGACGCGCCGACGCGGCGACGTTCGCATCGCCGGTCCCCGGCTGCCCACCGACGGCGGGCCCGGGGGTTGAGGCACGGGCCGGGGCCGTGCCGGATGATCGATCAGACGCTGTGTCGCTCGAGCAGGGCCTTGCGCTCGTTCTCGTTGAGGCCGCCCCAGATTCCATGGGGCTCGCGAATACTCAACGCGTACTGCAAGCACTCAGAGCGCACGGCGCACGAGCAACAGATATCCTTCGCCCTGCTCTCACGTTCGAGCTTCTCGGTCTTCCGCTCGAACCGCGGGGGTGGGAAGAAGACAACGGCATGTGGGCCGCGGCACGCGGCCTTCAACTGCCAGTCGTCCTCGATACGGAACGCACTCACTGATCCCCCTTTCGCGCGAGGGACAGTATCCCCAGACGATGCCCCCAACAAGGAAACGATCGCGAGCGCGTGCTCGCGATCGTTCACGTCAGTTGATCGTCAGTTGTGGTCACGGCGGGCCGTGACGGTGCGTCCGGGCCGGCCGGCCGTCCCCCCGGGCGCACGGCCGGTGGCACGGCATTCGGCTCCCCCGAGCCGCTGACCAGGCGTTCCGCTGCGGCCCCGAACGGGGCCCCGGCCCTCAGTCGGCGGAGCGGCCCCGGCGCTCACGATGGTCGCGGGCGCCGCCCTCCTCGGGCTCCACCTCGAGCAGCAGACCGTCGATGCCGACGACCTTCACACGATCACCGGCGGCAACAGGCGTCGCACGATTCGTCTGTGCGCGCCACGGCGCCGATCGGATCGAGACCGTGCCCTCGGGATCCACGTCGCTCAATGCGAGTCCGAGCTCGCCGATCATCCACTCACGACCGATGGTCGGAGTGGAGAAGCGAGTGCGGACCATCGTCGGCATGCCGCTCAGGAAGGTGAGCGCGACCGCGACGAACGCAACGAGCATCGTGATCCACGACAGGCTGACGCCGTCGTAGAGCAGGAAGGTGCCGGCCACGAACAGCAGTCCGCCGGCGCCGGTCCAGAATCGGGGCACACCGGTCTGCACGTCGACGGCGAACGCCAGGAACGACAGCACCAGCAGTGCGATGCCGATGGGACGGGTCGGCAGCACCCACAACCCGTAGCTGCCGAGCACGAGCGAGCCGGCGCCGACCGCGCCGGCGATGCCGATGCCCGCGGTGAACAGCTCGAAGACGATCAGCCCGAGCCCGATGCTCAACAGGAGGTAGGCGACGTTCGGGCTGGCGACCGTGTGGGCCAGCTCCTCGGCGATGGACAGCGAGACGAACCGCGGCTGGGTCACGGGTTCGACCCGGCGCTCGCCGCCCTGGCTGACCTCGCGGGTGTTCACGCCGTCGAGCTCGACGTAGAAGTCACCCAGCGTCGGTGCGTCGACCAGGCCGACGTCCGCGGCGTCGTCGCGCCGCACGAACGTGGACTCGAGGCGGCTGGCGTCGTCGCCCCACAGGACGCCGAACTCGTCGACCGGAAGGATCTGGCGGCCGGTGTCACCGATGCGGGACCCGATCGAGATCGCCCGGCGGTCGGGCGGCAGCATGCCGACGAGCTGGGCCGCCGCGCCCCGGGCCTGCGAGCCCGAGGGGCCGACCCAGATCGCCACGGGGACCGAGGAGTCGCGCAGCTGGCGGGCCAGGTCGACGAAGCGGTCGTCGGGCACGGCCTTGCCCGGGCTGTTCATCTGGAGGATGACTGCGACGAGGCCGTCGTCCTCGGCCCGCTCGACCTCGGTCGAGATGAACTCGACCATGACCGGGTCGAGGAGGCCCGACACCTCGACGAGCTGGACGACGTCGAGCTCCGGCGTCCGCTCCTCGTCACCCTCCTGGGCCCCCGCGGCGGGCGCGCCGAGCACGCTCGCGCACGCGAGCGTCAGGATGGTCGCCACGAGGACGGCCCTCCGGGCAACGGTCGGTAACCTTCGCACCATCGTGGATCCAGCTTCGTTCTTCACGGCTGCCAAGGTGCACATCGTGGCCGGCAAGGGTGGAGTCGGCAAGACCACGGCCACCGCCTCACTGGCCGTGGCCGCCGCCCGACTCGGCCTGTCCGTGCTCGTGGTGGACGTCGAGGGCCGGTCGTCCGCCGGGCGCCTCCTCGGCGCCGAGGACGTGACCCATGACGCGACGATCGTCGCCCGTCCGGGTGCCACCGGGGCCGACGGCCGGGTCAGCGTGCGCTCGTTGAGCCCGGACACCGCACTGGTCGAGTACCTGGAGGGCCACGGCCTCGCCCGCGTCGCCCGCCGCATGGTCCGCACCGGCGTCGTCGACATCGTCGCCAACGCCGCGCCCGGCATGCACGACATCCTGCTGCTCGGCAAGATCAAGCAGATCGAGCAGGCGGGCGAGGCCGACGTCATCCTGGTCGACGCGCCGGCATCGGGCCACGCCATCAGCTTCCTCAACGCCCCACGCGGACTGCTCGACGCCGTGCGGGTCGGCCCGATCCGCACCCAGGCGCTCGCCGCGCTCGACCTGCTGTCGGACCCCGTGCGCTGCCAGGTGCTGCTGGTCACGTTGGCCGAGGAGACCCCGGTCAACGAGGTCGTCGAGACGGCGTTCCGGCTGGAGGACGAGGTCGGCATCAAGCTCGGGCCGGTCATCGTGAACAACGTCGACCCGGCTCCCGGGCTCGACGACCTCGACGTCGACGCCATCCTCACCCGCGCCGCCGTCGGCGACGAGGAGCGCCGGCTCGTCGCCGCCGCGGCCCACCACCGCCGTGACCGGGCCGCCCTGCAGGGCCGCCACCTCGAACGCCTGGCCACCGAGCTGCCCCTGCCCCAGCTGCTGGTGAGCCGACGGATCAACGGCGAGGTCGGTCCCGGCGACCTCGACGACGTGGCGGCCGAGCTCACCGCGGGCATCGAGGCGCTCGAACCGGCGGCCGTGCGGGCATCGTGAGCGCAACACCGTCACCGCCGCCGTCCGGGGCCGCTCCCGGCCACGCGGAGGGCACCGACGACGCGCCGCGGCCCATCACCGGCCCGAACGACGCGCCCGGCGCCGCGGACGCCGACGTCACCCGCTGGCCGGCGCTCGAGCCGTCGAGCATCTCGGGGGTCGTGACCTCGTCCGACGTCATCGTCTGCGTCGGCTCCGGCGGGGTCGGCAAGACGACGGTCGCCGCGGCCATCGGGCTGATGGGGGCCCGCGCCGGCCGTCGCACCGCGGTCGTCACCATCGACCCGGCACGCCGCCTGGCCGACGCCCTCGGCACCGGGGAGCTGGGCAACGACCCCCGCCGCATCGACGGGCCGTGGCCCGGTGAGCTGTGGGCCTCGATGCTCGACACCCGGGCGACGTTCGACGCGCTCGTCGCCCGGTACGCGGTCGACCGGGCTCAGGAGGAGCGGATCGTGGCCAACCGCTTCTACCGCAACATCTCCAACGCGCTGTCGGGCACCCAGGAGTACATGGCCGCCGAGAAGCTCTACGAGCTCAGCGAGTCGGGCCGCTTCGACCTGGTCGTCGTCGACACCCCGCCGACCCGCAGCGCGCTCGACTTCCTCGACGCGTCGAACCAGCTGACCCGGTTCCTCGACCACCGGGTGTACCGGATGCTCACCAGCCCGGGACGTGGCGTGGTCAAGGCCCTGAACCGCACCGTCCAGGGGCTGCTGCGCATGGCGACCCGCATCGTCGGCGCCGAGGTGCTCGACGACGCCGTCGCCTTCTTCGCGGCGTTCGACGGCATCGAGGAGGGCTTCCGCCAGCGCTCCCAGCACATCCGGGAGCGGCTCGGCCAGCCGTCGAGCAGCTTCGTGCTGGTGGCGGCCGCCCGGGGCGACACGCTGGCCGAGGCCCGCTGGTTCGCCGAGCGCCTGCGGGAGGCGCAGATCGCGGTGCGGGCGCTGGTCGTGAACCGGCTCCACCCCTCGTTCGGCTCGACGAGCGCCGAGGACATCCGCGCCCGCCTCGACGATGCACCGGCCGAGCTGGCCACGCTGCTCGCCAACTGGGCGGACCTGCGGGCACTGGCCGATGCCGAGGCCGACCACGTCCGGGCCCTGGCCCGCGACCTGGCGGTGCCGACCGTGCCCGTCCCGCTGCTGGAGCGGGACGTCACCGACCTCGACGCGCTCGGCTCGATCGCCGACGCGCTCGACGCCCGCCGCTGAGCGCGGCCGACCGCGGCGCCGGCCGGGCGGGTCGTGCTGGCCACGGGGCGGCGGCCCCCGGCGTCAGGTCGCCGGCGAGGCGGTGCCCGGCGCGGCGATCGAGCGGCTCAGGCCAGCTCGTCGTCGTCCTGCGGGGCCTGGTCGAGCGCGGCGATGGCGTCGTCCAGCGTCTCGGCGACGGGGACGATGCGATCGAAGCCGGTCGTGTGCAGCAGACGCGTCAGCGTCGGTCGGCTGCACGCCACGGCGACGTCGCCCTCGGACTCGCGGGCCCGCCGGATGCCACCGATCAACGCGCCGAGGCCGGCGCTGTCCATGAACGGCACCTCCGACAGGTCGATCAGCAGGCGCCGGGTACCGGCGACGTTGGAGAGCGCCTCGCGGAACTGCCCGACGGTGTAGGCATCGAGCTCCCCGACAGGGCGGCACACGACGTGGGTCGGCGCCTCCTCGACCTGGATCTCGAGCACACTGCCTCCTCGGGCCCGACCTCGGGCCACACGCCCGAGGATGCTAGCCCCGATTGCTCCCCGGCCCGGCTGACCCGGGCTCATGACACCATGATCGTAGAGGGAGCGGTGCACCCTCCGAGCACGATCCCGGTTCTGCGTCGCGGCTCGGGGGCGGTACCGTTGACCCTCGTGACGAAGGTCCTCCTGGCCACCGACGCCGACTGGGTCGCGGACGATGTCGACGCCGCCCTCGGCGACACCGAGACGGAGATGCACCGCGTGCGACGCGGGCTCGACGTCCTCCCCGCCGTTCAGCAGCTCCAACCGGACCTGGTCGTGCTCGACCTGCAGATCGGCAACATGGGTGGCGTCGCCGCGTCACTCGCGCTCCGCCAGGAGGAGGACGAGGACCGGATCGACACGGTCGCCATCCTGATCCTCCTCGACCGGATGGCCGACGTGTTCATGGCCCAGACGGCACGGGCGGACGGTTGGATGGTGAAGCCCCTCGACGCCTTCCGGCTCCGACGGGCGGCGAACACCGTCCTCGAGGGTGGCACCTGGTACGAGGGCTTCGAGGAGCGGGCACCGACCGGCTGAGGAACCCGGGTTCCGCGGTCGCTCGCGATCCGCTAGCCTTTCCGGGCGGCTTCGCCGGAGGGACACCGACGGCGGACGCGATGTACATCGGGTGGTGGCGCAGTTTGGCAGCGCGCCTCGTTCGGGACGAGGAGGTCGGGAGTTCAAATCTCCCCCACCCGACCATCCCGTGAACGGTCGACCTCGGCGCGAGTGGTCGGCCGTTCTTGCGCGTCCGACCATCCACCACTAGGCGGTCCGGGTCGGTTACGTTCGGACCATGCGGAGTGTGTGTGACCGGACCGGATGCGACCGGCCGGCCGCTGCCGGCCTGGCTCTCGAGCATCGTCGCCGTCTCGTGTGGATGGGCGATCTCGAGCCCGGTACCTGGGCGCCGATGGTGCTGTGTGCCGACCACGCGAACGACCTGCGGGTCCCCCAGGGTTGGACGCTGCGCGACGTGCGCGAGCCGCAGGCCACGCTCTGGCCGGCCCCGGCGGTGCGGGCGGCCCCGGTCGCCGCCCCTGCTCCCCGATCGCTCCCGGCGCCTGCCGGCCGCGTCCGTGCCGTGCCGACGACCGCCGCGGCACACCAGCGTCGCCAGGACATCGCCGGCATGCTCGACGCCCACACCCCCCTGCTCGCCCGGGCGTTCCGCGGCGCCCACGCCAGCTGAACCCCCGGGGCCTCACGGTCCCGCCCCGACGACCGGCTGACCGCGACACAACCGCACCCGGCGTTTGGCGGATCACCGGTTTCGGGTAGCTCCGAGGCACCTGAACCGGAGGTGCCCATCGTGAACTGGTCCGCTGCCGCACGCGACATCCTCGTCTTCGCCGTCATCGGCGCCGTGGTCGGCCTGGTGCTGGGGCTGGTCCTCGCGGCGATCGACGTGGTCTCGGGCCCGTTCGCGTTCGTCGCACTGGGCATCGCCGTCGGTGCCGCCCTGTCGATCACGATGCGCGAGCGGTGGGCACGCCCCACGCCCTGAACCCGAGCCGGGCACCGTGTCGACGGGGCAGGGAACCATCGGGGGTTAACGTCGGTCGGTGCACCTCGACGAAGTCCAGGACCTGATGGACGAGCTCTTCGGCTCCCACGACCGTGAGCGGGGCCTGCCGGCGAGCGTCGCGTGGTTGTGCGAAGAGGTCGGCGAGCTCGCCCAGGCCGTCCGCAAGGGCACGCCCGAGCAGCAGCTCCACGAGCTCGGCGACGTGATCGCGTGGGTGGCGTCGATCGCCAACCAGCTCGACCTGCGCCTCGACGACGCCCTCGCCCGCTACCGCAACGGCCTCGTCCCCCCACCCCCCGAGACCTGAACGCAGCTCGACCGGAGGGCGCCAGCCCGACGGCGAGCGAGTACCAGCCGACGACAGAGCGAGGCTCAGCCGAGCTCAACGCAGCTCGTCCAGCGCAGCCGACGACAGAGCGAGGCTCAGCCGCCGACAGAGCGGCTCAGCGCAGACTCAGGCCTGCTGAGCGCAGCTCGACCTAGCTGAGCGCAGCTCGACCGGCGCAGCCGGCGAGCGAGCACCAGCCGAGCTGAACGCAGCTCGACCGGCGCAGCCGGCGAGCGAGCACCAGCCGAGCTGAACGCAGCTCGTCCAGCGCAGCTGGCGAGCGAGCACCAGCCGAGCTGAACGCAGCTCGTCCAGCGCAGCTGGCGAGCGAGGCTCAGCCGCCGGCCAGGAGCTCGGCGATCTGGACGGCGTTGAGCGCGGCGCCCTTGCGCAGGTTGTCGTTCGACACGAAGAACGACAGGCCGTGCTCGACCGTCTCGTCGCGGCGGATGCGCCCGACGTAGGACGGGTCCTCGCCGGCGGCCAGCATCGGCGTCGGCAGCTCGACGACCTCGACCTGCGGGGAGTCGGCCAGCAGCTCGGCGGCCTCCTCGGGGCTGATCGGGCGCTCGAAGCGGGCGTTGATCGACAGCGAGTGGCCGGTGAAGACCGGCACCCGGACACAGGTCACCGAGACCGGCAGGTCCGGCAGCTCGAGGATCTTGCGGGACTCGTGGCGGAGCTTCTGCTCCTCGTTGGTCTCGCCGAGGCCGTCGTCGACGATGGCGCCGGCGATCGGGACGACGTTGTACGCGATCGTCGCCGGGAACTTGTCGTGCTCGCCGAAGTCGAGGTCGGCGCCGTAGGTCAGCTCCCGGGCGCGATCGCCGACCTTGGCGACCTGGCCGGCCAGCTCGTCGACCCCGGCGAGCCCGGCACCCGAGGTGGCCTGGTAGGTGCTCACGACCAGGGCCTGCAGGCCGGCGCGGCGGTCGAGCGGCTTGAGCACCGGCATCGCCGCCATCGTCGTGCAGTTCGGGTTGGCGATGATGCCCTTGGGCCGGTTCGCCGCCGCGTGGTCGTTGACCCCGGCGACGACGAGCGGGACGTCCGGGTCCATGCGCCAGGCCGAGGAGTTGTCGATCACGACCGCGCCGGCCGCGGCGACCTTCTCGGCGATCGCCTTGGACGTCGTGGCGCCGGCGCTGAACAGCGCGATGTCGAGGCCGGTGTAGTCGGCCTCCGCCGCGTCCTCGACGACGATCTCACGATCGCCGTAGGGGAGCCGGCGACCGGCCGAGCGGCTCGACGCGAACAGCCGCACCTCGTCCGCGGGGAAGGCCCGCTCCACGAGGGTCGACCGCATGACCCCACCGACCTGACCGGTGGCTCCGACGATCCCGATGCGCATGGGACCGATGGTACCCGCCACCCGCGAGCGCTCCGGACGAGTTCCGGGGGCCTCGGCCCGCTGCGGAGGACCGGCGGGCCCGGACGGTCAGACGTCGAGGCCGAACGCGGTGTGGAGCGCCTGCACGGCGGTGTCGACCTGGCCGGCGGCCACGACGCAGCTCGTGCGGATCGGCGAGGTCGAGATCATCTGGATGTTGACCTCGGCCGCGGCGAGTGTCTCGAACATCCGGGCCGCGACACCGGGGTCGGACTTCATGCCCGAGCCGACGATCGACACCTTGCCGATGTCGCCGTCACCGACGACGTCGCGGGCACCGACCGCGGCGAGCAGGGCCCGCGAGGTCGCGATGCTCGTCGTGAAGTGCTCGTCGGGGACCGTGAACGAGATGTCGGTCACGCCGTCCTCGGACACGTTCTGGACGATCATGTCGACGTTGACGTCCTTCTCGGCCAGCGTGCGGAACAGCGTCGCCGCGACGCCGGGCTTGTCGGCCAGGCCGGTCACGGTCACCTTCGACTCGCCCGTCTCGTGCACGACGGCGATGACGCTGGCCTGTTCCATCTGGGGCTCCTCCTCGACGACGAGCGTGCCCTGCTCCCAGGTGAACGCGCTCCGGATGTGCAGCGGCACCTGCCAGCGCCGCGCGAACTCGACGGAGCGCATGGCCGGCTTCGGGCAGCCGCACGCCGTCATCTCCAGCAGCTCCTCGAACGTCACCGTGCCCATGCGCCGGGCCCGGGGAACGATCCGCGGGTCGGCGGTGAACACGCCCGACACGTCGGTGTAGAGCTCGCACACCTCGGCCCCGAGCGCGTGGGCGATGGCAACGGCGGTGGTGTCGGAGCCGCCGCGGCCGAGGAAGGTCACGTCCTTGTCGGTCGACACGCCCTGCGACCCGCCGATGACCGGGACCATGCCCTTCGCCACCGCCTCGCGCACCCGGTCGGGCGTGACCTCGATGATCTTGGCGTTCGTGTGGTTGGTGTCGGTCAGGAAGCCGGCCTGGCTGCCGGTGAACGACGCGGCCGGCACGCCGAGATCGGCCAGCGCCATGCTCATCAGCGCCGTCGCCTTGCGCTCGCCGGCGGTGATGAGCATGTCCATCTCACGGCCCGGATGGGTGCCGGAGACGTCGGCGGCGAGCCTCAGCAGCTCGTCGGTCTCCTTGCCCATCGCGCTGATGACGAGCACGACGTCGTTCCCGAACCGCCGGGTGCGGGCGACCTGATCGGCGACCGCACGGATGCGGTCGGGATCGGCCACGGACGTCCCACCGAACTTCTGCACGACCACTGCCACGAGTCGTTGATGGTAGACGCAACCCGGAGCCCACCCCGCGTCGGTATCGTGCACAACCGCATGGGCACCGAGAAGCGCGAGCGGCAGAAGCAGGCACGGCAGGCACGCATGGAGGCGCAGGCCAAGGCGGCGGAGCGGGCGAAGTTGCGCCACCGGCTCGTCGTCGGCAGCGTCATCGCGGTCGTCGTCGTCATCGGGTTGATCACCTACTCCGCGGTCAGCGGCGACGACGGTGACGACGAGGTCTCGACCGACACGACGTCCGCGGCCGATGCGGGCGACGACACCGGCACCGACGGCACCGATGTCGACGCCGACGACGGCTCGACCGTCGAGGCCGTCGAGCCGACGTGCCCGCCCGAGGAGGGTGCCGACGAGCGCGTCACCGCGTTCACCGAGGCGCCGCCGGAGTGCATCGACCCCGACAGCGACTACCAGGCCGTGGTGACCACCAACCTCGGTGAGATGACCTGGGACCTGCGGACCGACACCGCACCGGAGACGGTGAACAACTTCGTGTTCCTGTCCCGGTGGAACTACTACGACGGCGTCCCGTTCCACCGGGTGTCGGAGAACTTCGTCGCCCAGGCCGGTGACCCGAGCGACCTGCCGGTGGACCAGCTGGGTCGCGGCGGCCCCGGCTACACGATCTCCGACGAGCTCCCCGAGAGCACCGACGAGTACACGCCGGGCGTCGTCGCCATGGCCAACGCCGGCCCCGACACGGGCGGCAGCCAGTGGTTCATCTACTTCGGCCCGAACCCGCTGCCGACGCCGGCGTACGCGATCTTCGCCGACGTCGTCGAGGGCTTCGACACCACGGCCCAGGCCATCCTCGACCTCGGTGAGGGCGACGCCCCGCCGACCGAGGACGTGATCATCGAGTCGATCGAGATCACCGAGACCGGCTGACCCACCACCCCACGCCCACGCACCACCGTTCTCGGGGACGGATCTGGCGCGTGGTGGTCGGCGGTGTCCCCCGGTTCGGGGTGGGTGGGGTCACACGAGGGCGGCGAGGGACTCGATGCCGGTGCGCTCGCCGTCGACGAACACGTCGACGTTGCCGGCACCCTCGACCCGCCACCGGCCGTCGGGATCGCTGATCAGCGCGGTGCGCTCGTCGATCCCGCACAGGGCCAGGCCCTGGGGGGCGAGGCGGATCGTGCGCCGGACCTTGTCCTCCGACCAGCGGTCGTAGCGGGGCACGAGGGCGAGGCGGTCGACGAGGCCGAGCCCGAGCCCGAAGCCACCGCCGCGGGGGTCGACCATCGCATCGCACAGCGCGACGGCCGACGGGCCGGCGGCGGCCAGCACCGCCCCCTCGCGGTAGGCGTCGACGATCGCCTCCCACAGCGGCGTGCGCTTGAGCACCGGGATCATGTGCATCGGCGAGGCGCCGACCAGGTAGAGGAACCGGGCCCGGCGGGCGGTCGACACGAACGTGGCGTCGAACGCGTCCCGTCGGCGCAGGGCCATGATCGGCGCGACCCGGGCGCCGAGGCCCGAGAACCAGCCCTCGGCGGCCTCGAGAAGCTTCGCCGGCCGCTCGAACGCGGCCGCGGTCGGGATGACGGCCACCTCGGCGGCACCCGAGCGCGCCAGCAGCGTCTCGTCGAACGAGCAGCCGTCGGTGAACTCGCCGCCCCCGATCAGCGCCAGCGTGCCGTCAGCCATCGTGGTCCTCCCCGGCGCCCGGCGCCCGTCCCGTGTACGACCCGTCCCCACCGACGCGGTCGCCGGTCGGGTACCCCACGATCGTCGCCCGCCCGGCGACGGTGTGGCGCAACGGCCAGATCACGGTCCTCATCACGAACCTCTCCACGTCGACGACGGTGAGTCCCACGTCCCGCATCATGGCCGGCACGTCGAGGTCGGGTCGAAGACCCCGGTGGCGAACGCACCACGGGGCCAGCCGTTCCTCGAACCGTCCGGCGCCGCCCGGCCGGCGGGTCGGCTCGACGAACCACAGCGATCCGACGTGGTCCAGGCGGGCGGCCAGCGCCTCGAGGAGCCGGCGGGGCTCGGGCGACACGGCGAGCACGAGCGGGGCCACGATCGTGTCGAACGGCCCGTCGGGCAGCCGCGCGGGATCGGCGGGGGCGCGGACCAGCTCGGAGGCACCCGGCGGCTCCGCCGGCCGGTTCCCGACCAGGAGCGTCCGACCGCTCGACCGGGTGGTGGCCCGATCGAGGCGGACCGCCAGCGCACGACCGGCACGGCTGCGTCGCGACGGCCAGCGGACCGCACGCGGCGACGGCGATCCGGGCGGGGTGTCGGGCGGCATCGGGGCGACAACCTACCGGGGCGGGCGCTCCCGCAGGCGACGGCGCGCCGGGCCATGGGGGCGCCGCGTGGCCCGATGGTCGGACACGTGGCCGCCAGCGGCGATACTGGGGAGGCGATGCCGACCGAGCCGCCGCCCACCGCGTGGCTGTTCCCCGACCCGACCACGGCCGACGACTCGGGCGTCGTCGGGATCGGTGCCGACCTCGAACCGGGGACGTTGCTCGCGGCCTACCGCCGCGGGCTGTTCCCCATGCCGATCCGCGGGGACACCGTGGCGTGGTGGTCACCCGACCCCCGCGGGATCCTGCCGCTCGACGCCCTGCGGGTGAGCCGCTCGCTGCGCCGCTCGTGCCGCGACTACGAGGTCCGCATCGACACCGCGTTCGACGCGGTCGTCGCCGCCTGCGCCGACCCCGGCCGGCCCCACGGGTGGATCAGCGAGGACATCCGCGCCGCGTACGGGCGCCTCCACGAGCTCGGCTGGGCCCACAGCGTCGAGGCCTGGTCCGCCGACGGGGAGCTCGCCGGCGGGCTCTACGGCGTGGCCATCGGCGGGTTGTTCGCCGGCGAGTCGATGTTCCACCGCCGGCGGGACGCCTCGAAGGTCGCTCTCGTGGCCCTGGTCGAGATGCTCGGCAACGAGCACGACCGGCTCCTCGACGTGCAGTGGTCGACCGATCACCTCGCCTCGCTGGGTGCGGTGGAGGTGCCCCGGGAGGACTACCTCCCGCTGCTCGACAAGGCGCTGGCGCTCCCGCTGCCACCGGCGTTCCGCTGAGCTGCGCCGCGCACGCCGGCGACCGGACGCGGCGTCCCGTCACCGGGCCCCGTCGGGCCGCCGGCGGATACGATGCGCTCGTGCCCGCCTACGAGTACCGCTGCACCACCTGTGATGCGCAGTTCGAGCTGCGTCGGCCGATGGCCGAGTCGGATGCCCCGACCACCTGCCCCGACGGCCACCGGGCCCGTCGCATCGTGTCCGCGTTCGCCACGGTCGGCGCCTCGAGCGCCATGTCGAGCGGTGTTCTGCCGGCGGCCGCACCCGGCGGCGGTGGCGGCGGGTGCTGCGGCGGTGGCTGCGGCTGCGGCTGACCGGCCGTGGCCGGCACCGGTGCCGGCGCCCTCCGGCCCCTGATCCGGGAGCCTTCCTGAGGTACCGTCGGGCCCATGCGTCGTGCGGAGGCCGGTGCGAACGGAGCTCGGGACGCCGTCGATGAGCGTACGCGTCCACCTCGGCTTTACTCGGCGGCCGCGCCCGCCGATGGAGAGCGGGTGAGCGACCGATTCAACTCGGCCGGCCTCGTCGTCGGTGTCCTCGGCCTCGGCGTCGGTGCCGCCGGAGCGATCACCGAGGTGGCCGCCCTGGCCGTTGCCGCCGGGGTCTGCGCCCTCGGTGCCGGCGTGCTGGCGTGGTGCGCCGGTCGCCCGCTGCAGCAGATCACCGTCCCGGCCGCCGCGGCCACGACCGGCGCCGACGGGCGGGCGGCCATGAACGGCGAGCCCGACCACGTCCGCCCACAGGACACAACGACGAGCGCCCGGTTCGAAGTCGACGCGGCGACCGAGCGGACGCCGGCCGAGCACCGGTCCGGCGACCACGCCACCGGTCACCGGGCCGAGCACCGGGCCACCGACGACACGGCCGCCGACGTCGTCGCCTCCGACCAGGCCCGGGCCGACGAGACGGGCTCGACCGGGCCGACACCGTCGGCCAACGGCGCGGCGCCGGCCAACAGCCTGAACGCCGGCGAGGACGACGACGCGCTCGTCGACGCGGACACCGGCCTGTTCACCGAGGGTTACTTCAAGGTCGCCGTCGAGATGCGCATCGCCGCGGCCCGCCGGCGCCTGCGCCCCGTCGCCGTCGTGCTCCTCGACGTGGTGCGCGAGGTCGGTTCGCCCGACCAACGACCCGGGGTGCCGACATCGGTCAGCCGCTCGATCCGGGAGACCCTCCGGGAGGCCGACACCGCCAGCCGCCTCGACGACGGGCGCTACGCCCTCGTGCTCGAGGACACGCCCGAGAGTGGCGCGATCTGGACGGTCGAGCGGCTGCGCTCACGCCTGGTCGAGGCCGAGCCCGACCACACCGTCTGGGCCGGCGTCGCCTGCTACCCGGCCCACGCGTTCGACACGGCCGAGATCCTCTCGCAGGCCGAGGCGGCGCTGGAGCTGGCCCGCGAGTGGCGCCAGGACCGCATCGAGGTCGCCACCGCCGATTGACCGGCGGTCGACGCCCCCAGGGCCGACGGCCGCACGAGGCTCCGCCGCTGAACGCAGCTCGACCGAGCTGAGCGCAGCTCGACCGGCGCAGCCGGCGAGCGAGCACCAGCCGGGCTCTGCCCGACGGCGAGCGATTACCAGCCGCTGAACGCAGCTCGACCGGAGGGCTCTGCCCGACGGCGAGCGAGTACCAGCCATCAGCGGGGACGAACGGCGACGGCGACGGTCACGCACACGATGCCGACGATCTCGGTGACCGTCGGGTGCTGGCGGAGCGCCACCGCCCCGACGACCGCCGCGGTCGCGGGCAGGAGGGCGAGCAGCAGCGCGAAGGCACCTTCGCTGAGCTGGCGCAGGACGATCTGGTCGAGGACGTAGGGCACGACGTTCGAGAGCAGGCCGACGAGCACGCACACCGCCAGTAGCTCCGGCGACGCGAACGCGGCGACCGCGGAGCCGGCGCCGAACGGGGCGATGACGAGCGAGCCGACCAGCATCGACACCGCCAGCCCCCGCACGCCGAGGCCGTCGTGGGCGACCCGGTGGCCGAGCAGGATGTAGCCGGCCCACATCGCCGCCGCGCCGAGGGCGAAGACGACGCCCGCGGCGCTCGCCTCCCACTGCACGTCGGCCAGGACGAGCACACCACCGGCGGCGAGGGCGACACTCGCCACGCTACGGGCCGAACGGGCGCTGGCCGCGGCGACGGCGACCGGCCCGGTGAACTCGATGGCGGTCGCGGTACCGAGGGGCAACCGGTCGATGGCGAGGTAGTAGAGCAGGTTCATCAGGGCGAGGGCGGCGCCGAAGCCGGCGACGACCAGCCACCGGCGACGATCCCATCCCCGCCACGGGAACCGGTACGCCACGGTGAGGATGGCGCCGGCGCTCGCCACCCGCACGAGCGCGACGCCGGGCGCCGACATCCGCTCGAAGAGCACGACGGCGATGGCCGCACCCGCGTACTGCGCGACGGCACCGACCATGAAGTAGGCGGGCGCCGGCACGGCCGGGCCGGCGGTGGCCCCGATGCGGTGTACGTGGTCCATGCCGGGGGTCCTCGACGAGGGGCGGCCGTCAGTCGCGCGCCCGGGATCGGCGGGCGACGTCCGGTGCGACAGCGGACGCCCATGTTGGCGCACGCCGAACGGCCCGACCAGGCACGGCGCGTGCCACCCGGGCCCGGACGCGCCGGTGGCCGGGACCACTCGGCCCCGGCCACCGCGTCGATCGTGTGTCTCCGAACCCCCCGCCGGGGGTACGGGGTCAGAACATCGTGAAGTCGGCGAAGACGTGCACCGCGTAGAGGCGGTTGCTGCCCGACCAGGCCATGCCGACACCGACGGAGTCGAACCGCGGGTTCAACATGTTGACCCGGTGGGAGTCCGAACGGACCCACATGGTGTGGATCCGGCGGTAGTTGGCGCCGTAGCCGACGTTCTCGGCGAGCGACGTCCACACCGGCGGAACGCCGTGCGGCAGGTTCGAGTGCACCAGCCGGTCGAGCCGGGCCAGGTACTCGGCCCACGCCTGTGCCTTGTTGCGAAGCGACGGCGAGTTCCGCAGCACCCGGCGGCCGTGATGTGCCCGGTACTCGTTCAGCAGCGTGAAGCTGCCGTTCTGCGAGAAACCCCACGCACCCGCATCGCGAGCAGGGGGGAGCACGAAGATCGCTGAAGCGAGGAGCAGCGCGACGAAGATCGCAATCGTGCGGCGCATCGCTGACATGTACCCTCTCCCGTCCACGGCACACCGTGACCAACCACACACTGAACGTGACATCTGAGCGTAGATTCACGATCAGGTCAAGGTTCGGTCAAGCCGTCGCCCGTTCATTCCGCCCGTTCCGCCGGGTTGTCGCGGCTGGCGCCCAGCTCCTCCAGCACCTCGGTGGTGTCGGCGCCGAGCGGTTTACCAGCCCAACGGAGCCTACCGGGTGTTACGGAAAGTCGGGCCACGAGCCCCTGCATCATCACCCCGTCCAGCTCCTCGATCATGCCCCTCGCGGCGACGTGGGGATCGGTCGCGATGTCGGCCATGTCCATGACTGGTGCGGCTGCGGCCTGCGCCGACTCGAACGCGGCCACCACCTCGTCGGCCGTCCGGGCGCCGATCCAGGCCGACAGCTGAACGTCGATCAGACGTCGATTCGCAACACGGCCGTCAAATGTGCCGAGCCGCTCGTCATCTCCGAGACCGATCAGTTGCATCACCCGGGCCGCCACCGAATCACTCGATGTGCTCACCGCGATCCATCGGCCGTCCGAGGTCTCGTACGTACCTCGCGGCACGGTGTACGGAAGTGACGAACCCATGCGCGGCTGGGTGTAGCCGAGCGCGGCGTACGCCGATGCGAGCGGGCCCATGAGTTGGAACATCGATTCCAGCAGGCTCACGTCGACGACCTGGCCGACACCGGAGTGCACGGCGACCATCGTGGCGAACGCCGCGACGACCGCGGTGATCTCGTCGGTCAGCGCGGTCGGGGGCAGCAGCGGCGGCCCGTCCGGCTCGCCGTTGATGGCGGCGAACCCCGACATCGCCTCGGCCAGGGTCGCGAACCCGGGACGGTTCCGGTACGGGCCGGTCTGGCCGAACCCGGTGACCCGGGTGACGACGAGCTTCGGGTTGCGCCCGATCAGCATCTGCGGATCGAGACCGAGCGCCTCGAGCTTGCCGGGGCGCATGTTCTCGATCAGGACGTCGGCCGAGTCGCACAGGGCCAACATGGCCTCGTGGCCCTCGGGCGTGCGCAGATCGAGGGTGATGGGCCGCTTGTTGCGCCCGACGAGCTTCCAGAAGAAGGTCTGGCCGTCGGCGGGGTCGCGCCAACCCACGTTGCGCGACGTGTCACCGCCGTCCGGCCGCTCGACCTTGACGACGTCGGCCCCGAAGTCCGCCAGGTACCGGGCGCACCCGGGCCCGGCGAACACGGTCGCCAGGTCGATGACGCGCAGGTCCGCGAGGGGCGTGGGGCCCGGCGATGCCCCCGAGTCACCCACGCCGGCCGGCTCCCGGACCCGACACGTGTGACGCCGCGATCAGCGCGTCGGCCACGGGCGGTCGCGGCGCGTCGGCACCGGCTTCGACCACCAGCGACCCGAGAACCGCCAGCGCATCGGCGCCTCGCTCGGCGCGGCGGCGTCGACCACCGGCCGGGGCCACAGCGCCTCGTGGGCGGCCACGATCGCCGCGGCCTCCTCGTCGGTCGGCACCGGACCGCCCCGCACGACCAGCGTGGGGGCGGCCCCGGAGCTCTCCCCGGTGGCGTCGGTGTCTCCGGTGGGCTCGGAGGCGCTCACAGCGGCACGTTCCCGTGCTTGCGCTTGGGCAGCTCCTCGCGCTTGGTCTGGAGCAGCTCGAGCGCCGCGATGACCTTCACGCGGGTCTCGGCCGGGTCGATCACGTCGTCGACGTAGCCCCGCTCGGCGGCGATGTAGGGGTTGGCGTACTTCTCGGTGTACTCGGACACCAGCTCGGCCTTTCGGGCGACCGGGTCGGCGGCCTGCTGCAGCTCACGCCGGTTGAGGATCTCGACGGCGCCCTGCGGGCCCATCACGGCCAGCTCGGCCGACGGCCAGGCGAAGCACAGGTCGGAGCCGATCGACTTGGAGTCCATGACCACGTAGGCGCCGCCGTAGGCCTTGCGGGTGATCACCGAGATCCGGGGCACGGTGGATTCGCAGTACGCGTAGAGCAGCTTGGCGCCGTGGCGGATGATGCCGCCGTACTCCTGGTCGACGCCGGGCAGGAAGCCGGGCACGTCGACGAAGGTGACGAGCGGGATGTTGAAGCTGTCGCAGGTGCGGACGAAGCGGGCCGCCTTCTCCGACGACTCGATGTCGAGCACGCCGGCCAGCACCATCGGCTGGTTGCCGACCACGCCGACCGGCATGCCGCCGAGGCGGGCGAAGCCGCACACGATCGAGCGGGCCCAGTTCGGGAAGTACTCGAAGAAGTCCCCGTCGTCGACCACGGTCTCGATGACCTTGGTCATGTCGTAGGGCAGGTTCGGGCTCTCCGGCATCATCTCGTCGAGCTCGGGGCAGCGGCGCTGCGGGTCGTCGAGCGGCTCGGACCGCGGCGGCATCTCGAGGTTGTTGGCCGGCAGGAACGACAGGAGGTACTTGACGTCGTCCAGGCACGCCTTCTCGTCGTCGGAGACGAACGTGGCGACACCCGACTTCGAGCCGTGGCTGTTGGCGCCGCCGAGCTCCTCGAGCGTCACCTCCTCGCCCGTCACCGTCTTCACCACGTCGGGGCCGGTGATGAACATGTGCGACCGCTCGCGCACCATGAAGATGAAGTCGGTCATCGCCGGGCTGTACACGGCGCCGCCGGCGCACGGGCCGAGCACGACGCTGATCTGGGGGATCACCCCCGACGACTGCACGTTGCGCCAGAAGATGCCGCCGTAGGAGTCGAGGCTGACCACGCCCTCCTGGATGCGGGCACCGGCGCCGTCGTTGAGCCCGATCATGGGGGCGCCCACCGAGGTCGCCATGTCCATGACCTTGTGGATCTTCTCGGCGAAGACCTCGCCCAGCGCACCGCCGAAGACGGTGAAGTCCTGGGAGAACACGAACACCTTGCGCCCGTCGACCGTGCCCCAGCCGGTGATCACACCGTCGGTGTAGGGGCGCTCGGCGAAGCCGTCGGCGCGGCTGCGGGCGAGCATGTCGAGCTCGTGGAACGACCCGGGATCGAGGAGGTACTCGATCCGCTCGCGGGCGAGCATCTTGCCCTGTTCGTGCTGACGCTTCACCGCACGCTCGGAGCCGGCGTTGAGCGCCTCCTCCTTGCGCTGGCGGAGCTCCTCGAGACGGCTGCTCGACGGGGATTCGGCCATGGCCCCGGAGGTTACGGCACGTGCGGTGGAAGCCGAAAACCACGGCCTCGTACGGGGTGGCGCACCCGGTCGGCAGCGGCGCACGGGAGGTCTCGGTGGCCCCTACTGTGTGCAGCCATGCCGAATCGTTCCTTCCGCCGCATCTGTGTGTTCTGCGGCTCCAGCTTCGGCGCCCGCGACACCTACCGGGACGCCGCGACCGGGCTCGCCAGCGTGCTGGTCGAGCGGGGCATCGAGCTGGTCTACGGCGGGGGCGCCGTCGGCCTGATGGGCACCGTGGCCTCCGCCGTCATGGACGGCGGCGGCCGCGTCACCGGGGTCATCCCCCGGGACCTGTTCGACAACGAGGTCCCGAACGCCGCGATCACCGACCTGCGCTACGTGGACACCATGCACGAGCGCAAGACGATGATGTACGACCTGAGCGACGCCTTCGTCGTCCTCCCCGGCGGGCTCGGCACGCTCGAGGAGCTGGCGGAGACGGCCACCTGGGCCCAGATCGGCATCCACGACAAGCCGATCGGCCTCCTCGACGTGGACGGCTTCTTCCAGCCGCTGCTGGGCTTCCTGCGCCACGCCGTCGACGAGCGGTTCGTGAAGGTCGAGAACCTCGACCTGCTGCGCGTCGACCACGACCCCGCCGCGCTGCTCGACGAGCTGGCGCTCTACGAGCGGTCCCAGCCGGACAAGTGGCTGGACCTCGACAAGATCTGACCACGCCCTCGTGTCGAGGTGCCCAGGCCACCTCACAACGGGTCCCGACCTGCCGATCCGACCCGGACGACGCCCGCCGGGCGGCGGAACCACGGAGCTGATGATGAGCGACACGCCGCAGCCACCGACCACCACGAGACCACCCGGGGTCCCCGAGGGGATGCCGGGACCTCGTGAAGAGGGGCCCGTCGAGGCCCCCGAGGTGGTCGTCGACGGCGAGACGTGGGTGTTCACCGATCCCGTCGAGTCGGCCATCCCGACGCGCCGCAACCCGTGGCCCGTCGTCGGCGCGGCGCTCGTGGCCACCGCGGCCCTCCTGTTGCTCCTCGCCGTCGCGCTCGGCCTGCTCGCCGGCGGCGGCGATGCCGACGACGACGTGGTCGCGCCCGACCTCACCCAGGTGACGTCGGTGGCGGTCGGCGCCGAGGACGGGGCCTCCGAGTGCGACCCCGACCCCGCCGACACCGCCAACCTGTGCCTCTACCCCGAACGGGACGACCGTCGTCGCACCGACCACGAGGCCGAGCTCGGCACCGGGGTGCGCATCGGCGGGATCGAAGCCGCCGCGACCGGGGCGCGCACCGCGACCAACGACGCCGGCGAGGAGGTCGTCGTGGTCGACGTCGACCTGCGCGACCTCGACGCCGCCGACCACACCTACAACCTCTTCGACTGGCACCTGCTCACCACCGACGGCGAGGTCGTCGAGCCGTTCGGCGTGCCGCCGGCGGACGCCGCCGAGCTGTCGTCCGGGGAGCTGACGCGGGGCGAGACGGTCAGCGGCACGATCACGTTCGAGTCCCGTCCGGGGCCGTTCTACGTCGTCTACCAGCCCCGCCTCATCGAGGACGGCCGCGGCATCTGGCAGGTCGAGGCCGCCGACGGCTGAGCCCGTCGCACGCGTCGAACCCATCCGTCGGCGGCGACGGACGGCGCGAACCCGGCCCGTCCGGTGGGCCCGGGGTACGGTCGCGGCGTGCAGCTTCCCGTCATGCCACCGGTCAAGCCCATGCTGGCGAAGGCGGTCACGGAGCTGCCGCCCGGGGACCTGCTCTTCGAGCCGAAGTGGGACGGGTTCCGCTGCGTCGTGTTCCGCGACGGCGACGAGGTCGAGCTCGGTTCACGGAACGAGCGCCCGCTCACCCGCTACTTCCCGGAGCTGATCGAGCCGCTCAGGGCGATGCTGCCAACCCGGTGCGTCGTCGACAGCGAGATCGTCGTCGCCACCGGCGACTCGCTCGACTTCGACGCCCTCCAGCAGCGGATCCACCCCGCCGAGTCGCGCATCAACATGCTGGCCGAGCGGACCCCGGCGCAGCTCATCGCCTTCGACCTGCTCGCCGAGGGCGACGAGGACCTCACCTCGACGCCGTTCGCCGCGCGGCGGTCCCGGCTCGAGGCGATCAGCGGCGGCTGGGAACCGCCGCTCCATCTCACGCCGGCGACCGATGACCGCGCGCTGGCCGCGGACTGGTTCGTGCGCTTCGAGGGCGCGGGGCTCGACGGGCTCATCGCGAAGCCCCCCGACGGCGTCTACGTCCCCGACAAGCGGGTCCAGTTCAAGTGGAAGCACCGGCGCACCGCCGACGCGGTCGTCGCCGGCTACCGCATCCACAAGGACGGCAAGGGCGTCGGGTCGCTGCTGCTGGGCCTGAACGACGACGACGGCCGGCTCCACCACGTCGGGGTCGCCGCCAGCTTCACCGCGAAGCGTCGCGGCGAGCTCCTCGACGAGCTGGCGCCCTACACGGAGCACGCGCTCGACGGGCACCCGTGGCGCGAGTGGGCCGACGCCGCCGCGCACAGCGAGGGCCGCATGCCCGGCGGGCTGAGCCGGTGGAACAACCAGAAGGACCTGTCGTGGCAGCCGGTCCGGCCCGAGCTCGTCGTCGAGGTGAACTACGAGTCCGTGCTCAACGGCCGGTTCCGGGCCACCACGCGCTTCGTGCGTTGGCGGCCCGACAAGGCACCGTCGCAGTGCCGCTACGACCAGCTCGACCAGCCGGAGCCGCTGCCGCTGAGCGCGGTGTTCGGCGCCGGGGGCTGATCGGGTCCGGCCGAGAGGTCGAACGGCCGGCGCCGCCGGCCGCTTCTGCTCAGACGGTCCCGGTCGGGCCCGATCGCTCGGCCTGCGGCGCCGGCTGCTCGTCGGGCACCGGCGGCCGGTCGGCACGGGCACCGGGAACGGGCGGCACCCCGGTCCAGCTGTCGGGCACCAGCCCCTCGAGGTCGCCGACCGCCTTGGGCGCCGGATGACCGCCGGCCGAGGTGTCGTCGATGACGGCGCTGATCGACTCCCACGACGCGTCCCCGGACGACTCCCACGCGGCATCGACCGATCCGTCCGACTCCCAGCCGGGATCGACGGCCGTTGTGCCATCGGCCTCGTACCAGGTGTCCGTCCACTCGCCGTCGGGCACGACGACGTCACCGCCCCGGTCCCCACGGCGGCGGCCACCCGGCAGCGGGGGCCGGCCCGGCCGACGCCGCGACACGGCGAGGAGGGCGGCGGCGACCGTCGTGCGCGGCGGAACGAGACCGGCGATCTTGCGCTCGTGGTGGCCCGAGCGGGGGATGGCGACGGCGACGACGGCGACCACCGCGATGACCGCGCACACCAGGGTGACCACGACCGGCACGGTGACCCGGCCGACGAACGGGTGGAGACCGGCGATCATGAGCGGGCCGGCGGCGGAACCGAGCCCCGACAGCACGACGAGCGTCGCCGACGCCGGCACGACCTCCTCCTCGGTGACCCACTCGACCGAGACCGCGATGGCGAGCGAGTACAGCGGAAGGGTGGTGGCGCCCAGCGCGAGGCCGGCGACGAGGAGGGGCACGGTCGAACCGAACGGGGCCACCGCCGCGGCGACGCCGGCGGTCGCCGAGGCGAGCGCCAGGCCGACCACGACCACACGACGGTCGTAGCGGTCCGACAGGTGGCCGATCGGGAACTGGGTCAGGAGCCCGCCGGCGAGCAGCGCCGTGGCGAAGAACGTGACGTTGCCCTTGGTCAGCCCCGACTCGGCGGCGAAGACGGCGCCGAGGCCGGCGGCGATGCCCCAGGTCGCGCCGCCACCGAGGGCGGTGGCGAACCCGACCGGCGTCCGCCGGGCGAGGTCCCAGATGGCGAGCCGCTTGACCTCGCTGACCCGGGGCTCGGGCCCGGTGAACATCAGCAGCGGCAGCAACGCCAGCGAGAACGCGGCGGACACCAGGGCGAACAGCACGAAGTCGGTCACGGGCGAGAGGTTCAGCAGCAGCTGGGCGCCACCCATCGAGGCCAGCATCACGACCATGTAGATGGCCAGGACCCGCCCGCGGTTGGCGGTGGTGCTCGCGGTGTTGAGCCAGCTCTCGACGATGACCGTCAGGCCGCTGATGCACAGGCCGGAGCCGAACCGGCCGACGAGCCACGGGACCGGGTGGACGATCAGCGCGTGGCACAGCACCACGACCGACGCCACGCTCGCCAGCATCCCGAACGCCCGGACGTGGCCGACGCGGCGGATCCAGCCGGTCACCTGGACGGCGCCGATGACGACGCCGGCGAAGTAGACGGATGCGAGCAACGAGATGGTCGCGGAGGAGAAGCCCTCGGCGACGCCTCGCAGGCCGAGCAGGCTGTTCTGCAGGCCCGCTCCGAGCATGAGGACGGCGGTGCCCACGAACAGGGGCACCGGGATGCGGGCGCGGTCGACGGAAGGCGCGATCTGCGCAGGTGCGGTCATCACTCGCTCCCACGGGGGGCGGTGGACCGGACGACAGAGACCCGGCCCACAGAGGTTTGGGGTGGCGCACACTACAAGCCGAACGGCTGGCCCCACACGGCGAACACCGTTGTTCTCGCTGTGCTCTGCGGCACTTGCCCCTGTCCTGGTACCCCCTCCTGGTGGGCCGCGAGCGGGGCTGTCGAGCCCACCCCGTTACGGTGGGGACGAGGACATCGGGCTGACGAGCTGTCACCGTCGCCCGGATGACCGTGGTGGCGATCGGCCGCACCGGGCTGATCGGCCCGGCACCGGTGTCCTCGGACCGACGACGAACGAGAGGCGCGAACCGTGACGACAACCCAGAAGGAGCGCTCCTGTCGGCCGGCCGCTGCCGGGCTCTTCTCCCTCCTCTCCGGTCGCCGCTGACGTGGCGCGCAAGGGCCGCGAGCGGTTCGAGAAGCGTCGCCTGGAGCAGGCGCGGCGGGATCGCAAGAAGGCCAAGCAGGAGCGGGCCGAGGCCCGTCGCGAGGACGAGGACGGCACCGGCGAGACCGACGAGGCCGCGCTCATGGAGCGCTTCCGGGTGCTGAGCGAGGCCCACGCGGCCGGCGAGATCGAGGACGAGGACTACGAGACGCAGCGCAGCGAGCTGTTCGCCGCGCTCGGGCTCGAGCACCACGACCACGGCTGACGTCGGCGGGGACGGCCGCGGTCGTCCCCGCCGGGTGCCGGCCAGCTGCGCGCTCCCGGCCCGCGAGCCCGGCCGGCCACCCTCGAATCCGTCACACTCCGTCCGCGCGTGTTCTCAATCCGCGCGTGCCACGGCATGCTTCCTGAACGACGTTCCTCGGGGGTGGGGATGCAGGACGCGGCGGAGTTCCGCGAGCGGTGGGTACCCGGAGCGCGCCGGGCGCGCGGCTACCGGACGGTGGTCGTGGTCGGTGCGACCGGCTCGGGCAAGTCGTCCGTCGTCCGGGAGCTCGTGGGCACCGGCGACGCGGCGTTCCCCGCCGTGTCGCGGGCCAAGACGACGGTGGCGACGACCGAGATCGTCTTCGCTCCCGATCCGCGCTTCTACGCCGTCGTCACGTTCCGCTCGCGTGCCGCCGTGCGCATCGCGCTGGGCGAGAACGTGGTGCGGGCGATCGTCTCGATGGTCGAGGGCCGACCGGCCGAAGCCGTCCTCGGCGACCTGGTCGAGCACGAGGACCAGCGCCTGCGACTCGTGCGCCTCCTCGGGCCCACGGGCCCGGTGAACGACCCGTGGGAGCCGTACCGCTCGGTGCTCGACCGATTGCGGCCGCTCGCGGAGCGCAGCCGCGCCGGCATCGACGTCACCGACGACCCGACCGTCGCCGAGATCACCGACGAGCTCCTCGATGCCGTCGAGGCCCGGCTGCGCCGATCCGGGCCCGGCACGTTCGTCACCGCGGACGACGACGCCTGGCCGCAGGGCTGGTACGTCGCCGCCGACGACCGCGACGAGCTGTTCGAGCACCTGGCACCGTTCACGTCGAACGAGGCCGAGCGCTTCGGCACGCTCCTCACGCCCCTCGTCGACGGTGTCCGGGTGCGGGGCCCGTTCCTGCCGCCGTGGGCGAGCGAGGTGCCGCGGCTGATGGTGGTGGACAGCGAGGGCCTCGGCCACGTCGCCACGACCGCGTCGTCGCTGCCCGCCGAGCTGGTCGACCAGCTCGAGGCCGCGGACGGGGTGATCGTGGTCGACAACGCGTGCCAACCCGTCCAGGCCGCGACCACCGCCGCGCTCCACCAGATCGCGGCGAACGGGCACTCCCGCAAGCTGACGCTGGTGTTCACCCACGTGGACCGGGTGGTGGGCCCCGACCTGCCCGACGACGCGGCGCGGCGGATGCTGCTGATCGACTCCTACCGCCAGGCCGTCGCCCACATCGGCCACGACCTCGGACCGAGCGCGGCGCGCACGCTGCGCCGCGTCGGCGACGCGCGGTCCTTCCTGATCGGCGGGCTCGACGATCCGGGCGACGAGGCCCGCCGCCGGATCACCGCGCTCGGCCACGCGGTGCTCGGCGAGATCGACGAGGGCGCGACGCTCACCGCGCCGGTCACCGTCGACGCCACGGCGCTCGACGAGGGCGTGCGCACCGCGATCGAGGCGTTCTCCCGGCGCTGGCTCGCCATCCTCGACCTGGAGCGCACGACCGGGGTCAGCTCGGCCCACTGGACGACGATCCGGGCGCTGGCCCAACGCCCGGCCGAGGCGACGGGCGACGGCTTCAAGGACCTGCGCCCGGTGGAGGAGCTCGCGACCGGCGTGGCGACCGAGATCCGTCGGGTGCTCGACGACGCCGTGCACCCGGGCGATGCCACCCGGCTCGACGCCACCTCGACGCGGGTCTGCACCACCTCCGACGATGCCGGCCTCGACGCGGTCGTCGATGCCACCACGGAGGAGATCAGCCAACGGATCCGTCTCCAGGCACGGGTGCACCTGATCGAGCGCGCCCACGGGGACTGGGTGGAGGCGTTCCGTGCATCGGGGGCCGGTTCTCCCCGGGCGCGCTCGACGATCGTGGCCGAGCGGATCTTCGGGCCGGCGCTGCGCATCGACCCGCCGGGGCCGCTGCTGGAGGCGTGCCGGGAGGCCGTGCGCGGCCCGGTGCGCGAGCGCGGGTTCCGCCTCGGCGACCACGACGCGGAGATCCGGGCCGAGATCCCCACGCCCCGGGTCGCCCCGCCGCCGGCACCGTCGCGGCCGACGGTGCCGGTACCCGCGCAGGCGGGACCGTCGCCGGACGCGGACACGAACCCGTGGGCCACCTCACCGAACGGATGGTGAGGGCTCCCGCCGACCGCCCGCACCCACCGGTGGCCACCACCCACCCGCGACCGACGCCACCACCGGACCATCGGCATCGACCGCTGCACCCGGTCGGGGCCAACATGGGGGCGACGGGGAGGACCGATGCGCGCTGCACAGCTGCTCGAGCCCGCGCCGGCGGAGGATGCGCCGCTGCGGATCGTCGACGTCCCACGGCCCGAGCCGGGGCTGGGCGAGGTGCGGGTCGACGTCACGGCCTGCGCCGTCTGTCGCACCGACCTCCAGATCGTCGAGGGGGACCTTCCCGCCCGCCGGCTCCCCGTCATCCCCGGCCACCAGGTCACCGGCGTGGTGTCGGCGGTCGGCACCGGGGTGGTCGACCGGGCCGTCGGTGACCGCGTCGGCGTCGCATGGATCGCCGGGACCTGCGGGCGCTGCGACCACTGCCGCGCCGGGCGGGAGAACCTCTGCGAGCGGGCCGAGCTCACCGGCTGGGACCGCGACGGCGGCTACGCGGACGCGCTCGTCGCACGCGCCGACTTCACCCACCCGCTCCCGGAGCACTTCGCCGACCTCGACGCCGCCCCGCTGCTGTGCGGCGGCGCCATCGGCTACCGGACGTTGCACGTCGCCGAGGTGGAGGACGGCCAACGCGTCGGGCTGTACGGGTTCGGCAGCTCCGCCTCGCTCGTCATCCAGGTGGCCCTGGCGCGGGGCTGCGAGGTCTACGTGTGCACCCGATCGGAGCGGGAGCAGGAGCGGGCCCGACGCATGGGCGCGGTCTGGGCGGGCGGGGCCGAGGACCCACCCCCGGTGGCGCTGGACGCGGCGATCACCTTCGCGCCGGTCGGCAGCGTGGTCGTCGCCGCGCTGCGCGCGCTCCGGCGGGGCGGGATCGTGGCGGTCAACGCCATCCACCTGGACCGCATCCCCGAGTTCGGGTACGAGCTGCTGTGGTGGGAGCGCCAGATCCGCAGCGTCGCCAACGTGACCCGCGACGACGTGCGCGACTTCCTCCGACTGGCCGCGGAGATCGGGATCCGCACCGAGACCGAGGTCATCTCCCTCGAGGACATCGGCGACGCGCTCCTGCGCCTGCGCGAGGGCCGGGTCACGGCCACGATGGTGATCGATCAGCGACGGTCGGCCGACAACGGCGTGGCGGAGGCGAACCGGTGACGTCCGCGCCGGTTCCGTTGCGATCACCTGACAAATGGGCGGACCGGCGCGTCCGTGGCACCGGGGTCCGATAGGACGGCTGACGAACCATCTGGTGCGCACCGACGGCGGCGGCGAACCACTCGGGTGCATCACGGGTGTCACGGCACGCCTCCACAGATGGTGGAGCCACCGCCCGGGCCGGGGCGGGAGGGCGGACGGCGATCGACGGAGGCCGGGGGCGGGACATGAGTGCATCTGCGGGACATCGTGAATCGGCGCTGCCGGGACCGCGTGGCACGGCCGGCTACCACACGGTGCTCGTCGTCGGCGCGACCGGGTCGGGCAAGACCTCGCTCGTCCGCCACCTGATCGGTACGGCCGGCCGGGAGCCGTTCCCGGCCGTGTCCCGGGCGCGCACGACGATCGCCGAGACCGAGGTCGTCATGTCCCCGGACCCCCGCTGGTACGCGGTGGCGACGTTCCGGTCGGAGGCGACGGTGCGCACCGCGATCGTCGAGAACCTCGTCGCGGCCACCGAGTCGATCGCCCGGGGACGACCGACCCACGTCGTCACCCACGACCTGATCGATCACACCGAGCAGCGGATCCGGCTCCACCACCTGCTCGGCGACCCGGGCCGCACCGACGACCCCCGCGAGCCGTACGCCGGGATCGTCGCCCGGCTCACGCCGGTGGCGCGGCGGTGTGGCACCGACGTCGGCGCCATCGAGGACGACGAGGTGGTCCGCAGGCTCACCGACGAGCTCCTCGACGCGGTCCGCGAGCGGCTGCGCTCGCTGTGGGGCGGCGCGTACTGGCCGGAGGACGCGTCGTGGCCGACGACGTGGTCGTGCGCCGCCGACCGCCGCGAGGCGCTGTTCGCCCGCATCCTGCCGCTGGTCAGCAACGACGCCGCCCACTTCGGGGCGCTGCTCACGCCCCTCGTCGACGGGATCCGCCTGCGGGGGCCGTTCCGGCCGTCGTTCAGCGCCAACGACCCGTTCCTGATGGTGGTCGACAGCGAGGGCCTCGGCCACGTCACCGCCACGGCGACCGCGCTCCCGCCGGAGCTGGTCGACCAGCTCGACCGGGCCGATCGTGTCGTGCTGGTCGACAACGCGTCGATGCCCATCGGCGCGGCGACCCTCGGGGCGCTGCGCCAGATCGTCTCGAGCGGCCACGGCCGGAAGCTGGTCGTGTGCTTCACCCACGTCGACGAGGTCGTCGGCCCCGACCTGCCGACGTTCGACGCCCGGCGCATGCTCCTGCTCGACTCGCTCCGCCAGGCGAAGGCCCATCTCGCGGCCGAGTTCGGGCCGAGCACGGCCCGGGTGCTCGAGGACACGATCGACGAGCGCACGTTCCTGCTCGGCTCGCTCCACGAGGGCGGCACCGTCGCCGGGGCGGCCGAGCGCAACGCCGAGCTCCACCGGCTGCTGGCGCGGCTGCGCGCCGACGAGCGGCCGACGGCGCGGACGACGGTGGCGGCGTCGATCGAGCGGGACGCGCTCGACGCGGCCGTGCTGAGCGCGATCGGGCGGTACCGCCTGGCGTGGCTGCGGCGCCTCGGGCTCCGCCCGCCGGCCGACGTGCGTCCGCTCCACTGGCGCCGGCTCGCGGCGCTCGCCCGCCGGATCGCCGATGGCGGCGAGGGCTACGACGGGATCCTCCCCGCCGAGGAGCTGGCCACGCTGGTCGTGGACGCGGCGCGGCGGGTGATCGAGGAGGCCGCGGGACCATCGGATGGCGCTGACGGCGGGGCCACGGCCGCCGCCGCCCTCGGGGCGATGCTCGACGACGTGGCCACCGAGGCCACCCGCCGACTCCGGACCCAGGCCCGCAACCACCTGTTCGTGGCCCGTCACGGGACGTGGGAGGCCGTGTGCGGGCTGGCCGGCACCGGCTCCGCGGCCGACCGGGCGCAACGGGTGTGGGACGAGGTGTTCGACGCCGAGCTCGGCCTCGACGTACCGGCACCGCTGCTCATCGAGTGCGTCGCCGCCGTCCGCGCCGCCGCGGCCCACGCCGGCTTCCGCGTCGACGACGGCCTCGAGCCGACCGCGACGACCCTCGCCGAGCCCACGATCCCCCCGCCGACCGGCCTCGACCCCGACCCCGTGGGCGACGACGGCGGTCCGGCCCCGGTCGACGAAGCCGGCGACGCCGACCCCGTGGGCGACGACGGCCCCGGCGCGGACGGTGTTGCGCAGCTGGACGCCTCCGAGCCGGACCGCGCCGCCGACACCGCGGATCAGGCTCGCGCTCCGGGCGGCGGCGCCGACGCCGACGCGAGCGCCAAGGTCGAGGCGCACGCCGGCGACCGGACGACGGATGGTGCTCCGGATGACCAAGTCGACCGGAAGGACGATGCGGGTGGCCCGACCGATGCCGCCGGCCCGGCGACGGCGGTTGCGACGGTACCGTCGACGAGCGCGAGCGACCGACCGCCGCGGCCTCTCAACGAGACGGTCGATGCGATCCTCGCCGCCGTCGACCGGACTGCGGCGACGGAGCCTCGCCCCACCGACGCCGACCCGTTGCTCGTCGAGCGCTGGGTGCGCACCCGCCTGACCGGAGCGCGTCTCGTTGCCGAGATCGGGATCGACCGAGGACTCCACGCGCTCCTGGCCGAGGCGATGGGCCGCCTCCTCGAGCGCTCGACCGTCTCCAAGGCGGTCCACAGCCACCCCAACCTGCTCGTCGCTCACCTCGCTGCCGAGGGCGTGTTCCACTACGAGGACGGCACGCTCTACCCGAACCTGTGCGTCCCCAGGGCTCGCCGAGCCGGGGTGAACGCCGGGAAGGCGTTCGAGGAGGCCGTACGCGCGCTCGGGCTGGAGACGTTCGACGACCTCGTGCTCGGCGAGCGGGCGTTGCGCTATGTCACTCCGATCCTGGCCCACGGCGGCGTGCCGGCGTCCTCGCTCGACGAGCTGTTCGCCCTCATCGGGAGGGAGGTCGAGCGCGGGGCGACGAGCGGTGACGAGCTGCTCGTGGCCTGGCGTGCATGCCCCAGCCGCTTCGGGCAGGTCGACAAGCCGGTGGAGCGCTTCCTGCTGGGGGCGGGCGAGCTCGGACGCGACCTCCTCGACCGGATCCTCGACCTCACCGCCGAGGCTGCGCGCAGCAACGACCCCGACGAACTCGCGACAGCTGTCGGCCTACCCACCTACGTTTGCGAGGCGTACCTCGACGGGCCTCGCCGTGTCCCGCCGTTGGCCCGCCGGGCAGCGCACCCGCCGTTCGTCGAGCTCGACCCCTACGACGGGGTCGGCCCCCGCGTCGTGCTCCCCGCGACCGACGCCCGCCACGAGGACTCCTCGTGGGCCCTCCACGACGGTCGCCGGCCGCGACGCCTCGAACCCTCGGCGCAGCAGTCCCAGGTCGTCGAGCTGTCACCCGCGCGCCACTGGGACGTGCAACGGGTCGGGCCCGACAGCGGCCGGTGGTCGTTCGAGGGCCTCGGCACGCCGCCGGTCCTGCTCTTCGACCCGACCACCGGTCGGCTCCTCCCGCCGTCGGGTATCTCGACCGACGCGGTGCTGGCTCTCCGACCACGCGGCGCCCGCACCGACGTGACGATCGCCGGCGCCGCAGCCGGGTCCGGGGACCCGGTCCCGCTGGACGAGTTGCTCGAGGAGGAGCTGCCCGACCAGGTCGGCGCGTGGTCCGGCTACCGGGTCGACCGGCTCCGCGTCGACGGGTTGCGCGCGCTGGTCATCGAGATGGCGGGCGAGGACGGCGCGGCGCAGCTCCGGGTCCCGGTGCAGGACGCCCGCTCCCGAGCCCGACTCGCGACCGAACCCGTGCCGCGGGTCCACACCGGCGAGGGCCTCCCGGTGCTCGCCGCGTGGCCCGTCATCGCCCTCCCCGACGGCTGGGAGCGTCGGCCCCCGGTCGTGCGAGTCATCGCCGACGGCGTCGATCACGTGCTCGAACCCCTGGCCCTGCGCGTCGGCGAGGATCGGATCGACCTCACTCGCGCCAAGCTCCCCCCGCTCGCGACGAACGCCCGCCTGATCGTGCGTGGCACCTTCGGCGCCGACCTGCGAACCGAGCTCGCAGTGGTCGACGGACTTGACGTCGGCGTCCCCGACCGGGTCGGACTGCCGCGCCAGCCCGAGCCGACCGTCACCGTGGCGGCCGCGGAACGCGTGGCCCTCGGCGCTGCGCCAGCCGGTGAGGCCCTGACCCTGCGCACGGCGGCGGGCGACCACCGGGTCCCGGTAACGGCGCGACACGGCGACCGTGGCTGTGACCTCGTCGTCACCGTGGACAAGCTCGTCTGGTCGGTCCACGGCGAGGGACGACCGGAAGGGTTCGCCCAGCGCGTCGTCGACCTCGAGAGCGCGGAGGTCGCCGACGGGTCGGCGTCTGCGGTGCTGGTGCGCCTCGGCCGTGCCGGCATCGAGACCCAGCTGTTCCTCCAGGCCGGCGGCCGCACGCTCCAGGAACTCCCGGCCCGCCGGACCGTCGGGCGCGACGGCACGTGGCTGTTCGACCTCCGACGATTCTCCGACACACTGGCGACGAGCCCCGCGAGCAGCCACCAGCTCATCCTCCGCGTCGGGGCCGAGCCGGTCGAGATCGCCCGGATCCGGGCGACCGTCGGCCGGCGACCGGACGCCGTGCACGTGACCGCGACGTCGGGCTCGACCAAGCTCGTCGTCGAGCTCGCCGACCGGCGCCCCCTCGCCGATCGGGTGGTCCGGGTGTGGTCCCGGCACCGCCCGTGGGCGCCGCCGCTGGTGCGGCCGGTCCCCGACGACGTGGACGACCTGGTCGAGCTGACGGCGTCGTCAGCGGAGCTGCCTGCCGGTGACTACCTCGTCGACGTGGCCGTCGACGACGGCTGGACGGCACCGACCCGGCCGACGCCCGACCGGGCCTGCGAGGTGCGGGTCGGCGGCCGGGCCGACTGGCGACGGGACATCGACGAGGCGGGCGACGACCCGATCGTCGAGCTCGAGCGCGCCATCGCACTCGGTGATCGCCGCCCTCGTCTCGGGCCCGACCAGCTCGCCAGGATCGCGCCCGAGACGATGCGCGCTCTCGGCGTGCTGCTGCGGGAGGCCGTCGGGGCGCCGACGTCCCGGTCGTTCGACGTGCTCGCCACGCTCGCGGCCGGCGCGCTCACCGAGGCGCCGCACACGGCGGTCGAGGCGATCGAGGACGGCGTGCTCGACGACCGCACCGTCACACTGGCGTCGGTCGTGCTGGCGCCACGCATCGTGCGGCGGCCCTTCGCCGCGCTCGACGACGAGGTGATGGTCAGGCTGTGGGCCGCGGCCCCGGCGTTGGCCGCCCAGCTCGAGCTGCGCCAGCCGCTGTCTCGCGACGCCGCCGACCGGTGCGAGCGCTTCTGCGGCTGGCGTCCCAACCTCGCCGGCGCCGATCCGAGCCCCGCCGCAGGCGAGCCGGTCGACAACGCCGCGCTCGGACGGAACCGCGCGGGCCTCGATGCGCTGCGCCGAGCGATGGACCTCGCACCGAGCCCGTGGTTGGCGCTCGACACGCTCGTCGGCGCCCACCTCGAGTGGCTCGGCAACCGGGCCGCCGAACCCGACCGCGTGGACGGTTGGTGGCGCACGTGGCGCAGCCTCGACCCGCCAACCCACCGTGCCCTCGCCGCCCACCTGCGGGCCCACCGTCCCGACGAGGGCACGCTCGACACCGCCGGCATCCCGCTGGCCGTGCTGTCGGCCGCTGCCTGGGTCGTCACCGACGACGGCCCGACCACCGAGGCAGTCCGGGCGCTGTGGGAGGCATCGGCCTGGGCACCCCGCCTCGTCACCCGGGACCTGGTGCTCGCCTCCGCGCTGCTGCGCACCGAACGTGTGGCCTGCGCCCCCGGCCCGGACGGCGCCAACGGGGAGGTCGTCGGATGACCGCTGCCCTCGACCCGCTCGCCACCACCGAACGGATCACGGAGCACTACCTCCGGTACCTGCGCACGACGTTCGCACCGAACGACCCCGCCCTGCGTCGGGCGTTCGAGGTCGCGCTGCGCGACGGCATCCGGCTCACCCGCGGGCCGTACCTGGAGGCGACCGCGCCGTTCCGGCCGGGTGCGTCGGTCCGGGACCTGGTCTCCGAGGGTGTCCTCTCCCCCGAGCTGCTGCGCCTGTCCGACGACGCCGTCCCGCTCGACCGGCCGCTCCACGGCCATCAGGACACAGCCATCCGCAAGGCTGTCGCCGGGCGCCGCAACCTGGTCGTGTCCACCGGGACCGGTTCGGGCAAGACCGAGACGTTCCTCCTGCCGATCCTCGATCACCTCGGACGCGAGATCGAGGCGGGAACGATCGGCACACCAGGGGTTCGGGCCCTGCTCCTCTACCCGATGAACGCCCTCGCCAACGACCAGGTGAAGCGCCTGCGGACCCTGCTCGCCGACTACCCGGAGATCACCTTCGGCCGATTCGTCGGCGAGACGAAGGAGCGGCCAGGTGATGCCGCCGACGACTTCGCCGCCCGGTTCCCGGGCGAGAAGCGGCCGGTCAACGAGCTGATCAGCCGGGCGGAGATGCGCCAGACGCCGCCGCACATCCTGCTGACCAACTACGCTATGTTGGAGTACCTGCTGCTGCGGCCGAGCGACAGTCCGTTCTTCGACGGGCTCACGGCCGGCTCTTGGCGCTTCGTGGTCCTCGACGAGGCCCACGTGTACGGCGGTGCCCAGGGCACCGAGATGGCGATGCTGCTGCGCCGGCTCCGCGACCGCATCGCCCGCAGCGAGCCCGGCCGCATGCAGTGCTTCGCCACCAGCGCCACGCTCGGCAGCGGCGAGGAGGACCACCCCGAGCTCGTCCGCTTCGCCGGGAACCTGTTCGACGAGCGGTTCGAGTGGGAGGCCGACGACGCCGGGCGTCGGGACGTCGTGACGGCCACGCGGCGAGCCCTAGCCGCCGGTGCCGGCGGGCACGCGCTCCCGCTCGCTGCCTACCACCGGCTGCGGGACGCCTACCGCCGCGGGGCGTCGACCGTCGAGCTGGCGGCGATCACCGCCGACGCCGGGTCCGCAGCGGCCACGCCGGCGAAGGGAGAGGAGAGAGGAGAGGACGAGGCGCCGGCCGCCTACCTGGGTCGCCTGCTCACCGATGACGCCCGCGTCCTCAGGCTGCAGGCCGCCCTCGACGTGCGGCCGGTGGCGCTGCGCGACGCGGTCGAGCTCGTCGGCGACGGTGCCACCGCGGCCGACGTCGTCGCGCTCGTCGACCTCTGCGTGGCCGCACGCCGCCGGGACGACGACGCGCCGCTGCTGCCCGCCCGGTACCACTTCTTCGTCCGGTCGCTGGAGGGCGCGTTCGCCTGCTTCCATCCCGCGCACCCGGCCGAGGAGCCCGCGCTGCTGCTGGCACGGCACGCGCACTGCCCGGCGTGCGAGGGCGCCGGCGTGCGGTCCGCCATGGTCGAGCTCGCGACGTGCCGACGGTGCGGCGCGGCGTATGCGGTCGGCGAACCGCACCGCGCCGACGAGCGCCGCCTGGCGACGGCCGGCGAGCGGGCCGAGCGGCTCGTCCACCTGGCGCTCGACGTCGCCGCGGCCGAGCAGGTCGACGACGAGGACGCCGCGGCGCTCGACATCGACGGCCCCGAGGGCACCGCCGTCGTGTGGCTCGGCCTCGAGTCGGGGGTCCTCCACGAGCGCGAGCCCGGCACCGAGCCGACCCGGCGGGCGCTGCGGGTCGACCACGGCGGCGACGTGCTCCGCAGCTGCGTGGCGTGCGGCAACCGGACGAACGGGGAGATCGTGCGCCGGTTCCTCACCGGCCAGGACGCCCCGGTGTCGGTGATCGCGACGGACCTCTACCAGCAGCTGCCGGCGGCGCAGGACTCGGCGCTTGCCGACGAGGTCGGCGAGGGCCGCAAGCTGCTCACGTTCTCCGACAGCCGCCAGGACGCTGCGTTCTTCGCGTCGTACCTGGAGCGCACCTACGGCCGCGCCGTCGAGCGCGGCGTGCTCCACGGCGCGCTTCGCGAGCTCGACGACGGCGACCCGGTGATGGTCGAGGACCTCGCCGCACGCGCGCACAAGGTCGGCGAGCGGGCGCTGGTGCTCGATCCCGAACCACGCGCCCGGCGCGGCAACCGCCGGGCGGCGGCGAGTTGGGTGATGTCGGAGGTCCTCGCCCTCGACCGGCGCCAGTCTCTCGACGGGCTCGGCCTGGCCGAGATCTCGGTGATCACGCCCCGCCGCTACGAGCCGCCGGCCGCACTGGTGCGGCTGGGATTCACGCCTGCCCAGGCCGTCGACCTGCTCCAGCTCCTGCTGGAGACGATCCGCCTGGGCGGCGCCGTGACCGCTCCGGACGATGTCGACCTGCACGACGATCGCTTCGCGCCCCGCAACCACGAGCTCGGCGTCCGGCTCGAGGGCTCCGAGGGCGGCGTGATCTCGTGGCTGCCGACGAAGGGCGAGAACCGGCGGGTCGAGATCGTCCGAAAGGCCCTGGCCGCCGTTCGCTCCGACGCCGATCCGATCGAGGTGCTGCGCGGCATCTGGCGGCACCTGACCGACGAGTCGTCCCAGTGGCCGGCGCTCGCCGCGTGGCAGAAGCGGCGCCACGGCCGGCT
>JAXHUH010000219.1:0-19263 GCA_034211175.1 Actinomycetota bacterium
CCGCCGCGCTGGGTTGCTGTTGGGTGCCGCGGGTGGGTGCCCGCCGCCCCCCCCGGCGGGCTCGCTCGGCAACCTCGACGTTCGACCGCGACCAGCAACCACACGATTGGACCGGGTGCCTGCGGTCACCCCGGCGTAGCCTCCCCCGGATGAGCTCCGACGGGAACGGCCGGTCGTGGTGGGAGGCGCTCCTCTCGGAGGAGGCGCGCACCGCGTCGTCCTCGGCCATTCGCGACCTCCTCCGCCACGCACAACGGCCCGACGTCATCTCGCTCGCCGGGGGCCTGCCCACGCCCGAGCTGTTCCCGATCGACGACCTGCGGGCCGCGACCGACCGGGTGCTGGCCGAGCGGGGGCGCGACGTCCTCCAGTACGGGCTGACCGAGGGCCTCACCGAGCTGCGCGAGCTCGCCGCCGCCCGGGCCACGGCCACCGACGGCGCACCGGCCCGCCCCGAGCAGGTGCTCGTCACCTCCGGCTCCCAGCAGGGCCTCGACCTCGTCGGACGGTGCCTGCTCGACCCGGGTGACGTCGTCGTGGTCGACGATCCCGGCTACATCGGCGCCCTCCAGGCGCTGCGGGGCCGACGCCCCCGGCTCGTCGGCATCCCCCTCGACGCCGAGGGGATGCGCACCGACGTCCTGGCCGAGCACCTGGCCGACGGGCTGCGGCCCAAGCTCTGCTACACCAACCCGACGTTCCAGAACCCCACCGGGGCGACGCTCTCCGTCGAGCGGCGGCGTCACCTGGCGGAGCTGGCGGCCCGCTACGGCTTCGTCATCATCGACGACGACCCCTACGGCGCCCTCCGCTACAGCGGCGAGTGGCTCCCGTCGCCGGCGTCGTTCGACGCCGAGCACGTCGTGCGACTGCGCTCGACATCGAAGGTGCTCGTCCCCGGGCTGCGGATCGGCTGGGTGATCGGGCCGGAGTGGCTGCTCGACCGGCTCGTCATCGCCAAGCAGGCGGTCGACCTCCACACGTCGACGCTGTCCCAGGTCCTGGCCCACGAGCTGCTGCGCGACCCGACCTGGCTCGACGCCCACGTCGAGCAGCTGCGGCCCTGGTACCGCAACCAGCGCGACGCCCTGCTCGAGGCGCTCGGCGACGAGCTCGGCGACCGCGCCCGCACGAACCCGCCCGACGGCGGGATGTTCTGCTGGGTCGAGCTGCCCGAGGGGACCGACACGACCGCGCTGCTCACCACGGCGCTCGACTGCGGCGTGGCGTTCGTGCCCGGCGGGGCGTTCGCCATCGATCGCCCGTGCCCCGACACCGCCCGGCTGTCGTTCGCGACCGAGTCCCCCGAACGCCTCGCCGAGGCGGTCCGCCGCCTCCGCACCGCGCTCGACCGGACCACCGTCACCGCCTGACCACTCCCCCGGCGCACGCCGCGCCGGGTTCCAGGGCACACCGCCCACCGCCCGACCCCACCACCCGTTCTGGACCCCACGAACGACCACCGGTGGCACTCCGCGCGGTCCAGTTCGCCACCACCCCGTTCTGGACCCCGCCAACGACCACCGGTGGCACTCCACGCGGTCCAGTTCGCCACCACCCCGTTCTGGACCCCGCCAACGACCACCGGCGGCATCCCGCGCGGTCCAGTTCGCCACCACCCCGTTCTGGACCCCACGAACGACCACCGGCGGCACCCCACGCGGTCCAGTTCGCCGACGCTCGGCTTCGGCCCGGCGGGCTGACGACGTGACGTCGCCGGCCCGGACCGGTTGCCGGTGGTCGACATGCGAGCCGTACCCTCCGGGGGATGGCCACTCCCCCGACCTCTCCCCGTCCGACCGGCGAGCCCGTGCGCTGGGGTGTCATCGGGCCCGGCCGCATCGCCGAAGGGGTGATGGGTGCGCTCGAGCTGACCGACGCCGGGGTGCTCCACGCCGTCGGGTCGCGCTCGCTCGACCGGGCCCGGGACTTCGCCGACCGCCACGGCGCCCCGGAGGCCTACGGCTCGTACGCCGAGCTGCTGGCCGACGACGACGTCGACGTCCTGTACATCGCCACGCCCCACCGCCAGCACCACGCTGTCGCACTGGCCGCGATCGAGGCCGGCAAGCACCTGCTGGTCGAGAAGGCGTTCACCTGCACGCTCGCCGGGAGCGAGGAGATCGTCGCCGCGGCCCGAGCCCGCGACGTTTTCGTGATGGAGGCGATGTGGACCCGGTTCCAGCCGGCCGTCGTCGCGCTCCGCGACGAGATCGCCGCCGGCACCATCGGTGAGGTGCGGTCCGTGCGGGCCGACCTCGGGCTGTCGGTGCCGTTCGACGCCACCGACCGCCTGTGGGACCCGGCCCAGGGCGGCGGCGCGCTCCTCGACCTCGGCGTCTACCCGGTGTCGTGGGTCCAGATGGTCCTCGGCGGTCGGCCGGCGTCCATCGACGTGACCGGCGGGGTGGCCCACAACGGTGTCGACGACGAGTCGGTGACCGTGTGGCGGGCCGACGACGGCCGGGCCGGGGTGGCCCAGTGCTCGCTGCGGTCACCGCTGCCCGGCGGCGCCGCCGTGTACGGCACCGACGGGTGGATCGAGGTGCCGCCCCGCTTCCACCACCCCGACGAGATCGTGATCCACACCGCGGAGGGCGACCGCAGCCCGAACGTGCACCGGACGGTGTCGGCCCCGGCGAACGGCACGGGCTACGTCCACGAGCTCGACGAGGTCCACCGCTGCCTGGCCGAGGGTCTGACCGAGAGCCCGGTCATGCCCCTCGACGACACGCTCGCCGTGATGTCCGTCCTCGACGAGGCCCTGCACGCCCTGGGCATCGACATGACCGAGGACCCGAACGCCCTCTGACCCACCGCCGAACCGATCTGGTGCGCGAACTCGCCCCGTGGTGGTCGGCGGCGCGTACCAGATCGGGAATGGTCAGCTGAGGGCGAGGCCGTCGAGGCGGCCGTTCTCGCGCCACTCGTCGAGGAGGCGGAAGAAGCGGATCGAGCCGGCGCCGTAGCTGCCGGCGAAGAACCCGTTGGGGTTCCCGAGCTTGCCCTCGTTGTTGTAGTAGCCGGGGGTGCACTCGGCGTAGAACCGCTCGCCGAGGCGGGCCTTGTCGGCCATCTCGTCGCACCACTCTTGCTCGGCCTCGGCCGTCACCTCGATCGTCGTCGCCCCCTGCTCGAGCGCGCTCGTCAGGATGTAGCGCACGTGCTTGGCCTGCTCGTTCAGGGCGTGGGGCACGTTGACGGTGACCGCGGTCTGGGTGAAGCCGAGGAAGAAGCAGTTCGGGAACCCGTGGGCCAGCAGGCCGTGCATGGTCCGCATCCCGTTGGCCCACTGATCGGACAACGTCTCCCCGTTGCGGCCGACGATGTCGTAGCCGGCACGCCGGGTGTAGGCGGTGCCGACCTCGAAGCCGGTGGCGAAGATGATGCAGTCGACCTCGTACTCGACACCGTTGGCCACGATGCCCCGCTCGGTGATCCGCTCGACGCCGTGGCCGCCGGTGTCGACGAGGGTGACGTTGGGCCGGTTGAACGTCGGTAGGTACTCGTCGTGGAAGCACGGCCGCTTGCAGAACTGGCGGTACCACGGCTTGAGCGCTTCGGCCGCCGCCGGGTCGGTGACGATCTCGTCGACCCGGTCGCGGACCTGGTTCATCTTGCGGTAGTCGGCCAGCTCCATCAGCCGGCCCTTCTCCCGACCGGTGAGCCGGCGGCCGAGCTGGCGGGACGCGGCCTTGGCCGCGGTGCCGGTGAGGTTGCGGAAGATGTCGGTCCAGCCGTCGCCGACGAGGTCCTCGTCCTGGTCGCCGCCGCTGACCAGGGTGTTGAAGTTGTCCATCCGACGCTGCTGCCAGCCCGGTTCGAGGTCGGCGAAGTCGGACGGGTCGGTCTCGCGGTTGTTGCGGACGTCGACCGACGACGGGGTCCGCTGGAACACGTAGAGGTGCTCGGCGGAGGCACCGAGGTGGGGGATGCACTGCACGGCGGTGGCGCCGGTGCCGATGATGGCGACCCGCTTGTCGGCGAGGCCGGTGAGGTTCCCCTCGTTGGTGCCGCCGGTGTAGTCGTAGTCCCAGCGGCTGGTGTGGAAGGTGTGACCGGCGAAGTCGGTGATGCCCGGGATCCCCGGCAGCTTGGGCCGGCTGAGCGGCCCGTTGGCCATCGCCACGAACCGGGCCCGGAGCCGGTCGCCCCGGTCGGTGGTGATGACCCAGCGGCGGAGGTCGTCGTCCCAGGCCATGTCGGTGACGCTGGTCTGGAGCAGGGCGTTGTCGTAGAGGCGGAAGTGGCGGGCGATCGCCTTCGAGTGCTCGAAGATCTCGGGTGCGAACGAGTACTTGTGCTTCGGGACGTAGTTCAGCTCCTCCAGCATCGGGAGGTAGCAGTAGGACTCGACGTCGCACATGGCGCCCGGGTAGCGGTTCCAGTACCAGGTGCCGCCGAAGTCGCCGGCCTTCTCGATGACCCGGATGTCCTCGAAGCCGGCCTCGCGCAGGCGCCCGCCCATCAGCAGGCCGCCGAAGCCTCCGCCGACGACCACGACCTCGCACTCGTCGTCGACCGGGTCGCGCTCGATCCGCTCGGTGTAGGGATCGTCGTCGTAGCGGGCGAGGTCGTCGACGATCTCGCGGTACTGCTCGTTGCCGTCGGGCCGGACCCGCTTGTCCCGCTCGGCCAGGTACTTGGCCTTCAGCTCGGCGGGGTCGAAGCCCAGCACCTCGCGCGGATCACCGTCCATGAAGTCGATGAGCGACATCGCGTTCGCATCCCCCCGGCTGCTCCCTGACGCCGCCGGCGCGCCCTCCGTTCGGGGATCGCTCCGGCTCGCCACTGACGCTACCCGGGCCCTGAACGGTCGTTCGAATCGACTGGTTGCGACACCTCGACCCGTCAGTCCGCAGGCAGTTCGAGGACGTACTCGGTCGTGGTGTGGGTGGGGACGAACCCGAGCGAGCCGTAGAGGTGGACGGCGGGTGGGTTGTCGAGCTCCTGGAACACCTTGAGCCGGGTGGCGCCGAGGCGGGCGAGCCGGTCGAGGCCGACGGTGACGAGGTGGCGGGCCAGGCCCCGGCCCTGGTGGGCGTCCTCGGTGCGGAGCGGTTCGAGCATGCCGACGGAGGTGACCGGGTCGTACCAGAAGAGCCCGTACGCACCGATCTCGCCGGTGTCACTGCGGATGCACAGGTCGAGGTCGGGCCGGTAGAGCGAGGTGTCGGCCAGGCGGGCCGCGATGTCGGGGCCGTTGCGGTCGATGCCCGGGTGGGGCAGGCCGCCATCGGTGGTCCGGTCGGTGAGGCGGTACCCGTCGGCGAGCGGGGCGATGGCGGGCCGGTCGGCGGCTGCCATCCAGGTCGCCGCGCCCTGCTCCGGGTTCGGCACGAACCCTGCTGCGTCGAGGATCGCGATGAGCGGGGCGTCGTCGAGGCACACCATCGTCTCGACCCGGCCGTTCGCGTGGACGAGCACGTCGGGCCACGCCGCGGCCCAGACCTGTTCGAGGAGCTCATCGGCCCGGCTCGGCAGGGCGATCGGATCGACGCCCCAGCGGGCCGGGCGGCCACCTGCCGACCAGTCGGTGAGTGACACCGTCGCGACCGGGCGCCCGTCATCGTCGACCCAGAACCGCTGGCCGATCGCGTCCGACGACCGCGGCATCCGCCACCACCACTGCAGGTCGGCCGCCTCCCACATCTCGGCATCCGGGGCCTCGAGCCGCGCCCGGTGGAGCAGTTCGGTCACGAGCTCCAACCGCTCCCGCCCGCTGACCACCCGCTCGTGCAGCTTCACCCGCCGGACGCTATGAGCTGCGCAGAACCTGACCCGCGTGGATTACCGCTCGATGCCGAGCGACTCCCGAACGAGGCGACGCACGACCCCGGCTCGCGTCTCACCGGTCTCACACGTCACGGCATCGATGGCAGCCAGCTCGTCGGGGCCGAACCAGACGTCGACCTCGTCGCCGGCCCGCACCTCCTCGACCGCGCCCGACCGGGCAACCGCGTCGAGCTCGTCCCGGTCGAACCACGGCATGCCGTCGCCGTCCCGAACCGGATGGAGCCGGCCACGAGCGGCCAGCTCGACCAGCGCGCTGACGTGGTGCAGCTCGAGGTGCCGGCACGCCGACAGCACGTCGAGTCGCCCCTCGGCGTCGGCGACCACCTCCGGCTCACCGATCACGGCGAGCACCTCATCGGGCAACGTCATGTGTCGTCCTCGGCGTCCTGGCGAACGGTCGGAGCCTCACGCGGCTGAATCTCTACGATGGTGCCATGACCTTCGATCGGATCGAGGTGGACCCGTCCCGCATGGGAGGGTTGCCGACGATCCGTGGGACGCGGGTGACGGTCGGGATGGTCCTCGAGCTCCTCGCCGCCGGTCGCACCCCCGAGCAGGTCGTCGATGAGTATCCCTACCTCGATCGCGCCGACGTCCTCGCCGCCCTCGACTACGCCGCGGCAGTCGTCAACGAGCGCGAGGTGACGGTCTCCCGCCCGGCGTGAGGTTCCTGATCGACGCCAACCTCTCGCCCCGGGTCGCCCTTGCACTCACCTCAGCAGGACACCCGGCCCTTCACGTCGCCGATGTCGGACTACTGGCTGCTTCGGACGACGAGATCTTCGATCGGGCCGCGAACGACTCGCTCGTGATCATCACTGCCGACAGCGACTTCGGGATGCTCCTCGCGCTGCGACGAACATCCACACCTTCGATCATCCAGCTGCGCCACATCGCCGAGCTGACGCCCGGTGCACAAGCCGAGCTCCTGATCGCGAACGTCCCGGCAATCGAGGCCGACCTCGAACGTGGCGCGATCGTTTCGATGAGCCCGAAGCGGCTTGCCGTTCGAGACCTCCCGCTCCGCTGACACCGCGCGCCCGAGATCGGCGTCGCAAGACCGGCGCGCATCACCAGCGAGGACCCGGCGAACCGCGTCCACCTCGACCTCGGCTCGTCCGACCTGGCCACGGAGGCCGACCGCCTCGTCCGCCTCGGCGCGACAGAGCTCCACCGGGTCGAGTCCCGGATGACGATGGCCGACCCGGAGGGCAACGAGTTCTGCATCGACGCGCTGTGAACCCGATCATCGGTAGCGATCGCGCTGCGCTCGACGCAGCAGCGATGCCGGGATGACACGTCGGCATGGGCGGCGCTGTCTCTCCGGCAGCCGAGCGCCCAGGAGCCTGTCATCGGGTCCAGGTACATTGGCGGCATGGAGATCACGCACCAGCAGCGACGTCTCGCCGATGCCGGTGCCGTGGTGCCGATCGACGACGGCCTCGTCGTCACCTCCCGCCAGCGGATCGAGTTCCTCGAAGCGCAACTGCGTCTCGCACGTGCGGAGATCGCCGAGCTGAACGGCACCGCCGGCCCGACGGTCCCCCACGAACAGGTTCGCGAGCTGCTCGGCTTCCACACCGAAGCTGGCTGACGCGGCCGATGCCGTGAACGCTCAGCTGGCGCGACCGTGCGCTGGCCGAGATGATGCGATTCGTCGACGACCCGTCCGGACTGTCCGAGGTCGTCCGAACGGTCGACCAGCTCGCCGACGACCCCTACCTGCCGCCCCCGTTCGATCAGGACCATCCGGACCGCCCGTCGATCTACCGGATCGTCGACGGCTCCGACCGGAACCATCGGGTTGTCGACGTCGGTCGATATGGGCTGCTCTATCGGATCAAGCCGGCGGACCGAACGGTTGTCATCGAAGAGGTCACCCGCGATTCGTCATCGGCGTGACCGAGCGCGTACGCCGGGCAGTAGCTGATCAGCCGAAGACGCTGATCAGCCGAAGACGACGGTGCGGCGGCCGGTGACGAGGATGCGGTGCTCGAGGTGGGCCTTGACCGCTCGCGCCAGCACGACCGTCTCGAGGTCGCGGCCCTTGCGGACCAGGTCCTCGGGCTCGTCGCGGTGGCTGACCCGGACGACGTCCTGGTCGATGATCGGGCCCTCGTCGAGGTCCTCGGTGGCGTAGTGGGCGGTCACGCCGATCACCTTCACGCCCCGCTCGTGGGCCTGGTGGTACGGCTTCGCGCCGACGAACGCCGGCAGGAACGAGTGGTGGATGTTGATGATCCGGTCCCGGTAGCGCCCGACCAGCTCCGGCGACAGGATCTGCATGTACCGGGCCAGCACCACCAGATCGACCTCGGCGGCGGCCAGCACCGACGCCAGCTCGGCCTCCTGGTCCGCCTTCGTGTCCGGCGTGACCGGCAGGTGGCGGTACGGCACACCCATGAAGTCGCAGAACTCGGCGTGGTCGGGGTGGTTGCTGATCACCACCGGGATCTCGGCGTCGAGCTCGCCGGCCCGCCACCGGCCCAGCAGGTCGTAGAGGCAGTGCGGCTGGCGGGACGCGAGCACCGCGACCCGGGCCGGCCGGGCCGGGTCGCGCACGTCGCAGCGCATCCCGAACCGCTCGGCGACCGGCGCCATGTGCCGTTCGAGCGCGTCCGAGGACGCGCCCTCGACGTCGATGCGCTGGAAGAATCGGCCCGACGAGCTGTCGATGTGCTGCTCGGCGTGGACGATGTTGCCCCCGGTCGCCAGGATCGCCTCGGCCACACCGGCGGCGATCCCCCGCCGGTCGGGACAGCTCAACAGCAGGACGGCCCGGTCGCTCACCGTCCGATCATCCCAGGTCAACGGCGCACCACATGCGCGCCGGGCCTCACATCCCCCCGACGCCGGGGATCCAGTTGGTGCCGGCGAGGGGGACGCGGGCCATGGCCGCGGCCTCGATCGTGAGGGCGGCGAGGTCCTCGGGCTCGAGGTGGTGGACGCTCGACTTGCCGCACGCCCGGGCCAGGGTCGTGACCTCCATGGTCAGCGCCTTCAGGTAGTTGGTGAGCCACCGGGCGCCGGTCATCGGGTCGAGCCGGGCCTCCAGCGCCGGGTCCTGGGTGGTCACACCGACCGGGCATGCGCCGGTGTGGCAGTGGTGGCACGTCCCCGGCGACGCGCCGAGCGCGGCGTAGCCGGCCGAGGCGTCGTGCTCGGCCCCGTCGGCGTCGGTCCACGTCGCCGAGTTGCAGCCGAGGGCGATCAGCGAAGCGGTACCGATCGAGACGGCGTCGGCGCCGAGCGCCAGCGCCTTGGCCACGTCGGCACCGGTGCGGATCCCGCCCGAGACGATGAGCTGGACCTCGCGGTGCATGCCGATCTCGCGCAGCGCATCGGCCGCCAACCGAACCGCGGGCAGGGTGGGGATGCCGGCGTGCTCGATGAACACGTCCTGGGTGGCGCCGGTGCCGCCCTGCATGCCGTCGACCACGACCACGTCGGCCCCGGCGGCGACGGCCAGCTTCACGTCGTAGTCGACTCGGGTGGCGCCGATCTTCACGTACACCGGCTTCTCCCAGCCGGTCGCCTCGCGCAGCTCCTCGATCTTGATCCGCAGGTCGTCGGGGCCGGTCCAGTCGGGGTGGCGGCACGCGGAGCGCTGGTCGACCCCGGCGGGCAGGGTCCGCATCGACGCCACCCGCTCGCTCACCTTCTGGCCGAGCAGCATCCCGCCGCCGCCGGGCTTGGCGCCCTGGCCGATGACAACCTCGATGGCGTCGGCCCTGCGCAGGTCGGCCGGGTCGAACCCGTAGCGGGACGGCAGGCACTGGTAGACGAGGGTCTTCGACGAGTTGCGCTCCTCGTCGGTCATCCCGCCGTCGCCCGTGGTCGTCGACGTGCCGACCTCGGTCGCGGCCCGGCCGAGCGCCTCCTTGGTGTTGGCCGACAGCGAACCGAAGCTCATCCCGGCGATCGTGATCGGGATGGCCAGCTCCAGCGGCTGCGACGCGTGCCGGGTACCGAGCACCGTGGTGGTGTCGCACCGCTCCCGGTAACCCTCGAGCGGGTAGCGGCTGGCGGAGCCGGTGACGAGGATCAGGTCGTCGAAGTTCGGGACGGCGCGCTTGGCCCCGAAGCCGCGGATCTCGTAGCGGCCGTGGGTGGCCATGTCCCGGATCTGGCCGATCATCCTCGGCGGGAACGTGGCGGACGACCGCTCGCTGCTCGACCCGCCTGTGCTGTTCGAACCGGTGCTGTCGGGGGCGTTCATCGTGTGCTCGGGCTCCCGGTGCTCAGTACTTCTGGTTCTTGAGGGCGTCGAAGTTGTAGAGCGTCCGCGCCGAGGCGACGCGGGTGACGTTCTCCGGATCGACGTGGGCGAACGCCGGCCCGCCCCGGTCGACGAGGGCCCGCACCGTGGCGACGTCGTCGTCGGTCAGGTCCTCGACCCGGGCGTCGGCGCCGAGGGAGGAGACCTGCCCGCCGACGTAGACGACCGCCTCGTAGAGCGAATCGCCGAGGTCGTGCCCGGCGTCGCCGCCGACGAGGAGCGTGCCGGCCTGGGCCATGAACGCCGAGGCGTGGCCGACGTCGCCGGCGACGAGGACGGTCCCGCCCTTGAGCGAGATGGCGGCCCGCGACGACGCATCGCCCTCGACGACCACGAACCCGCCGTGTGCCGATGAACCGGTGGACTCGCTGGCGTTGCCCCGCACCCGAACCTCGCCGCCCATCAGGTTCTCGCCGACCCCCCAGCCGGCGAACCCGTCGACCGTCACCGTCGGCCCGCCGTCGGTACCGCCGCACAGGCCGCCGACGTAGTAGCCAACGTTGCCCTCGATGCGGACGTCGACACCCTCGACGAGCCCGACGGCGAGGTTGTGCTCGCCGATGACGTCGACCAGTTCGAAGGTGGAGCCGGCCGGCGCCCGACGCAGCTCCTCGTTGACCTTGCGGACGCCGAGGCTGGCGACCGACAGCGTCGTCATCGTGCCCACCGGTAGACCTCCTCGGGCATCGGCTCCCACACGGACGCCTTCTCGATCTCGGGCAGCCCGCTGAGGGCGTGGTACTCGCTGGCCACGGCGACGTAGCGGTCGGTCTCGGCGATCACCGCCGGCTTGCAGGCGAAGGCGTCGCGCACGACGGCGAACTCGTCGGCGGTGCCGACGGCGAGGGTGAAGAACCCGTCCATCCGGTCGAGCACCCCTCCGAGGGCGCCGGCGAGGTCGTCACCGGCGGCGAGGCGGGTGGCGATGAGGCGGGCGGCGACCTCGGAGTCGTTGTCGGTGTCGAACCGGACCCCGTCGGCGGCCAGGTCGCGGCGCACGGTGGCGTAGTTGGAGAACGAGCCGTTGTGCACGAGCGCGAGGTCGTCGGCGGGGCAGAACGGGTGGGAGTGGGCGGTGGTCACGGCCGATTCGGTGGCCATGCGGGTGTGGCCGAGGCCCTGGTGGGCGGCCCGGTCGGCGACGGGATAGGCGTCGACGAGGCGCCGGGCGATGCCGGTGTGCTTGAACACCTCGATCGCCGAGCCGAAGCCGATGGCGACCACGTCGGGGGCGATCTCCCGGACGGCGGCGGCCATGACCTCGCCGTCGGCCTCGGCGCTCAGCACGGCGGCGTCGCCATGGTCGGCTGCGGTGACCGAGCCCCCGACGACGGACTCGACCTCGGTGGCCAGCGCCGACCAGTCGGGCGGCTCGGCGCCACGGTCGGCGGCCGACGAGGCGAGCAGGCTCAGGCGGGAGCGCCCGACCCCGGCACCGGGAGCCGACCACAGCGCCAGGCCGGCGGAGTCCGGCCCCCGGGAGGTCATCCCGACCAGCATCTCGCTGAGGTGCCGGGCGAGGGAGGGTTCGAACGAGGGGTCACGGGCGAAGAGACCGACGATGCCGCACATCGGCCGCGACCCTAGCGCGAGAGTTGCACCCAGTTCTACTATGTTTCCCGTGATGCAACCCTGGGGCTCGGGCCGGTGACCGAACGAGCGCCGTCCGGCGCGCCGTCGGCCGGTACCGTCGGCCCGATGCCGGCGACGGGTCCCGACGACGAGCACGACCTCGAAGCGGCGATCGGCTCGGTGATCGCCAACCGGGTGCGCGGCAGCCGGCTCGACCGCAACCTGACCGTCGCCCAGCTCGCCGAGCGGACCGAGATCTCGAAGGGGATGATCTCGAAGATCGAGAACGCCCAGGCGTCGCCGTCGCTGTCGACCCTGGCCCGCCTGGCCATGGCGCTCGACGTGCCGGTCACCTCGTTCTTCCGGGGCCTCGACGAGGAGCGCGAGGCCGTGTTCGTCGCGGCCGGGCAGGGCGCGGAGATCGTCGGCGCCGGCACCCAGGTCGGGCACCGCTACGAGCTGCTCGGCGTGCTCCGAGGCCCGACGAAGCGGGCCGAGCCGGTGCTGATCACCCTCACCGAGCGCTCCGAGGTGTTCCCGCTGTTCCAGCACCCGGGCGTGGAGATCCTCCACATGCTCGAGGGGACGATGGAGTACGGCTACGGCAGCCAGCGCTACGTGATGCGCCCGGGTGACACGCTCCAGTTCGACGGCGAGACGACCCACGGGCCGACCCGGCTCGACGACCTGCCCATCCGGTTCCTGTCGATCAAGGTGTTCCCCACATGACCCACCACCGCCCCACCGAGTCCGGGACCGGGCCTGCGATGACCTCGGCCGGCCCGTCGTCGGTGGCCTCGTCGACCTCGACGCCCTCTACGCCCTCGACAACACCGCGGCGATCGGGTGGGTCGCGATGACCGCCCGAGCGCACCGACGTCGTCGTGGTCGGCGCCGGCGCCGCCGGGTCGGCCGCCGCGTGGTGGCTCGCCCGCCGGGGTCGGGCGGTCACACTGCTCGAGCAGTTCGGCCCCCGCCACGACCGGGGCAGCTCCCATGGCCGCTCCCGCATCTTCCGACTCGCCTACCCCGACCCCGACGACGTCCGCCGCTGCGTCGAGGCGAAGCGGCTGTGGGACGAGCTCGAGGACGACTGCGGCGAGACGCTGCGGGAGACGCCCGGGGCACTCGACCACGGCGACGACGCGGTGGTCGCCGCCATCGCCGCCGCGCTGGCCGAGGTCGGCGCACCCCACACGCTGATGACGGCGGAGGAGGCCGGCGAGCGCTACCCGTTCCTGCGCTTCGACGGCGACGTGCTGCTCCACCCCGACGGCGGCCGCACCGACGCCGAGGCCACGGTCGCCGCGTGCGTGCGCCGGGCCGGTGAGCTCGGCGCCGACGTCCGCTACGACACCCCGGTGCGTGCGCTGCGGATGGTGGGCGACGGGGTCGAGGTCGACACCGACGACGGTACGATCCGGGCCGGGCTCGCCGTGGTCGCCGCCGGGGCGTGGACGGCGCCGCTGCTCGGCGGGCTCGTCGACCTGCCGCCGCTGACCGTGACCCAGGAGCAGTACGTGCACGTCCGGCCCCACGAACCGGTGCCCGCGTGGCCGAGCACGATCCACCGGGCCGAGCCCCACCTCTACAACCTGCTCACGCCGGGCGAGGGCATCAAGATCGGCATCCACACCGGCGGCAAGGTGGTCGACCCCGACACCCGGGACGGCGTCGCCGACCCTGGCGCGGTCGCCCAGATGGTGGCCCACGTCGCCGACTGGATCCCCGGCGCCGACGCGTCGACCGCCGTGGCGGGCACGTGCCTGTACACGTCGACGCCGAGCGAGCGGTTCCTGATCGACCGGCTGGGCCCGCTCGTGGTGTCGTCGGCGTGCTCGGGCACGGGCTTCAAGTTCACCCCGCTGATCGGCCGGATCCTGGCCGACCTCGTCGACGACCCCGACGCCGCCCCCTCCCGCTTCCGCATCACGGAGCACACCCACCGGGTGTGAGCTCGACGACCACGGGCCGCGCCGGAAATCGGCGGGCGGGAGGCGCGCACGGCTGGGATGCTGCGGCGATGGACGACGTCGACGTACGCGTGTTCGGAGCGGACGACACCGAGGCCGTCGTGGCGTTGTCGCTCGAGGCGTGGGCGCCGGTGTTCGCGTCGTTGCGGGAGGCGCTCGGTCCGCGGCTCTTCGAGCTCATGCACACCGACTGGCGGGCCGACCAGCGCAAGGCGGTCGAGGAGGTCCTGGCCGACGACGAGGTCCGCACCTGGGTCGCGGTGATCGACGACCGGCCCGTCGGCTTCACCTCGGTGAAGCTCGACGACGACAGCCGCATGGGCGAGCTCTACATGATCGCCGTCGACCCGTCGGCCCAGAACCGGGGCATCGGCACGATGCTCACCCGCTGGTCGGAGGCCCGCATGGCCGAGGCGGGGATGACGCTGGCGATGATCGACACCGGCGGCGACCCTGGCCACGCCCCCGCCCGCCGTGCGTACGAGAAGGCCGGCTTCACGCTCCTGCCGATCGCCCGCTACTTCAAGGCCCTCTGATCCGGCACCGGCACGACCCCTGCCCCTCGGTCTGCCCCGGTCGGGGGCTGCACGATGGTGGAGGTGCGTGCGGCGAACCCGTCACGTCGGGGCGAAGACGCCGTGCACCGGCGGGACGCCTTCGTCCTCGCCGGCCATGACGCGCAGCAGGCCCTCGAGCTCGTCGAAGCCCACCACCTGTCGGGGCAGGTCGGCGAAGGGGTAGCGGCCGGAGGCGAGGAGCCGCAGCGCCGCCTCGTAGGCGCTGACGTCGACGCCGAGCGCGCCGATCAGCCTCAGCTCCTTGTACACCACGCGGTCGCAGTCGAAGTCGGGCGCACCGGGCTCGCCCCGGATGCCGGCGAGCACGATCGTCCCACCCGGCCGGGCGAGGTCGACGGCCTGGGCCAGCACCGCGGGTGCCTTCGCGGTCACGTCGACGACCACGTCGGCGCGGCGCCCGGCCGCGGCGACCAGCGCGGCGACCGGATCGGTGGTGGCGACATCGACGGCGAGGTCGGCACCGAAGCGCCCGGCCAGGTCGAGCCGCTGGCGGTCGCAGGGGCCGTGACCCGTGACCATCACGAACCCGGCGCCGGCGTCCTTCGCGGCGGCCGCCGCGCACAGGCCCCGCACCCCGGGACCGAGCACGGCGACGACGTCGCCCGGGGACGTGCCGGGCACCTCGACACCCCAACGGATCCCGGCTCCGAGCGGGTTGAACAGCGTGGCGACCACCGGGTCGATCCCGCCGGGGACCGGCAACAGCATCGCGTCGGGACCGAGGTGCAGGTGGGTCGCGTACCCGCCCCGCAGGTGCGGCCACTCGTCCGCGTCATCGAAGCCGACCATCGTGGCCGTCCCGTGGCGGGTGCAGTGGCGGTAGTCGCCGTCCCGGCAGGCGGCGCAGTCGCGGCACGACTGGAACACCTCCACCGCCACTCGTTGGCCGATCTCGACGCCCCACCGTCCGAGCGCGTCGGCGCCGGCCTGCTCGATGACGCCGACCACCTCGTGACCGGGGACGACGGCGTGGTGGAACGGCACGTGCCCGGTGTACTGCTCATGGTCCGTCCCGCACAGGCCGCACGCCTCGACCCGCAGCAACCCGTCGGCAAGCCCGATGGACGGCAGGAGGAGGCGTCGCCGTTCGAGGTGGTGCGGTGCCGTGAGCACCAGCGCGTCCGCGCTCATCGGGACCGCCCCTGCACCGCAGCGCCCCTCGGCGCACCGGCCGGCGACAGGCGCATCTCGGACCCTCCCAGCGCTCGGGGCCGGGTTCCCTCCGACCCTGCGATCGAACGTAGCCCATCGCACCGCCCGCTGGCCGGCCGGCACGCCACCGCGCGGATGTCCCGGCTCCGGTACGTCCGGTGATGCGTCACCACACCGGCGCGGCGGTCGCGCTCACGCGTCGCGGGCAACGAACGTCGCGGTGCCGATCGCCAGGGCGGCGGCGGTCCAGCCGGCGAGGACGCCGAGGCCGGCCCACGGGCCGATGGGGAGGTCGTCGAGGCCGGTGGTCGCCTGCACCGCGAGACCGGCCGGCATCGGCCCGAGCCGTTCGAGCTGGCGCTGCCAGCCGGGGTCGGACACCACCTGGACCAGGAGCGGTACCAGGTAGAGCGCCGCCAGGACGATCCCGGTCGCCGCGGCCGGGTCCCGCACCGCAACGGTGACACCCAGGGCCAACAGCGCGACGAGCACGAGGTAGAGGACGGTCCCGACCCCGGCCCGGAGGGTGGCGCCGGCGGTGAGCGACAGCAGCGGCGCACCGTCGGCGTCGACGAACCCACCCGAGGGGAGCACGTCCGCCCCGACGGCGAGCGACGCGGCCACCGCGACCGCGCCGGCCACCGCCACGGTGCCGCCGACGACCAGCGCCTTCGCCCCGAGGACGGCCCAGCGCCTCGGCACGGCCGTCAACGTCGTCCGCATCATCCCGGTGGCGTACTCACCGCCGACGACCACCACCGCCAGCGCAGCGACCAGCACCTGGCCGATGTGGACCCCCACCAGGCTGATCGTGGCCGGGTCCCGGACGCACGCACCGGGGGCGCACTCGGAGAGCGCCGAGGTCGACCAACCCGTCGCCACCGGCGCCACGACCACGGCGACGAGCAGCCAACCGACGGCGGGCGTCGTGCGGAGCTTGGTCCACTCCGCATGCACCGCCGGCCACCACGGCAACCGGGCGTCCGGCAGGGGCGGCCGCCGTGCCCCGTCCGACGTCACGGCGCTCACGCGTCGCGCCGTTCGATGTGCCACGCCGCCACGCCCAGCGACACCGCGGCCCACGCACACGCCACCGCGAGCCCGGCGAGCGGCGACAGGGGGAAGAACCCGGTCGCCGGTACGTAGAGCTCGTCGACCTGGGCGAACTCGGCGACGCTCTGCTGCACGGCGAACCCCGCGGCCGGCGTGACCCGCAGCAGCCACTCGGCGAGCCCGCTCGGTAGCACCGACCCGACCGCGAGCAGGTACGGCAGCACGGTCGCACCGACGACGGCGATCACCGTGCCCGTGCTGCGCCGCAGGAGCGCGGCGACACCGACCGCGAGCACCGCCGCGACCGCCAGCAGCGCGGCCGTTCCGACCACGATGCGGGCCTCGGTCAGCGAGGCGACGGGAGCGATCGTGGCGCCGCGGTCGGTGCGTGCACCGCCGACGATCGGGAGCGCGATCAGCGTGGCGGCGAGACCGACCGCGAACGTGGCGACACCGACGACCACCGCCTTCGCCGCGAGGACACGGCGGCGGGCCGGGGTTGCGGCGAAGGACGTGAGGACCACGCCGCGACGGTGCTCGGAGGTCATGAACATCGTGGCGACGACGATGACGACGACGATGCCGGCGAACGCCCCAACGAGGCTCTGCTCGACCCGGTCGGTGGGCTCGGTCACCAACGGGGCGACATCGCCCGACCCGGTGAGCGTGAACGCGCCCGACCCGGCGTCCCCGGTCAGCGCGCCCGGTGCGTCGGGCGTCGCGCCGACGACGGCGAACGTCCAGGCCCCGACGCCGGACGCACCGTCCAGCTCCAGGTCGGACAGGTCGGCAGCCGCCTCGGTCGTGCCACCGTCGACGTCGACGGCACCGGGGCTCAGGTCGGTCTCCACGTGGTCGGGGGAGGCGACGAACGCGCCGACCTCGGCCGCGGCCGGCAGGTCAGCGAGCTCGACCGTTCCCACCTCGGACCAGGCCGAGCCGTCCGGTGACTCGAACCCGGTGACGGTCCGGCCCTCCCGGGTGAGGCGCAACCAGCGGGGCTCGGCGGGCGACACGGCGCCCGGCGAGCCCGCGGTGTCGTGCACGTAGTCGTGCTGGAAGCGCACGCCGTGGGCGCCGGTGACCATCACGGCGGCGTAGGTCGAGCCCTGGCCGGTGCCGTCCTTGAGCATCAGGCCGGCCTTCGCCCACGGCTCCGGGCCCTCGGCACCGCCACGCAGGTCGGAGACCCGCACCGTGACGGTGCCGTCGCCGTCGAGGGTGCGGTGGGCGAACGAGAAGCGGTCGGCCACCGGTGTGCCGTCGGGGCCCGTCGGTGGCACGGCCGCCCGGCACTCGGCGCCGCCCGGTCCGACGCACGATCGCTCGGACCCGGCGGCGGACACGAGCCCGAACAGGACGAGGACGACCGCGGCGGCGCCGAGCCCGAGGACCCAACCCCGGACGGTCCGCAACTTGGTCCACTCGGAGCGGACCGTCGACGCGAACCCGCCGAGGCGGGGGGCCGCGCCCACGGGTCCGGTGGACACCGCGGCGCTCATCGTGCCACCTCGCCGTCGATGGTGGCGCGGTACTCGACGGCGTCCCGGGTGAGCTCCATGTACGCCTCCTCGAGCGTCGCCCGGTGGGCCGAGACCTCGGAGAACTGCACGGCCGCCTCGCCGAGCGCGGTCACGATCCGCTCCGGGGCGAGCCCGGTGACCACGACGGTGTCGACGTCGGTCGCCGACACCGTCGCCCCGAGGCCGGCGAGCGCCGCCATCGCCTCGGAACGGGCCGTGGTCCGCACCGTGATCCGGTCGCCCGACGCCACGGCGAGCAGGTCGGCCACGCTCCTCTCTGCGAGGAGCCGACCCCGCCCGATCACGACGAGCTTGGTGGCCGTCCCCTGCAGCTCGCCCATCAGATGGCTCGACACGAGCACCGCCCGGCCCTCGGCGGCGAGCGAGCCCAGCAGGGCGCGGATCCACAGGATCCCCTCGGGGTCGAGACCGTTGAACGGCTCGTCGAGCATCAGCACCGGCGGATCGCCCAACAGCGCGGCGGCGATGCCGAGGCGTTGGCGCATCCCCAGCGAGAACCCGCCGGCCCGTCGACGAGCGACCGATGCCAGCCCGGTGCGCTCGATCACCTCGTCGACCCGCGATGCCCCGAGCCCCTGCGAGTGCGCCATCCACAGCAGGTGGTTGCGGGCGGTGCGGCTCGGCTGGAGCGCACCGGCGTCGAGCAGGGCGCCGACGTGGCACAGCGGCCGGCGGAACGTCCGGTAGGGACGGCCACCGATCAGCGCCCGCCCGTCGTCGAGGGCGTCCAGGCCGAGGATCGCGCGCATCGTCGTCGACTTGCCGGCCCCGTTGGGCCCCACGAACCCGCAGATCTCGCCGGGCCCGACGGAGAACGTGAGCCCGTCGAGCGCCATCGTCGGGCCGTACCGCTTGCGGAGGCCGGTCACCTCGATCGTTGCGTCCATGGCCGAGACGCTACGGATCGGCCCCCGGCCCGTCGTCACCGCCGGGAGCCATCTTCGACCTCCCCCGCGGGCGTCGCTGACGGGCCGCGTCGCTCCTGAGAGTGCCGCGGCCCGTCACCGTCGGGAGTGACGCACTTCGCAGCGGTCCCGGCGACAATGGCTGCCGTGCGCACGCTCCGCCTCCGGTCCCGGGCCGGCTCCGGCCAGCGCCGGCTCGGCCCCGGGACGTCCGTGCACGCGCTCCGGGGCGCGGCACTCGTGCTCGGCGCGGCCGCCCTGGTGGAGGCGTCGGTCGAGATCGCCCCCGACGGGTCGACGGTGCAGTACCGGGTCGCGCTCGTGTGCGTGGCCCTGGCCGCCACGGTGCCGGTGGCGCTGGCCCGCCCCGCGGTCGCCGCGGCGGTGGTGTGCGGGGCCGGTGTCCTGTCC
>JAXHUH010000220.1:0-87043 GCA_034211175.1 Actinomycetota bacterium
GATCCGGTTGACGTAAGACACCTCCAGATTCGTTGAGCCCCTGTTCTCGTTCGCGGACCCCTCAACCGCCCCCGGTCGACGTCACCGCACGCCACCCACCCCGCTCAGATCCGAAGAGCCGATTTGGTTCGGGCGGTGAGGGTGGCGCGGCCGCGGCGGACCTCGGCGATGATGTCCTCGGCGGGTTTGCGCCACACGAACGGTGTCGGGTTCTCGTTCCAGGCTTCGGCCCACAGGTCGATGGCGTCGACGAGCTCGTCGACGCTGGTGAACACGCCACGGCGCAGGCGGCGGTTGGTGAGCTGCGCGAACCAGCTTTCGATCAGGTTCAACCATGACGCGCTCGTCGGCGTGAAGTGCAGGTGCCAGCGCTGGCGTTTCGGGTGTGCCAGCCAGTCGGCGACCGGCGGCGCGCTGTGGGCGGAGAGGTTGTCCAACACGACGTGGACCTCGAGCTCGGCGGGGACGTGAGCGTCGAGCCAACGGAAGAACGCCAACACGTCCTTCGCAGTGTGCCGGGGGCGGGTCTGGTGCACGATCTCGCCGGTACCGACGTTGAGCGCGGCGAACAGGTCGACGGTGCCGTTGCGCTTGTAGTCATGCGTCATCGTCGCTGCGCGGCCCGTCTTGAGCGGCAGCGAGGGCTGGGTGCGGTCCAACGCTTGGACCTGGGTCTTCTCGTCGAAACTGAACACCGCGGCCCGCGCCGGGGGATCCAGGTAGAGGCCGACGACGTCGACGAGCTTCGCTTCGAAGTCCGGGTCGTTGGACAACTTGAACGTGTCCACGCGCCACGGACGCAGCTTGCGGGCCCGCCAGATCCGGGCGACGGTGTCTTTACCGACCCCGTGCCGTTCGCCCATCGTTCGCGTCGACCAACACGTCGACTCGTCGTCAGGGATCGTGTGCAACGTGTCGGACACGATCGCCTCGACCACCCCGACCGGGATCCCGGGCTTGCGGCCCCGTCCCGGCGCGATCCGTCCGACACCGTCGACACCTTCGGCTTCGAAACGTCGACGCCACGACCGCACCGAGTCCGCCGTCGTCGAACACCGCCGCGCGACCTCGTTCGTCGCCACCCCGTCCGCGGCCAGCAGCAGCGCCCGCGCCTGGACCACCTTGCGATGGGGCAACGACGACGACCGAGCCATCGCGTCCAACGCCCGACGCTGCTCGTCCGACACCACCAACGGCTCCGCGGTCTTCACCGGCATGACCGCACACTAACCCAGCTAGCTATTTAAGCGACGGACCACTAGCCGGTTGCCGTCCGTCCTTCGGCCTGCGCACCGTGTGTGCAATGTGACGAGGTATCACTATGCACCGCAATACACATCGACCGAAGACCGAACGTGGGACTGATAGTAGAAGGTCTCGGCCGAGATTGCACTGACTTCATCCACGCAACCTTACGACAGTTGTCTGGTACCGAGTTCTGGTACCCGTTCTGTACCGAGTGGGCCGGCAGTCGTCCGGATCAGTAGAGGCCGATGAGCTCGCCCGCGAGTACGAGTACCGCGGCGATCATGACCGGTCGCACGAGCCGTTCTCCGCCCTTCACGGTGAGCCGTGCGCCGAGCGCGCCCCCTGCGGTGAACCCGACCGCCAGGACGAGCGCCGGGCCCCAGTCGATCTGTCCGTTGGCGATGAACACGGGAAGCGCCGCGAGCGTGACGACGACGTTGACCAGCACCTTGACCGCATTCGCCGTGACCAGGTCCATTCCGCTGTGGGACAGCGCGACGATCAGGATGAGGCCGATGCCCGCCTGGAACGCGCCACCATAGATGCCGATGGCGAAGAAAACGACAAAGGTGACGGCCTGCGACCATGCCTCGCCATCGGTTCTGGGCTTCGGCTTGCGGAGTGAGATGAGCAGGATCGGGACCATCAGGAAACCGAAGACTCGCTCGAACGCCGCATCATCGAGTTGGCCGATGGTCAATGCGCCGATGATCGAGCCTGCAACGACCGGTCCGAGGATGCGTCCGGCGTTCCGGAAGGCATCCACGCCGAGTCGGCGGAAGGCGAGCACGGCGCTGGCGTTGGAGGCCAGGACGCCGACCCGGTTGGAGCCGTTCGCCACGTTGCCCGGCACGCCGGCGACCACGAGCAGGGGAACGGTGAGCAACGACCCGCCGCCGGCGATGGAGTTGATCGTCCCGGCGGCGAGGCCCCCGAGGACGAGGATCGTGATGTCGAGCGCGCTCAACGAGGCGACCGGCGGTGCTCGGGGCGCGGCGTTCGTGGGGCGCGGTGGCGCAGGTCCGCCACGTGGTCGGGGGGCGCATGGGGCCCGCCGTCGTTGCCGTGTGGCACGCTCGGTGGTGCCGGTGGCGGGAGGGCGGCGCTCCGGGGCGTGCGGGGCACGAAGTTGCTGAGGTGCTTTGGCATGATGGTCAGACCAACATTTTAGTCCATGGCGGCGAGGTGAAGGGCGAGCGTCGCGCCGAGGTCGGCCCGGCCGCCATCCGGGCTTGACCCTCGCGAACCGTGATTCCTACGATCCGCTGATCGATCGTTCGATAGACGTCCGCCACGGCAGCCGTCCCGGAGGCCGCGAGCGGCGCGAGCCGGTCGGGACGACCTTCCGGGCGCAGGGGAGGGGGAGCGATGACGAGCACCGATGATCCGTTCGCGGTCATCGAGACGGAGGTCCGGGGCGTGCCCACCAGGGTGTTCGCCGCGGCACCGCCGACGCTCCGGTCGGTGTGGGACGCGGCGGCGGCCCACGGCGACGCCGACTACCTCGTCTACGACGACGAGCGCCTCACCTTCGCCGACACCCGGCGGCGGGTCGCCGCGTTCGCCGCCCACCTCGTCTCCGACCACGGCGTGGCGCAGGGCGATCGTGTCGCCATCGCGATGCGCAACTACCCGGAGTTCGCCGTGGCGTTCTGGGCGACGGTCTCGATCGGCGCCGTGGCCGTGCCGCTCAACGCCTGGTGGACCGGCCCCGAGCTCGCCTACGGCCTGTCCGACTCGGGCAGCGTCGTGCTCGTCGCCGACGACGAGCGCGTCGAGCGGATCGGGCCCCACCTCGCCGGTACCGACGTACGTGCGGTCGTCACCGTCCGGACCGATCGCCGCCCCGACGCCGGCGCGACGACGGTCGGGCGCTTCGAGGACATCGCCGTCACCGACGCCACCGGGGCGCCGCAGCCGACGGGGCCGATCGACCCGGACGACGATGCCGCCATCATGTACACGTCGGGCACGACCGGTCGGCCCAAGGGCGCGGTGCAGACCCATCGCAACTTCGTCGCCCACATGATGAACGCCCTCTACCGGGCGGCCGCGTCGGCTCCGCCGCCGGTCGAGGGGGCACCCCCGCCGCCGTCGCCGGCCACGCTGCTGACCTTCCCGTTGTTCCACGTCGGCGGCCTCCAGTCGTTCCTGCTGCCCTACACGGCGACGGGCGGCAAGGTCGTCCTCATGTACCGCTGGGACGTCGCCCGGGCGCTCGAGCTCATCGAGGCCGAGGGCATCAACGCCCTCGCCGGGGTGCCGACCACGGTCTTCGAGCTCCTCGAGCTGGCCCGCGAGACGGGCAAGGACCTGTCCTCGGTGGCCGGCATCGCGTCCGGCGCCACCCTCGTGCCGCCGGAGCTCGTCCGCCGCATCGACGACCAGCTCGCCCATCGGGCCGCGCCGGCGAACGGCTACGGCCTCACCGAGACCTCGGGCGCGGCGGTCGCCAACTCCGGCGCCGACTACGTGAGCCGCCCCGACAGCGTCGGCCGTCCGATCTCGCCGGTCATGGAGGTGCGCATCGTCGGCCCCGACGGTGACGACCTGCCCACCGGCGACGTGGGCGAGATCTGGATCAAGGGCCCGACCGTCGTGCGCGGCTACTTCGGGCTCCCGGCGGAGACCGCGGCGTCGTTCACCGACGGCTGGTTCCACACCGGCGACCTCGGCCGCCTCGACGACGAGGGCCTCCTCTACGTCGTCGACCGCCTCAAGGACGTGATCATCCGCGGCGGCGAGAACATCTACGCCGCCGAGGTCGAGGCCGCCATCTACGAGCACCCCGACGTCACCGAGGCCGCCATCGTCGGCCTCCCGCACGAGCGTCTCGGCGAGGAGGTCGGTGCGGTCGTGCGGCTGCGGGACGGCGCGGGCCTCACGGAGGACGGGCTGCGGGCCCACGTGGCCGAGCGCCTCGCCGGGTTCAAGGTCCCGGCGCGGGTGTGGCTCAGGACCGACGAGCTGCCCCGCAACGCGACGGGCAAGGTCCTCAAGCGCGAGCTGCGCGAGTCGCTCGCGGCGAGGACATGACGACCGGTCCGCGGACGACGCTGGCCGAAGGAGCGGACGACACATGACCGATGCGACGACCACCGGGGCCTACACCGAGCTGCGCTACGAGCTCGACGGCGACGTCGGGGTGATCACCCTCGACCGGCCCGAGGCCCGCAACGCCCTGACCCACACGACCTATGCCGAGCTCACCGACGCGGTCGCCACCACGGGGGCGCGCTGCCTGGTGATCACCGGCGCCGACCCCGCCTTCTGCTCCGGTGACGACGTCCGCCAGGTGATGGTGGCCGCCGGCGAGCAGACGAAGGAGCGGCTCAACACCCAGCCCCGGCTGACGCCGGCGGCCGGCGCACTGCTCGGCACCGACGTCCCGATCATCGCCGCGGTGAACGGTGCAGCCGTCGGGTGGGGCATGGAGCTGGCGCTCATGGCCGACATCCGGGTCGCGTCCGAGAAGGCCCGCTTCGGCGAGCTGTTCGTCAAGCGCGGCCTGTGCTGCGACGTGGCCGGCATCGGTCGCCTCACCCAGCTCGTCGGCCGGGAGCACGCGGCCGAGCTGCTCTACACCGGCCGCATCATCGACGCCGCCGAGGCGCGCGACCTCCGGCTCGTGTCCCGGGTCGTGCCCCACGACGAGCTCCTGTCGACCGCGCTCTCGCTGGCCCACGACATCGCCGCGAACCCGCCCCTCGCCGTCCAGCGCCTCAAGCGCGGGCTGCGCACGGCCCTCGACCCCGACTGGGAGGAGCTGGGCCGGTGGGTGAGCGCCAGCCTCGGCGAGCTCTTCGCCACCGAGGACCACCGTGAGGGCGTCGCCTCGTTCCTCGAGAAGCGCGAGCCGCACTACGTCGGCCGCTGAACCGACCGACCCGCACGACCTGTCCGACCAGAACGACCTGCCCGACCAGACGAAAGGCCGCCCGCCATGGACTTCGAGCTACCCAAGGATCTCGCCGACTACCTCGCCGAGCTCGACGACTTCATCGAGCGCGAGATCAAGCCGCTCGAGGCCGAGAACGACAACATCCGGTTCTTCGACCACCGCCGCGAGGACTCGCGCACCGACTGGGAGCGCGGCGGCCTGCCCAACGACGAGTGGGAGGCCCTGCTCGGCGAGGCCCGGCGCCGGGCCGACGCGGCCGGCCACTACCGGTACCCGTTCCCGAAGGAGTACGGCGGCCAGGAGGGCACCAACCTCGGCATGGCCGTCATCCGGGAGCACCTGGCCTCCAAGGGCCTCGGCCTCCACTGCGATCTGCAGAACGAGCACTCGATCGTCGGCAACAACGTCGGCCTCCTCCTCATGATCCGCTACGGGACCGAGGAGCAGAAGGCGGAGTGGATCGACGACCTCGCCCAGGGCCGGCGCGGCTTCGCCTTCGGCATCACCGAGCCCCAGCACGGCTCCGACGCCACCCACATGGAGACCACCGCCGTTCGTGACGGCGACGAGTGGATCATCAACGGCGAGAAGACGTGGAACACGGGCATCCACAAGGCCCAGTACGACCTGATCTTCGCCCGGACCAGCGGCGAGGCCGGCGACGGCGACGGCATCACCGCGTTCCTCACGCCGACCTCGAGCCCCGGCTTCGAGGTCGTCGAGTTCCTGTGGACCTTCAACATGCCGACCGACCACGCCCACGTGCGCTTCACCGACATCCGTGTGCCGAACAGCGCCATCTTCGGTGGCGAGGGCAAGGGCCTGGCGGTCGTCCAGCACTTCTTCAACGAGAACCGGATCCGCCAGGCGGCCTCCAGCCTCGGTGCCGCGCAGTTCTGCATCGACGAGGCGGTTCGCTACGCCAAGGAGCGCAAGCCGTTCGGCAAGGCGTTGTCCACGAACCAGGGCATCCAGTTCCCGTTGGTCGAGCTGCAGACCCAGGCCGAGATGCTGCGGGCGCTGATCCACAAGACCGCCTGGAAGATGGACACCTACGGCGCCTTCTCCCAGTCGGACAAGGTCTCGATGTGCAACTACTACGCCAACCGCCTGTGCTGTGAGGCCGCGGACCGGGCCATGCAGGTGTTCGGTGGTCTCGGCTACTCGCGGCACATGCCGTTCGAGCACATCTACCGCCACCACCGCCGCTACCGGATCACCGAGGGCGCGGAGGAGATCCAGATGCGCCGCGTGGCCGGCTACATGTTCGGCTACATGAAGCAGCAGGCCCCGAAGGGCGTCTCCGGGGTCAACTGACCCACGGGACTGGTCGTGCCGTTCTGGGGACCGGGGGGTTGGGGCCGGGGGTGGGGCGCGCGGCGCCCCGGGCCCGACGTGATCACGGCCGCATCAGCGCGACCCGAGGGCGTTCCGGGAGCCGCGCGAGCAGCGGGGCGGGCTACGCGTGGGGTGCGCCGGAGTGGCCGGCGCCGTGGCCGTCGCCCAGGCGGGAGGCCAGGATCACGAGGGCGCTCAGCGCGATGGCGATGACTGCGCCGGCGAAGATCCCGAGGGGGATGTCGGACGCGCCACCGAGCGTCAGCCCGGCGATCGCCCCGAGGGTCACGCCGAGCGCGACCGCCGTTGTCAGGAACCACTGCGCCACGGGTGTCGGACGTTCGCTCATCGCCCACCTCCTGCAGTCCACCGCTCACGTCCAGTGTGACCGATGGCCGTGCCGGCGTCGAGCGCCATCGGTCCCGTTCCCACGGCCCGAGGTGCCCTGCGCGTGGCACGACCCGGCGGGCGTCGGGGATGCTGGGCACCCATGGCCCGTCTGCTCGTCGTCCATCACACGCCGTCGCCGTCGGTGCACGCCATGCTCGAGTCGGTGCTCGACGGGGCGCGCACGCCGGAGATCGAGGGGGTCGAGGTCGAGGTGCGGGCCGCGCTCGGCACCACGGTGCCCGACGTCCTCGCCGCCGACGGCTACCTCCTCGGCACGACGGCCAACTTCGGGTACATGAGCGGCGCGCTCAAGCACTTCTTCGACACCGTCTACTACCCGTGCCTCACCGAGACCCGGCGCCGGCCCTACGGCATGTTCGTGCACGGGAACAACGACACCGACGGAGCGGTCTCCTCGATCGAGAAGATCGTCGCCGGACTCGAGTGGGACCTGGCGCAGCGGCCGGTGACCGTGGCCGATCGGCCGTCCCGAGAGGATCTCGACGCGTGTTGGGAGCTCGGCGCGGCCGTTGCCGCCGGCCTCACCGGCTGACGTGGCCGGGTGTGCTCACACCGGGGCCGCGCACCGACGGCCCGCGTCGGGTCACTGGTGGAGCGGCGCCCGCTCGTCGGGGATCAGGACCCACCCGATCAGGTAGATCACGAACTGGGGCCCGGGCAACAGGCACGAGAGCACGAAGAGCACGCGCATCGTGCGCGACGACCAGCCCACCCGACGGGCGAGTGCCGCGGCGACACCGGCGATCATTCGGTCGTCGCGTGGTCTGACCAGTCCGTTCGCCATCGCTGAGGCCCTCCTGTCGACACGTGGGCGGTTCGCCACGGGTGTTTCCGTGGAGCCGGCCCGGCAAACGGCGTTCGTCGCCGAGCGCTCCGCTCGTCAGCCTCGCGCACGGCGGGGCGCGGCGCCGTTGTGCTCCGCTCGGGCCGGTTGGTAGAACCGCCCGGGTGACCGTGCCATCGCCGCCCGAGCCGTCGCCCGTCAGTCACACGAGCATGCTGGCGCGCCACGTCGCGCTCGACGGGGCGCGGGTCGTCGACATCGGTTGCGGGTTCGGCGACCTCGTTCGGTTCATGCGTTCACGTGGCGCCGACGCGTGGGGCGTCGAGTGCGGCGAGCAGGCCCTAGCCGGCGCCCGCGCCGCCGATCCGGACCACGCCGACCACTACCTCGACGGCGTCGGCCAGGACCTGCCGCTCGGCGACGGCGACGCCGACGCCGTGGTGTTCTCGTACTCGTTGCACCACGTGCCGACCGACGCCATGGCCGAGGCGCTGCGCGAGGCCCACCGGGTGCTGCGACCCGGCGGCGTGGTCTACGTCGTCGAGCCGGTCGCGGCCGGCCCCGGCCACGAGGTGGCCCGCATCGTCGACGACGAGACCGAGGTCCGCGCCCGGGCCCAGGAGGCGCTCGACGGCGCCGAGGGCCTCGGCTTCGAGGTCGACCACGCCGGCTCCTACGTGAGCCGCCGGGTGTGGGCGGACGCGTCGGCGTACCTGGACCACCTCGTCGGCGTCGACGCCGATCGGGCCGCGGCGCTCGAGCGCCATCGTGACGAGATCATCGCCCGGTTCGAGGCCAACGGCACCCCGGTCGAGGGCGGGTACGCGTTCGACCAGGAGAACCTGGTCCGGGTGCTGCGACGGCCCTGATCCCGGTCCCGGGGTCCGGCGGTTGGCGCGCCGCCAACCGGATGGGGTGTCCGATGACACATCGCCACTAACGTCGGTCCCGGCCGCACCGGGTGCTCGCGAGCCGGGAGACACCGGGCGCGGCCCCGGCTGGGCGACCGGGGACGACCGACGAACGTGCCGAACGGGGGACGACATGAAGGTGGACGCGGAGGCGGCGGGTCTCGATGAACGCCGGTTGGAGAGGATCACCGACCACCTGGAGCGTCGGTACCTCCAGCCGGGCAAGATCGCCGGTTGCCAGGTCCTGGTGGCGCGGCACGGCACGGTCGGCTTCCTCGGTTCGTACGGGGCCATGGACCTCGAACGGGACCGGCCGGTCACCGAGGACACGATCTGGCGCATCTACTCGATGACCAAGCCGATCACCGGTGTGGCGCTCATGACGCTCTACGAGCGAGGCCACTTCCAGCTCGACGACCCGGTGCACCGCTTCCTGCCCGAGTGGCGCGAGGTGCGGGTGCGGGAGCGGTCCGCCGACGGCGTCGACCGCATCGTCGAGCCGCGGCGGCCGCTCACCGTCGTCGACCTGCTCACCCACACCTCGGGCATCGGCTACGGCGGCCGTCGCCCACCGACCCAGGACACGAGCACCGACGGCGCCGCCGTGCCGCTCGCGCCCGGGCGCGACGGCTCGACGCTGGCGGAGATGGCGAGCCGGCTGGCGAGCCGCCCGCTCGAGTTCCACCCCGGCGAGCACTGGCTCTACGGCCTGTCGACCGACATGTGTGCCCGCCTCGTCGAGGTCATGTCGGGTCGCACCTTCGACGAGTACCTCCGCGACGAGATCTTCGAGCCACTCGGGATGGACGACACCGGGTTCTGGGTGCGCGACGAGGACATCGACCGCTTCGCGGCGAACTACGGGCGGGCCCGGGACAAGACGCTGCGCCTGATCGACGACCCGGACACGAGCGCCTACCGGACGATGCCGACGTTGTGGTCGGGCGGTGGCGGGCTGGTCTCCACGATCGGCGACTACCACCGGTTCACCCAGATGCTCGTGAACGGTGGCGAGCTCGACGGGCGGCGCATCCTCGGCCGCAAGACCGTCGAGCTGATGGCGACGAACCACCTGCCGTTCGGCGCGTCGATGGCCGACCTGGCGATTCCCGGCGGTTACGGCGAGGTCGGCTTCGACGGGATGGGCTTCGGGCTCACGATGGCCGTGAACCTCGGCCCGGCCCGCACCGCCACCATCGGCTCGGCCGGCGAGTACATGTGGGGCGGGGCGGCGTCGACCACGTTCTGGATCGACCCCGTCGAGCGGCTCAGCGTCATCTTCATGACCCAGCTGATGCCGTCGGGCACCTTCGACTTCCGACGCCAGCTGAAGACCCTGGTCTACCCGGCGATCGTCGACTGATCCCGGCGCGCGGCCCGCTCAACCGCCCACCGGTCCCGGAGCAGGCTCGACGGTGCCGGGCGCCGGAGCGGTGAGGGGCTCGTCGGCCGCGCCGACCTCGTCGTCGGCGGCGTCGAGCCGCGCCAGCTCGCGCGTGGTCCACCAGGCGGCGGCGAGCGCGGCGACCGCACCGAGCCCGACCGAGGCGCGGGCGCCGACGTGTTCGCCGACCGCGCCGGCGATCGGTCCGCCGATCGGGGTGCTGCCCAGGAAGACGACGGCGGTGAGCGCCAGGGCGCGCCCCCGCATCGCCGCATCTGCCCGCAGCTGGATGACCGCGTTCGAGCCGGAGATCAGGAAGATCGACGTCAGCCCGACGGGTACGACCGCCACGAGCGCCAACGGCACGGTGGGCGCGAGCGCGAGCGCGCCCATGAACACACCCAGCCACATCCCCGAGCGGGCCAGGAACCGGGTGTCGACGTCGGAGCGGCGGGCCATGATCAGCGCGCCGACGACGGACCCGGCGCTCATGAACGAGTAGAGGAGGGTGAACGTGTCGGCGTCGCCGTCGAAGGTCCGTTCGGCCAGCAACGGCAGGGTCACCTGGAACTCGAAGGTGAGCGTGCCGATCACGGCGAGCAGCAGCAGCGACAGGCGCAGCTCGCTCGTCCGCCACACGTAGCGCAGTCCCTCGCGCAGCTGGCCCTTGCCCCGCGCCACCGGCGGCGCCGACCGCAGCTTCGACCGGTCGATCCGCGCCAGTGCGCCGAGCACGGCGAGGTAGGTGAGCGCGTTGACGGCGAAGCACCAGTTCACGCCGACGGTGGTGATGAGCACGCCGGCGATCGCGGGGCCGACGACCCGCGACCCGGTCATCAGTGCGCTGTTGAGGCCCACCGCGTTGGGCACGTCGGTCTCGTCGACCATCTCGACGACCAGGACGCGGCGCGCCGGGTTGTCGAGCGCCGTGATCACGCCGAACAGCAGTGCGAGCAGGTAGATGAGCGGCAGGGTGATGCGGTCGGTGAAGACCAGCGCGGTGAAGGCCAGCGCCACCACCAGGAACGCCGACTGGGTGACCAGCAGCATCCGGTGGCGGTCGACCCGGTCGGCCACCACACCGGACCACGCACCGAGGACGAGGACGGGGAGGAACTGGGCGGCGGTGGCCAGCCCGAGCGCGACGCCGTCGTTCGTGAGCTGGAGCACGACCCAGGTGATGGCGATCGACTGCATCCACGTGCCGGCCTGGCTGACGAGCTGGCCGGCGAAGAACAGGCGGAAGTTGCGGGTCCCGAGCGAGCGGAACGTGGTCCGGGTCGCGGCGCGGAGGCGGGTCATGTCGGGTCCTCCGTGCGCTCGAGCCGTTCGAGGATGCGCACGGCGTCGGCGAGGGTGGCGAGCTCGTCGGGCGACAGGTCGTCGAGGCGGACGGCCAGCCACGCGTTGCGCCGGTGGCGGGACGCCTCGAGCTGGGCCCGACCGGCCGGGGTCACGGTCAGGAGGGTGACCCGGCCGTCGTCGGGGGCGCGCCGGCGCTCGACGAGGCCGTCCTCCTCGAGCCGTCCGACGAACTTCGTGACCGTCGGCGGCGCGATCCGCTCGATCGTGGCGAGCTCGCCGAGGCTGAGCGGGCCGCGGACATCGATCGCCGCCAGCGCGGACTGCAGCGACAGGGACAGCCCGCTGCCGGACTGCTGGCGCAGCCGCCGGGCCAGGCGCGCGACCGCCAGGCGGAGGCGGGCGGCGAGCTCGAGGTGGTCGGTGTCCGAGCCCGGCCCGGCGGCATCGCTCGTCGGGGCATCGCTCGTCGGGGCATCGGTCGTGGTGTCGTCGTTCATCGGCATCACAAGCAGTCGGTGGGTCGGTGGATGGCGTGGCCCGGTGGATCGGGCGGCTCGGACGACGGCGCGGTCCGGCCGGCCGGCGCCCGAGCGGTGGCCCGGGAGCTGCCAACTCCTTCACCAGGCGAAGTATTCCGCGATCGTTTCGCTCGGTGAAAGATCTCGCGGTGGTCGTTGGTCACATACCGCCGATTCGCTTGTCGCAGCACCGCTCCGTCGCCGAACCTCGTCGCGGGCGCGCGATCGAACGGCGATCGAACGCGTGCGACGTGGCGACAGGAGGGGCGAACGTGACGCAGGGCGAGCCGCCGGACCACAGCTCGGCGTGGCGCGCCTGGCGGGCCTCGACCGACCTCGACGAGTACCACACCCGCTGGAACCGCATGGCCTCGCAGGGCCAGGCGGTGCACGGTGAGGCCGACGCCGTGACCAGGCTGGGCGCCACCAGCGTGCTCGACGCCGGCTGTGGGATGGGCCGGGTCGCGGTCGAGCTGAACGCCCGCGGGATCGAGACCGTCGGCGTCGACGCCGACGACGACATGTTGCGCTACGCCCGCTCGGCGTCCGGCGCCGTCGAGTGGGTCCACGCCGACCTCGCCACGGTGCAGCTGGGCCGCGCGTTCGACCTCGTCCTCCTCGCCGGCAACGTGCTCCTGTTCGCCCGCCCCGGGACCGAGGACGCGATCGTGGCCAACCTCGGCCGCCACCTCGAGCGGGGCGGCTCGTTCATCGCCGGGTTCCAGCTCGGGCGGTCGATCACGATCGAGGACCACGACCGGTGGTGCGAGGACGCCGGCCTCTCCGCCGTCGATCGCTGGGCGACGTGGGAGGGCGCCCCGTTCGAGGGCGGCGACTACGTCGTCGCCGTCCACCAGGCCCGCTGAGCGGGCGCCGGCTCAAGTCGGCGCGCTCCCCGACGCCTTGCCGGGCGCGTCGCCGGTGTCGCCCTCCGGTCCGTCCTCGGGGTCGTCGTCGACCGACTCGACGCCGAAGAACACCGTGGTGAACGGCCACGACATCTCGAGCCATCGGGGCACCGCATCGGCGAGTGCCGCGTCGAGTCGGCCGCCGACCTCGTCGTCGACCACCCACCACGACACGACGGCATCGGCGTCGGCGTGCACCGGCGGATCGATGTACACGCAGCCGAGCAGGTGGCGCTCCTCGGTGTCGAGCACCGCGTAGTTGTACGAGCCGGCCGTGGCCATCTCGTCCTCGTGGTAGGCGAGGTCGTCGCGGTCCTGCTCGGGGGTCATCGTCGCCGGCGGCCAGCCCCACGCCTCGCCGTAGATCGACCACAGCCGCGCACGGGACCCCATGACCGCCGGGAAGTCGATGTCGACGTCGTCGGCCCGGATCGGCCGCAGATGGTGGCCGCTCGCCAGGTCGAGGCGGGCCGGGTGCTCGAAGCCCTCGGGCAGCCAGCTCATCGCGAGATCACGCCCCGGTGGCTGGGCGAGATCATGCCGGTCATGGCCGGTAGCCGAACGCCGAGGGGCCGGGCCGCAGTGATCGCTGGACCAGGCCGGCCCACTGGCACAGCATCGGCCGGGTGTCGCGTGGGTCGATCACCTCCTCGATCTCGAAGAACTCGGCCGAGCGCATCGGCGAGCGGTACCGGTTGAGGTGGTCGACGATCTCGGCCAGGCGGCCCTCGGGGTCGTCCGCGTCGGCCAGCTCCGCCTTGTACGCGACCTCGATCCCGCCCTCGATCGGCAGCGAGCCCCAGTCGGCCGACGGCCACGCGTAGCGGAAGCCCGGGGTGCCCGGCTTGTTGTTGGCCGCGCCGGCGACCCCGAACGCCTTGCGGACCACGACGCACGCGAACGGCACGGTCAGCTGGCCGAGCGCGGCGAGCGCCGCGGAGCCGAACCGGATCGTCGCCGTCTCCTCCGCGTGCTTGCCGATCACGAAGCCCGGGCAGTCCTCGAGGTGGACGACCGGGAGGTGGAACGTGGACGCCAGGTCGCAGAGGCGGATCAGCTTGCGGCACGCGTCGGCCGTCCAGCCGCCGCCGTAGATGCGCGGGTCCTCCGCGAACACCGCGACCGGGTAGCCGTCGAGCCGGGCGAGGCCTCCGATGATGCTGCGCCCCCACGAGCGGCCGATCTCGAAGAACGAGTCCTCGTCGGTGACCGACGCGATGATCGCCCGCATGTCGTAGGCCTGGCGCGGGTTGCGGGGGATCGTCGACAGCAGCGACTCGTCGCGCCAGCCGGGGTCGTCGCGGTCGAGCGAGCGGGGTGCCAGCTCGTCGACGTTCGACGGCAGGTACGACAGGAACCGCCGAGCCCGCTCGAACGCCTCCTCCTCGCCGGCGACGGCGTCGTCGATCGCCCCGTTGGCCGTGTGGATGTCGGCGTGGCCCAGCTCCTCCTTGCTGACGTCGCCGAGCGCTGCGTGCTTCACCAGCGCCGGGCCGGCGATCATCATCTGGGCGGTGTCGCGCACGATCACCGAGTAGTGCGACGTCGCCACCCGCGCCGCGCCGATGCCGGCGACCGACCCGAGCGCGAGCGAGACCGACGGGGCGACGGTCAGGTGGTTCACGACGGTGTCCCAGCCCCGGACCTCGGGGATGTAGGTGCGGCCGGCCATCTCGATCGTCTTCACCGACCCGCCGCCGCCCATCCCGTCGACGAGGCGGACGTGGGGCAGGCGCAGCTCCAGCGCCAGGCCCTCGGCCTTCTGTCGCTTCGCCGGGATCGTCGCGTCCGCCGAGCCGCCGCGGACCGTGAAGTCGTCGCCGGAGACGATGACGGGCCGGGCGTCGATCTCGGCGACGCCGAACACGAAGTTCGCAGGGGTGAACCCGACGAGCTCGCCGTGCTCGTCGTAGGCGCCGACCCCGGCCGTCTTGCCGACCTCGCGGAACGTCTTCGGGTCGACGATGCGCTCGACCCGCTCCCGGACCGTGAGCTTGCCGAAGTGGTGCTGGCGGGCGACCTTCTCCGGGCCGCCCATGCGTTCGGCCAGCTCCTCGCGCCGACGCAGCTCCGCCAGCTCCGGTTCCCAGCTCATCGGCGCCACCGCCCCGTGCGCGGATGGCGATCGGTGTCGATCGTGGCCATGTGTTCCCCCCGGATGCTCGACCCGGCGACGAGCACCGGGTCCGTGCCGGAGATCCTGTACCGGCGGCGGTCGCCGTTGCCAGCACGTCGCCACTCGTCGGTGCGGGTCGGTGATCTCGGAGCCGAGGAGGCGGACACCGATAGTGTCCCGGCGGTGGGAACCGTCGTCGTGACCGGAGCGAGCCGGGGGATCGGTGCGGCCACGGCGTTGGCCGCCGCCGGACGGGGCCACGACGTGGCCGTCGGCTACCGCAGCGCCGCTGACGACGCCGAGGCGGTGGTCGGGCGGTGCCGCGCGCTCGGGGTGCGGGCCGAGGCGATCGCGGTCGACGTGGCCGTCGAGGACGAGGTCGTCGAGCTGTTCGCCCGGGTCGACCGGACGCTCGGGCCGCTCGAGGCCGTCGTCGCCAACGCCGGGGTGGTCTCGCCCCAGGCGCGTCTCGACCGGTTCGATGCGGCCCGGATCGACGCGGTGTTCGCGGTGAACGTCCGCGGCGCGCTGCTGTGCGCCCGCGAGGGCGTCCGCCGCCTCTCGACGACCCACGGCGGTGACGGCGGGTCGATCGTGTTCGTGTCGTCCGCCGCGGCCCGCCACGGCAGCCCCGGCGAGTACATCGACTACGCGGCGACGAAGGGCGCGATCGACACCGCCACCGTCGGCCTCGCCAAGGAGGTGGCGGGCGAGGGCATCCGGGTCAACGGCGTGCGACCCGGCATCATCGACACCGACATCCACGCGTCCGGCGGTGACCCCGGCCGCGCGGCCCGCATGGCCGCCGGCCTGCCCATGGGCCGCGTCGGCACGGCGGACGAGGTCGCCGAGGCGATCGTGTGGCTGCTCTCGCCGGCGGCCGGCTACGTCACCGGCGCCATCCTCGACGTCTCCGGGGGCCGCTGAGCGGCGCGGCTGCGGCGGCCCGTCCGGCGGCCCACGTCGGGTACGACGTGGGCCGGGGGCTACAGTCGACCCGGTGCTGCCAGCGCGGACCAGAGCTCTCGTCGCGGGGTCGGTGGTCGCCGGGGCGGTGGTCCTCGACCAGCTCACGAAGTGGTGGGCGGAGTCGGCGTTGGCCGACGGGCGATCGATCGACGTCCTGCCGACGGTCGACCTCGACCTCGTCTACAACAGCGGGTTCTCGTTCAGCGCGGGCTCCGGCAACGGCGAGATCGTCGCCATCGGCGTGATGGTCGTGTGCGTGATCATCGTCGCCCTGATCGTCCGGGCCGCGACGATGGTGCGCCTCGTCCTGCTCAGCGCCATCCTCGGCGGCGCGGTCGGCAACCTGCTCGACCGCATCTTCCGGGCGGAGGACGGTCCGCTCAGCGGCGAGGTCGTCGACTTCATCGACGTCAGTTGGTACGCCGTGTTCAACGTCGCCGACTGCTTCGTCGTGGTCGGCGCGCTGGCGCTGGTGGCCTCGGAGCTGGTGGCCGAGCGGCGCGGCGATCCCGGCGACGTCGCGTCGGCGGCCACGACGGTCGACCACGGGGCGGGATCCGGCGACGACACCGGGGACACCGCCGACAGCGCAGACCGTGATGGCACCGGTGACAGCGGGCGGGCCGACGACACCGGGGACCCCGACAACACCGAGCGGGCCGACGACACCGCACCGGCGGGTGAGAACGGTCCGGCCGGTGAGAACGGTCCACGGACCGACGAGCTTTCGGGGAACGGCCGGGCGTCGGGCGACGACGAGCCGGCGGTGGCGGGCGAGCGCCGCGGCGAACCGCCGACCGGCCGGGCCTGACGGCGCCGCGGTCGCCGTCGGATCAGGCGGCGCAGCGTTCGAGCAGGCCCCGCATGGCGGCCGCGAACCGCTCGGGCTGATCGATGTTGGACGCATGGCCGGCGTCGGGGATCTCGACGTAGGTGGCGTCGGGGATCTTCGAGGCCATGTAGCGGGAGCCGGCGAGGAACGGCTCGTCGCGATCACCCACGATGACGACGGTCGGGACCGCGATCGACGGGAGCGAGTCGATCACCTCGGGGCCGCGCTGGGCGAGGATGCCCCGCGCCGCCCGGGCGAGGTCGCCCGGGTCGCGGTGGTCGGCCCGGCGGACCTCGGCCCGCTCGGCGAGCGCGCCGAGGCCACGCTCCTCGAAGCCCGTCGCGTACGCCTCCGCCGTGCGGTTCCACGCCGCCCGGGCCTCGTCCTTGCGGAACCCGGGGCCGGTGTCGACGAGGGCCAGTGCCACCGTGCGGTCCGGGTGGCGGAGGTGGAAGGCGAGCGACAGGTAGCCGCCGAGCGACATGCCGGCGATGACGGCCCGCTCCGCGCCGGCCGCGTCGAGGACCGCGGCCATGTCGGCGACGCTGGCATCGACGGAGTACGCGGCCGCATCGGTGGGGGAGTCGCTGCGGCCGTGGCCCCGGATGTCCCAGGTGACGACCCGGTGGTCGGCGGCGAGCGCCGCCAGGTTCGGTTCCCACATGCGGCTCGTCGCCGTGTACCCGTGGGTCAGGAGCACGGCAGGCCCGTCCCCGGTGGCCTCCCAGTGGATCCGGACCCCGTCGCGGTCGATCGTCGGCACCCTCGTCGCCTCCCCCGTTGACGTGACTTTCGTCATGCTTGCATGGCGCAACCGGCCGCTGCACGGTGAACGTCCTGGTCGGGGAGCCGCCGGGATGCCCGCCGGTGTCGAACAATGTGACGCTCCGCCAGGGTGGGCCGGCCCCCGGGTGCGCGACCATTGCGGGTGGAGGTGCACGCCCGATCGGGTCATGGTGCCCGACGCGACCGAGAGGCAGCTGACGTGGTCGAGCCCATGAACGCGATCGACGATCCGGCCATCGCGGCCGACGGGCTGCCCCCTCAGCTCCCGCGCCCCGAGGAGCTCGTCGTCGCCCGGGTCGGGGAGCCGACGGTGCCGTCGCCCATGCACGGGCCGTTCGTCGGCGACGACCACGGCGTGCTCGTCTCGTCCGACACCCGCAACCTCTCGCCCTACATCGACCGTGGCCTCGCGCCGCCGGCGTTCGAGGAGGCCGGCCCGCGGGAGCACCTGTTCGTCGAGCCCGGGAAGGTGGCGGCCGGCATCGTGACGTGCGGCGGCCTCTGCCCCGGGCTGAACGACGTCATCCGCTCGATCGTGATCACGCTCCACCACGGCTACGGCGTTCGTCGCGTGTACGGCTTCCGCTACGGCTTCGCCGGGCTGACCCCGGAGTCGGGTGCGCCGCCGATGATGCTCGACCCGAGCGCGGTCGAGGGCATCGACCAGCACGGGGGCACGCTCCTCGGGTCGTCGCGGGGCCCGCAGGACCCGTCGGTCATGGTCGACACGCTCGAGGAGCTCGGCGTCCGCCTGCTGTTCTGCATCGGCGGCGACGGCACCCTGCGGGGTGCGTCGGCCGTCGCCCGGGAAGCGCGGATCCGCGGTCTCGACATCGCGGTGGTCGGCGTGCCGAAGACGATCGACAACGACCTGTTCTGGGTGGAGCGCAGCTTCGGCTTCGCCAGCGCCGTCGAGGAGGCGACGCGGGCGATCGACGCCGCGCACGCTGAGGCCCGTGGCGCCTGGAACGGCGTCGGCATCGTCAAGCTCATGGGCCGCCACTCCGGCTTCATCGCCGCCCACGCGACGCTCGCGTCGAACGAGGTCAACCTGTGCCTCGTGCCCGAGGTGCCGTTCACGCTCGGCGGTGCCGGCGGTGTGTTCGACACGCTGGAGCAGCGCCTGCGGGCCCGGTTCCACGCGGTCGTGGTCGTGGCCGAGGGCGCCGGTCAGGAGCTCGTCGGCGCCGACGGGCTCGGTGCCGACAAGTCGGGCAACGTCCGTCTCGCGGACATCGGGACGTGGATGCGCGACCAGATCGGCTCCGAGCTCGGGAGCCGGGGCCTCGAGCCGACGGTGAAGTACATCGATCCGAGCTACACGATCCGCAGCCTGCCCGCGAACGCGTTCGACGCCGAGTACTGCCTCGTCCTCGGCCAGCAGGCGGTGCACGCGGCGATGTCGGGCCGCACGGACATGGTCGTGGGCTACTGGCACCACCACTTCACCCACCTGCCGATCGCGCTGGCGACCCAGCAGCGGCTGCGCCTCGACCCCGGTCGAGAGGTGTGGCAGCGGGTGCTGCACACGACGGGCCAGCCGTCGAACCTCATCGGGACCTGATCCCGCGTCCCCGCCCCGCGGCGGGGGTCGTACGGCCCACCGGTTGCGGACTCCCGCGCTGCTCGTGAGGTGATCGCGTCGCGGGCTCGCCGCGAGGCCGCGGCGTCCCGTGCTCCGGAAATGACGCGAGACCGCGTCGTCTGCGACGCGTTCCCCGTACCATCTGATGTCGAAACACAAGGCATCTTCGGCGCGGATGTGTGAACGGTCGCAGGAAGGGAATGGTCCTACCATCGGACCGGGTCTTCCTGTAGTGCGTTCGTGTTCAACACTTCTCCGAACAGTGTGTTCAAGCGGGCGTTTGCGCAAAGTTCATTTCTCGTAAACTGTTCCGCTCCGCAGCGGACACGCCGTAGAAGCATTCGGGAAACAACCTGCTCGTACGGTCCCGGCCACCTGATCGAGATGACATGACGAGAGGTGGCCATGAGGAGACGTTCGATCCGGACGAGGCTCGTCGCGTTGGCGTGCATCGTGGGGCTCGTGCTCGCGGCGTGCGGCGGCGATGACGCCGAGGAGTCCGCGAGCGACGCGCCCGACGGCGAGGAGGCGACCGCCGACGAGGGTGCGGAGTCGGAGGCCGACGGCGACCCGATCCCGGTCGGCGTCCTCCACTCGTTGAGCGGCACGATGGCGATCAGCGAGGTCGCGGTCCGGGACTCGACCCTGCTGGCGATCGAGGAGATCAACGCCGCCGGCGGTGTGCTCGGGCGCCCGCTCGAGCCGATCGTCGAGGACGGCGCCTCCGACTGGCCGACCTTCGCGGAGAAGGCCGAGAAGCTGCTGACCACCGACGAGGCCGCAGTCGTCTTCGGTGGGTGGACCTCGGCGAGCCGCAAGGCGATGCTGCCGGTCTTCGAGGGCCTCGACGGTCTGCTCTTCTATCCGGTGCAGTACGAGGGACTCGAGCAGTCGCCCAACATCTTCTACACCGGCGCGACGACGAACCAGCAGATCGTGCCCGCGCTCGACTACCTCGTCGAGGAGGGCATGACGAACGTCTACCTCGTCGGCTCCGACTACGTCTTCCCACGCACCGCCAACCGGATCATCAAGGCGTACGCCGAGGCGAACGGCATGGAGATCCTCGGTGAGGACTACCTCCCGCTCGGTGACACGAACGTCGCGACGATCGTGTCGAAGGTGCTCGACGCGGAGCCGGACGTGGTGTTCAACACGCTCAACGGCGACAGCAACGTCGCGTTCTTCAAGGAGCTGACCGCCAAGGGCAACACCGCCGACCAGATCCAGACGATCTCGGTCTCGGTGGCCGAGGAGGAGGTCGGCGGCATCGGCCTCGAGAACATCGAGGGCCACCTCGTGGCCTGGAACTACTACCAGACCACCGACACACCGGAGAACGAGGAGTTCGTCGCCGCCTTCAAGGCGGAGTACGGCGAGGACCGCGTCACGGCCGACCCGATCGAGGCCGGCTACAACTCCGTCCACATCTGGGCGGCCGCCGCGGAGGCCGCAGGGTCACTCGAGGTCGACGCCGTGCGCGAGGCCGCGGTCGGCATCGAGCTCGCCACCCCGGAGGGCCCGCTGACCGTCGACGACACCCAGCACGTCTACAAGACGTCGCGCATCGGCGTGATCAACAGCGAGGGCCTCATCGACGAGATCTGGAACTCGGGCGAGCCGATCGAACCCGATCCGTGCCTCGTCAACTACGACTGGGCGGAGGGTCTCGCCCAGGGCGAGTGCGACCAGTCCTGAGCCGCTGAGCCCGGGTCGCCGGCCGTTCGGTCGGCGACCCGGCGCCACGCCATCGGAGCCCCTGTGGAGACGTTCCTCGAGCAGCTGTTCAACGGACTGAGCCTCGCCTCGGTCCTCCTCCTCATCGCCCTCGGCCTGACGTTCACGTTCGGCCAGATGGGCGTGATCAACATGGCCCACGGCGAGTTCATCATGGCCGGGGCCTATGCGCCGTACGTGCTGCAGACCAAGGTGGGGTTCCTGGCCTCGCTGTCGGGCGTGGCGTTCGCCATCTCGCTGCCGGTGGCGTTCGTCGTCGCCGGTGTGCTCGGCCTGGTCGTCGAACGGCTTCTCCTGCGCCGCATGTACGGGCGGCCGCTCGACACGCTGCTCGTGACCTTCGGTGTCGCCCTCGTGCTCCAGCAGGTGGCGAAGGACCTGTTCGGCGCCCCCAACGTCGAGGTGCGGACCCCGTCCGCCCTGCGGGGCAACGTCGAGGTCCTCGGCGTCACGATGCCCTACACCCGCCTCTTCATCATGGGCCTGGTCATCGTCGTCGTGTCGCTCGTGTGGGTGTTCATGGCGAAGCTGGCCCAGGGCCGGCGGATGCGGGCCGTGATGGAGAACCGGGACCTGGCCGCGGTCAGCGGTCTGCCGACCCGCAAGGTCGACGGGGTCACGTTCTTCATCGGCTCCGGTCTCGCCGGCATCGCCGGCGTCGCCATCTCCCTGATCGGCTCGATCGGCTTCCAGATCGGCACGACCTACATCATCGATGCGTTCCTGGTCGTGGTCGTCGGCGGCGTCGGCAAGCTGCGGGGCGCCATCCTCGCCGCCCTCGGCATCGGCATCGTCAACGCCTACAGCGAGTACGCGACGTCGGCCAGCATCGGCAAGGCGATCGTGTTCGTCTGCGTGATCGTGTTCCTCCAGTTCCGGCCGAACGGCCTGGTGACGCTGCGCACGAGGGGGTTGACCGCGTGAGCGAGACGGTCGAGATCAGCCCGGACACCACCCCCGCCGCCGAGCCGATCGAGGGCACCGCCCCCCGGACGGTCACCGGTGCGGTGGCCCGGTTGGCGACGCGAGCCTCCGCCAGCCCGTGGATGGCGCGGGGTGCGTTCCTGCTGTTCGCCCTGGTGCTGCTGTCGTGGCCCGGCGTGCTCGACGACCCGACCCGGGTGCGCCAGTGGGCCGAGTACCTCTGCTACGCCATGATCGCCGTGGGCATCGACATCGCCTGGGGCTACGGCGGGATGCTGGTGCTCGGCCAGGGCGTGTTCTTCGGGCTCGGGGCCTACGCCATGGGCATGTACTTGTCGCTCGAGCAGGTGCCCGACGGCGCGCTGCCCGAGTTCATGTCGCTGTACTCGGACTACGACGAACTGCCGTGGTTGTGGCAGCCGTTCCAGAGCATCTGGTTCGCGGGGCCGGCCGCGGTGCTGGTACCGATGGCGCTGGCCGGCCTGTTGGGCTGGCTGGTGTTCCACCGCCGGATCCGGGGCCCGTACTTCGCCATCCTCACCCAGGCCACGGCGCTGATCTTCTACCTGCTGCTCATCGGCCAGCTGAAGCTGACCGCCGGCACCAACGGCCTCACCAACTTCACGACCCTGTTCGGGCGCAACAAGTACGAGGCCGGGACGAACACGTGGCTCTACCGGATCGCGGCCGTCGCCCTGCTGGTCGTGCTCGTCGTGGCCGTCCAGCTGGTCCGCAGCCGCTACGGACGGCTCCTCATGGCGACGCGGGACGGCGAGGACCGCGTGCGGTTCCTCGGCTACGACCCGGCGCTGGTCAAGACGTTCGCGTTCATGGCCGCCGCCGGCATGGCCGGCGTCGCCGGGGCGCTGTCCGCCCCGATCATCGGCATCGTCGCGCCGAACCAGTTCGCGGTGCTCCCGTCGATCCTGATGGTCGCCTGGGTCGCCGTCGGCGGTCGGGGGACGCTCATCGGCGCGGTCATCGGTGCCCTCCTCGTCAGCTGGGGCGAGACGAACCTGAGCGAGTCCCGTCCCGACGACTGGCTCTACCTCCAGGGTGCGCTGTTCATCGTGGTCATCGCCTACATCCCCAAGGGGCTGGTCGGGCTGGTGTCGGGTGCGCCGGCGTTCGCGGAGCGGCTCCGCCATCGCTTCGGTGGTGGCCCGGGCCCGACGGCCGGTGGCGCCGGCGCGGAGGCCGCGGCATGAGCGCCATCCTCGAGATCTCCGGCCTCGTCGTCGACTTCGACGGCTTCCGGGCCATCGACGACGTCGACCTGCGGGTCGAGCGGGGCGAGCTGCGGTTCCTCATCGGTCCCAACGGGGCCGGCAAGACGACCCTGATCGACGTGGTCACCGGCCTCACCAAGGCCGCCGAAGGCGAGGTCCGCTTCGACGGCGAGGTCGTCACCGGGGCCAAGGAGCACCAGATCGTGCGCCTCGGCATCGGCCGCAGCTTCCAGACCCCGACCGTGTTCGAGGCGCTCACCGTGGTCGAGAACCTCGACCTGGCCGAGTCGTTCCGGCGGCCGTGGCGGTCGCTGCTGCGCCGGCGCCGTGGGATCTCCGACGGTGTCGCCGAGACGCTCGAGCGCATCGGGCTGACCGACGTCGGCGCCGAGCCGGCGAAGGTGCTGAGCCACGGCCAGCGCCAGTGGCTCGAGATCGGCATGCTCCTCGTCCAACGGCCGAGCCTCCTCCTGCTCGACGAGCCGGTCGCCGGCATGAGCAACGAGGAGCGCCAGCGCACCGGCGAGCTCCTCCAGGAGCTGGCCGCCGAGAGGACCGTGATCGTGGTCGAGCACGACATGGCGTTCCTGCGCCGCTTCGCCCGCAAGGTGACCGTGCTCCACGAGGGCCGGGTGCTGTGCGAGGGATCGGTCGACGAGGTCCAGGCCGACGAGCGGGTGCGGGAGATCTATCTCGGCCGGTCCCGCGACGAGCGCTCGGGGTCGTCGGCCCCTTCGGACGCCGACGACGCCGGCAACCGCAACGGGAGCGCCGACAGCGAGGTGGTGGGTTCGTGAACCTGGAGATCGACGGCGTCGACATCGCCTACGGGCGCACCCAGGTGGTGTTCGACGTCTCGCTGGCCGTGCCCGACGGGACCCTCGTGTGCCTCATGGGCCGCAACGGCGTCGGCAAGACGACGCTGCTGAACGCACTCGCCGGCCTGCTCGGGCTGCGCTCGGGCGACATCCGCCTCGATGGCCGCTCGATCCGGCGGGCCCCGCCCCACGAGCGGGCGTTGGCCGGCATCGGCTACGTGCCCCAGGGCCACCAGGTCTTCCCCCACCTCACGGCGCGGGAGAACCTCCAGGTCGTCCACGAGCGGGCACGGCGGGCCGACCCGACGGCGATCGACGAGGCGCTCGACGTGTTCCCCGCCCTGCGGGGCCTGCTCGGCCGACCGGCGGGGCTGCTGAGCGGCGGGCAGGCCAAGCAACTCGCCATCGCCCGGGCGCTGGTCGGGCGGCCGACGATGCTCGTGCTCGACGAGCCGACGGAGGGCATCCAGCCGTCGATCATCCTCGAGATCGAGGACGCCATCGCGTCGCTCCACCGCGACACCGGCATGTCGATCCTGCTCGTCGAGCAGTACGTCGAGTTCGCGCTGCGCCTCGCGGAGCGCTACGCCGTGATGGACGGCGGCCGCATCGTGGCGTCGGGCGTCACCGAGGAGGCCGAGGTCGCCATGTTCGCCGACCTCCTCGCCGTCTGACACCCGGCCCCGCAACCCGAACTGGCGTGGAAGAACGACGGCGCGCGGAGCAGAGAACCACGCCGGAACGGAGCGGGAGCGGGAGCGGCGCGATGCTGGGGCCATGGCGCCGCCGCTCCACCCCGACCTCGAACCGCTCGCCGGCCTCGTCGGCACCTGGACCGGGTCCGGTCACGGGGAGTACCCGACGATCGAGCCGTTCGACTACCTCGAGACGATCGAGTTCAGCCACGTCGGCAAGCCGTTCCTCCACTACGTCCAGCGAACCCGGGCGTCCGACGACGGCCCGCCGCTCCACACCGAGACCGGGTACCTGCGGATGCCGGCGCCCGACCGGGTCGAGATGGTGATCACCCAGCCGACCGGGTTCGCAGAGGTCGCCGAGGGTCGTTTCGACGGCACGACGATCCGGCTGCGGGCGACGCTCGTCGGTCGCACCTCGACCGCCAAGGACGTGTCGGAGATCGAGCGCGACCTGACCCTCGACGGCGACGCGCTGCGCTACGACCTGCGCATGGCCGCGGTCGGCGTCGGCCTGACCCACCACCTCCACGCCGAGCTGCGGCGCGGCGCCTGAGCGGCAGCGATCAGGCGTCGAGGCGGGCGAACACGGCGTCCGGGGTCGGCTCGAGCCGCGCCTCCGTGCCGGTGACGACCGTCGGGACCTGCTCGTTGCCGTCGTTGAGGCTCCGCACGAACGCGGCGGCGTCGGCGTCGGCCCAGATGTTCACCCAGGTCACGTCGTCGGCCCGCTCGCCGAGCCCACGGCGCAGGCGGATGCAGTACTGGCAACCCGGCCGCCAGTAGACGATCACGTCGTCCGGGCCCGCCGACTCCATGGCCTCGGCGTGGGGGACGTGACGGTCGCGGCGCAGCGGCGACAGGCGCCAGGCGAGTGCCAGGACCCCGAGCGCGATGGCCGCGGCGACGATGAGGTTCAGCGTGCCCCCGTTCTCCCGGAACGAGTTGGCGAGCAGCAGGCCGCCGATGAGGACGCCGGCGGGCCCGAGCCATCGGTCGATGAACCTCCGTGCCATGGCACGAACCTACCCACCCGGGCGCCGACCGAGCCGGGACATGCGCACACGCATGGCGTGATGCGAGCACGCATGTACGGTGTCCCTCGTGCCGAAGACGATCCAGATCCGGGACCTGGACGACGAGGTGTACGCGGCGCTCGCGGCTCGCGCCTCCGCAGCGGGGATCACGGTGCCCGAGCTCCTGCGACGAGAGGCCACCCGCCTCGCCGCCCGGCCGACGATCGAGGAATGGCTGGAGCGGACGCGGCGCCGACCCTCGGACCTGTCCACGGCCGACGTCACCGCAGCGCTCGACGAGCTGCGCGGCGAGTGGCCCGATGCTCGTCGTTGACGCCTCGGTCCTCTACGAGGTCGTTGCGGACACGCCCCGGTCCGAGACGATGCGGCGCCGGCTCGCCACGGACGACGAGCAGGTGGCCCCGTCAGTGATCGACGTCGAGGTGCTCGGCGTCATCCGCCGCCATCATCTCGACGGTCGTCTCGACCGCACCGCCGCCGGCCAGGCGGTCGACGACCTCCGGGACTGGCCCGGCGAACGCCACGGGCACCGCCCGCTCCTCGCCCGCGCCTGGGAGCTCCACCGCACGGTTCGTGGCTGGGATGCGATGTACGTGGCGCTGGCGGAGGTGTTCGACGCGACGCTGTTGACCACGGACGCCCGACTGGCCGGCGCGGTCGGGCCCCGCTGCCCGATCGAGGTGCTCGGCACCTGAGGCCGGGGCGACTCATCCCGTTGCGCCGGACATCGCGAGGTCACACGCCCAGGCGCCGTTGGCGAGGCAGTACGCCTCGACGCTCGCGCCGCCGGGCAGGTCCCGGGTACCGGGCCCGTCGTCGGTCGTCGCCGCCCCGCTGCCGGGCGCGGCGACGACCGCCGCTGCGGCGATCGCGGCCACCACGGCGAGCAACCGGCCCCGGCCACGCGCCAGGGACCGCTCGCGCGCCGGGTACGTCATCGTGTCCATCGCCGAACCTCCTCCGCTCCTCGGATCTGGCGAGTGGACATCCCTCCGGTTGCAATGGACTTGCAGACGACGCGCGCGGCGCGCGCTCGGCGGCGACCTACCGATCCGCGTGAGGTCCCGGCGGGCCGCGTCGGAGGTCAGCCGACCCGCACGACGAGGCCGTCGAGGTCGTCGACGGTGGGGAAGCGCGTCAGCACCTCGGGGTCGTGGCCGGCCACGATCAGGTCGGGGGAGTCCGCGAGCTCGTTGATGCGGTCGAAGGCGTCGTACATCGATGGGAGGTGATCGACGATGCTGTACGGCCGGTCGCCGTCGAGGTTGGCGTAGAAGTGGCTGGCGTCCGCGGTCAGCACGGCGTGGCCGAGCGCGGTCTTCACCCGGAGGATCTGGAGCCCGGCGGTGTGGCCCCCGACGAGGTGGGCGGTCACGCCCGGCACGATCGTCACGTCCCCGTCGACCTGGCGGACCCGTCCTGCGAGGTTGGCCCGCACGAGGCCGACGAGGTCGCCCGGTTCGCACAGGTGTGGCGTCTCGCCTCTGGAGACGTGGGGGCCGGTCCAGAACTGGAGCTCGCGGCGTTGCACCCAGATCCGGGCGTTGGGAAAGTCACCGAGATGACCGGTGTGGTCGTAGTGGAGGTGCGACAGGACGACGTGGTCGACCTCGTCGGCGGCGACGCCGAGATCGGCGAGTGTGTCCACCGGCGAGGCGAGGTACTCGCGATCGCCGCGCCGCTCGGCGGTGGCCCTCGTGAACCCCGCGTCGAACACGACGGCGTAGCCGTCGCACACGGCCGCCCACACGTAGTAGTCGATCGGGAAGCCGACGGCGCAGTCATCGACGTGGCGGTAGAAGTGCTCGCCCCTGCTGGAGCGGTCGCGGTGCGCGAAGCGGATCACGTAGATGACGAAGTCGGGCGCGTTCGCATCGCTCACGGCGAGGCCTCCGGGGCCGAGGACGTGATGGTCGGGAGCGCTCCGCCGCAGGCGATCGACCCCGCGTGCGCGCCGGCCCGGCGACCGAACACGCCGCCGGCGGTGAGGCCCGAGCCGCCCGGGTAGTTGCCCGAGAACAGGCCGCCGGCCAGCTCGCCCGCGGCGTAGAGGCCGGGGATCGGCCGCCCGGCGTCGTCGACGACCCGGGCGTCGTCGTCGATCGCCACGCCGCCGAACGTGAACGTGATCCCGCAACGGACCGCGTAGCCGTAGAACGGTGGCGCCGCGAGCGGGTTGGCCCAGTTCGACTTCGGCGGCTCCACCCGGGCGGCGCGCCCGTCCTTGATCGCCGGGTCGAACGGCGCGTCGACGATCGACGCGTTGAACGCCGAGACGGTGCGCTCGAGCCCGTCGGGGTCGATCCCGAGGGCGCGGGCGAGCGCCGCGAGCGTGTCGGCCTCGGCCATCGTGATCGGCTCGCTCTCGTACTCCTCGACCCGCAGCAGCGGCCGCGTGGTGGCGTCGAAGAGCTGGAAGGCGATGCCGCCGGGCTGAGCCAGGATCTCGGCGCCGTACTTGGCGTAGGTGTAGTTGCGGAAGTCAGCGCCCTCGTCGAGGAAGCGCTCGCCGTCCCGGTTGACGACGATGCCGAGCGGATAGCTCTGGCGGGTGCGCTGGTTGGTCAGGTGCCGGTCGCCGCCCTGCGGCGGCCCGCCGGCGTCCCATGCCACGCTGTGGCACGACGCCCAGTCGCCGCCGCGGGCCGCGCCGGCCCCGATCGCCAGGTCGAGCACCTCGCCGGTGTTGTGGGGCGTGCCCCGTACGATGGCGCCGTCCCAGCGCGGCCCGAGGTGTCGGGCGCGGCGGCTCGGGTCGGACTCGAACCCGCCGGCGGCGAGCACGACCGCACGGGCCCGGACCTCGTGCTCGGCGCCGCCCTCGTCGCGGTAGCGGACCCCGACGACCGCACCGCCGTCGCGCCGCAGGCCGGTGCACGCCGCGCCGTAGCGGACGTCGACCCCGGTGCTCGCGGCCGCGGCCACGTGATCGGCGACGAGGCCCTTGCCGCCGTCGACCGTCCCCAGCGCGAGGCCGCCCCAGAACACCCACCGGTCGCCGCTGCGGTAGGCCTGGCGCTCGTACATCAGCCGCCAGCGGATCCCCTTGGCGGCGAGCCAGGGGACGAGGTCCTCGCTGTCGTCGACGAGCCGCCGGGTCATGGCCGGATCGCAGCGGCCCCCGGTGAGCCGCTCCATGTCGGCGGTGAACTCGGCCGCGGTGTACGGGGCGAGGTCGGTGTCGGCGAGGCGGGCGAGGGTGGCGTCGTCGAGCACGGGCCGCAGCGCCTCGGCGCCGTGGTGGACGACCCGGAACGCGCCGGCGGTGTAGTAGCTGTTGCCCCCGGCCTCGTCCTCGGGTGCCTTCTCGAGCACGAGCACCCGGGCACCGCGCTCGCGTGCGGCGTGCGCGGCGCAGAACCCGGCGTTGCCGCCGCCGACCACGACGACGTCCACGTCGTCGGCGGTGTCCTCCCCGGGGGTGTCGGGGTTGGGGGCGCTCACGTGGCCTCCGACGGGCCGTGCTCCACAGGCGCGGGCGATCGCAGGCTCAGGCCGGTCCACTGCTCCCACAGGCGGGCGATCGACGAGTAGTCGAGGCGATCGAGGCCGTGGCCGACGGCCATCTCGTAGACGGTGTGGCTCGCCTGCATGGCGAAGAGCGGCACGCCGCCGGACTGGGCGAGCACGAGCGCCAGCACCGAGTCCTCGCGGGCCGCCTCGGTCGGCATGCCGCCGTCGAAGTCGCCGGTGAGGATCCGTTCCGCGTAGCGGTGGGTGAGCGGGCGGACGAGGCCGGCGTCGGCCTCGGCGAGCAGCTCGGCGAGGGCGGCGCCGTCGACCCCGTTGGCCGCCGCGAGCGCGCCGGCCTCGGTGAGCACGACCATCACCGCGTGGGCGACCGCGTTGTTGATCACCTTCGCCGCCATGCCGCTGCCGACGGGCCCGAGGTGGCGGCGGGTCGGCGCCAGGGCGTCGAGGACCGGCCCGGCGAGGGCGACGTCCTCGTCGCTCCCGCCGACCAGGAGCGACGAGCGGCCCTCGTACATGAGGGCGACGCCCGAGAGGATGGCGGCGTCGAGGTAGCGCAGCGACGCCGCCTCGCACCGCCGCTGCATCGCCCGGGCGTCGTCGGGGTTCACGGTGCTGGTCTCGATGACGAGGCTCCCGGGCGCCAGCGTCGTGGTCAGCGTCTCGACGACGGCATGGGACACCTGCGGGGAGGGCAGCGAGAGGACGACCACGTCGGCGACGACCTCGGTCGGGTCGGACGCGATCCGGAGATCGTGGGCGATCGCGGCCTTGGCGGCGCGGCCGGGATCGGGGTCGTAGGCGACGACGGGCCCGAGCCGGCGCAGGCGTGACGCCACGGCGTCGCCCATGTTGCCGAGCCCGAACTGGCCGATGGTGGGCCCGCTCACCGGCGTCGCCGTTCGGGCTCGCGGTCGCTGCCGGGCCGGGCACGGGCGGCGTGGTGGTCAGGTGCGCATGGCGAACGGATCGCGGGCCTCCTCGGTCAGGTCGATCATCACGTTCTTGGTGCGGAGGTAGGTGTCGAGCGCCTCGATGCCGCGCTCGCGCCCGTAGCCGCTCCGCTTCACCCCGCCGAAGGGCGCCTGGGCCGCGCTCTGGCGATAGGTGTTGACCCAGACGGTCCCGGCGACGAGACGGTTGGCGACCCGGTGGGCCCGGGCGAGGTTCGAGGTCCAGACGCCCGACGCCAGGCCGTAGTCGGAGTCGTTGGCGATGGCGACGGCCTCGTCCTCGTCATCGAACGCGAGCACGCTGAGGACCGGCCCGAAGACCTCCTCGCGGGCGAGGTCCATCGTCGGGGTGACGTCGCCGAACACGGTCGGTCGCACGAACAGGCCCCGTCCGAGACGGTCCTCGAGCGGCTCGTCGCCGGCCAGCATCTTCGCCCCCTGGTCGGCGCCCGCCTCGATGATCGAGCGCACGCGCCGGTGGTGGGGCTCGTTGGCGAGCGGGCCCATCTGGGTGGCCGGGTCGAGCGGGTCGCCGAGGCGGATCGCCCGGGCCCGATCGGCCACCGCCCGGGCGAGGGCGTCGTGCACCGGCCGCTCGACGAGCAGCCGGCTGCCGGCGATGCAGGTCTGGCCGCCGGCGGCGAAGATGCCTGCCACCGCACCGGTGACGGCCCGGTCGAGGTCGGCGTCGGCGAAGACGATGTTGGGCGACTTGCCGCCGAGCTCGAGCGTCACCGGGGTGAGGTTCGCGGCCGCAGCCGCGGCGACCGCCCGGCCGGTGGCGATGCCGCCGGTGAGGCTGATGGCGCCGAGGCGGGGATCGCCGACGAGCGCCTCGGCGACCGGCGGCCCGCCGGTGACGATGTTGACCACGCCCGGCGGGAACCCGACCTCGGCGACGAGCTCGCCGAACGCCAGGGTCGACACCGAGGCGTGCTCGGACGGCTTCACCACGACGCAGCACCCGGCGGCGAGGGCCGGCGCCAGCTTGTTGGCGAGCAGCTGGAGCGGCGAGTTCCACGCCGTGATCAGGGCGGCGACGCCCACCGGTTCGCGGCGGGTGAAGTCGAACGTGCCGTCGTGGTCGAGCGGCACCGTCCGCCCGGAGATCTTGTCGGCGCAGCCGGCGAAGAACTCGTAGTTGCGGGCTGCGAACCGCACCTGCGCCGTGGTCTCGCGCACCAACTTGCCGGTGTCGAGCGACTCGAGGCGCCCGAGCTCGTCGGCCCGTTCCTCCACCGTGCGGGCGAGCGCGAGGAGCAGCCGGGAGCGCTCGACCCCGGGGGTGTGCGACCACGTCGTGTCGAACGCGTCGCTCGCCGCGGTGACCGCAGCGTGGACGTCCTCGGCGGTCGCGTCCGGGACCTCGGCGAAGGGCTCGCGGGTGTACGGGTTCACCGCCGGCAGCCACGCGCCGTCGGCGGGCCCGGCACGTCGCGCGCCGAGCACCATCGCGTAGCGGCGCGCGCTCATCGTCCGATCGACCCCCCCATGCGGCGCCCCCCGGCGTTCGCAGCGGTCAGTCTGGCACAGCGCGCCCCGCCCTTCGAACGCTGTTCGAATTGACGCCGGGCCGCACGCGCCGGGAACCCGCGTCAGCTGACCACCGGTTCTGGTCTACGCCGATGCGGACGACGGCGCTGGTCGCACGACGACCCATGTCGTCCAGAACGGACCGTGGTGTCGTGCGGCGGCTCGTGGCGTCTCGGTCCCGACCGGGATCAGCCGAAGCCACCTGCGTTGCCGCCGAACGGGGCGGCCTTGTAGTCGTCGCCGCGCTTCTGGGCCTCGGTGATCGTCATCGGCTTGTGGGCGTCGGTGACCTCGGCCGGGCCGGGACGTGAGGAGCCCGAGCGGAACGGTCGGAGGATCTTGCGGATCATCGTCGTGATGCGGGCCATGCGCCCACCCTAGGAAGGCGAACGACCACCTTGCGGCGCACCGCCGGTCCGGGCCGGGCGATTCGCCCCGGCCCGGCGGCCCGGTTAGGTTCCCGCGGCGAGCCGCACGGAGGGGGGAACGTGACGAGCGACGCGCCCGAACGCGCACCGGCCGACGCCACGGCAGGCGATCCGGGGCCGCGCGCGCTGCCGCTGACCGGGGTGAAGGTCCTCGACCTCGGCCGCATCTACCAGGGGCCGTGGTGCGGGATGATGCTCGCCCTGGCCGGGGCCGACGTGGTCAAGGTCGAACAACCCGGGGGCGAGCCGGCCAGGCTGCGGGGCAACGGTGGCGCCACCGTCCCGCTCGCCATGCTCAACGCCAACAAGCGCGACATCACCCTCGACCTCAAGCACCCTCGCGGGCGGGAGCTGTTCGTCGAGCTGGCCATGGGCGCCGACGTCGTCGTCGAGAACTTCGGCCCGGGGACCATGGACCGCCTCGGCATCGGGCCCGACGTGCTGCTCGCCGCCAACCCCCGGCTCGTGTACGGCGCCGCCACCGGCTACGGGATCGACGGGCCCGACCGCGACCAGCTCGCCATGGACGTCACCATCCAGGCCCACGGCGGGATCATGAGCGTCACCGGCTTCCCCGGCCAGCCGCCGGTGAAGGCGGGGGTGGCGTTCGTCGACTTCCTCGGCGGCACCCACCTCTACGGCGGCATCGTCACCGCGCTCTACGAGCGGGAACGGACCGGGCGGGGCCGGGTCGTCGACGTCGCGATGATCGACACGATCTACCCGACGCTCGCGTCGAACCTGTCGGCCTACTACCGCGACGGGACGGTCGAGCGGTCGGGCAACGGCCACGGCGGCGGTGCGCTCGTGCCCTACGACGTGTTCCCGACGAGCGACGGCCACATCGCGCTGATCGTCGTGACCGAGCAGCACTGGCGGAACCTGTGCGCGGCGATCGGCCGCCCGGAGCTGGCCGAGGACGAGCGCTATCGCAGCAACGGGCGCCGCTTCCACCACGCGGACGAGGTGAACGGGCTGGTCGCTGCGTGGACGTCGTCGCACACCCGGGCCGAGGTGCGCACCGCGCTCGGCGAGGCCCGGGTGCCGGCGGCGGCCGTGCGGGAGATCGGTGAGGTCGTCGAGGACCGCCACCTCCACGAGCGCGGTGCCCTCCAGCACCTCGACCACCCCGAGCTCGGCCCGATCGTGGTGCCCCACAGCCCGATGCGCTACCGGGGCAGCGACCTGGCCGAGCTGCGGCCGAGCCCCGCCCTCGGCGAGCACAACGCCGAGGTGTACGCCGACTGGCTCGGCCTCTCCGCGGATGACATCGCCACCCTCGCCGCCGAGGCCGTCATCTGATGCCCCCGAATCGACCGCGCGGCGCTCGATTGCCCGAACTGGTCTACATCGGACGCGCGGCGACCTGCGGGTTCGCGTCGGGGCCTGTAGACCAGAACGCTCGCGTGCGGGAAGTGGGGGATTGCTGGCGGTATCTGGTGGGGGAGGGGTGATGTTCGCGGTCGACGACGAGCTGGAGGCGCTGCAGGCGACTGCGGCTGCGGTCGCCGAGCGGGAGCTGCGGCCCCGGTTGCGTGACGCCGAGCGCGCCGGCCGCCTCGACGACCGGGTGCTCGCCGTGCTCGACGACCTCGCCCTCGCCGCGCTCGACGTGGACGAGACCGTTGGCGGGGCGGGTGCAGGATGCCTGGCCAAGATCACGGTGCTCGAGGAACTGGCCCGGGGCGACGCCGGTGGCCTGGCCGCTGCGGACCCGATCGGACCGACCGCCGGTGCGATCGCTGCGTGCCCCGACCGCGACGTCGCCTCGACCGTCGTGACCGACGCACTCGCCCACCGGGGCCGGGCGGCGCTCGCGGTGATCGATCCGGACGAACGCGACCGGTCCGGTTCGCCCCCGCTGGCGTGGGCGCCGGATGCGCCGCCGCTGCGGTGGCTGTGGACGATCGCGGGCGACCGGCTCTGCCTGGCCGCGGTGCCCGACGACGCGACCTCACCGCTGGCCGAGCCCGCGCTGGCGTTCGCCGCATCGGGCGCGGTCGAGCTCGCCGACGGTCGAGCGGAGGTCAGCGCGACCTGGGACCTGCGACCCGGGGCCGGCGCCGAGGTGCGGGCGCGGGCCCGGCTGTGGGCCGCGGCCGTCGCGGTCGGCGTGGCCCAGGACGCGTTCGACGCGACCATCGCCTACACCACCGAGCGGGTCGTGTTCGGGCGGCCCGTCGCCCACCACCAGGGCAACGCGTTCGAGCTCGCCGCGCTCGCCACCCGGGTCCACGGCGCCCGCCTCGTGGTGCGCGACGCCGCGGCGCGGTTCGATCGGGGACCGACGACGACCGGCGACGAGGCGGCGGCCGCGTTCTGGGCGACCCAGGCCTGGTTCGACGCCATCGGGACGGCCGTGGCGGTGACCGACGCCGGTGTGCAGCTCCTCGGCGGGCACGGTTTCCTCGTCGACCACCCGGCGGAGAAGCGGTTCCGGGAGGCCCGGATGCTCGGCCTGCTCCACGGCGGCGAGGACGCGGCCCGCTCCGACCTCGCCGACGCGGTGCTCGACGTCGCCGATCCGCTGTTCGACGGCATCGGCGCCGCCGACCCGGCCCGGGTGACGGGGGAGGTGGCGGGGTGATCGGGAGATGACACGGTGATCGAGCTCGACGAGCGCAGCCGGGAGATGGTGGCCGAGGTACGGGAGCTCGGCCGCACCTACATGCGGCCCATGGGGCTCGAGAGCGACCGGACCGGCGAGCCGCCGCCGACCGACCATCCCTTCTACGCGATCTGCGCCCGCAAGGGGGGCCTGGTCACCAAGCTCGTCGGCGGCGACGAGCCCGGCACGACCGCGCTCACGTGGAAGCCGCTGCGGTTCCTGCTCACCGCCGAGGAGAGCGCGTACTGGGACCGGGGCGTGGCGCTGTCGCTGCCCGGTCCGGGACTGGGCGGCACCGCGCTGCGGTCGATGGGGACCGACGAGCAGCGCGAGCGGTTCCTGCGACCGTTCCTCGGCCACACCCGCCCGCGGTGGGCGGCGATGGCGCTCACCGAGCCCGAGGCCGGCAGCGACGTCGCCCGCATCCGCACCCGGTGCCGTCGCGACGGCGACGAGTGGGTGCTCGACGGGTCGAAGATGTTCTGCTCCAACGGCGCCCGCTCCGAGTGGGTCGTCGTGTGGGCCACCGTCGACCCGGCGCTCGGGCGCGACGGCCACCGGGCGTTCGTCGTCCCGAGGGACACCCCGGGGTTCGAGCTGCTGCGGGTCGAGCACAAGATGGGCTCGCGTGGCTACGAGACCGCGAGCTTCGCCCTCGACGGCGTGCGGGTCCCGGCGGAGAACCTGCTCGGCGGCGAGGAGCGCTACCGGGGCCGTCGCGGGTTCAAGGGTGCGATGGCCACGTTCAACCTGACCCGCCCGGTGCACGCCGCCCAGGGCGTGGGCATGGGGCGGGCCGCTGCCGACCACGCACTCGCCTTCGTCCGCGACGAGTACCCGGCCCACGGCCGACGCCGTCAGCGGGCGCTGGAGCGCCTCGCCGAGATCCGCCGGGGTCTGCACACCGCCAGGCTCATCTGCCTCCACGCCGCGTGGCTCGCTCGCGAAGGGCGGGACAACGCGCTGGAGGCGTCGTACTCGAAGCTGTTCGCTCCGCCGGTCGTGTTCGACGCGGTGTCGGCGGCGTTGGAGATCGTCGGCGAGGCCGGCGTTCGCCGCGACCACCACCTCGAGAAGCTCTACCGGGACGTGAAGATCCTCGACATCGGCGAGGGCACCCAGCAGGTCCAGCGCCTCGTCGTCGGTCGCCGCCTGTTCGGCCTGCCCAAGGAGACCTGAGCGTGCTGCCGCTCGACGACATCCGCGTGCTCGACCTCACCGTCGCCCGGGCCGGCCCGACGTGTGTGCGCCAGCTCGCCGACTGGGGCGCCGACGTCGTGCGGGTCGAGCACCCCCGCACCGCGGCCGGCGGCGGCTCGGCCGACTCGGCCCGCCACGGCTCCGACTTCCAGCACCTCCACCGCAACAAGCGGTCGCTCACGCTCGATCTCAAGGACCCGGCCGGCCTCGACGTCCTGCTGCGGCTCGTCGACGGGGCCGACGTCGTCGTCGAGAACATGCGCCCGCCGGTGAAGCACCGCCTCGGCGTCGACTACGAGACGCTCAGCGCCCGCAACCCCCGCCTCGTCTACGGCTCGATCTCGGGGTTCGGCCAGGACGGCCCCTACGCGGAGCGGGGCGGTGTCGACCAGATCGCCCAGGGCATGGGCGGGTTGATGAGCGTCACCGGCGACGAGGACTCGGGCCCGATGCGGGTCGGCATCCCGGTGTCGGACCTGTCGGCCGGGCTCTACCTGGCGGTCGGGATCCTCGTCGCCCTCCACGAGCGGGAGCGCACCGGCCGGGGCCGTTGGGTCCGCACGTCGCTGCTCGAGGCGATGGTGTCGATGATGGACCTCCAGGCGGCCCGCTACACGGTCGACGGGGAGGTCCCGACACCGCAGGGCAACCACCACCCGACGCTGGTGCCGATGGGGTGCTTCGCCTCGGCCGACGGCCACGTCAACATCGCCGGGCCGTCCGGTCGGCTGCTGCGGCGGTTCTGCGAGGCGATCGACCTGCCCGGCCTGCCCGAGGACCCGCGGTTCGACACCGGCGAGAAGCGCTCCGCGAACCGGGCCGAGCTGAACGCCATCGTCGCCGAGCGGCTCCGGACGAAGCCGACGAGCCACTGGATCGCGGTCCTCAACGACGCCGGCGTGCCGTGCGGGCCCGTCTACTCGCTCGGCGAGGTGTTCGCCGACCCCCAGGTCGAGCACCTCGGGCTCACCGGCACCGTCACCCACGCCGAGCTGGGCGACCTCGACATCGTCCGCAACGCGGTGACGATGGCCGGCCCGGACGGCGGCGCCGGCCCGGCCACCGTGCGCACGCCGAGCCCCGAAGCCGGCGAGCACTCCGACGACGTCCTCGCCGCGCTCGGCCTCGACGCCGACGAGATCGACGACCTGCGCCGCCGGGGCGTCATCTGACGCCCGGGTCGGGCCCCTGCCATGATCCGGGCCGCCGAGCGACACCACCGACGCACCACCACCGACCCCGGGGAGCCCGACGCATGGCCGAGACGACACGCGACACCGGCACCGACCAGCTGCTGCTGGAGGTCGACGCCGACGGCATCGCCCTCCTCACGTTCAACAACCCGGCCAAGCGCAACGCCCTGTCCGGGCCGATCCGGGCGGCGTTGCCGGTCGCGCTGCGCCAGCTGGCCGACGACCCCGGTGTGCGGGTGGTCGTGGTCACGGGTGCGGGCGGCAAGGCGTTCGTCTCCGGCGCCGACATCTCGGAGTTCGGCGAGCAGCGGACCTCGGTCGAGGCCCGCGCCGCGTACGACGAGCAGATGGCGGACACCGGACGGGCGTGGGCCGCGATCGGTCAGCCGATCATCGCCATGATCCGCGGGTTCTGCATCGGCGGTGGCCTGCTCACGGCCATGAACGCCGACATCCGCATCGCGTCCGACGACAGCCGGTTCGGGGTGCCCGCGGCCCGCCTCGGCCTCGGCTACGGCTACGCCGGGGTCGAGCGGCTGATGAGCCTGGTCGGCCCGGCCGCCGCGTCCGAGATCCTGTTCTCGGCCCGGCGCTTCACCGCCGCCGAGGCCTACGACATGGGCCTGGTCAACCGCGTGGTGCCGACCGACGAGCTCGAGCCGCAGGTGATGGAGCTGGCGCGCTCGATCGCCGCGAACGCGCCGATGACCGTCGCCGCCGCCAAGGCGGCCATCGCCGAGGCGTCGAAGCCGGCCGAGCGGCGCGACCTCGACAAGGTCAGGGCGATGGTCGAGGCGTGCTTCCGCTCCGAGGACTACCGCGAGGGCCAGGCCGCGTTCATGGAGAAGCGCACCCCGGTCTTCCGCGGCCACTGATCACGATCCTGCATGTACGGATGACCACCGGTGGCAGCCCCTGCAGGCAGGACCGAGTCGGGGCAGGGGCTACGACGCGTTGATCTCCTGGATGTTGACCGTGACCGTGCCGGCGTCCTCGGCCGAGACCGACACCGACGTGCCCGACTCGGGGAGCTGCCAGAACCAGGTGGCGGCGCCGCCGTTCGTGTTCTCGATGCGGTTCACGCCGTCGAGGCCGTCGAAGTGGTCGTCGTAGAGATCGACGAGGGCGTCGGCGTCCGACCCGGGGTACTCCAGGGTGACCGTCACGATCGACTCGCCGTCCGAGCCGATGACCGAGCTGCCGAGCACGCTGTAGCCGTCGCGCAACGGCAGCGTCAGCTCGTCGGGGATGTCGCCGCCGGACTCGAAGGAGAGCGACTCACCGTCGCTCTCGAACGACACCCGACCGTCCTCGGCGTCGACGTCGAGCTCGACGTTGCCGCCGGTCTCGGCCTCGATGCCCCGCTCGACCGCTTCCTCGGTCAGCTCCTCGGTGATCCGACCGCACCCGGCCGACGCGATCACGCACGCGCCCGCCAGGAGCACCATCGCTCGTCTCATGCCCGCTCCCTCGTCGATTCCGCCGACGGAGCAGCATGCCAGCCACGGCGCCGGATCGCATCCTCAGCGCAGGTCACGGACGCTCCCGGGCGCGCGGTTCTGAATTGCCCGTGGCCATTTGTTGATCATGGATCATCAACAGACGCGCAAATATGGTTCCATGACGTGTCGAAATCCGACGGAATGGCGCGTGAAGAGGGGGCCCGACATCGACGTCGGACCCCCTCGGTCTCACCCGGTCAGCGCATGCCGCGCTGTGCGGCCCGGGCGCCGATCGGTCGGCCTCCCTGGCGGCGCCCCTTGAACGGCTCGTCGCGTCTGGCCCGACGCACGGTCATCTCGGGGCGGGGCCGGTCGGCATCGGGTTCGCCATGCGTGTCGGGCCGGGTGCCCTTGGGGGTCACGCGGCCGCCGGGGCGGTTGCGGTTGGTGCGGGAAGAACGCTTTGCAGTCATGGGGTCGTCCTCTCGAACGTGCCCGTCACGGGGTGGACGGGGGCCGGGTGAGGCGGACGGCGCTCCGAAGACGTCGGGCGGTCGGCACGTGGGCGCCGACAACCGAACGAGCAGGATCCGAAGAGCCGTGAGGCGGAACACACCGGGAGCGGTGCGGCATCGCCATCAGTCGCCGCTGGCACGCAGTCGTCTCGCCCTCGGGCGCCCGGTCATGCCGGGGTTGCCGCTGCGTGTGCGGGGCTCATCACAGGATCATGGTGATGACTGTAACCCCTGCGTTCCGCCGTGCCAAGTGATTTCCAGGAATACGTGCGATGTCGCCGCAGCCATGGGACGTAATAGCGGCATCTCGGTCGCGTGTCACATCACTACCGGGGGTCGCGTGTGGTCGACGGGCGGCCGTGGTGCCTCGAGGCGTACGCTGCCGGCATGAGCGAGGTTCTGAGGGGGGCCGAGCCGTTCTCCGCGGAGGGCGGTCGCGTCGGCGTACTGGTCGTTCACGGCTTCACGGGGTGCCCGCAGTCGATGCGGCCGCTGGCGGAGGCGCTCGCGGGGGAGGGGTTCACCGTCGAGCTGCCCCGGTTGCCGGGCCACGGCACGTCGATCGACGACATGCTGACCACGCGATGGGCGGACTGGTCGGCCGCGGCCGAGGACGCCTACCGGGAGCTGGCGGCCCGGTGCGACCGGGTGGTCGTCACCGGCCTGTCGATGGGCGGGACGCTGACGCTGTGGTTGGCGACGCGCCACCCGGAGATCGCCGGCATCGTGCCGATCAACGCGGCCGCGCAGTTCCCGCCCGACATGCGCGAGGGCCTGACCGCCGCGCAGGGGGCGGGCGCCGAGGTGATCGACGCGGTCGGCGGTGACATCGCCGATCCCGACGCGACCGAGCTCGCGTACGACAAGACGCCGGTGGCGCCGCTGCTGAGCCTGCTCGACGCGGTGGAGGAGCTGGCCGACGGGCTCGCGAGCATCCGCTGCCCGGCACTGGTCGTGGTGAGCGACCAGGACCACGTGGTCGAGCCGTCGTCGTCCGACGTGATCGCCGAGCGCGTCTCCGGCCCCGTCGAGGTGCTGCGCCTGGCCCGCAGCTACCACGTGGCCACGCTCGACCACGACCGCGACCTCATCGCGCAGCGGGCGATCGAGTTCGTCCGCCGGGTCACCGACGGCGCGGCCGCGTCCTAGGCGGCCAGGCGGTCCGGGCGCCGTGGTCGGTCCAGGTTGGTGTCCGTCGAACCGGGTCGCCGTCGGACCGGGCCGCCGTCAGCCCAGGTCAGCAGCGGCCAGCGCGTACATGGCGTCGTAGGCGAAGCCCCACGGCGGCCGCAGGAAGCCGAGCGCCCGGACGTCCTCGTACCAGTGCGAGAACGGCGAGCGCCGTGAGAACGTGCCGCCGCCGAGCACCCGGCTGAGCCGGCCCAGGGTCGACTCGGCGAGCTCGGCGGTCGCCTGCTTCGCCCGGAGGCACCCGAGCATCGCGCCCGGGGCGCCGCCCTCGGCCGCCCGCACGGCGCCCTCGTACGCCTGGCACGCGAGCCAGTGGTCGGACTCGGCCCGGGTCCACTCGACCTGCTCGTACGCCCGCAGCGCGGGCCGCTTCGCCAACTGGGCCCGCGCCGTGGCGACGGCCTCGTCGACGACGCCGAGCACCACCGCGATGAACAGGCACGCGTTGAACGGGCCCGCCGCGCCGGTCACGGCCTGCAGCGGGCCGTCGCCGGCGTGGCGCACCGCGGGCATGTCGACCAGCTCCATGCCGTGGCTCTGGGTCGCGGCCATGCCCATGCCGTCCCACTCGGCGACGAGCTCCAGGCCGGCGGTGCCGTCCCACGGGCGGCCGCGCACGTCGAGCGCGAACAGCGACGGCTCGTCGTCGCCGGCCGCCACCGCCGTGGTGACCATGAACGAGGTGACGCCGGAACCGCTGCCGAAGTGCTTCGTCCCGGTGATCGTGTACCGCTCGCCGAGGACCTCGCCGGTGCCGCGGTCCTCGGACGACCCGTCGCCCGGGGCCGGGCCGGCGGGTGTGGCCGCGGAGCGGGTGCGGGAGATGTCGCCGCCGCTGCCCGGCTCGGACGTGATCGTGCCCCACTGGAGCCCGGCGGCCGCACCGTCGTAGATCGAGGCCCGTTGGCGTTGGAGCGCGTCGTTGTGGAGGTCGGGCGTCAGCCAGAACGCGAGTACGGCCGGGTGCATCGACGCGACCAGCGCGACGGCCGGGTCACCGGCGGCGAGGACCCGCAACGTGTCGCACACCGCCCGGCCGGAGGAGCGCACGTCGCGCCACGTCCCGCCGTGGGCCTCGGGGACGGCCAGGCGGTGGTAGCCCGCGTCGCGCAGGTCGTCGAAGTCGCGGTCGACGAGCCCGGTCCGCTGCTGGCGCGCCGGGCGGTCGGCCCGCCACGAGGCGGCGAGCTCGCGGTAGCCGTCGGCGACGAGGCCCGCGCCCGGTCCGTCGGGGCTCACGCCTGGAGTGCTTGGTACGCGGCGAGCACGAGCGATCCGCCCCGCAGGTCGCCGACGAGACCGGCGGCCATGCGGTTCATGGCGTAGGCCACGGTCATCTGCTGGTCGACGTCGATCACCGCGATCGAGCCGCCCCACCCGCCCCAGAAGCACGCCCGCTCGCTCGGGCTGATCGGCATCGCCGCCGACGGCAGGCCGAACCCGAGGCCGAACCGGATCGGGACGCCGAGCACGAGGTCGTCGCCCTCGATCTGGGTCTCGAAGATGCGGTCGACCGTCTTCGGCTCCATCAGGCGGACGCCGTCGACGCTCCCGCCGCACGCGAGCGCCGAGTGGATGCGGGCGACGGCCCGGGCGTTGCCGATACCGCCGGCCGCGGGGATCTCGGCCCGGCGCCAGCCCGTCGTCGCCGGCTCCTCGCCGGTCATCGGAGCGCTGGCGAACGTGCGCTGCGCGATGTCGCCGGCGGCGGCGAGCCCGGCGGTGGACAGCTCCGGCGGAACGAGCGCGGCCACCCGGTCGTCCTCGCTCGCCGGGAGGCCGATGTGGAAGTCGGCGCCGAGCGGGCCGGCGACCTCGTCGGCGAAGAACTGTCCGATGGTGCGCCCGTCGACCCGGCGCACGACCTCGCCGAGCAGGTAGCCCTGGGTGACGGCGTGATAGCCCGACGCGGTCCCCGGCTCCCACCACGGGGCCTGGGCGGCGAGCAGCGACGTCGCCTTCTCCCAGTCGTAGAGGTCCTCGGTCGTCAGCACCTGGTCCCAGCCGGAGAGGCCGGCCGAGTGGCTGAGGAGGTGGCGGACCTCGATGCGGTCCTTGCCGTTGGCCGCGAACTCGGGCCAGTAGGTCGCGACCGGCGCGTTGATCTCGACCAGCCCCCGGTCGGCCAGCATGAGGATGCACACGAACGACATCGTCTTGGTCGTCGAGTAGACGTTGACGATCGTGTCCCGTTCCCAGGGGCGCCCGGACGTCACGTCGGCGACGCCGGCCCAGAGATCGACGACCGGTTCGCCTCCGATCGTGACCGCGACGCAGGCGCCGTCGTCCTCACCGCGGTCGAAGTTCGCGGCGAACGCGTCGCGCACGGCGGCGAACCGCTCGTCGCAGGTTCCGTGAATGGTCGTCACGTGCCAGACCCCCGGGCTCGACGATGACGGCCGGACGGTAGCCCGCGGCCGTCAGACGCCGCACGCCGCAGCGACGCCCCGGGCCCGGAGCGCTCGACACCTACGCTGGCGGTGTTCGCCCCCCGCAGGAGCTGATGTGACCCCCCGACATCCCGGCCGCATCCCGTTCGAGCGCCAGCCGTCGCGCCCCGTCCGTCGGGCGGTCGCCGTCCTGCTCGTCGCTGGCCTCTCGGTCGCCGCCGGCTGCGGGGACGACGATGCGACCGACGCGGGAACACCGACGACATCCGCGACATCGACCGCGACGTCGACGACGTCCGCGGCGCCCGATGGCGACGACCCGTCGTCGGGCACGACCGACACCTCCGCCGACGAGGCGGACGAGCCGGTGGAGCCGGCGCCCGAGGACGGCGCCGACGCGCCGGCCCCGGTCAGCGTCGAGGTGCTCGACGCCGGCGACGAGCCCCGCCAGCTCCTCGATGCGTCCGCCGAGCTCGGCTCCGAGGAAGCGGTCACGATCCGCCAGGAGCAACAGGTCGAGATCACCATGGGCGGCGGCGTCCCTCAGACGGTGACGAACCCGCCGGTGCTCTACGACCTCGCGTACACGATCACCGATGTCGCCGACGACGGCGCCATGACGGTCGAGACGTTCTACGAGGACGTGCGGGTGGCCGAGACCGAGGGCGTCGACCCGACCGTGCTCGCCGCCGTCGAGCAGACAGTTGACGTGTTCATCGGAGCGACCGCGCGGATCGTCGTCGAACCGGACGGCACGATCGCCGCCTGGGAGGCACCCGACATCGACCTGTCATCGACGCCCGGAGCGAGCGCCGCGACCCTGCTCGAGGGGTTCGAGGAGCAGGCGTCGTCGCTGAGCGTGCCGTTCCCGGCCGAGCCGGTCGGCACCGGTGCCCGGTGGGAGACGACGAGCGAGAGCTCGGTCGGGGGCCTCGACATCGTCACGACGACCACGTGGGAGCTGAGGTCCCTGTCCGACGGCGAGATGGTGCTGGCGACCGAGGTGGTCCTCGAGTACGTGCCCGGGACCTACGAGGTGGAGGGCGTCGAGATCGAGGTGATCGACGGGACCCTCACCGGACAGGGGACGACCACCCGGCAGCCGGGCCAGGTCTTCGGCCTCAGCGACATGGTCACCGAGGGCACGGTCACGATGGAGCTCACGCAGGGGGGCCAGACCGGCGAGCTCGTCCAGACCATCCGCCAGACGTCGACGATGACCGCCCGCTGACGCCGCCCCGGCCGCGCGCTCCTCAGGTCGCCGGGAAGGGGAGCTGGAGCCACCACGGGCGATCGTCGGGTGCGACCTCGACCACCCACTTGACCCACCACGGGCCCCGCCGACCGGGGGCCACGAGCCGCACCGGCGCACCGTGGCCGCGGCGCAGCGGTCGCCCCTCGTAGCCGACGGCCAGGTGGAGGTCGGCGGCGTCGGCGGCGGGCAGGAGCCGCTCGTAGCCCGTGGCCGAACGCACCCGGATGCTGCGGGCGCCGGTGAGGCCACCCAGCTCCGACAGCGGCACGGCGTCCCAGCGCTGGGTGCTCCACCAGCCGCCGGTGCAGTCGAGCGCGGCCTCGATCGGCCGGGCGAGGGCGGCGAGCTCGCGCAGATCGGCCCGCGTCCCGGCGATGTCGAGCACCCAGTCCTCGACCGCGGTGTCGGGGGCCTCGTCGTCGATCCACGAGACCGTCGGCATGGCGTCGGGATCGTGGGAGCCGACCTCGTGGGACCCGGTGAACCGCCGGGTCCCGCCGGCGAGGCCGGTGGCGCGGACGACGGTCTCCTGCGCGGCGTAGGCGACGCCGGCGGCCGCGGCGACCGCGGCACCGCCGAGGAGGAGGCGCCGGCGCTCGTCCACCGTGCGGCGGCCGACGGGGCGGCTGGCCACGTGCCACATGAACAGGGGGAACAGCGCGAACGCGGCGAGGAAGTGGGTCCACAGCGCGGCCCAGTAGCCCACGCCGAACCACAGCCCGGTGGCGTGGAGGACCCCGAGGCCGACCGTGGCGAGGACGAGCACCCCGAACGCGGTCGAGAGCCACCGGGTCGGCCGACCACGGCGCATGCCGGTGCGGACCGAGCGGCGCATCTTGGCCGGGGCGAGGACGAGGAGCCCGAGCCCACAGAGGGCGTGGGCCACCGTCCACCACCGGCTCCACGCCGTGCCGACGGCCCACGACACGATGCCGGTGCCGATGGCCGACAGGATCAGGACCTCGAGGAGGAGGTTGACCTGGCGGGCCGTCAGTCCGAGGCCTCGGCCCGGGCTGTGCGGCCGGGACGCGCCCGACCCGGTCTCGACCGACGTGGGCCGCACCTCGCCGGCGCCGTGCTCGTGCATCGAACCTCCCGTTGGACGACCGGCATCCAGCCGGCATCGCTCGGCCGTGATCGACCGGCACCGACTCCACGTCGCGGACGGCGCCCCACCGGCACGGCCGGGCCGTGGGCGGGCGTCGCTCGGGCCGGTCGCTCCTCAGGCGGCGATGGCGGTGAGATCGGCGAACGCCGCGTCGAAGCGGGCCAGCGCCTCGGTGATCGTCGCCGGCGTCGTGAGCGTCGAGACCACGAGCATGCCCCGGGCCGGGAAGTGCAACCCGTGGAGCAGCCCGGCGAGGTGGAGCGCGGCCATGGCCGGCCCGTCCGGCCGGTCGCCGGGACGGGGCACCTCCGAGGTGACGAAGAGGTTGAGCAGCGACCCGGCCCGGCTGACCGTGAGCGGCACCCCGTGGCGCGCGGCGAGGCGGCGCAGGCCGTCGTCGAGGTCGGCGGCGAGCGATGCCATCGTGTCGATGCGCGCCGCGGTCAGCTCCCGCACCGACACCGCACCGGCCACCGCGGTGATCCGGTTGCCGTTGAACGTGCCCGAGTGCAGGTAGCGGCCCCGGCGCGGGTCGAGGATCGCCATGAGGTCGGCCCGCCCGCCGACCGCGCCGACCGGGTAGCCGCCCCCGATCAGCTTGCCGAGGAGCGTGAGGTCGGGGGTGACGCCGAGCGCGGCCTGGGCGCCACCGGTCCCGAGGCGGAACGTGATCACCTCGTCGAGGACGAGCAGGGCCCCGGCAGCGGTCGTGGCCCGGCGCACCGCGGCGAGGAACTCCGGCGACGCCGAGCGGATCCCGCCCGAGCCCATGACCGGCTCCAGGAACACCGCTGCGATGTCCGACCCGTGCTCGGCCAGCACCCGCTCGAAGTCGGCGGCGTCGCCGTACTCGGCGGTCAGCACGCCGTCCTCCGCGCCGGGGATCTCGACCGCGCCGTCGTGGGCGCCGACGTCGAAGTACTCGTGGGAGCCGTGGTAGCCGCAGCGGGCCATCAGCACCTTCGGCCGGCCCGTCGCGATCCGGGCCACGTGCATGGCCAGCATCGCGGCCTCGGTCCCGGAGTTGGCGAAGCGGACCTGGTCGACCGACGCTAGGCGGTCGACGAGCAGCTCGGCCAGCTCGATCTGGGGCTCGGAGCGTGCCGGCCACGCCGTGCCGTCGCGGTGGGTGGCCTCGACGGCGTCGACGATCGGCCCGTACGCGTGGCCGTGGACCAGCGACGTGTAGTTGTACGAGAGGTCGAGGTACTCGTGGTCGTCGAGGTCGCGCAGCCACTCACCGCGGCCGCTGACCAGGGTGAGCGGGTACGGCTCGTGGTAGCCGGCGGCGCGGGTGTCGCCCGCGGGCATGACCCGTTCGGCCCGGGCGCCGATCGCCTCCGACCGCGGTGTGCGGTCCCGGTAGCGCTTGACCAGCGTCTCGACGCCGGCGGGATCGACGATCAACGTCTCCACGGGAGCTCCTCGGGCGTGGTGCGGGCGGCTCGTCGGTGGCGGCGGGCCGAGCGTTCCGTGACGCCTCGTTGAACAGGCCGTGGGCCGCCGGCACGCTGCGGCGTCGGACCGGTACGGTAGCGGTCGCCCGGGACGGCACCCGAGCGGAGCCGTCGGTGGTCCCGACAACTCGAGCACCGCAGGAGGACCCCATGCGGGCCTACGAGGTCAGCACCGATGTCCAGGCCACACCCGAGGCCGTGTGGGACGTGCTCACCGACGGTGAGGCGTACCCGACGTGGGACTCGGGCATCGAGGCGGTCGAGGGCACGATCGGCCGCGGCCAGCGGATCAAGGTCCGCTCGGCGGTCAACCCCGGGCGTGCGTTCCCGGTGACCGTCACGACCTTCGATCGGCCCCACGCCATGACGTGGACGGGCGGCCTGCCGCTCGGCCTGTTCAAGGGCGTGCGCCGCTTCACGCTGTCGCCGTCGGGCAACGTCACCCGGTTCGTGATGCGCGAGGAGTTCTCGGGGCCGCTGCTGCCCCTGATCTGGCGGAACATGCCCGATCTCCAGCCCGCGTTCGACACGTTCGCCTCAGGCCTCAAGGCCCGGTGCGAGGCCCGTACCTCCTGGTGAGCCCGGCGCGTCCCGAGACGCGTCGGCCAACGGGCGTCAGCACACGCAGGGACCGTTGCCCTCGGGTCCGCGAGGGTGACCCACTGGTACGGGCCCTGCGCGCCGTCGCGGAGTCAGGACGCGTGGCCGGATCCACGTCGCAACGTGCGTCGTGTGCGCGTCCGTCGCTCGCCGGTGCCGGTGTGGCGCGCGCCGTTGCGTCTCGACGTGTTCATCACGTTGTCTGTTCATCGCGTTGCCTGTTCATCGCGATGCGATGGGCGCGATCGTCTCCGGGCCGAGGAGGAGCCCGGAGACGATCGGTGATGAATGAATCAGTGAGCGTTCATCGCGGGGCGCCGGCGAGCGGTCGCTTCGTCGTGTCGCGCTCGACGCCGAGCTGCTCGTCCAGCGAGATCGGTCCGGGGCCGGTCAACAGGACGGAGACGAGCCCGGCGAGATAGGCGAGATCGACCTCGGCCCCCGGTGGCGCGGCCCCGAGGATCCCGACGTCGGCCTTGACGTAGACGAGTGCTCCGACCAGCACGAGTGCCAGGGCGATCGCTGCGAGGCGGGTGGCGATCCCGAGCAGGAACGCGGCGCCGGCGACGATCTCGACGACCGCGACGAGAGGTGCGGTGAGGCCCGGCGCGGGCACGCCCCAGCCGTCGAAGGCACCTTCGACGTTGGTGATGCCCGTGTCGAACTTGTCGATGCCGTGATAGATGAACAGGCCGCCGATGACGACTCTGATGACCAATGGCGCGTAGTCCCGTAGGCGGTCCAGCTGCGCGTACGCGGTCTGCATGGAATCGTGCTCCTTTCGTTCGAATCGGGGCTTGTTCGAACAAGGCGGGAAGGGAACACGGTGCTCGTGCAGAGCATTCCGCGATGGTGGATGTTCGTTGTGAACGAGTGGGTCAGACGCCGGACATCGAACCGCGGCGTCGAACGCGAGGCGAACCCGTTCTCGCAGCCAGCGGTGGGCCGGCTCGGCGTCGGTACGTCGGTGCCACGACATGGCCACCGGGACGGCCGGCACGACGACGGGAAGTCGTCGTGCCACCAGACCGGCGCCGGGCGCGGCGATGTCGGGCACGATGGCGACCACCTCGCCGCTGCGGGCGAGCGCCAGCGCGGCGGCCACCGACGGCACCGTCGCCGCCACCACCCGGGCGAGGCCCTCGGCCGCCAGGGCGACGTCGAGGGGGCCGTGCGCTCGACCGCGCCGCGTGACGACGACGTGGGGGTGCCCGCACAGCGCCGAGGCGGTCAGCTCGCCGTCGGCGAGGGAGTGATCGGCGGCCATGACCGCCACGTGGTGGGCGACCGTCAGCGTCTCGGTCAAGAGGTCCGGCGCGCGTTCGGCCGGTGCGCCGATGTCGAGGTCGACGAGGCCGTCCCGCAGGTCTGAGGGCCGCTCGTCGCCCTCGGGCAGGAACCGGAGGCGCACGCGGGGTGCCTCGGCGAGCAACGTGGTGGCCAGTGCCGGGCCGAGCGAGACGGGAACATCGTCGCTGCCGCGGATGGTGAACGTGCGGTCGAGTCGGCCGGGACGAACGTCATCGGCGGGGCGGAGGAGGTCGTCGGCCTCGACGACCAGCGCTCGCACGCGTTCACGGAGCGCGAGTGCCCGCGGTGTCGGGCGCATCCCCCGACCCGACCGCACGAGGATCGGGTCCCCGAGGTCGCGTCGGAGCCGACCGAGCGCCCGGCTCACCGCCGGCGGGCTCAGGTGGAGCACCTCGGCGGCCTCGGTCACGCTGCCCGTCTCCAGGAGCGCGTCGAGCGTCACGAGCAGGTTCAGATCCTTCACCGCTCCTCTTTCGCCGGACGCAATCATAGGTTCACAACGTTGCACTGGAGTCAATCCGAGTCGGGGCGCATGCTCGACGACATGAGCCTCCTGCTGAACCCCGAGCTGACCCGCGTCCTCGACACGATCGCCGACGACGCCACCGACGACGAGGCCCGCATCGCCCGCGTGCGGGCCGACCGGGCGCCCGACGCACCGTGGCCGTCACCGGCCGAGCTCGCCGAGCTCCTGGCCGACGCGGCGCTGCCGGTGTCCCACGACGCCGGACGTCTGCTCTACGCCCTGGCCCGCAGCCGGCCGGACGGCCTCGTCGTCGAGCTCGGCACCTCGTTCGGGGCGTCGACGCTCCACCTCGCCGCCGCGATCGCCGACGGCGGAGGGTCCGGTCGCGTGATCACGACCGAGTTGCACCCGGCCAAGGCGGCACGGGCCGAGGCCAACCTGGAGGCGGCCGGCGTCGGTCACGTCGCCGAGGTGCGCGTCGGCGACGCGCTGGAGACCCTCGACGACCCGGCCCTCGGCGATGTCTCGCTGGTCGTGCTCGACGGGTGGAAGGAGCTGTACCTGCCCGTGCTGCGACTCCTCGAGCCCCGCCTGGGCGCGGGCGCACTGGTCGTCGCCGACGACACCCGGCTCTTCGCCGACCAGCTCGTCCACTACCTGGACCACGTGCGCCACCCGGCGAACGGCTGGGTGTCGGTCGACCTCGGCGTCGACGACGGCCTCGAGCTGTCGGTGCGCCTGGGCGCGGTCGAGGGCCGATCCTGATCAGGCGACGGGTGGCGTTGGACGGGTGTCGGCGGTCGGGTCGGGTCCGGTTCAGGCGCCCACGTCGTGGAGGTGGTGTGACACGTCGTGCCACAGGTAGGGCGCGAACGTCGACACGGTGAACGAGGCACCGTCGCCACGGCGGCCGCGCCGGGCCCACGGCCCGTCGGTGACCGCGTCGAGGGCGTCGGCGAGCCGGCCGGCCGCAGCGGCGAGCTCGTCGGCCACGACCGCCGGGTCCTGCTCGCCGTAGCGCGCCTCGATCGCGGCGGTGTCCTGGTCCCAGTCGTCGAAGACCGGGTCGTCGCGGCCGCTCAGCCGAGCCGGGCCGGCAGCGCGGCGAACTGGACGGGGTCGTGGCCGGCGAGGACCCGAGCGCCGCCGGCCCGCTCGTCGACGAGGCGCTGCAGCGACCGCCGCTGTGTGTCGTGGTCGTGGGCGAACGGGGGCAGGACGCCGCGGTCGAGGGTGTGGGCGAAGTAGCACGCGTCGGCGGTGAGGACGACGGGCCCGTCGTCGGTCACGACCCGCAGGGACTGGTGGCCGGCCGTGTGGCCCGGGGTGGCGAGGCAGGTCACAGCGCCGTCGCCGAAGACGTCGTGGTCTCCGTCGACGAGGCGGAGCCCGTGCCCGAGGTCGTAGTCGGCCGCGCGGTAGCCGAAGCGCTTCGCATCGTCAGCGCGGCCAGCGTCCCACTCGGCGGACTGGACGACGACCTCGGCGTTCGGGACCTCGCACAGGCCGCCGGCGTGATCGAAGTGTAGGTGGGAGAGGACGACGCACCGCAGGCGATCGGGGTCGACGTCGGCGGCGCGCAGACGGGCGCCGAGCGAGCGCTCCGGCGCCATGTCGGCCGTGAACACCTTGGCGAGGCCGCCGATGCGGTCGGTCGAGACCGCAAGCTCGGGGTGGAGGCCGGTGTCGAACACCAGCTCACCACGGGGATGGCGCACGAGCCACACCGCGATCGGGATCCGCAGCGGCTCGTCGCCCGCGCCCTCCTCGAACGATTCGGCGGCTGCGGTCAACCACCCGCACTCGAGCGGTTCGATCGTCACTGACATGTCGCCCCTCCCCACGGTCCCTCGCCTTCGGCATCCGGTGCTCACCGTGCGGAGGCGCACGCAGCCTGTCGCCCGCCCGGCGGCGCCCGCAAGGTCGTTTCGTCATGGCCTTGCGCGTCGGGCCGGGCTCTGGGAACCTCCGCAGCCGCACGACCGGCCCGGCCGGGCGAGGGACACCGTGAACGAGCGCCACGACATCGACCACCACGACAACGACGAGCGCGAGCCGGACGACGAGCTGCGTCGCCTCGCCGCGGAGCTGCCCGGCCTGCGGCTGCGGCCGTCCGCATGGGCCGAGGTCGCCGCCGCGCTCGACCGGATCGAGGCCGGTGAGCGCGAGGCGGTGTCCCGGCTGTCGCGGGTGTCGTTCGAGGCCCGCATCGACGGACGTCTCGGTGGCGGCCGGAGGGCGCCCGGCGTGGTGCCGACGAAGCAGACGTCCGCGTTGCCGTGGGTCGGGCTGGTGTGCGGCCTGCTCGTCGCGGGTGTCGGTGGTGCGCTCGGCGGCGGACCGGTGCTCCTGGCCGCGGTGGTCCTCGCCGTCGCGGTGTTCCTGGTCGCGTTCGCCGGGTCCCGGGTCGCCCACCGCTCCGATCGCAAGGGCCCGGCACCGGACGAGGTGCCCGAGGCCCCGCCGGTGCCGATCCCGGACGACCTCGCCACGCGCCTGCGCCGCCACACCTGAGCCACCTCGCCCCGCCCTCGAACTGGCGTGGCGTTCTGCTCCGCGCGGTGTCGTTTCTCCCCGCCAGTTCGTCCCCGGACCGTTCTGGCGTGGCTTTCCGCTCTGCGCGCCGTCGTTTCTGCCTGCCGGTTCGTGGTCGATGGGGGGGTCCGCGAACTGAGTTGTGTCATGCAACGCTGTCGTGCCTAGAGTGCGTTCCATGATGCAACCAACGACGCCGCCCGATCGGGGGCAGGATGGCGTGGGTGGGCCACCGGCCGGCGTGCCGGCGGAATCGTCCACCGCGTGGAAGACCCTGGCGCTGACGAGCCTGGCGGTGCTGGCCACGTTCCTCGACACGACGATCCTGTTCGTCGCGTTCGCCGACATCGGGGCCTCGTTCCCCGACATCGGCGCCGCCCAGCTCTCGTGGGTCCTCAACGCCTACACGATCACCTTCGCCGCGCTCCTCGTCCCGGTGGGCAAGCTCGCCGACCGGGTCGGGCACAAGCGGGCGTTCCTCGTCGGATCGGCCCTGTTCACCGTGGCGTCGATGGCGTGTGGGCTCGCGCCGAGCGCGTGGGCGCTCGTGGCGTTCCGCATCGTGCAGGCCGTCGGCGCCGCCACGCTGCTGCCGTCGTCGCTCGCGCTGGTCCTGCGGGCGTTCCCCCGCGAGCGGTTGCCGATGGCCGTCGCCATCTGGGGCGCGGCCGGAGCGCTGGCCGGGGCGATCGGGCCGAGCCTCGGCGCCGCCGTGGTCGAGCTCGGCGGTTGGCGGTGGGTGTTCTTCCTGAACCTGCCGGTCGGCATGGTGACGGTGCTCGCCGGCATCCGCATCCTGAGCGAGTCCCGCGAACCGACCGCCCGGGTGCCGGCGCCGCTCGGCGTCGTGCTCGTGGCCTCGGCGGCCGCGCTCGTGTCGCTCGGCGTCGTGCAGAGCGACATCTGGGGCTGGGCCGACGGCCGCACGATCGGCGCCATCGGGGCCGGGGTGGTCGTGCTCGGCCTGTTCGTCGCCCACCAGCGCACGACCCCGGCGCCGGCGCTCGACCTCGAGTTGTTCTCGATCCGCAACTTCCGGTGGGCCACTGCGGCGACGATGGCGTTCGGCACTGCCTTCACCGCCATGTTCTTCGGCTCGTTCCTGTTCCTCACCCAGGTCTGGGGTTGGTCGACGCTGCGGGGTGGCCTCGGGGTGAGCCCGGGCCCGTTGCTCGTCGGCGTGCTCGCCCCGCAGATGGGCAGGCTGGCGTCGCGGATCGGGCAGCGGCCGATGATCATCGCCGGCGGGTTCGCGTACGCCGTCGGCGGCGTGCTGCGGCTGGTGATGCTCGACGCGCAGCCCGACTACGTGGCCGACTACTTGCCCTCGCTGCTGTTCACCGGGCTCGGCGTCGCCCTCTGCCTGCCCCAGCTGGCATCGACCACGGCCCAGGCGATTCCCGCGACCCGGCTCGGCGTCGGCAGCGGGGTCAACCAGGCGGTCCGCCAGTTCGGTGGCACGCTCGGTGTGGCGCTGACCATCGCGCTGCTGTCGAGCGCCGCGTCGCCGGAGCTGGCGCTCGCCGCGTTCGACCGGGTCTGGTGGCTGATCGTCGCCGGTGGCCTGCTCACCTCACTGCTGGCCGTGCCGCTGCGCACGGCCGTCGCGGGTGTGGTCCCACCGCCGGTGGTGGCGCCCGGCGGCCCGGTCGTCGCCCCCGTCGAGTGACGGCTGGGCGCTCGGGGTTCTCGCGGGTGGCCGGTGGCGTGGGCCACCGGTCGAGTGACGACCCACGCCTCGGGCACGGCCCGCTCAGGCGGCTCCCGCATCGAGCGCGTCGGCCCAGGCCTCGAGGCCGTGCTCGCTGACCACGAGATCGAGCCCGATCTCCGCGGCGCCCCGCAGCGGACCGTCGTCGCCGGTCACCGCCTCGGTCACCGGGGGCGGTGACGGGCGCCGGAAGGCCATCAGGCCCTGCTCGTAGCCGGCGCCGACGTCGTCGGGCGCGAGGCGCAGGATCGGTGCCGCGAGGCCGCCGAGGCGCACGGCGTCGGGGTCGAGGGCGTTGACCAGGCCGCCGATGCCCCGGCCCAGCGATCGGGCACACTCGGCCACCGCCCGGCGGGCGCGCTCGTCGTCGGCCGCCCGGTCGATGACCGTCGCCCCGTAGGTGCGGGGGTCCTCGGGTGGTGCCTCGCCGAGATGACGGGCCATCGCCCGGCCGTCGACCTCGAGGTCCCAGCAGCCGCGGGCACCGCACGGGCACGGGCGGGTCGGGTCGCCGAAGGGCACGTGACCGAACTCGCCGCCGGCCCCGGTCGCGCCCCGGGTCGGTACGCCGTCGGCCACGAGGATGCCGCCGATGCCGACCTCGATGGTGAGGTACAGCACGTTGGACGAGCCCGCGGACGCCCGGTGGCGGGCCTCGGCGACGCCGGCGAGGGTGGCGTCGTTGTCGACCACGAAGCGCTCGGGCACGCCGCCGTCGAGCACGTCGAGCGCGACGTCGGACCACTCCAGCGTCGACGCCTGGACGAGGCGGTGGCCCTGCACCGTGCCGGAGACGACGACCGACGTCGCCCGGGCCCGGGGCCCGAGGTCGGCCCGCACCGCGTCGAGCTCGGCCCGCACGACATCGAGCACCGCTTCGGCGTCGCGGCGGCCGTGGCGGGCCCCGGCGACCACCTCGACCGAGCCGTCGATCGGTGCCGTGGCGATGCGCCAGCGCTCGTGGGCGATGTCGACGATCACACACACCGGGCCGTCGGGATGGGGGTGGAGCGAGGTGGTCGGCCGGCCCCGGCCCTGCGGTGGCACCGGTCGCTCCTCGATCAGCGACAGCTCCCGGAGCCGGGCGACGATCTCGGTCGCGGTGCCGCTCCGCAGCCCGAGCTCGCGGGCCGCGTCGGCGCGGGTGATCCCCGGCTGGCGGCGCAGCAGCCCGAGCACGTCGAGCGCGCCCCGCCAGCGGGCCGCGGTCCGGCGCGCGGGTCGGCGACCGGTCATCGCGACCGTGCCCGGCGGCGATCCGCCGGTGCAGGGACTGCGGCGCCCGTGGGCGGAGGTGTGGGAGCGGTCGTCACGTGTCGGCCTTGTTTATGCTCGTACAGCGAGTTTAAATGTCGGCGGCCGGCGGGACCACGACCGTAGGAGGAGCGCAGCGTGCCCACCCATCCCGAACCACCTGCCTCCCCCGCCGTGCGTGGCGACGCGGCGGGCCGTCTGCGCGCGGTGACGGCGGTGCTCTTCGACATGGACGGCACCCTCGTCGACTCCGACCTCGCCGTCGAGCGCGCCTGGCTCGCGTGGGCCGACGCGTTCGGCGTCGACCGCGACCTGGTGCGCGACGGCATCCACGGCAGCCCGGCCGAGGTGACCGTGCGCCGCCTGTTGCCGGAGCTGTCCGACGCCGAGGTCCGCGCCGCCGCCCAGTACCAGCTCGACCTCCAATACGACGACGGCTCGGCGTCGGCCCGGACCGAAGGCGTCGCCGACATCCTCGACGCCCTGGGCGCCTGGGGTGTGCCGTGGGCGATCGTGACCAGCGCCGACGAAACGCTCGCCCGGGTCCGCCTCGACGGCGCCGACCTGCGGCCGCCACTGCTCGTCACCGCCGACCACGTCGAGCGGGGCAAGCCCGACCCGTCGTGCTACCTGCTGGCCGCCCACCGCCTCGGTGTCGACCCGTCGGCGTGCCTGGTCGTCGAGGACTCCGATCCCGGGCTTGTCGCGGGGAGCGCCGCCGGGGCGGTGACCGCCGCGCTGCGGGGCCTGGACGGCGACGTCCGGATCGCCCACGTCGGCCAGCTCGTCGAGGTCCTGGCTGCGGCCGGTCTCGGCGAGCGGTGCTCGCCGGCCACGCAGGGCTGATCCCGGCCACCAACCGGCCCCGTACTTCGGCGACCACCACGAGCCGGATCCGTTCCCGGGAACGGGTGGGTGCGAGGCGGTACGGTCACCGCCGATCGACGTCGGGGGAGGGACCATGGGGAAGCTGGACGGCAAGGTCGCGCTCGTGACCGGGGCCGGGGCGGGCGTCGGCGCTCGCGTTGGCCGGCGAGGGGGCAACCGTCGTCGTCAACGGGCGACGGCAGGGCCCGCTCGACGAGGTGGTCGCCGCCATCGGCGCCGCGGGCGGCAAGGCGCTGACCGCGACCGCCGACCTGACCGACGACGAGGCGGCCTCGCGCCTCGCGGACCGCTGCCTCGCCGACCACGGCTGCGTCGACGTGCTCGTGAACAACGCCGGCTTCTCCTCGAGCGTGCGGTCCGCCCGTCACCTCGACGCCGCCACGTGGACCGACGTGTGGCGGGTCAACGTGCTCGGCCCGGCGATGCTGGCCCGGGCGCTGCTGCCGGCGATGATCGACGCCGGCGGCGGCACCATCATCACCGTCTCCTCGGTTGCCGGGCTGCGGCCCAACGTCATGGCCGGCGCCGCCTACGGCTCGGCGAAGGCGGCGGTGGCCAACTGGATGACCGAGCTCGCCTCGGAGGTGCGCAACCTCGGGGTGCGGTGCAGCACGATCTTCCCCGGCGAGATCGACACGCCGATCCTCGACCGTCGGGCGCTCCCACCCGATGACGACCAGCGGGCGATGATGGCCCGGCCCGAAGACGTCGCCGAGGCCGTGCTCCTGTGCGCGACGCTCCCCGCCAGGGCGATGATCGACGAGCTGGTCATCACCCCGACCCGCCAACGGGACCTCACCGCCGACATGGCCGCCGCCCGCGAGAAGAGCTCCTGAGCTGACCCGCCGGCGCGGCGTCGACCCGATTCGGGAACCGATCCGAGGTGGGCGGTGTAGGACGGGCATGCGACGGATCATCACGCTTCTCGGTGCCGTGTTCGCCCTCGTGCTCGCCTGGTCGGCGCCGGCCGGCGCCGGCGGGTGGGCGGTGACCACGCTCGACCCGCTCGACGGGATCGACGCGGCGGCGCCGGGCACGACGATCGACGTCGGGTTCACCGTCCGCCAGCACGGCGTACATCCGGTCGACCTGTCGGGCCCGATGAAGGGCGGCGGTGCCGCCATCGAGATCGTCGACGGCTCGGGCGAGGTGCTGCGCTTCGACGCCGCACCCGATGGCGCGGTCGGTCACCACGTCGCGACCGTCGAGCTTCCCGCAGCCGGCGAGTACGAGTGGCGCGTGGTGCAGGGCGGGTTCGGTCCCCAGGACCTGGGCACCCTGGTGGTCGGCGGTGGCGCCGCCGGAGTCGTTGCCGCCGACGGCGGTACCTGGCCCGCGGTGGCCCGGTACGGCCTGCCGGTGCTCGCGCTGGCCGCGGCGGCCTACGCCCTCGCCGGGCCCGGGCTGGCCGGGCGGCGGCGTGTCGCCGCGCCGGTCGGCGCATGACGGGAGCCGACGAAGCCGGCCCGGTGGTGCGCGACGAGGCGGTCGTGTCCCGGTCGGCGCCTGTCGGCCGGGTCCTGGCCGGGCTCGGCGCACTCGTGCTGGGCGCGCTCACGGTCGTCGCATGGAGCAGCGGCGGGGGCTCGGACCGCGACGCGGGGCTCGCCGAGGAAGGCGCCCGGCTGTTCGCGGCGAAGGGTTGCGCCACCTGTCACAACGGGCCCGGCACCACTGCTCGGGTCGGCGTCGGCCCGAACCTGGCGGACCTGGTGGACGTGGCCGACCAACGTCGGGAGGGTCTGTCGGCACGCGACTACGTGGTCGAGTCGATCCTCGCCCCGGACGCGTTCACGGTCCCCGGCTATCCGTCGTCGGGTCCGATGTCGGGCATGCCGACACTCGACGTGTCGACCGGAGAGGTCGACGCGCTGGTGTCCTACCTGCTCGACGGGTGACGATCGCGCCGGGACCGCGAGGAGGGACGGACGCCGCGCCCGACGACGCCGCGCTGATCCGCCGGGCCCGCGAGGGCGACGGTGCACCGTTCGGCGAGCTGGTCGCTCGCCACCGGTCGAGCGCGCTCCGGGTCGCGACGGTGGTGCTCGGCGGTGCCTCGGACGCCGATGACGTGGTCCAGGTGGCGACGGAGCGGGCGTGGCGGGCGATCGGGTCCGTCGACGCCGGCCGCGGGTTCCGCTCGTGGTACCTGCGGATCGTGGCCAACACGGCTCGCAATCATCGCCGGGGCCGCGGCCGACGGGCGGCACTGGCGGTCCGGGTCGCGGACGACCGGGGCCTGGCCGGCGAAGGGGCGGTCGATCCCGCGCAGGCGGCGGTGACCGACGCGGAGCGCCGGCGGGTGACGGCGGCGCTGAACCGGCTCGGGGAAGGTGATCGTCTCGTGCTCGCGCTGCGGCACTTCGAGGAGCTGAGCGAACGGGAGATGGCCGAGATCCTCGGCTGTCGGCCCGGAACGGTGAAGTCGAGGTTGTCGCGGGCAACGCGCCGACTTCGCCGGGAGCTCGAGGCGGACGGGACCGAGGAGGTGTCCGATGGCTGAACCGATGACCGACGAGCGCCTCGAAGCCGTGCTGGCCAGCGTGGGCCGCCACCTCGTCACCGACCCGGTCAACGCCGACGGGTCAGGCGACGACAGGTCAGGCGGCGGCCGGCCGGTCGGCACGCTCACTGCGTTGCCGGACGGTCGCGGGCGGCGACGGACGTCGGCGCGTCGCGTCCTCGTCGCCGCAGTCGCACTGGCGGCGCTCGCCTCGGCCGGCCTCGTCGTGGCACCGGTGCGGGAGGCGGTGGCCGGATGGTTCGGCATCGGCTCGACCAGGATCACGAGCGGGGATCCCGCCGTGGACGCGACCGGCGCCGTTGCGTTCCTCGACGAGCGCTACCTGGAGGCGCTCACCCCGGACGAGGCCGAGGCACGGCTCGGCGCGCCGCTGCCGTCCTCCGCCGACCTCGGCGCGCCCGACCTCGTTGCCGCACCCGCCGAGGGTGGTGTCGTGCTCGCCTGGGATGGCGACGCCGTGTCGCTGTGGGCCCATCGTGTCCCCGGCGTCGAGGGCGGCGCGCTGCTCGAGAAGTTCCTCTTCTCCGAGGACGACGCACGCTCGGTCGACGGCCTGGGCGACCGTGCGGCCGTGGTCCGCGGCGGGCACGTCCTGGTCACGCCGTTCCGAACGGTGGATGCGGCCGCGACCGTGCTGTGGGTCGAGGACGGCGTCGAGTACCGCCTCGAGGCCGACCTGGCGCCCGACGAACTCGTCGCGCTGGCCCGCTCGCTGTGACCGCGCTCGATCCCGTCAGCGGGGCGGCGCCGCGGCGGCTACCTCGCGGAGCACGTCGAGCCAGTCGGTGACGAGCATCCAGGTCGCGCCGGCCTCCTCGTAGGGGCCGGGGTCGGTGCCGGCCGGTGCGGCGACGACGATGTCGGCCGGTGCGTCCGGTCGGGCCGCGACCTGTGCGACCGCGTCGGGTGCCAGGACCTCCATCCCGCCCTGCTCGCCCATCTGGCCGAGGATCACGCCGTCCCAGCGTGCTGCTCGACCCAGGGTCCGTTCGTTGCGGGTGATGGCCGACGCCCACACGGGGATGCGGGGCTCCTGGTGCGGGGTCGGCAGGAACTGCACGTCGTCGAGGGTGTAGTGGGTGCCGTGATGGGTGAACGGCTCGCCCGACCAGAGGCCGGTCACGACGTCGAGGCCCTCGTCGAGCATCGCGGCCAGCGTGGCCCGCTCCGCGGTGCGGCCGAGCGCCGTGTACTCGGACGGCGGCTCGCCGAGACCGACCCCGAGCACCAACCGGCCGCCCGACAGCCGGTCGATCGTGACCGTCTGGCGGGCCACCTCCTGGGGCTGGTGACGGGGCAGGGCCGTGACGGTCGTGCCGAGCCGGACCCGCTCCGTTCGTACCGCGAGCGCACCGAGCACGACCCATGCGTCCGACATCGGGACCGCGAAGTCAGGTGTCCCGACGACGTGGTGCCACAGGAAGACGCCGTCCCAGCCGTTGGTCTCGGCGGTGACGCCCAGATCGACCAGGGCGGACGGCTCGTCCATGATCGGGACGCTCAGACCCAACCGCATGCGCGCACGGTACTCGTGTCGCGTCGTCGCGGTCCGCCCGCCGGGGCCGGATGTCAGCGCAGGTCCGTACCCTCTGGTGATGCCGCCTCGGCGGGGCGGGAGACCGATGCCACACGCCCGAAGCCTTGACTTCGAGTGAACTCGAACTCCTACGGTTTGCTCGGCGCCCGGGGCCGGGCGGCCCGACGGGGGCGAGGAGGGACGCGCGGATGAGCGATGTGAACGCATGGATGGCGCTGCGCAGCGCCATGCAGGAGGACGGCCGACGCCGGTCGGTCCAGCGGGGCACGTGGCGGCGGGTCGCGGGCTTCGCCCGGCCCCATCGCGGCCTGATCGCGTCGTTCCTCGCGCTGGCGACGACCTCGGCGGTGCTCGGCGTGGCGACCCCGATCCTCGCCGGTCGGGTCGTCGACGCCATCGTCGACGGTGGCTCCACGTCGCTGGTCGTCGGCCTCGCCGTCGCCATCGCCGCGGTGTTCCTGCTCGACTCGGTCGTCGGCCTGGTGAGCCGCCTCCAGTCGTCGCGCCTCGGCGAGGGCCTCATCGTCGATCTCCGCCGGGCCGTGTTCACCCACGTGCAGCGGATGCCGGTGGCGTTCTTCACCCGCACCCAGACCGGCGCGCTGGTCAGCCGGCTCAACAACGACGTGATCGGGGCGCAGCGGGCGTTCACCTCGGCGCTGTCGGGTGTGGTCACCAACGTGATCGCCCTCGTCCTGACGCTCGGCGTGATGGTCGGGCTGTCATGGCAGATCACGCTGCTCGCCGTGGTCCTGCTGCCGGTGTTCGTCATCCCGGCCCGACGGGTCGGCGCCCGCGTCGGCCACCTGGAGCGGGAGGCGGCCGAGCACAACGCGGCGATGACCTCACAGATGACCGAGCGGTTCTCCGCCCCCGGCGCCACGCTCGTGAAGCTGTTCGGCCGGCCCGCCGAGGAGGCCGACGAGTTCGGTCGCCGGGCGGTGCGGGTGCGCGACATCGGGGTCCGCTCGGCGCTGGCGATGGAGGTCTTCATGCGGGCGCTGACGCTCGTGTCGGGCCTCGCCCAGGCGCTGATCTACGGCCTCGGCGGCTACCTGGCCCTGCGGGGTGACCTCGACGCCGGCACCGTCGTGACCATGGCGTTGCTGTTGACCCGCCTCTACGCGCCGCTCACCGCGCTGGCCACCGCCCGTCTCGATGTGGTGACCGCACTGGTCAGCTTCGAGCGGGTGTTCGAGGTCCTCGACATCGAGCCGCTGATCGACGAGCGGCCCGACGCCGGGGCGGTGCCGGAGGGGCCGGTGTCGGTCGAGATGGACCACGTCCGCTTCGCCTACCCATCGGCCGATCGGGTGTCGCTGGCATCGCTGGAGGAGGTCGCCGTCCTCGACGACCGCGCCGGCGAGCAGGTGCTCCACGACGTCTCGTTCACCGTCGAGCCCGGGCGCACGGTTGCGCTCGTCGGCTCGTCGGGCGCCGGGAAGTCGACGATCGCGTCGCTGGTACCCCGCCTCTACGACGTCGACGAAGGGGCCGTGCGCCTGTCGGGTGTCGACGTGCGCGACCTGAGCTTCGACGCCATCCGCGGCGCCGTCGGCGTCGTCACCCAGGACGGCCACCTGTTCCACGACACCCTCGCCGCCAACCTCCGCTACGCCCGACCCGACGCCTCCGACGACGACCTGTGGGCGGCGCTGCGCAGCGCCCGGCTCGAGGACCTGGTCCGGTCGCTGCCCGACGGGCTCGACACGCTGGTCGGCGAGCGGGGCTACCGCCTCTCGGGCGGTGAGCGCCAGCGGCTGACCATCGCGCGTCTGCTGCTGGCCCAGCCGCGGGTCGTGATCCTCGACGAGGCGACGGCCCATCTCGACTCGACCTCGGAGGCCGCGGTCCAGGAGGCGCTCGCCGCGGCGCTGGAGGGGCGGACGGCGATCGTCATCGCCCACCGCCTGTCGACGATCCGGGCGGCCGACGAGATCCTCGTCATCGACGCCGGCCGCGTCGTCGAGCGCGGCACCCACGACCAGCTGCTCGCCGCCGACGGTCGTTACGCCGAGCTCCACCGCACCCAGTTCGCCGAGGTTCCGGAGCTCCACCCGGTCGCGTCGCCCGGCTGCGACGCCGACGGCTGCGGCGACGCAACCGCCGCCTGATCCCACACCCCGTTCTGGACCCCGCGAACGACCACCGGTGGCATTCTGCGCGGTCCAGTTCGGAGGCCTGTGCGTTCTGGACCCCGCCAACGACCACCGGTGGCACTCTGCGCGGTCCAGTTCAGCTTCCAGCGGCCTGTGACCCGCCGGCTCCCGGGCCGGTACGGTGGTCGCAGGCCGTGACTGGCGCTGGAGGTGGATCACCACCGGGGAGCGGCCTCGACCTCGTGTCGCATGTCGTGCGCCTGGGCGAACCAACTCGACCCGGGAGGCGCACATGCCCACGACCCTGCTCATGGACGGCCGGAGCCCGGCCGCCGACCTCGTCGCCGCCACACGCCGGCGTGCCGAGGCGGTGACGGCCACGCTCGGGCGCCGTCCGTGCCTCGCCACCGTCCTGATCGGCGACGACCCCGCTTCGGCGACCTACGTGCGGATGAAGCAGCGGCGCTGCCGCGACGCCGGGATCGACTCGCGCCACGTGGCGCTGGGGCAGGTGACCACCACCGCCGAGGCCGTCGCCGCGGTCTCTGCGCTGTCCGCCGACGCAACCGTCGACGGGATCCTCGTCCAGCATCCGACACCGGCGCAGGTCGACGAGCGGGCCGTGTTCGAGGCCATCGACCCGGCCAAGGACGTCGACGGCGTGACCCTCAGCTCGTTCGCGGCGATGGCGCTCGACGCGGACGCCGGGTTCCGGTCGTGCACCCCGATCGTCGGGCTGCTCGACCACCACGGCGTCGAGCTCGATGGGGCCCACGTCGTCGTCATCGGCTGCTCGCCGATCCTCGGCAAGCCGCTCGCCCTGCTGCTGCTCGCCCGGCACGCGACGGTCACGTCCTGCCACGTCCGAACCCGCGACCTCGCCGCCCACGTCGCCGCCGCCGACCTGGTGGTCGCGGCGGCCGGCAGCCCCGGCCTCGTCCGGGGTTCGTGGCTGAAGCCCGGCTGCGTCGTGGTCGACGCCGGCTACAGCCCCGGCAACCTCGGCGACGTCGCCACCGACGAGGCGATGGGCATCGCGTCGATGATCACGCCGGTACCCGGCGGCGTCGGCCCGATGACCATCGCCACCCTCCTCGCCCAGACCGTCGACGCCGCCGGCGGCTGACGTCGCCGCGGGCGATCAGGTCGGTTCGTCGGCGAGGCATGCGGCGATGGAGAGGGCGGCGAGCTGGGCGCCGAGCTCGCCGTGGGCAGCGTCGGGCTCGGCGTAGCGGCGTTGGGCGATGGCCATCATGTGCGCGGATCGCGCAACCAGGACCACCGTCACCTTGGTGCCGGGCTCGACGTCCCGGAGGGACGCTTCTGCTGCGGCCACGTCCCGCCGGTCGATCAGTCGACGACCGAGAGGTCGACGGGCTCGCTCTCCGCAATCGGCCTCATGTCTGCGTCTCGGGCGACCAGGGTTACGGCGATGGTGGAACCTGGTTCGAGGTGATCCACGTTGAGCCCGGCCGTTCCTCCGAACCCGCTCGAGACGGATCTCATGGCTCCGTCGATCCTGATCTCCCAGAGCTCGGTTCCCTCGGGACCGTCGTCGGGCATGGGGATCTCGAGGAATCGAACGCCCATCCGCGTCGCGAGGCGGGCGTCGAACACGATCCCGGGATCGACGCGGGGCGCCGGTTCGTTCACCCGCTCCGACACGAGGTCCTGGAAGCGGCCGTACAGGTCGAACTCGACCGGTCCGCTTTCTGCGATGGCATCGCCGCCGCTGCTCCGAGCGATGATCGACACGGTGATGGTTTCGTCGCGCTCGCCGTCGAGCTCGTCGATCGGGTGACCCGACACCTCACCGGGCACATATGCATCCCCGTCGACCATCTGCCCGTCGATCCTGAAGGCGAGAGTGGCGGTCCCCGGTGGCATCCGGTCCGGGTGGACGACCTCGATGGTCCAGAGGCCCATCCGCGGGCGGAGTCGGGCATCGACGACGATGCTCTCGTCGATCGGGATGCCGGACGGGTTGGTCGGCGGTGGTGCCGACGGAGTCGACGTCGGGGTCGTCGTGGTCGGGGTCGTCGCCGTCGTTGCCGAAGAGCCGTCGGTGGCCGGCACGGAGGTCTCGGGCACCGACGTGCTCGGCGACGACGTGCTCACGTCCGCCGGATCGGTGTCGACGGTGGAGACCGTGGCCGGGTCGCGGTCGCGGGTCGCCACGTAGCCGGCGCCGATCGTGACGACGGCGACCGCGGCGGCGACCGGTGCGAGCCGGCGGGCGGTGCCCGATCGGCCCGGCCGGCGGTCACGCGCCCGGTCGAGGTCGGGGAGCGGCGGGATCTCGGCCTCGTCGGCCAGGCGGGCCAGATCAACGGCGAGGCCCTGCCCGAAGGCCGGATCGTGCTCGTCGACGTCGGCTCGGTCGGTCATGACAGCGCCTCCTTCAGCTGGCGCAGGCTTCTCGACAGGCCCGACTTCACGGTGCCGGGGCGCACGTCGAGGATCTCGGCGATCTCGTCGACGCTGCGCTGCTCGTAGAACCGGAGGACGACCATCGCCCGCCGCTTCGCCGGGAGCTCGGCGAGCGCGTCGGCGAGGTAGTCGAGCTCCGAGGTCGCCGGCTCCCGCCGTTCGAGCGAGCGCAGCACCCGGCGGCGGACGACCCGATGGCGCTCGCGGTCCCGCACCCGGTTCACGGCGGTGGTGCGGACGAAGCCCTCGGGGCTCGACACCGTCGCCCACCGTTCGAGCAGTCGGGCGAACGCCTCCTGGGCCACGTCCTGGGCGACGTCGTTCGACCGGGTCATCGCGTACACGAGCCGGACCACCCGGGGGTGCTCGCGCCGGAACACGTCGTCGAACGTCGCTGCCGGTCGCTCGGCGGGCGCAGCCCGTGCCGCGGTCGCCGTCGCATCGTCCTCGGTCACTCCCGTCCCCATCCGTGGACCTCCGGGAGGTATGACGGGCGACCCGGGGCCAACGTTCCGATCGGGGCCCATCGGGCCGCGTCGGCGACGCCGGCCGGAACCGACCGATGCGCTCACCCGCCGCGCGCGGCGGCGTCGACGACGAGCTCGACCGGTGTGCTCACGGCGATCGGGCGCATGCCCTCGGTGCGGGCGAGCAACGTCACGACGATGGTCGAGCCGGGCTCGAGGTCGTCGAGCCGTGTCCCGAGCGTCGCCCCGGCGACCGCGGTGGACGCGGCGTGGACGCGGCCGTCGACGCGGACCTCCCAGAACCCGGTCCCGTCAGGGGCCTCGGCCGGGTGGACGATCTCGAGGAACCGGACGCCCTGCGTCGTGGTCAACCGGGCGTCGACGACGATGTCGGGGTCGACCGGAGGGCGGAACCGGCCGATCGTGACCGGTTCGCTCTCGGCGATCGGTTCGCCGTCGGCGGTCTCGGCCACGAGGGAGAGCGTGACGGTGCGGTCGTCGTCGACGAGCCCGTCGACGCCGGGGCTCGACACCGCACCGGGGACGTAGGCGCCGCCGGTGATGACCCGGTCACCGACCCGGATGGCGAGCGTCTCGGTCCCGGACGGCATCTCCGGGGGATGGGCGATCTCGACGATCCACGTTCCCAACCGGTGGTCGAGGCGGGCGTCGACGACGATGCCTGCGTCGACCGGGACCCCGTCCGGGCTCGTGGGCGGCGGCGCGGTCACCGAGGACGCCGTGGATGGCGCACCGCCCGTCGAGGAGCCACTCGGTGAGCTCGGCACCGGTCCGGCGGTCGCCTGCCCGTCATCGGTGGCACCGTCGTCGTCGGCGCGGCTCGGGGCGGGATCATGGTCGCGCGTCGCCACCCAGGTGAGCGCCGCGATGGCCGCGACGACCAGGGCGATGGCGACGGCTGCCAGCCGTTGCGCGCCCATCCCGCCGTTCACCCTGGGTGGCACGAGCCGTCAGTCGTCGTCGCGGTGGACCGTGTCGGGGGAGAAGGCAGGGAGGCAGACGGCGACGTACTCGGCGCCGACCTCGGTTCGGTAACGGATCCGCTCGCCCGCCTTCACGGCCACCGCCTCGCCGGCGATCACCTCGATGACGCCGTCGTCGTGCTCGACCAGCAGCTCGCCGTTGAGCACGAGCGTGTACTCGTCGAAATCCGGGCGTTGCGCCGGTTCGGTCCAGCCGGCGGGGCTGCGCATGTGGGCGATGCTCACGTCGGCGTTGCCGGTGCTCGCCCGCCCGATGTGCTCGGTGATCGTCTTCGGCGGCGAGCCCGCGGCGTCGACGACGGTCGGTCGGGGCAGGTGGGTCGGCACGCCGGGCTCCTCGACGGTCGGTGGTCGATCGTCATGACCGTAGCCCCCAGGTGTCGCACCGGGCGCTGCTGGTGGTGTCGCCGGCGCGCGGGTCGACGTGACGCCTCCGTCCGGGACGGCGAGCCGGGCGGCGGGTGACCATCGTCACCGACAGGTAGCCGACGCAGGGGGAACGACGACCGATGCACGTGATCGAACCGGAGAAGGTGGGCTTCGACGCCGGGCGGCTCGCCGCCGTGGCGGACATGGCGCAGCGCGACATCGATGCCGGACGCTACGACGGCGCCACGCTGGCCGTCGGCCGCCGGGGTGAGCTCGCCGCGCTCGACGCCGTGGGCTTCGCCGACCGCGCCGCCGGCACCGACCTGACGCCCGACACCCGGTTCGTTGCGTTCTCGATCGCCAAGCAGTTCACCAACGTCGTGGTGCTGCGGTGGGTCGAGCGGGGGCTCCTGTCGCTCTACGAGCCGGTCGCCGACGTGCTTCCCGAGTTCGGCCAGCGGGGCAAGGAGCGGGTCGCGCTGTGGCACCTCCTGACCCACACCGGCGGCGTCTTCTCCGGCATCCCGCCGTTGCCGCCCGAGGACCTGATGCGGTTCGAGGCGTGGACCGAGTACGCGTGCGGTGCCCGTCTGGAGAACCCGCCCGGCAGCCGGGTCGTCTACTCGCTCCTCGCCGGCCACGCGGTCATGGCGTCGATGGTCGTCGCCACCGACCCGGCCGGACGGTCGTTCCGCCGGATCGTCGCCGAGGAGCTGCTGGAGCCGCTCGGCATGACCTCGACGTCGCTCGGCCCGCCCACCGACGGCGTCCCGGTCGCCCCCGTCGTCGCCCGCTACGGACGTGACGCCGGCCTGTTCACCCCGGCCGAGGTCGAGTCGCTCGGGCCGCTGGTGCTGGCCGAGGGCTCGGAGATCCCCGGCGGCGGGTTCGTCACCACGGTCGGCGACCTCCACCGCTTCGCCGACATGTTGCGCGGTGGCGGCGAGCGCGGCGGGACCCGGATCCTGTCGCCGGTCACGGTCGACCTGGTCCAGCGGCCGATGTCGGGCGCGGGCAGCAACTCGCTGCTCGACTACGCCACCGAGATGCGCAACTGGCAGCCGTTCCCGGCCAACGTCGGCATCGGGTTCTTCGTGCGGGGCGAGCAGCTCTCGCCCGGCCCGCTGCCCAACCTCGGGAGCCCGGCGACGTTCGGCGGCTGGGGCGCGGGGACGTCGTGCTTCTGGATCGACCCGGTCCGCGACGTCTGCTTCTCGCTGATCACGACGGGGGTGATGGAGGACTCCGACCACGTCGCCCGTGTCCAGAAGCTGTCGGACATGGCGCTCGCCGCACTCGTCGAGCGCTGAGGAGCCCGGGGCTACGCTCGCCGTGGCCCCGGGGCGTGGCCGCCGAGGTCGCCGGCGGCGGGGCGGGGCCACCGTGAAGGGGGAGGGGACATGCGAGCCAGGCCGGAGCTGCGACGTTGGGCGCTCGACGACCTCGGCCCGGCCGAGCGGGACGAGGTCTTCCGCTCCGCGCTCGACGAGACCCACCTGCCGATGACGGTGCGCACCGCCGCGGGCGACGGGCGGTTCGCGGCCGACATCCGCCGGTCGATCAACGGTGACCTCGAGCTGGTCCGCACCGACTACGACGGCCCGGCGTGTGAGGGGTCGCGCTCGGCCGACGACCTGCGCCGGGCCGACCGCTGGCGCTGGGGCCTGCTCGTCGTGCTCGAGGGGCGCGAGCGCATCCGCCACGCGGGCCGCGACGAGGTCGTCGGTGCCGGGGACCTCCTCCTGTGGTCGAGCGACCGGCCGCTGCGGTTCACGTTGCCCGGCTCGCTGCGGAAGCTGTCACTGCTCGTCGACGGGGACGCACTGGCGGCCGCGGTGCCCCGACTGGAGTGTCTCGCAGGGCGGCGCATCCCCGCTGGCGGCGGCGCTGCCGCCGTCCTGCGAGACCACCTCCGGGCCCTCGACCGGGAGGCACCGTCGATGGACGACGGCACCTTCGGGGTGATGGCCCGGGGGACGTTCACGCTCCTCGCCGCGACCCTGGAGAGCACGCTCGCCGCGCTGGGCAGCGGCGACGACGAGGCGACGTTCGCCCGGGTCGAGGCGTACCTGCGGGCCAACCTCGAGGACCCGCAGCTGCGGCCGGCCGAGGTCGCCCACCACCACGGCCTGTCGGAGCGCACGCTGCAACGCCACTTCGCCGCCCGGGGCACGTCGCCCACCGAGTGGATCCGGGACCGCCGGCTCGAGGCGAGCCGGCGCGACGTGGCGGCGGCGCACCCGGCCGAGACGTTGACCGACATCGCGTTCCGCTGGGGCTTCCGCGACAGCGCCCACTTCGCCCGCCTCTACAAGCGCCGCTACGGCGTCTCCCCGAGCGCCGATCGCGGCCGCGGCCCGGTGGCCGACGCGACCGACGTGGCCTGACGGTTCAGCGTCGGGCGGCGACGGCGAGCCACCAGGCCCCGAGGACGCACAGCGCGCCACCGGCGAGGGAGACGGCGGCGACGTGCTCGTCCCGCAGGCCGACGCCCAGCACCAGCGACACGGTGGGGATGATGAACGCCATCGCCGAGGCCCGCACCGCACCGCCCCGTCCGGCGGCGGTGGCGACGAGGATGTTGGCCACGCCGGTGCCGAGCCCGCCGAGCGCCAGCATCGACAGGCCCGAGCGCCAGTCCCACGACGCGTCGAGCAGCGCCGGGACACCGAGCGGCGCGGTCACCACGACGGCGACGCCGAGCGCACGCCAGATGACCGGGGCGGCGCCGTTGCGCTGCTGGAGCGGTCCGGCGAGGTTGAACGCGAACCCGTAGGACGCCAGCGCGGCGAGGATCAGGCCGATGCCCCACGCGGTGCTGCCGCCCTCGCCGAGGCCCGGCGCGGCGATGAGGAACGCACCGACGATGCCCACGGCGAGCGCGCCGAGGACCGGCGTGTCGGGCCGGCGGCGGGCGAGCCCCGCGGCCACGATCGTGACGAACACCGGCGTCGCCGAGTTCAACATCCCGGTGAGGGCCGACGACACGTGCTGCTCGGCGAACGGGAACATGCTCATCGGGAACGCGAACCAGATCAGCCCGAGGAGCCCGGCGCGGCCGCGGTCCCCGGTGTGGATGGCGGCGCGGCCCCCCGGGAAGCAGCTCAGCACCGCGAACCCGATCAGCGTGCGGACGAACGTGACGCCCTCCGGTCGGATCGCCTCGAGCGACTCGGCGATGAACAGGTAGGACGAGCCCCAGATCAGGCCCGGGAGGATGATCGTCGACCACTCCCGGGCCACGGCTGCGGGGGTGGAGGCGGGGGCCGGTTCGGGCGGGAGGTCTCGCTCGGTCGTGGTCACCGACCCACCGTGAACGACGACTGCCTACAGCACCAGTGAAACCTTCTGGAGCTTTGGCTTTAGAATCGCTGCATGCTCAACGTCGAGCGTCTCCGGGCCCTGCACGCGGTGGCCAGCCACGGTTCGATGCAGGCTGCGGCCGACGCGCTCCACGTGACCGTGTCGGCCGTGTCCCAGCAGGTCGCCAAGCTCGAGCGTGAGGTCGGCCAACCACTGGTCGAGCGCCACGGACGCGGCGTCCGGCTCACCGAGGCGGCCCGCCTCCTGGTCGACCGCGCCGGTGAGATCCTTGCCCTGCTCGAACGGGCCGAGGGTGAGCTCGACCAGCTCGGCGGCGAGGTGACCGGGGTCGTGCGCCTCGGTGCGTTCCCGACCGCGGCCCGGGGCCTGTGCCCGGGGCTTGTCGTGGAGCTGGCCGGGCGCCATCCCGACCTCGACGTGCGGGTCGTCGAGGCCGAGCCGGTCGACTCGGTGCCGATGCTCACCCGGGGCGACCTCGACATCGTCGTCCTCCAGGACTGGTACAACGCACCGCTGGTGCTCCCCGAGGTGCTCGAGCGGCTCCCGCTGTTCGACGACGTCGTCGAACTGGCCCTGCCCACCGGCCACCCGATGGCCGATCACGCGCCCGTCCGCCTCGACGACCTGGCCGACGAGCGCTGGGTGAGCTGGCCGGGCGGGAGCATCTGCGGCGACTGGCTCACCCACACGATGCGCACGCTGGGCCACGAGCCGACGATCGTGCACACCGCGGCCGAGCACGCCACCCAGCTCGCCCTGGTCGCCGCCGGCCTCGGCCCGGCGGTGATGCCCCACCTCGGCCTCGATCACGTCCCCGCCGGCGTCCGCCTCGTCCCGGTCGAACCGACCCTGACCCGCCACCTCTTCGCCGCCTGGCGCACCGACACCGCCCGCCGCTCCGCCATCGCCGCGGTCGCCACCGCCCTCTCCGACCTCGCCGCAGCCCGTCGCGCCGAGACCGGCGACGACGCATCGACCCCGTTCTCGCACGCGCTCACGACCGCCGGCGGGTGGTGAGTGCGCGCCAGTTCGTGGCGTGTCAGACGACGCCGTCGGCGGTGAGGGCCGCGATGCCGTCGGGGGTGTAGCCGAGGTCGGTGAGGATGTCGGTGGTGTGGGCGCCGAGGGCGGGGGCCGGCGCGCCGACGCGGGCCGGGCTGTCGCTGAACCAGATCGGGTTGCCGACGACGGTGGCCTCGCCGCCGTGCTCGTCGGTCCGGCTGGCGAGGTAGCCGTTCTCCCACAGCTGCGGGTCATCGGCGGCCTCGGCGTAGTCCCGCACCGGCGCGTAGCGGACACCGATGCCGGCCCTGGCGTCGCACCACTCCGCCGTCGTTCGGGCGCGGAAGGCGTCGGCGAGCTGGTCGAACAGCCAGTGCTTGTCCTCGCGGGCGAACAGCGGCGCCGCCACCCATGGCTCCGTCGGACCGTAGCCGCCGGCCCCAGCGACAGCCCGTTGACGGAGTGGCGGCAGTCGCCGTGGCCCCGGTCGTGCGAACTCGTGTCGCCCGGTCGGCGCCGGGGCGCCAGGATGGGCGGCGGTGAGCAGCATCGTCGTCTCCGATCTCGACTACGCCCCGCCCGGGGCCGACTCCCTGTTCTTCGACGTGGCCTTCGGGGTCTCGCCGGGCGAGCACGCCGCGCTCGTCGGGCCGAACGGGGTCGGCAAGAGCACGATCCTGCGCATCGTGTCCGGCGAGCTCGACGCCGATGGTGGCGAGGTCGCGGTCGGCGGCACCGTCCTCGCGATGACCCAGGACGTCGGCATGTCCCGCCCCAACGACACCGTGCGGGAGCTGCTGTTGACCGTCGCCCCGCCGGCGCTGCGCCGGGCCGGGAGTGCGCTCATCGCGGCGGAGCGGGCGATGGCCGAGGGCTCCGACGACGGCACCGCGTACGCCACCGCGCTCACCGAGTGGGGCGACCTCGGGGGCTACGAGCTGGAGGTGCTGTGGGCGAGCGCGGCCGGTCGCAGCGTGAAGACCCCGATCGACGACGTCGGCACCCGCCTGGTCGGCGAGCTGTCGGGCGGTGAGCGCAAGCGGCTGGTCCTCGACGTGCTCCTCAACGCCGGCGCCGATGTGCTCCTGCTCGACGAGCCCGACAACTACCTCGACATCCCGACCCGCGTCTGGTTGGAGGAGCAGTTGCGGGCGTGCCGCTCGACCATCCTCCTGGTCAGCCACGACCGGACCCTGCTCGAGCGGGTGACGACGAAGATCGTGGTCGTCGAGGGCGCCGGTTGCTGGGTCCACGGCGGCTCCTACGCCACACTCCCCGAAGCCCGGGCCGCGCGTCAGGAACGTCTCGGCGACGCACTCCAGCGGTGGAACGACGAGGAGCGGCGCCTGTTCCGCCACATGAAGATCATGAAGCAGCGGGCGGCGGTGAACTTCAAGAACGCGTCGAAGGCCAACGCCGCGGAGACCCGCTGGGAGCGCTTCGTCGCCGCCGGGCCACCCCCTCCGCCGGTTCCCGACCAGAAGGTCCACGTGTCGCTGCGGGGCGCCGACGCCGCCCGTCGGGTGCTGCGCCTCGACGGCGTGTCGGTCGACGACCTGTTCTTCCCGTTCTCCGACGAGGTCCACTTCGGCGAGCGGGTCGGCCTGATCGGCCCCAACGGCACCGGCAAGACCCACCTGCTGGCTGCGCTCGCCGGCGAGTCCGAGCCGGGGGAGGGGACGATCACGTTCGGGCCCCGCACCTCGGTCGGGATGTTCACCCAGGTCAACGACCGGCCCGACTTCGGCGGCCGCGAGTGCATCGACATCGTCAAGGAGCGGGCCGACACCGAGGAGCGGTCGATGCGGGTGCTGGCCCGCTACGGCCTCGTCGACCACGCCCGCCAGGTGTTCGAGACGCTCTCCGGCGGCCAGAAGGCGCGCCTGGAGATCCTGTGCCTGGAGCTGGAGGGCCACAACGTGCTCCTCCTCGACGAGCCGACCGACAACCTCGACATCGAGTCGTCCGAGGCGCTGGAGCGGGCGCTCGACGGCTTCGCCGGCTCTGTGCTGGCGGTGAGCCACGACCGCACGTTCCTGGCCAAGCTCGACCGCTTCGTGATGCTGACCGACGACGGCGAGGCGTTCGCCCTCCCCGACTTCGACACCGCCCTGACCGCCCTCGCCGCCCCCGATGAGGTCCCGAGGATCCGCCTCGCCAAGCGCCTCACCACCCTCGCCTGACCGTTCTGGGTTCCTGAGCCGGCGGTGCGTGCTCGTGTGGGAACCCAGATGATGGTCGTTCTGGGTACCTGAGCCGGCGGTGCGTGCTCGGGTGGGAACCCGGAACGGCATCGGTGGGGTGGCGGGCGGAGGGGTGTTGGGGCGGTAAGGATGGTCGGGTCGCACAGCGGCCGACGACCGAGGAGCGCCACGCGGTGAGTGTGTACCTGTGCCATGAGCAGCCCGAACTGGTCGACTTCGAGGCGACCGTCGTCGGGGCACGGCCGGGGGCGGTGCTGCTGTCGCGCTCGGCGCTGCACCCGGGCGGCGGCGGCCAGCCGGCCGATCGGGCGACGATCACCCACGCCGGTGGCACCGTGACCGTCGAGACCATCGAGGTCGACAAGGGCGCCGACGGCGACGACGCCTGGTGGCACATCCTGTCCGACCCGGCGGCCGAGCTCACCGGCGACGTCGCGGTCCGCATCGACACCGATCAGCGGGCCAACGTGTCCCAGCTCCACACCGGCAGCCACATCCTCAACGCGCTCGTGTTCGACCGCTTCGAGGGCGCGCTCGTCACCGGCGCCCAGATCAACACCGACGGCACCGGCCGGATGGACTTCGACCTGCCCGGCGCCGACAACGCGATCCTGCGCAGCCTCGGTGACGAGCTCAACGACATCATCGGCCAGGGCCTCGAGGTCCGGACCGACTTCGTCACCGCCGAGGAGGTCGCAGCCACGCCGGGCCTCGTGCGCAGCGCGGCCGTCGCGCCGCCGATGAGCGAGGGCGGCACCCTGCGCATCGTCGAGATCGTCGGCGTCGACCGCCAGGCGTGCGGCGGCACCCACCTGTCCAACACCGGCCAGTCCCGCCCGATCCGCATCCGCAAGGTCGAGAACAAGGGCCGCCACAACCGTCGCATCCGGTTCGAGTTCGCCGACTGAACGCCCACGCATGACCGCGTAGAGTGACGCCGCAGTGGCCAGGTGGGGGAGTTGCCCACCGTCGGTGAGGCCAAGTGCTCCATGTCGTCATCGGTCGAACGGCGTTTGGATGGTCCTAGGACCCCTCCCGGGTCCACCGACCGTTCGACAGGAGAGGGCACAACGATGAGGCGGCTCCCCACACCGACCCGGGCACGGGCCCTGCTGGGCGTCGCCCCCGACGCGACGCCGGCCGAGATCCGCGCCGCCTTCCGCAGCACCGTCCGCCGCGATCGACCCGACCTCGACGGCCTGTCCGGTGCGGCGACGGTCGAGCTCGTCGGCGCCCGCGACATCCTCCTGGCGATGGCCGAGGACGACGCTCCCCGGGCCAGTGGCTACGCGGCTCCTCGTGCACCGGCACCCCGGACCACATCCGGCCGGCGCCACCGCATCGTGCGCCCGGCCGACGAGGTCGCCTGGCTGCTCTGGCGGCCCGCCACCATCTGAGCCGACCGTCCGGCGAGCCCGACGGGCCGGCGCTCCATCTCCGAGCCGTGCATCTGCGCCGGTCACCGGTCCTCCCGGTGGCCGGCGCTTCACGTTCCGCACCGCCACATCGGTTCTGGCGACCCCGCCGACCATCGGGTGGTCGTCGAGGTTGCCAGTTCGGGTCTTGGGGCCGAGGAGGGCGGTCGTCGGAGGTGACGCGGCGCGGAGATCAGCGAACGCGCTCGAAGAGGTAGGCGAACGGGGAGCGGGTGTAGGCGATCCCCCGGCCCCGCTCGTGGAGCATCGAGGCGGTGATCTCGACGGCCCGCTTCGGCACCAGGTAGGTGTCGAGGTCGTCCGATCGCACCGAGCAGCGACCGTCCCGCTGCTCGACAGCGGCGTGGAGCCGGTAGCGGGGGTCGATCGACGCCATCGCCGCGTCGCCGTGGCTCGGGTTCACGAGGAGGAACCCGCCGACCCGCAGATGACGGGTGCAGTGCTCCGAGACGAACCCGGCGTACAGCGAGACCAACAGGTCGAACGAGGTGTCGTCGAGGTCGAGCGGCTCGCGGTAGTCGGCGTGGTGGAACCGGACGGCGTGGGCGCCCGCCTCGATGCCGTGCTCGGCGATCAGCTCGTCGACGCCGGCCGCGTCCTCGAAGAACCGGGCGGCGCGGCGGTCCATGTCGACGTAGGTGACCTCGGGCCAGACGTACGAGGGCGTCAGGTCGACGTACGACCCGGCGTAGAGCACGGCCGACGCCGGCACCGCCTCCGCCACCGCGGTGAACAACGGCAGGCGATCACCGACGAGGCGGGTCTGCTCGTCCCACAGCTTCCGTGTCCGGTCGAGCACCGCCCGACCGTAGCGCCGCCGTCGCCGGGGCCGCGCCAAGCGCGATGGCGACCGGGACCTCGGGACGGCCGAGCTCGGGACCAAGGTCCGAATCGTCGGTCAGGGGTCCATCCCGACCGCGGGCGGCTTGTACGTTCCCGGCCCGCCGCTGGCTGGCGCGGGAGGTGCACGGTGACGAGATCCGGGACGATCGACGACGGCATCGACGCCGAGCTGCTGGAGCGCTACGACCGGCCCGGGCCCCGCTACACCAGCTACCCGACGGTGCCCACCTGGCACGACGGGGTGGGCAACGAGACCTACCGCACCGCGCTGACCGACGCGTCCCGGCGCCCGGGCGAGCCGTTCGCGCTCTACGCCCACCTGCCGTTCTGTCGGAGCCGCTGCTTCTACTGCGGCTGCAACACGACCACGAGCCGCGACCCGGAGCGCATCGCCCGCTACGTGGGCCGCCTCGGCGACGAGATGGACGCGGTCGCCCGGTTGCTCGGCGACCGGCGGACCGTCGCCCAGCTCCACCTCGGTGGTGGTACGCCCACGGCGATCGGCCTCGACGCCCTCGACTCCCTGGTCGGGCGGGTGCGGTCGACGTTCGCGCTGGCGCCGGTGGCGGAGCTGTCCATCGAGGTCGACCCACGTGTCGTCGGCCCCGACGACATCGGACGGCTGCGCGCCATCGGCTTCGACCGGGTCTCGTTCGGCGTGCAGGACGTCGACCCCGACGTCCAGCGGGCCATCGGCCGCCGCCAACCGACGGCGCAGGTGCGAGCCGTCCTGGAGGCGGCCCGCGACGTCGGGTTCCGGAGCGTGAACGTCGACCTGATCTGCGGGCTGCCCCGCCAGACCCCGAGCGGGTTCGCGGCCACGCTCGACACCGTCGTCGGGATGCGCCCCGACCGCATCGCCCTCTACTCCTACGCCCACCTGCCGACGCTGCGGCGCAACCAGGCCCGCATCGCGACGGCGGACCTGCCCGACCCGGCGACGAAGCACCGGCTCGCGGCCGATGCCGCGTCGGCGTTCGGCGCCGCCGGGTACGTGCGGATCGGGATGGACCACTACGCGCTCGCCCACGACGAGCTCGCGCTCGCCCACGCCGAGGGCCGGTTGCGGCGCACGTTCATGGGCTACACGGTGCAGGACGCCGACGAGTGGATCGGCCTCGGCTCCTCGGCCATCGGCTACGTCGGGCGCACCTACGTGCAGAACCACGCCGAGGTCGGCGCCTACGAGCAGGCCGTCGAGGCGACGTCCCTCGCGGTGCGGCGCGGCCTGGAGCTGAGCGACGACGACGTCGTCCGCCGCCACGTCATCGGCGAGCTGATGTGCAACCTGGCGCTGCGATTCGACGACCTGCGCGACCGGTTCGGGGTCGACTACGCCGATCGCTTCGCCGAGGAGGACCGTGTCCTCGAACCGCTGGTCGCCGACGGGCTCGTGGTCCGCGAGCCCGACGCGCTGGTCGTCACCCCGCTGGGTCGCACCTTCGTGCGCAACGTCGCCATGGTGTTCGACTCGCGTCTGCGCACGGCCACGGTTCGACCGACGTTCTCGAGGACGGTCTGAGGTGGACCGGGCCGAGCGCCGCACCGGGGTCGTGCTCGCCGCCATGGGCGGCCCGAGCAGCCCCGACGACGTCGAGCGGTTCCTGCGGGCCGTGTTCTCCGACCGGTCGATCATCCGGTTGCCGGGCGGGCCGTGGGCACAGGGGCCGTTCGCCCGGATGATCGCCCGGCGCCGGGCGCCCGTGGTGCGGGCCCGCTACGAGCTCATCGGCGGGCGTTCGCCGCTGCTCGACTGGACGCTGAGCCAGGCGGCCCACGTCGAGCGGGAGCTCGCCGCGCGGGGCGTCGACGCACCGTGCCGGGTCGCGATGCGCTACGCCGAGCCGTCGTTCGCCACCACGGTCGAGGAGCTGGCGGCCGAGGGGGTCGAGCACCTCGTCGTCGTGCCCATGTACCCGCAGTACAGCGCGGCGACCACCGGGTCGTGCGAGGCGGAGCTCGACCGGGCCCTCGCCGCGACGGTCGGCTGGGGCGCGCCGCCGCGTCGGGAGGTGGTGGCCGACTTCCACGACCACCCGCGCTACGTCGACCTGCTGCGCGACGACCTGGAGCGTCACACCGCACCCGACGACGTGCTCGTCTTCTCCGCCCATGCGGTGCCGCGCTCGCTCGCCGAGCGCGGCGACCCCTACGTCGACCAGGTGCGGCGGACCATGGCGCTCGTCGCCGGCGACCGGCCCCATCACCTCGCCTTCCAGAGCCGGACCGGCCCCGTCCGCTGGGTCGGCCCCGACACCGTCGACGTCGTCCGCGAGTTGCTGGCGTCGTCGGACCGCCGCATCTGCATCGTGCCGATCGCGTTCGTGTGCGATCACATCGAGACGCTCCACGAGCTCGACATCGACCTGCCGGCACGGGTCGGGGCCCCGCCGGGCCGCCTGCACCGGCTCCCGATGCCCAACGACGACCCCCGGCTCGGCGCCGCGCTCGCCGACCTCGTCGAGGAGAGGATCCACCGCCGTGCCCACGCGTGACCTCGTCATCGTCGGCGGGGGCATCTCCGGCCTCACGGTGCTCCACCTCGTCCGGGCCCGGCGCCCCGACTGGCGGGTCGAGCTCGTCGAGGGCGAGGGGCGGCTCGGTGGGACGGTCGGCACCGACGTCGTCGACGGCCACCGCTTCGACCACGGCCCGAACGGGTTCCTCGACCGGGAGCCCCTCACCCTGGCGCTGTGCCACGAGCTCGGCCTCGACGACGACCTCGAGCGGGCCGACGAGCGGGCCGGGAACCGCTACATCCTGCGTGAGGGGCATCTCCGGCCGGTGCCCACGTCGCCCGGCGCGTTCCTGGGGTCGCAGATCCTGAGCCGTCGCGGGAAGCTGCGGCTCCTGGCCGAGCCGTTCCGCCCGACCGGTGGGCCCGGCGACGAGTCCGTGCGGGCGTTCGCGGCGCGCCGCATCGGCCCCGAGGCGGCGGACCACCTCGTCCAACCCATGGTGTCGGGCATCTACGGCGGGCTCGCCGATCGGCTGTCCCTGCCGGCGTGCTTCCCGACCATGCGCGCGATGGAGGCCGACCACGGCTCGCTGACCAGGGCGATGGTCTCCCGACGACGCGCGGCACGGCGCGACCGACGCAACGGGCGCGGCGGGCCGGCCGTCGGCGGTCCGGCGGGGCCGAGCGGGCGGCTCACCACCTTCCGGGGCGGCACGCACCGGCTGATCGATCGGCTCGAGGAGCGCCACGGCGCCCACATCCGCACGTCGCTGCCGATCTCCGTAGTGACCCGCCGCGACGGAAACGGCGACGGCTACGAGGTGCACAGCGCGTCGGGCGAGGTCCTGGCCGCACACCGCGTGGTGGTCGCCACCCCGGCCCACGCCGCGGCGACGATGCTCGAGCCGCTGTCGCCGGCGCTGGCCGGGCCACTGGCACAGATCCCCTACGCGCCGATCGCCGTCGTCGGCCTCGGCATCCGGCGCGCCGACATCGACCACGACCTCGACGGGTTCGGGTTCCTGGTTCCGCCCCTGGAGGAACGGGCCATCCTCGGGGTGATCTGGACGACCTCGATCTTCGCCGACCGGGCTCCGGACGGGTACGTGCAGCTACGGGTCATGCTCGGCGGCGACGGCAACCGGGAGGTCGTCGAGCGCTCCGACGACGAGCTGGTCGGCGCCGCCTGCCGCGAGCTGGGCGACGTGCTCGGCCTCCGGGGCGAACCGGCGCTCACCAACGTCCACCGCTGGCGAGCGGGCATCCCCCAGTTCGTGCTCGGCCACCGCGAGCGCATCGCCGCCATCGACGCCGCCCTCGCCGAGCACCCCGGCCTGCACCTGGCGGGCAACGCCTACGACGGCGTCGGCCTCAACGACTGCGTCGCCCGCGCCCACCACGTCCTCGACGAGCTCACCGCGACCTGACGCCCGAACGCCCCCGGGGCGGTGCGGGTCGGTGGAACTGCGCCGACGCGACTCGGCGGGCACGCGACGATGGTCGTCGGTCGATCCGGCCACGTTCGGACGCGATCGCCGCCGGTCCCCGTCTTCCCCGCAGGAGCGTCGATGTCGAAGCCCGCCGAGCTCACCGCCGAGGCGGTCCGCACCGCCGTCGCCTACGCCGCCGAGTGGGTGCCGTTCCGGCGACGCATCACCCGGGTCCCGGGGATCCAGGTCGCGGTCTGGTTCGACGACGGGCTCGCCATGTCGGAGGCGTACGGCGTCGCCGATGTCGACACCGGCGCCGAGCTCACGACGTCGCACCTGTTCCGGGTGGCGTCGCACTCCAAGACGTTCACCGCCACCGCGATCATGCAGCTGGTCGAGGCCGGGACACTGCGGTTGGACGACCGGGTCGACGCATGGCTGCCCTTCGTCGCGGACGATCCCGACGGCCTCGGTGACGTCACGGTGCGCGAGCTCCTCTCCCACGCCGGCGGCGTGATCCGCGACGGCAACAACGGCGACTTCTGGCAGCGGCTCCGCCCGTTCCTCGACGAGGACGGGCTCCGGGCGGCGAGCCTCGACGGGGCCCACGTCCTCGACCCGAACCAGCGGTTCAAGTACTCGAACATCGGCTACTCGCTGCTGGGCCTCGTCGTGGCCGCGGCGTCGGGTGCGCCGTACAACGAGTACGTCACCACGTCCATCGTCGAGCGCCTCGGGCTCACCGACACCGGCCCGGAGATGGACGGGTCCCGGGCGGAGGAGTACGCCGCCGGCCACTCGTCGCTCGCCTACGACGACGAGCGCCGCACGATTCCCCACGTCGACACCCGGGCCATGTCGGCGGCCACCGGCTTCTACTCCACCGCCGCCGACCTGTGCCGCTACGCCTCCGCCCACTTCCTCGGCGACGAGCGACTGCTCACCGACCGCTCGAAGCGGCAGATGCAGCACGAGCACTGGGACGTCTCCGGCGGCGCCGGCGGCCGCGAGGGCCACTACGGGCTCGGCTTCGCCATCGGCACCGTCGGCGAGCGGCGCATGATCGGCCACGGCGGCGGCTACCCGGGCCACATCACCCGCACGATGTTCGACCCCGAGGCACGCCTCGCGGTCTCCGCGCTCACCAACACCATCGACGGCCCGGCCGAGGAGATCGCCTCCGGCATCGTCAAGCTCGTCGACCTGGCCGCGGCACCACCCGCCGGTGACCCGGTGAGCGCGGAGGAGGCGGCACCGTTCTGCGGGCGGTTCGCGTCGTTGTGGAACGTGGTCGACGTCGTCCACCTCGGCGGGCGGCTCCTCCTCATCAGCCCCTCGGTGGGCGACCCGGCGGCGATGGTCGGTGAGCTGTCGATCGTCGACGAGGACACCCTCCGGGTCGAGGACATCAACGGGTACGCATCGGTCGGTGAGCCCATGCGCTTCGAGCGCGACGCGAACGGCGCGATCGAACAGGTCCGCGGGACGAGCGCCGTGTCGATGTGGCCCTACGAGACGTACCGTCTGATGCGGGCCGAGGCCTGATCAGGGCCGAGGTGATGGGTACGCAACCGCCGCGGCCGGGGCCCGCGGAGCGTGCTGCCGGGCCGGTCCTGGCGGCCGATCCGACGACGAGCCGGTGGTGGGCGTCGATCGCCGACACCGACCCCGTCACCGTCGAGCCACCCGATCCGCTGGAACTGCCGGCGCGCCTCGTCGACCTGGCCGTGCCCCACGAGGACATCGACGCCATCGTCCGCGCCGTCGCCACCATGGCGGCGGACCCGGCCTACGTCGAGGTGCTCGGACGATGGTGCGGGCGGCTGCACGAGGCGATGGAGGACCCGACGGTCCGGTTCTTCGACGTCCCCGACCTCGTCGGCGTGCTCGGCGAGGACCACCGGTGGTTCCACGTCCACGCCTACCTGGCGATGCTCCCCTCGGTGGCCCGGCGCCACGAACGGCTCGGGGTCCCGGCCGACGTCACGCGCCGCACCCTGGCCGACCTCGGCCGTCACCTGGCCCGGGAGCGGCGCCGAACCGGGCGGGGCGGCCTCGGCACCGCCCAGTGGCTGACCCTGCACCAGCGGGGCCTGATCTTCCAGCTCGGTCGGCTCCAGTTCGAGCGGGCCACGCTGTTCGGTCCCTACGCACGGGTGATGCGGTCGGCGGGCGAGGACGCCGAGGAGGGCGAGCCGGTCCTGTCGGTCCACATCCCCGCCCTGTTCGGGCCGATGTCGCCGGCGGCGTGTGACGCGTCGTTCGCCCGGGCCCGGGCGTTCTTCGCCCGCCACCTCCCCGACGAGCGGTACCGCTACGTGATCTGCCACTCGTGGCTGCTCGACGGCCAGCTCACCCGCTACCTGCGTCCGACCAGCAACATCGTGGCGTTCCGGGACCGGTTCGAGGGGTTCGGGCCGCCCGACGAGGCCCCGGCCGACGCGTCGGTCGTCAACTTCGTCACGGGTCGCGACCTCGGTGACGTCGCCGAGCTGCCCCGCACGACGAGCCTGGAGCGGGCGATCGCCGACCACCTGCGCACCGGCGGCCACTGGCACACCGTGCTCGGCTGGGCGCGCTGGCCGAGCGCAGCGGCCTGACACCTCGGCCCGGGGCTCACCGCGAGTCGATCTGGCACTCGACGGGGGCAGAGCAGCGCGCCGCCCGCCCCGATCCGCGTCCACATGTCCGCCGCTCCCGTTCGTTCCCGCCGGCTCGTCGAGGGGTTGGCAGGCCGGCGGTGTGACGTCTCGGCAGGGGCGATCGGTGATGGACGGTGCGAGACTCCGGGTGATGGCCGGCCGTCCGATCACGTCGCCCTTCCCGATCGGATCGGTGCTCCCGATGACGACATCCCGGTCGGGCCGGCGATGACGGCCAAGGACCTGCGGGAGTGGTCGGTGCCGTTGCGCGCCTTCCCGTGGGTGTCCTTCGCCGCCGGGCTGTACCGGTCGTGGCGCAACGACCGGACGATCCGGCTCGGGGCCGGGCTCGCGTACTACGGGCTGTTCTCACTGGCGTCGGTGCTGACGCTGAGCCTGTGGATCGTCCGGCTCGTGACCCACTCGGCCGACACGGAGGAGGTCATCAGGGGGCGCCTCGAGGAGGTGTTCGGCGCCATCGGGCCCGACGTCGCGCAGACGGTGGCCGAGAACATCGAGGGTGCCGGCGGGTCGCTCGGGCTGATCGGCGTCGGCTCGTTGCTCGTGTCCGGCTCGCTGTTCTTCATGGCGCTGGAGGACGCGCTCAACCAGATCTGGGACGTCCCGGTACGGGCGGGGGTGCGGGTCTCGGTCCGGCGCCGGCTCGTCTCGCTCGCCATCCTCCTGGCCGCGTCGCTGGTGATCGTCGCGGCGGTGATGGCCCAGACGATCATGACCTGGCTGGCCGGGGTGCTCCTCGGCTCGAGCGACGAGTCGGCGCCGCTGGCGCTGCTCACCCACCTCGGCTCGTGGCTGCTCCTGGCCACGGTGCTGACCGCGTTGTACGGGTTCCTGCCGGCGACGACGGTCGATCGGCGGGCGGCGGTGATCAGCGGGGCGGCGACGGCCGCGATGATCGTCGTCGGCACCGCGGCGATCGGCTGGTACCTCCGGACGTTCGGCGTGGCGTCGATCAGCGGTGCGGCGTCGTCGTTGCTCGCCGTGCTCGTGTGGATCTTCTACGAGGCGCAGATCCTGCTCGCCGGCGCGCAGCTGTCGAAGGCGCTCGACCGGTCGCGTCGGGCGACCGGCGGTGTCGATCGGGCCCCGCCGGAGGGCGTCCGGGCTCAGAGTGACGGGGCGAGCTGATCGAGGAGTGCGTCGGCGCCGCCGACGACCGGCTCGCCGTGTCCGAAGAGGATGGTGCCCACGTCGAGTCCCGCCAACGAGGCCGCGGACGTGTTGGCCGTGGCCATGTCCGGGGTGAACTCGGGGTTGGGGCCCGAGACCGTCTCGCCGTCGTCGCCGCCGGTGAGCGCGTCGCCGGCGACGAGCACCCCGACGTCGGGGTCGAACACCGACACGTGGCCGGGGGTGTGGCCCGGCGTGTGGATGATCTGGAGGCCCGCGACCGCGTCCCCGTCGACCAGCGCCTCGAGCGCCCGCGGCGAGTCGATGCCCGACAGGTCGGCCTCGCCGGCGTAGCCGACGGCGTCGGGTGCCGCATCGAGCACGGGCGCGAGGCCGCCGACGTGGTCGCCGTGGAGGTGGGTGAGCACGACGTGGCGCACCTCGGGCCATCCGATCCCGAGCGCCGACAGGGCCGGGTCGAACCGGTCGGCGCCGCCGCTCGGACCGGTGTCGACCAGCACGGCCTCGCCGTCGCGCATCAGCAGGTAGGCGGACACGAAGCCGAACGAGACCCGCTCCCAGCGCCGCTGCTCACCGGGACCGGTCGTCGAGGAGGTCTCGTCGGACGGGGACTCCGAGACGGTGGTCGTCGTCGCGTCGCCGGTGGTGGTCGAGCGGACCGTGGTCGTCGACGCGGACTCGCCGTCGGAGGTGGAGCTGCACGCCACGAACCCGGTGCCGAGGACGAGCGCCGCACCCGACCGTCGGCCGAGGCCGACGAGGAAGGTCCGGCGGTCGATGCGCTCGAGGCTCGCCATGCACCGACGGTAGTCGCACCCCGACACCCAGTGCGCCCGCCGCCCCCAACCGCCGAACTGGCCTACCGATCTGCGCCGTGAGCGCGTGTTCTGTAGGCCAGAACGGGATGGCGGGTGTGGTTGGTGGGGTCAGGGGGTGGGGACGAGGTCAGGCTCGACCCGCATCGGGAGGGTCTCGGCGGCGAGCCATCCCGTCGGGCTGGCCCCGGTGAAGTCGCGCCAGTCGCGCACGAGGTGGGCCTGGTCGGCGTAGCCACAGGTCGCCGCGATGTCGGCGAGGGTGGCGGGGGCGGGCGCGCCGAAGAGCTCGACCGCCCGCTCGAACCGCAGGATCCGGCCCATCAGCTTCGGGGTGACCCCGAACTCGGCACGAAAGCACGCGGTCAGGTGCCGGCGGCTCCACGACACCTCCTCGGCCAGCGCGGCGACGCCGACGGCCCCGCCGGTCGCGACGAGGCGGTCCCACGCCCTTGCGACCTCGGGGCGGGGGCCGGGGGCGCGGCTGCGCACCAGGCCGACCAGCGTCCGGTCGAGCAGTGCGAACCGCTCGTCCCAGCTCGGTGTGGTGACGAGGCGCTCGCGCAGCTCGGCGGTCGGCGCCGCACCGAGGACCGCGTCGAGCGGGGCGATCGTCGATGCCAGCTCGCTCGCCGGCATCCCGAGGATGCTCCGCGCCCCGGCCGGGCTCAGCTGGATGTTGGCGCCGAACTGGCGGCCGTCGTGGTGGATGGCGATCGGTGAGCCGTGGAGACCGCCGATCGAGGTGTCGTACGAGCTGGCCATGGCGGCCGAGCTGCCCGACGCGGTGACCCGGAGCGGGCCGTCGAAGTCGATCACCAGGGTCAGGTGGCGCGACGGCTTGCCGATGTGGACGCCGGGCTCGAACCCGTCGAAGTGGTAGCCGACGTAGGAGTCGACCAGTCCGTGCAGCGGCGGCGCGGGTACGCCGAGCACACTCGTCGCAACGGACTCCGTCATGCTCCGAGGCTAGCCGGCGGTCGTCGCGCGCTCCCTTGGCGTTCTGGCGTGGTTCTCTGCTCTGTGCACCGTCGTCTTCCCACGCCAGTTCGGGATGGGGGCCGGAACACGTCCTCGACGGGACGCGGGACGACCGGTCCGGCGTTCCGGACCGGTCGTCGTGGACCTCGGTGTGCCGCCGTCCCGGCGGAGTTGATGTCCCGCAGGTCCCGCAGGCGGATGCGGGGCCCGATCGGGACGGGACGTCGACAGCCTCGGTCCGTCCCGGCCACGAGGGCCGGGGGTTCCCGCCGATCAGCCGGTGGTGACCCCCACGAAGGTGTCGGGGATGGCGAAGTTCGGGAAGATCCGCTCGAGGTCGACGTTGTCGAGGCGGTTCGCGGCGATCTCCGCCAGGATCGTCCGGTAGTCGATCGTGACGTTCACGTCGCGGTCGCCGTCGTCGCGCGACAGCGTCGGCCAGTCGGTGTAGACGCCCTGGCTGATCCCGCCGCCCATGGCCAGCATCATGTTGCCGCGGCCGTGGTCGGTGCCGTTGTTGCCGTTCTCCTCGGTGGTGCGACCGAACTCGCTCACCACCACCACCGTGACCTCGGACATCGCCGAGCCCAGGTCGGTGTAGAACGCGGCCAGCCCGTCGGCCAGCTCCGCGGCCCGGCCGGCCATCCAGCCGTCGGTCGGCGAGCCCATGTTGTCGTGCATGTCCCAGCCGCCGAAGTCGACGGTGGCGGCCCGCAGGCCCACGCCCGACTTGATCAGCCGGGCCACGTGGCCGAGCCCGCGGCCGAGGCCGTTGTCCCGGTACTCGGCGCCGTTGGCCGGGCCGAGGGAGTCCCAGTCGATCGAGCCCATGGTGCCCAGCGCACCGAGGGTGGACCCGGCGGCATCGCCGAGCGCCCCGGTCGCGGCCGCGTACATGTCCGAGAGCGCCGGGGCGACATCGTTGCGGACACCGCCGGGAAAGCCCTGGATGCCGAAGTTGCGGGGGTTCCACAGCGAGATGGCGTTGCCGTAGCCCTTCAGCGACGACGACAGGCTGCCGCCGATGCCCACGCCGGAGAGCACCGACCCGCCGCCGGAGGAGGCGAGGTGACGGGCCAGCCAACCCGAGCCCGACGTCGTGATCGCACAGCGCTCGACGTACTCCTGGGCCTCGAAGTGGCTGCGCTTGTGGGGGGTGTCGTCCGGCAGGCCGGTGGCGTGGACCACGGCCAGGTCACCGGCGGCCCACGGGCCCTCGTAGAGCGCCGACATGGCCGGATGGAACCCGAAGAACCCGTTCAGGTCGAGGGCGCCGTTGGTCTGGCCGGGCTCGGGGATGGCGATCGACGAGCGGTTGTCGTAGTAGAGGCCCTCGCCGTAGGGCACGACCAGGCTGAGGCCGTCGGCGCCGCCCCGCAGGAAGACCTGCACGAGCACGTCGCCGGCCGCGGGGTTGGCCGGGTCGCCGAAGGCGAGGCGGGTGACCGCGGCGCCACTGAGGGCGAGCCCGGCGGCGCCGGCGCCGCCCCAGGTGATGAAGCGCCGACGGTCGAGTGAGGTGGTGGTTGCCATTGGTGTGTCCTCCGGGTCCGTCAGCGGAGCTGGAACGAGGGCGTGCAGAGCAGCAGTCCGACGAGAGACCGGAACCGTTGGTCGTCGAGATCCTCCTCGGTGACGGGGTCGGCCGCCGCCTTCTCGAAGAAGGCGAGCGCCGCGGCGCGATCGACGTCGCTCGGGGTCACGTCGACGAGGCGGGCGATGAGGTAGTCGACCAGCTCGCCGGCGGTGGCCGGCAGCTCCTCCGGCAGCAGGGCCCGCAGGTCGGTGCGGATGCCGTCGATGGAGTTGTTGGCGAGCCGTGCCGTGAGGCCCCAGCGCTCGAGCAGGCCGGCCGAGCTGGTCCAGTACTCGGCCACGTCCGGGTAGCCGTCCGGTGTCGACCAGGCGTAGGGGTGGTGGCCGATGTTGCGCAGCAGCGTCCGCAGGCGCTCGGCCGCCGTGCTCTGCGCCCCGGTCTCCACCTCGGACTCGAGCGCCCGCAGCGCCGCCATCAGCAGCTCGAACGGCTTGCGGAACTTGGAGCCGCGGGCGGCCATGAACGCCGGGCTGGTCACGATGTGCTGCACGACCGGCGCGATGGCCGTGTCGTTGGCCAGGTACACCTGGGCGGCGCTCTCGATCAGCGCCGCGGGCGGCTCGTCGGCGACGAGGTTGCGGGTGAGCTTGTAGGCCAGGTGGCGCGCCGTCTCCGGGCGCCGGGCCAGGAAGTTCATCAGGCTGACGCCGTCCTGGTAGCCGGCCTGACCGCTGCTGCCGGCCGTCGACCACGCGCCGCCGAGGATGGAGACCGGGCCGGTGTAGTGGTAGTTGGCCTTGAACTCGAAGGTGTCCTGGCGGTTCGACTCGTTGATCGACCAGCCGGACATGACCTGGGAGACACCGATCACGTCGTCCTGGGTGTACGGCTCGGTGCCGTCCCAGAGGCCGAACGTGTGGAGCTCGAGGATCTCCCGGCCCCAGTTCTCGTTGACGCCCTGGTCGCTGTTGGCGTTGCTGCGGTAGTTGTCGAGGTAGCGCAGCATCGCCGGGCTGTGGGCGCTGGCGAGGAGCATGTCGGCGAACGTGCCGAGCGCGTTGGCCCGGATCACGTCCCGCTCGTCCTGGTTCTTGAGCGAGGTCCACCGGCCGTCGCCGAGCAGGCTGATCGAGAAGTGGTTCGACCAGAAGTCGACCAGGACCTCGAACAGCTGCCGCTTCGACGTCAGCGCCCGGACGATGCGGGCGTGGAGCAGCTCGTGCTCGTTCTGCTCGTGGCCCCGCTGGGAGTTCTGGGCGTTGGTGCCGGTCAGCGACGGGTAGCCGTTGGCCAGGATCGCCTCGGTCTCGCCGTCGTCGATCGACGCCGGGTCGAGCTGCTGCGCCAGCCACGCCTCGATGCCGAGCTCGTCGAGCTCGAGCCGCAGGGCCGGGGTGGCGCCGAAGGTGAGCCGACGGATGATGTGGGCGATCTCGTCGGAGCTCGACGTCAGCGGCGGCGGGGTGTTGCCCGGCTCCGTCGTCGTCGTGGTCGACTCGGTCGTGGTGGTCGGCTCGGCCGTGGTCGTCGTCGGCTCGGCCGTCGTCGAGGTCGGCGCCACCGTGGTGGTCGTCGGGTCGACCGTCGTGGTCGTGGAGCCGTCGACCACCGTCGTGGTCGTGGAGCCGTCGACCACCGACGTCGTCGACGAGTCGGGAGCCGTCGTCGAGGTCGGCGCCAGCGTGGTCGTCGTGGCCAGCGTCGTGGTGACGAGCGAGGTCGTCGTGTCGGCGACGGTCGTCGTGGTCGGATCGACGGTGGTCGTCGTCGGGTCGACCGTGGTCGTCGTCGTGCCGTCCGTCGGCGGGTCCGTCGGGTCAGTTGGGTTCGCCGGGGGCTCCGGG